>NZ_PZJJ01000004.1 GCF_003044065.1 Alkalicoccus saliphilus
TTCTCTGTGAATGTTTTTTTCGTCATGATCTTCTCCCCGATCTTTACTCATTATCTATTTCTCATTATACAAAAAAGTACCCTATAGGTAGACTTTTTAATGTGTCTACTCTATAGGGTACACTTTAATAAGGTCCGGCAGGCTTTTTGGTTTGGTTTTCTGTTTTTAAAAATCGTTTTTCTTCCCTTAAAAAGTAAATAGTCCGACAGAATAAAGGAATACGAGCAGGATGGCGAGCGGCGCAAAAATCCGCAGCAGCCAGATCCAGATAGTTCCTATAGCGGATTGTCCAAAGTTGGAGGCCTCCAGCACTTCCGACTTGTTCCATCCCCAGCCGACAAACAAAGCGATAATCATACCACCGACAGGAAGGAAAATGTAGGAAGCAAGGAAATCCATGGAATCAAAAATATCTCTTCCGCCAATCAGAGAAACACCGGACCAGGTTCCGAGTCCAAGAGAGGACGGAATACCGAGAAGGAAGATAATCGATCCGATAAAAATGGCTGTTTTCTTCCGTGTCCAGCCGAGCCTTCTCATGAAGTAGGCGACCGCAACTTCAAGAAGGGAAACCCCGGATGAAACAGCTGCTGCTGAAAGCAGGAAGAAAAAGATAAGTCCGTAAATCAGACCAAGGGACATACTTCCAAAAATATCAGGAAGTGTAATGAATACAAGTCCCGGACCGGAGTCAGGCGCAATGCTGAACGTAAATACGGCCGGGAAAATCATCAAACCGGCTACGATAGCAAACATCGAATCCATGGTAGCAACTCCGACGGCAGCTCCCGGAAGCTTTTCTTTCTTCGAGAGGTAGCTGCCGTACGTAATCAGTGCCCCCATTCCGAGGCTGAGAGAGAAGAAAGCCTGACTCAATGCTGCAAAATAAACAGAAGGATCTGTCAAAGCGCTCCAGTCAGGAGAAAACAGGAAAGTCAGTGCTTCCTGAGCTCCTTCAAGCGTCATGCTGTATCCGGCAAGGATAATGACAAGGACTGCAAGAAGCGGCATGAGAATTTTGTTAGATTTCTCAATCCCTTTTTTAACTCCCGCATAAACAATCCCCACCGTAATCGTCATGAAAAGAAGCTGCCAGAATATCGGGAACAGAGGACTCGTATGGAAATTAACAAAGAAATCTGCTGATGCTTCTGCTCCTTCGACAGGTGGTCCTCCACCTATGTACTGCAGGAAGTAATAAATAGACCAGCCTCCGATAACACCGTAGAAAGAAAGAATAATAAAAGCAGATGCAACGCCGAGTATTCCTGCAAGCACCCACGGTTTTCCCGGAGCCAGTTTTTGAAAAGAGCCGACAACGTCAAGCTGGGCCCGGCGTCCTATCGTAAATTCAGCCATAATGATGGGAATCCCGATGGCAACAATAAAGAGAAGATAAATAAATATAAAAGCAGCGCCCCCGCTTTCACCTGCTACATACGAAAAGCGCCAAATATTACCGAGACCAACAGCGGATCCGAGCGCCGCCAGCATAAAACCGAGACGCGACCCCCACTGTTCTCTCGGCTGATGTTCCAACCCCATGGGTAATGACCTCCTTTAAAACGTTGAAGTAAAAAATTGTGAGAATATTACTATAACATATTATATACTGAAAGAAAGTTAAAAAAAGAAAAAAATATGCAGGATTATTCTCCCAGATAATCCCGCCGAATCAGTGTATTTGCCATTTTTCCACAGTGCATGAGAAAATAGATTTAACATTCAGATAGAAAACGGTGGTGAAAAGGATGGGGGTTTCCGCGTCACGGCTTTTAAATACACCTGTATTCGCTACTGCACAGGTGCTTACAGGGGAAAAAGTACTTGAAGAGACAGAAATAAAATGGGCGTCGATCATCGAAATGCCGGTGGAAAACTTTCGAAGAGAACAGGAATTTGTTCTTACGACGGGAATCGGCTGTGAAGGGGGTCCGGAGCTGATGGAACAGTTCGTCCAGGACGTTATGGATTCAGGTGCTTCGATACTCGCCATTGCCACAGGAAGGCATATTTTTGACGTTCCGGACCGGATCATAGCCCTGGCTGAAAAACATAATTTTATTCTTGTTGAAATCCCCTGGGCTGTCAGAGCAGGAGACATACTTTCGACCGTGTTCATCGAAATTAACCGTGGAAATGATCAGGAAAAACAGTCGATAGAAGAAATTAGGCAGGATTTCATTAACCGTGTACTTCAGGAGGGGGATATTCAGGAAATCACGGAAATTTTGTATCGTCACACCGGTTTTCCGTCGATGGTGACCGAGTACGACGGCAGCATGCGTGCTTTTTATAAAGTGGACAGTGCGATAGTAAGAGCAGTTGAGGAAGGAAATATGAAAAGGCCAAAAGACTACGAAATTAATCACTATCTCGGTTTGGAAGGCCGGGAACACCGGCTGCATCCACATATTTATGTATATGATATTGAAGGGGAGCGCTGGTGCCGAACCCTTATTAATACGAATCATCGAAAACAGGGATTTTTCTGGTTTCACCCTGCGAAAAGCAGTACTATCAACAGTTTTGTTATGAACGTGGTCGAGCATGCAGTGACAGCGTGTGCCCTTTATTTTGTAAAAGAAAATGCAATAGAAATGACAGAAATCCGGCTGAAGGATAATTTTATTCTCCAGCTTGCCAAAGAATCAAACGGAGAGGACCAGCTTCTTCGGTCCAAAGGAGAGCTGCTCGGCTATGATCTTTCTCTCCCATATTTATGTGTTGTCGGCAAAATTCATTCGAGAAAAAAAGAGCGGCTGTTCCCTGATCTGGAAGAGGACAATCCTCCTACTTCTTCCCTGCAGAATATCAACTACTATATCCAGAAGGAAATCAATAATGCTGCGCGTTTTCTCAGCCGTAAAACGATGACGACATTTGATGAGAACGAAGTAATTATTTACCTGGAAACAGATCCTGCAAGGTATACGGAAACAGCAGGCCAGTTTTTAGACTCTGTAAACCGGAGATTAAATGACTTGCTGACGGAAGTGGGAATTTCCTGGGGTATTGCTTTGAAAAGAGAAGAAGCGTCCGGGTTTCATGCAAGCTACAGGGAAGCGAAATCAGCGCTTGATATCGGGATAAGTCAGGATGGTACAGGAAGCAGAACTTTCTACAAAGATACGCGGATCAACCGCCTGCTTCTCGCGGTTGCGGAGATCGACCATATAGGAAAAATAGTGGAAGAGACGGTAGGGCCTCTCGCAGATTATGACCGGAAACGGAACACCGATCTGATTGAAACGTTTATTACGTATAATAAATACAACGGCAACGTCAGTCAAACGGCAAGAGCGCTGCATCTCCACCGTCAGTCCCTGCTGTACAGGCTGCGTAACATTGAGGCACTGACGAACCTTTCACTTATTCAGTCTGATGATGTATTTCTGCTGGAGCTTACGATACGTCTTTGGAAAATGAAAAAACTGGAAAATAGTTATAAGGATGCTTAAAAGTATCCGCACAGCAGTCATCTGTCTCTTTTCTCAGCAGCCGGGAAGTTGTGTATAGACGAATTCATTGTTATTTCTGGATCCACGGTTTAAAACCGGGATCTGCCATAAAGAAAGATGGTGACATTCAGAAAAGAGAGCTGCTCAACAAGGTGATAGCACGGATCACAAAAATGAAGCCCTGTCCGGCATATTCCGCTCAGACAGGGCTTTGCGTATTCGGTCAGACTGCTTCAGAAATGTTTCTGAGTCAGCTTTTTTTACGTCGAAACGAAGCCTGTTATTCTTTATATTCTTCAATCGTCCAGTCGTGGATCAGTTCAACGCATCCTTTCAGCGTCTGTGCGACCGGACATTTCTTTTCGAAAACAGGCAGTACACGTTCTGCCTGTGTTTTTTTCCCTTCAGGAACCTGAATATGGTAATGACAATGGATTTTAGTAATTTTCATTATGCCGTCCGGGGCTTCGATCGTTCCCTGGACCTCCGTTCTTAATTTATCCGGGTAAGGCGGAATCTGACGCGCATCCAGCGCGCCTGCTAAGGTGCCGGTAAGTCAGCCGCCAGCTGCGGCAACAATATGATCAAGTGTAGAGGGGTATTCAGTTTCCGGTTCGATTCCGTAAAACTCTTTTACCCCTCCGTGCACTCCAAAATTGAATGGTTCGGAAAATCCTTCAATACGTGCTTTACGATGGGGAGGTTTCTGTTGTTCAATACTGATATTTGTCAGTGCAATCGGTTTACCCATAAAACAGTCTCCTCTCGATAGAATTAAAGAGCTTTTCCCTTCATTTCAAAGTAGCAAACAATGCTCCTTCCCTGGGGCGGCCTTGAAAATAAAAAGTGAACGGCTGCTTTCGTTTCCATGGAGAGGCTCGGCCCTGCTCGATCTGTAGTCCCTCCATGTCCACTACAGCTTACGGTAAAAAAGACAGCGCATACACAAGCTTCGTGTCTCATGTTTGGAATAGGAAGTTACTATGATGTAAAAAGACATTTTCATTCATCAAGGTGCAGCGATTCTACAGGGGGTGTCTCTGTTAAAGCATTCCGTGTGTTTTTGAAAGCCGCCTGCGGCAGTCCATTGTCCGAAGATCAAAACACAGCTTTCACCAATTACAAATCAGCGTAACCGCTTCAGCATTTCTTTGTTTAATTTTTCTGCTTCTTCGTAGTGGAGGCCGTGTCCGCTTTCTTCAAAAGGGATAATCTCAGCATTAGGGATACGTTTTTCGAGATCTTCCGCAAATTCAAATCCACAGATTGCATCGTGCTTTCCATGAAATATTGTAACTGGAACATGAATATGGCCGACTTCATCGCGGAGATCTTCATCACGAAGAGCTTCTGCGGACGAAATCGTCGCCTGTTTGGAAGCCTGCATACTGAGTTCGAGCAGTTCAGCACGGACGTCACCAGGGACATCCTGATAGTAAAAATTCTTCCCGAAATTTTCGAGGGCAGATCTGCGGTCATCTTCCAGTGCTTCCATCAGATCCGTTACTTCTTCTTTATCCATACCAAGTTCGTATCCCTGCCGTTTCGTGAAGCTTGGTGCGGCCGGTCCGAGAAGAAAAAGCTGTTTTAAATCTTTGTCCGCAAATTTAACGGCAAACCGTAAGGCTACAGGTCCACCCATTGAAAAGCCGGCAATTGTATAGTTTGACAGCTCAAGTTCCTTTATGACCTGCTGAATATCTGAAGCAAAAATATTGTACGAATAGTTTTCCTCAGGTTTATCCGACTGGCCATATCCACGAAGATCAATGCCGATATAGCGGCAGCCGTTTTCGATAATTGCTTGTTTCTGACGATGAAACATCCGGTTGTTAAGCGGCCACCCGTGAAGAAAAATAACCGGCTGACCCTCTCCTTCATCTTCTACGAAAATCTTCGTATCCGGCGCAGTTTCAATATGATGTGACATCGAACATCTCCTCTCAGAGTAAGTGTTAGGAGTAATGTTTCCGTATTTACGGGCAGTTAAACATGAAGTGGATGCGGTAGAGAAGAGCTTTAGGTACCGGACTTAATAACAACATGGATTTCAACAGATTTTTAAATACAGGCTATTTTTAAAATACAAAATGAACGTCCGCTTTCGTTTCTATGGAGAAGCTTTCCGAGCGGTCCTTACTTAATCTATATTATTTTCAAGGCAGTTTAAATATAAAACAGCCGGTGAAGAAATCTCACTAAAAGCTGTAACAGCTTTTACCTTCTGGACTCTGACGCTTCGTTTTTCCCGGAGCAGCAGGGGTTTATACGTGAATAAGACAATCGTTCAATGTGTATAAAACAGTCCGGTAAACTATCATACAGATTGTACATCATAACTTTTCATGTAAACGGTTATGATAAATAGTAAGAACAATGAAAACATTCTGATAGCGGAAGAGGGTGATAGCGATGCTGCCTTTTGATATTCAGGAATATCAGGAGCGTCTGCAGAAAACAAAGGACCGGATGCAGCGGCGGGGAATTGAAGTTCTTCTCGTGACGGATCCGGCCAATATGAACTATCTTACCGGATATGACGCCTGGTCCTTTTACGTCCATCAAATGGTTGTGGTCATTATTGATGAACCGCAGCCGCTCTGGATCGGACGCTACCTGGATGCGAGTGGAGCACGCTTAAAAACGTGGATTTATGACGATAACGTCATCCCCTATCCGGATTATTACGTACACTCGGACAAATATCATCCGATGACTTTCGCCGGCGAAATCCTTACTCAGATCGGCCAGGGAAACCGCCGCATCGGTGTGGAAATGGACAACTATTATTTTTCTGCCAAGGCGTATATGAAGCTGCAGCAGGCACTCCCTAATGCAAGATTCACCGACGGCGATCTTTTAGTGAATTACGTCCGCATCGTTAAATCAGATCAGGAAATTGAATATATGAAACGTGCCGCGAAGATTGGGGACAAAGCAATGCACCACGGGGTGGAAAATGTCCGGATCGGCAACCGTGAATGTGACGCGGCAGCACACATTTATTATCACATGATCAGCGGTACAGAAGATTACGGAGGAGATTACTCTTCCATCGTTCCTCTACTGCCTTCGGGTAAAAATACTGGCTGTCCTCATTTAACGTGGTCGGACAGGTACTTTGAAGACGGAGATTCAACGATTATCGAAATGGCAGGCTGCTACGAACGGTATCATGTACCGCTCGCGAGAACTGTCACTATCGGTACACCGGATGAGCGGCTGCATCAGCTGACTCCAATTGTGCAGGAAGGTATTGCTGCTGTACTCGATGCAGCGAAACCTGGAGCCACATGCGGGGATATGGAAAGTGCCTGGAGAGAAACTATCAGTGCGTATGGAATTGAAAAAGAAGCCAGACTTGGGTACTCTGTCGGTCTCGGCTACCCGCCGGACTGGGGCGAGCATACAGCCAGTATTCGTAAAGACGACAACACCGTGCTGGAAAAGAATATGACATTCCATTTGATCCCGGCACTCTGGTTTGACCAGTACGGGATAGAAATTAGTGAAACGCTTCGAATTACCGAAACGGGATGTAAAACGTTTTCCAAGTATCCACGGGAACTGATCGTGCAGCATCCGTTTCTGCTTAATCAGCACGGAGGAGAAATATCCTGAAACTATTAACTGGGAGGTTATCTTATGAAAAAAGTAAGCATGGGAACAAAAGCAATCTGGGCAGGAGAAAGTGATTATCTCGCGTTCGGAGCAACACAGGTACCGGTCGTACACAGTGTTTCTTTCGGATATGATGATATGGACGAGTGGTATGAAGTAGCGATTGGAAATAAGGAAGGACACATTTACGGGCGGAACACGAATCCGACTTCTCAGGCATTCGAAGATAAAGTGAAAATTCTGGAAGGGGCGGAGCATGCCACAAGTTTTTCCACAGGGATGGCTGCCATCAGCAATACGTTGAGCACGTATCTTTTCCCGGGAGACCGTATCGTTTCCATTAAGGATACGTACGGGGGAACAAACAAAATCTTCACGGAATTTCTTCCGAAAATGAATATCGATGTGTGCCTCTGTGATACGGGAGACCACGAAGCGATCGAAGCAGAAGTAGCGAAAGGCTGTAAAATTCTTTACCTGGAAACACCGACAAACCCGACAGTGAAAATCACTGACATTGCCCGTATGGCTAAAGCCGGCAAAGAAGCGGGAGCGATTGTTATTGTCGATAATACTTTTGCAACGCCGATTAACCAGAACCCATTGGAACTCGGAGCGGATCTTGTTCTGCACAGTGCAACAAAATTCCTCGGCGGTCACGCGGATGCTTTAGGCGGAGTGCTTGTAGGACCGAAGGAACTCGTCGAGCCGGTGTATCACTACCGGGAAATCAACGGTGCCACCATCGATCCGATGGCCGCGTATCTCCTGCTCCGCGGTATGAAAACATTGAAGCTCCGCATTAAGCAGCAGAACGAAAATGCGATGAAAATTGCAGAGTATCTTAAGACCGTGGACTGGGTGGATGATGTTTTCTATCCGGGACTGGAAGAGCACCAGCATCATGATATTGCTAAAGAACAGATGAAAGGGTTCGGAGGCATGCTCAGCTTTTCTGTTAAAGGAGGCGTTGATACGGTCCGGCATCTTCTTCCGAAACTTCAGTTTGCCAATCGGGCAGCCAACCTCGGCTCTGTCGAGACAATCGTCGGCCCGTCCCGTACAACAAGCCATGTAGAATGTACACCGGAAGAAAGAAAAGCGATGGGTATTCCGGAAGGGCTTATCCGTTACTCTGCCGGTATTGAGGATATCGAGGACCTTATCGGGGATCTGGAACAGGCATTCCAGTCGCTCCCGAAAGAGCTTTATACGAGCGTATAGACGGGTAAAGTAAAGGTAAACAGAGCTTAGGAGGTCTATACTATGGCAGTTAAAATCGCATTTATCGGATTCGGAGGAGTGGGACAGGCCCTCCTCCAGATCCTCCTTGATAAGGAGAAGGAACTGAGACAGGAAGAAGGGCTGGAAACGAGCATTGTCGCTGTAGCGGATGTCATGAAAGGTTCGGTCTATAATCCGGGAGGTCTTGACGGTAATCAGCTGTTGAAGCTGGCATCGGAAAAGCGGTCGATGGAGGAGTACGACGGAGGACCAGGTACAGTAACAGGTCTTGACAGTCTGGCAGCAATTAAAGAAACGAATGCCGACGTAATTGTTGAAGTAACCTATACGGACGTCAAAACCGGTCAGCCGGCTGTCGATCACTGCCGTGCAGCTTTCCAGGCAGGAAAAAGCGTAATTACAACAAATAAAGGCCCGGTTGCTGTTGCCTACGACGAGCTTTCCACACTCGCAGAGGAAAAAGGTGTTTTCTGGGGCTTTGAAGGAACGGTAATGAGCGGTACACCTGCCCTCAGGCTGCCGCAGGAAACACTCCGTGGTAATACCATTGAGCAGATCACCGGTATTCTCAACGGAACGACGAATTATATGCTGACTGAAATGGAAAAGGGTCTTACGTACGAGCAGGCGCTGGAGCAGGCGCAGAATAACGGTTATGCGGAAGCAGATCCGACAAGCGACGTGGAAGGCTATGATGCAAGATATAAAGCGGTTATCTTATCCAGTGTTATTATGAAAACGCCTTTAAAAGCAGACGATGTTAAATGCACAGGTATTACCGGGGTGACGAGGGATATGCTGACAGATGCCATTGAAAGAGGAAAGCGTATCCGTCTTGTAGCAAAAATTAAACGAACTTCTGAAGGCGTCGAAGCGGAAGTGAAACCGAAGGAGCTTGATGTTTCGGATCAGCTTGCCGGAGTGCCCGGGGCTACAAATGCGATTTTATATGAATGCGATCTGGCAGGCCCGATCTTCCTCACAGGAGCCGGTGCCGGCCTTAAAGAAACCGGCTTTTCACTGCTGATTGACCTCATTCATTTCGAACGCCGGCGGTCGATGGTAAAACAGTAAAATAAGAAGGAAGGTGTGAGCATGCAGACGAAGGTGCTGTCAGCTAAGATGTATGTACTCGGAGAATGGATCGGCCAGGAGGAAACTTTTGATGTGTTCGATCCACAGAATAACGAAATCATCGCACGGGTGCCTAAAGCTTCGAAAGAATATGTGACGCACGTGATTGACCAGGCAGCGGAAGCCTTCTATTCCATTTCCTCCTGGCCGACTCACGAAAGAATTCAAGTTTTGAAAAAAGCAGCGGACTATATCGAAGAATATCATGAGCGCTACGCTTATACGATAGCACGGGAAGGATCCAAAACGATTACGGAAGCAAGGGGAGAAGTGAGCCGGACGATACAGACGATCCGTATAAGTGCGGAGGAAGCACGGAGGCTGAAAGGAGAAACAATCAACTTCGATCAGATGGAAGGAAGTGAAAATCGAACCGGCTATTATTTCCGTTTTCCTATCGGAGTGATTGCAGCGATTACACCATTCAATGACCCCCTCAATCTTGTTGCCCATAAGGTAGGACCGGCACTTGCTGCCGGGAATCCAGTCGTCGTAAAACCTGCTACAGTGACGCCGCTCAGTGCGCTCCTGCTTGCGGAAGCCTTTGATCAGGCCGGTGTTCCGAGAGGATTTCTTTCTGTTGTAACCGGCTCCGGCAGGGAAATTGGAGACGCTCTCGTATCCCATCCGGAAATCAAAATGATTTCATTCACCGGCGGAGTAGGAGCAGGCGATAAAATTGCTGAGAAAGCAGGGAGAAAAAAACTCGGTATGGAACTTGGCTCCAATTCCCCGGTTATTGTACTTCAGGACGCGGATCTTCACGAAGCGGTAAAGGCCAGCGTCTCCGGGGCGTTTTCAGCTGCCGGACAGAACTGTCTTGGTGTCCAGCGTATTTTTGTCGAGAAGAACGTGTACGACGAATTTACGAATATGTTTGCAGAACGCACGAGAGAGCTTCAGGTCGGTGATAAACAGTCGGAATGGACCGATGTCGGACCACTGATTGAAGAAAAAGAAGCTCTCCGGATGGAAGAATGGGTCGAAGAAGCTGTATCAATGGGTGCCAAAGTAGTTCAGGGTGGAAAGAGAAATGGAGCTTTCTACGATCCTACGGTCCTGATCGATGTGCCGCACGAAGCCAAAGTGTATTACGAAGAAATTTTCGGCCCGATTGTCTTAATAGAGCCGGTGGAAGATGTTCAGGAAGCTGTGATTCGTTCCAATGAGGTGGATTATGGTCTTCAGGCAGGTATTTTCACAGCGAATATCGACCACGCTTTTTACGCTGTACATCACCTGCATGTCGGCGGAGTGATGGTGAACGACAGCAGTGACTACCGCATCGATGAAATGCCGTTCGGCGGAGTGAAACAGTCGGGCCTCGGACGTGAAGGTGTTGCGAGTTCTATTCACGATATGACGGAGACAAGAGTCGTCGCTTTTAAACTGACTCAGCCGTGGTCTATTTAAGATAAGTGAAATTGAATAAGAGAACCGTAAAAGAACCAGTTTCCGTTATCGAGTATAATGACGGGAACTGGTTCTTTTTAGTAAGCTTCCCGGCTCCAGAGTGCCTCCGTGTCTACCTGATGCTTCCGGTAAAAAGAATTAACCTGTCCTGGAATCCTCCCACTTTTGAGCCATCGGGTGGGCGCGTTTCTGACGCTGAACGGTCAGCAGCACAGAAACTATTACAAGAGCCATTCCGACCCCCTGCCAGAGCGTAACAATTTCACTGTAAACGAGAACACCGATTAAAATTGCCACGACAGGTTCTACAGTGGAGAGTATTGCTGCTTTTCCTGATTCGATCCAGCGCAGGCCGGCTGTATAAAAAATATAGGCGAACACAGTAGCTACTGCAGCGAGACCGAACCCGTACATCAGAACACCCGGGGTAAAAAGAAGCGCAGATTTTTCCCACAGTCTGCTCGTTGGAAGAAGAAACAGACTTCCAAATATCATCGAATATGTAGTAATAGTTAGCGCGTGATAGCGTCCGCTTACATATTTTCCGAAAATGCTGTAAAGAGCGTAAAAGAAACCTGAAAGTACGCCAAATAAAATAGTGGTTCCGGAGACGGTTAAGGCTCCTGCTGGAAAAAGCCCAACTGTAAGGGCACAGCCTGCAAGCATCAGAATCAGAGCCCCACCTTTACGGGCCGTAAAAGGCTCTTTGAAAGTGAAGCGTGAAATCAGCGCAACGAATACGGGACCCGTATACAGCAGCACAACGGCCAGTGAGATGGATGCTGTTTCAATTACGGTAAAAAAGAAGTAGTTAAAAAAGGCGATGCTTATAATACCTGTTCCTATAAAGAAAGGAATATCACGCAGCTTCACGTACAGAAGACCGCGTTGAAATATAAGAAGAAACAGAAGCAGGAGGAGAGCCGAAAATGACAGCCTGATGCCGACTACTTCCCAGGCAGTAAAGCCGGACTCATTCAGCTGGTTTACAAAAAGACCGGTCGTCCCCCAGAGAGCAGCTCCGGCCATAACAATAAGATAAGCAGCACGTGTAGACATTTGATCTTTGCCTCCTTAGTCACTTCTATCATTTTAATATGGATAGTTACAGAATTAAAGCAATGATTCTCCGTAATTTACCAAAGGAAAGATTTTTCTGGAAATTATCCGCGGGGATTCCAGAGAGGGGGTACAGGAGATTTTTTGAAAATAAAACGATGTGGTAAAATAAATACAGTCAGCAGTCTTTTTTAGTTCCCAGGATGTTCATGTTACTATCGGGAATTTTACTCCAGACCTTTTTATTGGCACAAAACGGAATCTTTCTTTCAAAAAATACGGACGCAGTAATATATTAAAGGAGCCTATAATGATTACGACTATTACATTTTTTGCTGTTGCCCTGACAGCATGGATTTTACCAGTCACCTTTAAAATTAAGAGAATTATATACAGGAGAGCGGAGGTGGACAGCCGCGCCGGTGCAAAAACTTTTTCTCCGGTAGAAATATTATATGTTCTGCCTGTAATGGCAGTATTGTTATCCAATGAGCCGGCGGTCATGTTTGGAACGGCAGCAGCCGTTTTTCTTACTGTGTTCGGTGTGCTGTTTATTTCACGGCCGAAAGCATCCGAAAAGCTGATTTATACGCCGGAAATCCAGCGTCTTCTCGGTATAACCTATGCTGCCTACTGGCTGGTGGCGATTCTTGGTGTTTATATTGGAGGCACGTATTCTACAGGAGCAGCGGTGATATGGCTGACAGCTTTTGCCGTGCTTCCACCGGCTCTTGTGAAAACAGCCGGATGGATTAACGAACCGATAGAAAGGAAGGTTCAGCAGCGGGCTGTGGAAGATGCAGAGCGGCTTCTGGGTACTATGCCGGAATTAACAGTTGTTACAGTATCCGGTTCCGGAAGTGCAGAAATGCTCGGGAATGTTTCTGAAGTACTTGCCGAAAGATTTCAGCTTCTTACTTCCTTCTCTTCTAACGGAACAAATCTGGAAACAGCGCGAATAATAAATAAGGAGTTAAAATCCTATCACGACTTGTTTCTTACGGAAATCAAAACTGGGGAAGAAAAAGCAGTTCAGGAAATATTTCGAACGGCTGGGAGACGGATTATTATCTATTCCGGAGAGAAACTGCCGGAGAATGTGTACGAATCCATTCCGGAAAAAGCTGTTTTAATTGCAGACCGTAACGCGATGCAGGTTTACCCCGAAAAAGTACAGGAGAAGGACAGACTGGTAACGTTCGCACTGGACAGGCAGGATGCTGATATATATGCAGAGGGTGTGGAAGAGGAAACCCAAGGTATCCATTTTGCAGTAAAGCAAAAAGGACATCATAAGTCATTCCCGGTCTATTCAGACAGCCGGGAAACTGCCAGGCTGATTCTGGCAGCCGCCGCCGCAGCGCTGGAAACCGGTATGACGTCTGAAGAAATTGAAAAAGCCATAAAAAAGAGATCTTAAAAGCAGGCTCGTTAAAGCTCCATGTTGTTAATAGGTTTTGTGAAATAAAGAACAGTGTTCATGAAAAGCAGAACTTTCATTTTTCTCTAGGCACCAACAGCAAACACAGCTTAAAAGTAAGGAACATAAAACTTCCGTAGGACGCGGTGCGAAGCCTGTCAGAAAAAGCTGCCAGGCTTTTTTCGTTTACCGTTTCCGGCCGTACCTGTGCTCACTGAATCAGTGAAGGGGAGTTAGGAGATGGAAGAAACCGGGTATACATCTGGCAGGAAGTATTGTTTATAAAAAGGAGGTATTACAATGAAAGCTGCAGGAATTGCGGCAGCAGCGGTGTTACTTGCCGGGTGCCAGAATGCCAATGAAAATATCGGAAATGAACCGGACAAAAATACAGGAAATGTAGTAAATGAAGAAGAAGCAGAAGTGGATACGGAAGACGACGAAGAAAATGAGGGCGGATAGGAGGGGCAGCAGGAAGGGAACGATAGTGAAAGTTTATCCATGACGGAGGCGGGAACCGACGACTGGAATGTGGAAGTTATTCTCGATAACCTGGAATCTCCCTGGTCGGTAACTTTTGGTGAGAATACAACTTACATCACAAGCCGGGAAGGGTACATGAGAGGCGGAAAATGGAGAACAGAACAGGTGGATGTGGAAACGTCCGACCCGGTACTTCAGACGGGGGAAGGCGGGCTCCGGGACGTCAAGATGCATGAGGATGCCTCTATGTACTGACAAATAACACAGGCGGCCGCGGGACTCCCCGGGAAGGGGATGATAAGCTTCTTCGGCTGACGCTTGATTAATAACCGGTTAGGAGTGTAGCAGGTGAGTGTAGAAGAACATAAAAAAGCAGCACCGGAAAAAATTCGGTGCAGCGTTATTACTGTAAGTGATACAAGAAATAAAGAGACAGATAAAAGCGGAAAGCTGATTGTTCACTATTTGGAAGAGGCTGGACATACAGCTGTTTCCCGCACGGTCGTCCGCGATGAGAAAGAAGAAATTTTAGGTGCAGTAAAAGACGGAATATCATCCGTTGAAACAGATGCCGTTATCTTAAATGGCGGAACAGGGATTGCCCGTCGTGATATTACGATTGAAACGGTACAGCCGTTGTTTGATAAGGAGATTACCGGCTTTGGAGAAATATTCCGTATGCTCAGTTACACAGACGATATAGGATCGGCTGCCATTATGAGCCGGGCAGCTGCAGGAGTAAGCGGCAGTACGGCGCTTATCTGTCTTCCGGGATCGAGTGGCGCAGTCAAACTTGCAATGACAAAGCTTTTACAGCCGGAGCTCGCGCATATCGTAAGGGAAATAAAAAAAGATATGTAATACAGCCTGGCCCCCGGAAACAAAATAGTTTCCGGGGGGCTTTTCTGGTGAAGCGGAAACATTTAAAAGGTGCGGTAATTGTTACTCGGAAGGCTGGTGCTCACTTTATCCATTTTCAGAAGAAAGGAGTGGCAGAAGTTCGTGCAGGTCCTGAATAGTATAATCTGCTGTAATCTCATTCATTGGTTCTTTTTTAAACCGGTTCAGCCATACAGAGGTGATTCCGGTCCGTGAGGCTCCCAGTATATCAGTTTTCAGATTGTCTCCCACCATCCAGGTCTTCTCTCTGTCGGCGCCGCTTGCTTCCAGAGCATACTCAAAGATCGAAGTGTCCGGCTTGCCCCGTCCGAAAGCTCCGGAAATAATAACATGATCGAAGTAGGGGGCAATTTCAGGGGTGATAGTAAGTTTCGTCTGCTGAAGCTGGGGGGAGCCGTTTGTCAGCAGTACAAGTGTAAACCGTCCCTGTAGTTTCTCCAGAACTTCGAGAGAGTCATCAAATAAAACCGGAGACCGTTTTCGTTCTTCGATGAACCGGGAAGCAAGATCTTCCGCAGCTTTCAGATCTGCAGTGTCACATTCTTTTAATCCATCGTACCAGGCATAAAGCTGATATTCTTTAATAATGGCAGCCAGTTTATCAAAACCTTCCTCTTCATCCTCGAAGGATCCCCAGAGTCCTTCAAATGGATTTATCCCAATCATCTGCGTAAATTCATATGTATCGTAGGAGGCGTACCTTTTACGCGCAGCGCGCCGCACAGCCTCTTCAAGGGCAGAAGCATCTACTGCGTATGTTTCTTCAGCGTAGCTGCACGTACGATCGAAAGCGAGCTGAATACTTTTTTCATCCCAGAGTATTGTGTCGTCCAAATCGAAAAAAACAGCAGGTTTCATATTTTAGTATCTCCCTTCAAAGATCGATAAGTTCTTTAACAGTGTAAAGTATCCAAAATCTTCTGTAAACCGTCCGGAGAGGGTTCAATTATCAGCTTCGTCGAAAAAGAAGTCACGACGCGAGGTGTTGATTCCGGTGCTGCGACCGCCGCAGCCTGTATCCAGCGAGACTTAGCTTATGGTACTTATAAAAAAGGAAGAAGGAATTTAAAATCAAATCTAGAAATTAGAATATATACTTTATTTTAGCGGAGGGATAACAAGGATGAAAAAAAGAATCGATGAACAAGGTCTCTTAACCCAGCTTCTGCACGCAGGACAAGTACCTGATCCAACGACAGGGGCTCGGGCAGTACCAATTTACCAGACTACCTCCTACGTGTTTGAAGATGCTGATCATGCAGAACGATTGTTTTCACTCGCAGAACCAGGCAACATTTACAGTCGTATCATGAACCCGACCGTTGACGCTTTTGAAAAAAGGATGGCTATTTTGGAAGACGGGGTAGGGGCACTCGGAACTTCCTCCGGTATGGCTGCAATTACCATGTCTATTATGAACGTCGCTCAAAGCGGGGATCACATCGTTGCGGCCTCCCACCTTTACGGCGGTACTTATAATCTTTTTGCCATCACTCTTCCCAAATACGGGATCGATGTGTCGTTTGTAGATATATCGGATATTAATGCTGTTAAACAGGCAATTAAAGAAAATACAAAAGCTGTTTTCGCTGAGACGATCGGCAACCCGGGTCTTCAGGTACTCGACTTCCATGCAGTTTCTGACGCAGCCCACGACGCCGGAATTCCATTGATCGTTGACAATACGTTTGGTACTCCTGCTGTGTGCCGACCGCTTCAGCACGGGGCAGATATTGTTATTCATTCCGCCACGAAATGGATCGGGGGGCACGGAACGACGATAGGCGGTGTAGTCGTTGATGGCGGTCGATTTACGTGGGGTAAAGAAAAATTCCCACAGTATCATGAGCCGGATCCTAGTTATAACGGGCTTGTATATAATGACCTCGGAGATATGGCTTTTATTCTGAAAATGCGTGTGCAGTTACTGCGGGATATTGGAGCTGCTCTTAGTCCCCAGAACGCCTTTTATTTAATGCAGGGGCTGGAGACATTGTCACTCCGAATGGACCGGCATCAGAAGAATGCTCTCGCACTGGCAAGGCGTCTCCAGGAACATCCGGCAGTTAACTGGGTCAAGTACCCTGGACTGGAAGCTCACCCGGCACATGAACTCGCGGTGAAATATCTTGATGGAGGATTCGGCGGTGTAGTCAACTTCGGTATTGACGGAGGTATGGAAGCAGGGCGTGAGCTCATTAAGCACGTATCACTCTGGTCTCACGTCGCTAACGTCGGGGATGCGAAAAGCCTGATTATTCATCCGGCTTCCACGACACACCTCCAGCTCAGCGAAGAAGACCGGGAAAGCTCCGGTACGACATCAGATCTTGTACGTCTCTCTGTTGGACTCGAAGACATAGAAGATCTGTACGAAGATTTAAATGAAGCGCTCGGGATGGCTACGGGTCACTTCGGATTGAAGCCGGACAAGGACAGCTATGCCGAAGCTTTAAAATCAGCTGTATGTCACACGGAGGAGGGACCGCGCCGGAAAACGATGGTCGTTCTTTCCGAAACTGCTCAATACGCAAAGAAGTGGGAGCGGCTCGGTTACCGTACTATCCGGACAACTTCATCCGAAGAGCTGGATAAATGGAAAGGAGAAACGGTGGATTACGTCCTGGCTCCGGAGCATTCCGAAGACCTTTTAAAGGAGGCAGTGGAGAAACTCCGCCCGTTCGGGGTTATCCATCAAGGTCAGGCATCCATTTTATCAGTTGTACCGGAAGGAGTAGCTTCTATAGCGGATAAACCTTAAAAGTTTCTGTCTAATTGTCCGCTGGTTAACTTGATTAACAAGCTGAACCCCCTGTCAGTCGTTAACTGACAGGGGGTTCTTTATGAACAAATTGGGGGAGTAACTTATTCAGCTGTTGGAATTCCCTTCGAAAAATTCGGGGTGGTCTTCAGCGATGTACTCGAATACGCGCTGCTCTATTTCAAAATACAGCTGGTTCCATTCGGATGTATTTTCTGGATCAACGTCATACTCTGAAGCAGCCTCTTCCTGAATCTCATGCCAGATGTAAGGGAGCGCAAATTGAAATTCCAGCTGGCGCCTGCCAAGCTCTTCATCTGCTTCCTCCAGTTCGTCTATGAATAAACGGACTTCGGCATCTTCTTCGAGCGTCAGGGCCTGTTCTTCACTGACAAATTCATTGAAACTGCTGGAATCGTAGTTGAAGTCGTAGTTTTCCTCCGCAAATTCCTTCCATCCTGTGAGCTCAAGAGAAATCCATTCTGCAGCTTCCTCGGGGGACGTATCTTCACTGCTGCTGTCTTCCCTGATCTGCTGGTAAATCGTAAATAAGAGGGCATGATCTTCAAAAGCCTCCGGAGAAAACGGGCTGCTGTCTTCCGGTGTGTGTTCCTCCAATGCTTCCTGCGCAGCGGAGCGGTATGAATCTTCCTGTTCAGATGGGACGTCAGAAGTATTTCCTTCTGACGTTTCTACGTTCACTGGTTCCTGGGTCGGTGTAGTTTCTTCTGGTTCCATGTCAGGAGCGGATTCCTCTGTATTCGCTGTATTTACTTCCTCGGTCTGGATAACCTGCTGATCGCTGTCGACAATAAAAAGAATAATTGATAAGACAGCTAAAACCAGGGCCCCAATCCCAAGAATAATTAATTTTTGCCTCGGCATTTTGTCACCTCATATTCAGGGATGATTGTTCAACGTATTATAGCATGTAATAAGAGACAGCGGGAATTGAAAATCTCAAGAACGAACGGTCTCTCCTATAAGTATTTGATTGTATGATCGTTCTGTATTTTATACATATGTAAAGAACACACAGTCATGACTGCCATCATTACATGTCATTTCATTTTTCTGGCCGATCTGCCGTTATTGATGCTGTTCTGGCCCGTGCACCAGGTGTGATAAGCTTTCAGGATGTCGGAGAAGTAACTTGTATCGTCTGGAATGTGACAGTGACCTTCGCAGTAATCATTATTATTTCACTAATCTTAGATGGAATTGAATTTTTTGAGCGGGTGGCCCTGCACATGACCCCGGCTGGCTGAAGGGAACGGGATAAAAATGTTTGTCTGCGTTGTTCCATTGTGGCCGCTTTTTTCGCGAATGGCAGCGCCGCTACTTATTTTAACACCAATTGTATTCGCTATGGTCAGTGCCCTGCATTTTAAGGAAACAATGATTCTGCCTTTTATTTTCAGCAGGCAATACAATAAAAGATTTTTTAAAGCATCCGAATGCAGGAGAGATGCTTCAGGGAGAAAGGCATACGGTTAGTATTAGTAATACAAAAATAGTATTATGGATACGGGTTAATAGAAAATAAAAATCTGCCATCGTTAAGACAGCTGATAATTTAAGGGTAGTTTTATGCGAATAAAAGGAGGAGAACTATGCTGCATGTAACTGGGGTGATACTTGCGGGAGGACAATCCAGCAGAATGGGTGAAAACAAAGCGCTGCTTTCAATTAGGAATAAAACAGTGGTGGAATGTATTGCACAAGCTCTCTCCGAATGGACGGACAGTCAGATAATCTCAGCAGCTGAAGAAGAAACATACTTATTTACAGGGCTGCCGGTCGCGGTGGATCTTCATCCCGGGGAAGGTCCGCTTGCCGGACTGGAGGCAGGAATGGAAAAAAAGCAGGGAGACTGGTACCTCGCGGCAGCCTGTGATATGCCGCTTATCAGGTCCGAAGTGATCGAATACTTAGTCGGAAAAATAAAAACGACAAAATACCAGGCTGTCCTGCCGGTTATTCATGGGAGAAGGCAGCCACTTCTCGCTGCTTATCGTGCTGACTGTCTGCCGGTATTGAAGAAATGTCTTTCCGATGGCGAACGGTCTCTGAAAGCACTCTTTGATAAGATTGACTTTGACATCATCACTGAGAGCGATATGATAGAGGCAGGAATAAAAAAGGAAACGGTTGAAGCCTCCTTTTTTAATATGAACCATCCGGAGGAATACGAAAAGCTTCTTTCCTGGGTCGACCGGCAGGAAGAGAGCTGAAGGTCACAGTGCGGAGGGAAATACGATGAAGGAAGAAACGTTTCAGGATTATTATTACAATCAGGTCTGCTTTTCCACCAGGGACCATCCTTATTCAAAAGATCCAAAGCATGTGTGGGTCATCAGCCGGTATAAAGACAGCTGGCTTTTAACTAAACATCCGTCCCGGGGAGTCGAATTTCCAGGGGGAAAAGTAGAAAATGGGGAACATCCGGATGAGGCGGCCGTACGGGAAGTTTATGAAGAAACCGGCGGAGTAGTTGAACATCTTTATTATATCGGACAGTATAAAGTGGCCGGAAAAGCAGAAACAGTCGTAAAGAATGTTTATTATGCGGAAGTCGCCACGCTCGAAAAGAAATCTTCCTATCATGAAACAGAAGGGCCGAAGCTTCTTACTGAACTTCCATCTTCTATCCGGAAAAATAAGAAATACAGTTTCATAATGAAAGATAATGTGCTTCCTTTGAGCATGAAGGAAATTTATATCCGCTTCTTTGCCGGTTCGGAAAGTGAAATCGAAAAAGAACAGGAATTATAAAAACAGTCCTCAGGCAGTGTAAAAAAGAGGTTCCGCTCTTCTGCGGAACCTCTTTTTAATACGTCTATAAAACCGGTCCTCCACGCAGGATATCCTCAGTTACATTATTGAAGCGCGTAAAGTTGGAATGGAATTTGGCTGCAAGGACTTTTGCAGCGGCTTCATAGTCTTCGACCCGGTCCCACATGAGGCGGGGCTGGAGAACTTCCGGCGGCACGTCCGGGCAGCTTGCCGGGATTTTCAGGCCGAATGCTTCATCAGTAATGGTGGAAGTATGGGCGAGATCTCCATTTAAAGCTGCCTTAACCATAGCCCGTGTAAAACGCAGGTCCATGCGTTTTCCTACTCCATAGGCTCCCCCGGTCCAGCCGGTATTCACGAGATAAACATCCGTATCGTGCTCTTCCATTTTTTCGCCGAGCATCTCAGCGTAAACAGCAGCATCCCGCGGGAGAAAAGGAGCGCCGAAGCAGGGAGAAAATACTGGAGTAGGTTCTGTAATGCCGCGTTCTGTTCCGGCAAGCTTGCTCGTGTAGCCTGAAAGGAAATGATACATAGCCTGAGAACGGTTCAGCCGGCTGATCGGAGGAAGTACACCGGTAGCATCAGCCGTCAGAAATAGAATTACCTGTGGATGACCTGCAGTGCTTGGGGTGGCCGCTGAAGGAATATACGTTAACGGATAGGCAGCACGGGTGTTTTCAGTGAAGAAATCGCTCTCATAATCCGGTGAACGATCTTCATATAAAGCAACGTTTTCCAGTACCGTACCGAATTTAATAGCCTGAAAAATTTCCGGTTCTTTTTCCTGTGTCAGACCGATACCTTTTGCGTAGCATCCGCCTTCAAAATTAAAAATACCGTCTCTGGACCATCCGTGTTCATCATCACCTATCAGCTGCCTGTCATCTGAAGCGGAAAGCGTCGTTTTACCCGTCCCTGAAAGGCCGAAAAACAAAGCAGAATCACCGTCGTCACTTACATTGGCAGAGCAGTGCATAGGCAGGACCTGCTGTTCGGGAAGAAGGTAGTTCATAATAGAAAAAATTGATTTTTTCATTTCTCCGGCGTAGGCTGTACCACCTATCAGTACCGTTCTTTTTTCAAAAGAAACGATGACAAAAGCCTCGGACCGGGTTCCGTCCTCTTCAGGTACTGCTTTGAAACCTGGAGCGGATATAATAGTAAACGGTTTCATTTCTGCTTCTCCTTCTATTTCTTCCGGACGGAGAAACAGCTGATGAGCAAAAAGCTGATGCCAGGCATACTCGTTAATTATATCGACAGGGAGGCGCCATCGGCTGTCGGCACCTGCATAGGCACGGCGGGAAAAAATCTGGTTTCGTCCGGATAAATACTGAAGCACTTTTTGTTCGAGACTTTCAAAAATTTCAGTTGTGATCGGCTGATTGACAGCCCCCCATTCGACGTTTTCTTTAACTGAGGGTTCCTCTACGATAAAGCGGTCTTTGGGGGAGCGTCCTGTGTATGCACCGGTAGTCGCCCGGAAAGCTCCATCTGAAGTCAGGACACCTTCTTCCCTGCGCACTGCGGTTTCCACCAGTTCAGGCACTGTCAGCTGCCGTCTGACAGTGGACTGTTTTAATAGTTGGTCAATTTGTAGGTGATCATGTATCATGCTCATCACGCTTCCCGCCTTTCGGTATATAGTATGTCATATATAACATTTATAACATACTATAAGGGGAAATCAAGAACTCCTGCAAATTCTTTTGCATTTTCGAACGGGATAGTTGACACGTAGGTTAAATTACAGTAGTATTCTCACAAGCGGATACTCTTATCCCGAGCTGGCGGAGGGACAGGCCCTACGAAGCCCGGCAACCATCATCCATGTTAAACAGGGATGAACGGTGCCAACCTGCAAGACGACAGGTGCGTCTTGACCGATAAGAGGTGAAAGGACACGTTAAACCTTCTCCTCGCCGGGAGAAGGTTTTTTATTTGCAGCCACAGGTTTTAAATGCTGCAGACAAGCCGGATCACCACCATCTTAAGGAAGACGGATGGGAGAATGAGTGCCGTAATTTCTTTAGAGGAGGATGCCATATGGCAGGTAGAACGCGACTTTTTACTTCTGAATCTGTAACGGAAGGTCACCCTGATAAAATATGTGACCAAATTTCTGATTCCATACTGGATGAAATAATTAAAAAAGACCCAAATGCAAGGGTAGCCTGCGAAACGTCCGTTAACACCGGTCTGGTACTTGTCGCCGGGGAGATTTCCACGACTACGTATGTTGATATTCCGAAAGTCGTCCGGGAAACATTGAAGGACATCGGCTACGTGCGTGCAAAATACGGATTTGATTATGAAACGTGTGCAGTGCTTACGTCCATCGACGAACAGTCATCAGATATTGCCCAGGGCGTGGATCAGGCGCTGGAAGCAAGGGAAGGACAAATGTCGGATGACGAGATTGAAGCCATCGGTGCCGGAGATCAGGGGCTGATGTTCGGCTATGCCGATAACCAGACTCCGGAACTTATGCCGCTGCCAATTTCGCTGTCGCATAAACTGGCGCGCCGGCTGATGCAGGTTCGTAAAGAAGGAATACTTGATTATCTTCGTCCGGACGGCAAGGTGCAGGTAACCGTAGAATACGACGACGATCAGAAACCGGTGCGTGTGGATACGATTGTCATTTCAGCACAGCACCACCCGGAAATTGAACAGGAGCAGATTCAAAAGGATCTGAAGGAGCACGTTATCCGTCCGGTTGTTTCCGAAGAGCTGCTTGATGAGGAAACAAAATACCTCATTAACCCTACCGGACGTTTCGTAATAGGTGGACCGCAGGGGGATGCGGGACTTACTGGACGAAAAATCATCGTTGATACGTACGGCGGCTATGCCCGCCACGGCGGCGGTGCTTTCTCAGGAAAAGACGCCACAAAAGTGGACCGTTCGGCAGCTTATGCCGCACGGTATGTGGCTAAAAACATCGTAGCTTCAGGTCTGGCAGAACGCTGTGAAGTACAGCTGGCGTACGCTATCGGTGTCGCTCAGCCGGTATCGATTGCGATTGATACGTTTGGTACAGGAAGAGTCTCAGAAGACGTTCTCGTACAGGTAGTGCGCAATAACTTTGATCTTCGTCCGGCAGGAATCATCAAAATGCTGGATCTCCGCCGGCCGATTTACAAACAGACGGCGGCTTACGGTCACTTTGGACGCACGGATATTGATCTTCCGTGGGAAAAAACCGACAAGGCAGAAACACTTAAAGCAGAAGCTCTGCAGCTCGCAGGTGAATAACCGTTGAGTCAGAAAGAAAAGCAGCCCCGTTTCGGTCCAGGCCGAAACGGGGCTGCTTTTGTACGTCTATTCAGTGGGAATCCTCTGACTGCTGTATTGTTTTATAATACTGTCCTTTTTCAATGTAGCTGCGGCGGATCCGCTCCATTTCTTTGAAATCTTCTTCGGTCAGGTCACGTACGACCCGTGCCGGCCGGCCGAGCGCAAGCACTTTTGGCGGAATGACAGTGCCCGGAGTGACAAGACTTCCGGCACCGATAAACGATTCCTCCCCAATTTCGGCTCCGTCCAGAACTGTCGACCCCATCCCGATTAAAGCTCCTTTATTGATCGTACAGCTGTGCAGCATGCATTGATGACCGACAGTTACACCTTCTTTAATATGGAGAGGAAGGTCAGGACTTTGATGAAGGAGACTCTGGTCCTGAATATTTACCCCCTGTTCAATGATCGTGGGGGCAACATCGCCACGGATGACCGTATGATACCAGATACTTACTTCTTTATGAATCTCGACGTCTCCGGTAACTACAGCATTTTCTGCTATATAAGCAGAGCTGTCGATTTTTGGTTCTTTTCCTTCGTAAGGATATTGGATCATTTTATCAGCCTCCCTGTAGTGTGTTATTAATTTTACAGAAAGGAGAAGGAGATTGCGACTATGGAAAAGGAATTTACCTGTACCAATTTTCTGAGTGCGTTTTTTTAACAAACAGCTGAATTCCGCTTATGACTGGAGAAAAATTTCGCTTATGTCCGGCCTGACGTGGAGAAAGTCCGTTCAGGCGGAAGAAATAAGCTGAAGCGGGTCCGCCCGGAATACCTCTCCATGGAAACGAAAACGGCCATTCATCTTTTATTTTCAAGGCAGCAAGGCATACAAACGGACGCATAGGGTATTTTACTGTAGAAAGGCAAACTTAAATACATTTGAAAGACGAAAGGTTGGGATGAATATATGTGGAAGTGGGAATCAGAAGGAACAGCTGAGGCCTCCGTTGTTATTATTCACGGAGCAGGAGAGTATCATGCCCGCTACAAGTGGCTGATTAAGCAGTTTCAGCAGATGAAATTTCAAGTTTTTATAGGCGATCTTCCCGGCCAGGGCACAACTTCGGGACCAAGAGGTCATGTGGATTCTTTTCAAGTATACATCCAAAAGGTACGGAAGTGGCTCGAAGAAGCAAAAAAAGAAGGTCTCCCCGTCATTCTTGTGGCACATAGTATGGGCGGTCTTATTGGTGCTTCAGTTATGCAGAAGCTTCAGGAACAGGAAATGCCTGATATGATTATTTTTTCCTCTCCCTGCTTCGGTCTTGTTGATAAACAGCCATGGACGAAACGGTCGGCGGTGAAAATGCTGAATCGCTTTGCTCCAAAGACAATGTTTCCGAACGGACTGGAACCTGGGTCAGGAACCCGGAGCCAGGAAATGAGGAAAAGAGATGAGCAGGATGATCTTCTCGTGAAACACGTCAGTGCCCGGTGGTACAGCGAACTGATAAAAGCCATTCGTGATGCTCATGAAAAAGCACCTGAGTTTCCGGATATTCCTTGCTGCGTCATGCAGGGCGGGGAGGACCGCATCGTTGATAAAGCAGCTGTAAGAAGATGGTTTGATGCTCTGCAGATTAACGACAAAGTTTTTAAAGAATGGCCGGGATTGTACCATGAAGTATTTAATGAACCGGAGCGGGAGGATGTTTTCACTCATATAGCCGGCTTTATTACGATAAGGCTTCTGCTTTCCGGGCAGTCTGCCTGAATCCCGCATAAGAAATAAATTAAACCGGTCAATTTTCACACGCTTTTATTCTGCCCTGCCGGCAAAATGAAAAAATGCCCTTTCGTCCGGCAGGTGGAGAAATAAAAAACGCACCTGCCCGGATCTTTGACAGAGGTAAAAAAAGACCGGTGGTGTACCGGCCTGGTCGTTCTGTTACTTCTTTTCAATAATCAGGAGAAACGGAGGAGAATTTTTCTGGTTAATAAACTGGTACTGGAGGACCTGGAATTTTTTCTGGGAAAGTGCTTCTGAGAAAGCAAGCAGGCGGTCTTTTTCCACTTTTCCTTCAGTATGGCCGTGATAGACGGCGAGTACTATTCTGCCGCCTTTTTTCAGTCTTTTCAACAATCCTTCCAAAGCCATGATAGTTGTATCCGGAGTCGTCGTCACTGTTTTGTCGCTCCCGGGAAGGTAGCCGAGGTTAAAAACGGCAGCATCGATCACCTCTTCCTGAATATAGTGAAGAGCGTGTTCGTGGCCGGAGACGATAATTTCCGCTTCCGCTCCAGCGTTTTTCAGACGGAAGGCGGTGTTATCGACTGCCTGCTGCTGAATATCGAAGCTGTATACTTTTCCTTCCGGCCCGGTACAGCCGGTTAAAAAAAGCGTGTCGTACCCGTTGCCGGCCGTAGCATCCACCGCAGTTCCGCCCTCTGGTATTACTTCTTTCAGAAACGTCCGGGCCTGTTCAAGAATTCCTGGAAGCATAGATATCCTCCTTTGCAGCGGCATGATAAAATTTCCCCTGCCAGCTTCCCCGCCGCTGAAGCTCCTCGTCAATACCATTTAAAGCATTCCATTTATGAGAGCTCCACATCGGTCCGATCAGCAGCTCAGCCGGGCCGTCTCCTGTCAGACGGTGAACAGACATGTCCGGTGGAAGAATTTCCAGCTGATCACAGACGATTTGGATATAATCCTCCAGTTTCATTAAATCCACGAGTCCTTTTTCGTACTGTTTAACCATCGCCGTCTTCTTCAGCAGATGAAGCAGATGGATTTTAATGCCCTGAACGTCGAGGCGGGAAACTTCTTCTGCAGTCTGGAGCATCATCTGGTGGTCTTCCAGCGGCAGGCCGTTAATAATATGGCTGCAGACGCGGATGCCGTGTCTGCGGAGTTTTTGAACTCCTTCCTTATAACAGGCAAAATCGTGGGCGCGGTTGATCAGTTCTCCTGTGTTATCATGCGCTGTCTGAAGCCCGAGTTCCACCCACAGGTAGGTTCTTTCATTCAGTTCTGCAAGATATTCAACGACATCGTCAGGAAGGCAGTCAGGCCGCGTGGCGATGGACAAGCCGACGACCCCTTCCTGGGCGAGAATGACCTCGAACTTTTCCCGCAGTTCTTCCACAGGGGCGTACGTATTCGTATACGCCTGAAAATAGCCGATGTATTTAGCATTTTTCCATTTTCGGTGCATCCGGTCTTTTACATCGTGGAACTGGGTCACAAGATCATCGGCGCGTCTTCCGGCAAAATCTCCGGAGCCCCGGACACTGCAGAATGTGCAGCCGCCGTGGGCCACTGTTCCGTCCCGGTTTGGACAGTCAAAGCCGCCGTCAATCGGTATTTTCATCACTTTCTCCCCGAAATGTTCTTTCAGCTCACGGTTCCAGGAATAATAACGTTTTTCCCCAAAATGGTCCGGTATGTTATTCATTTAAATTTCTTCCTTTCCCGGGAGTCCTCGGAGGATGCTGACTACTTCTTCAATATCTTCATAACTGACATCGGCGTTTGTCGTAAAACGAAGAGCCTTTGGTTTGTATTGAATAATGGCAGTCCCTTCTGCCGCAAGGAGGTCCACCCATTCGGCGGCGGAGCGGGCTGAAGTATCAGTATCAGCGACGATTATATTCGTTTCGACAGAGTGACGGATAGTCAGGTCTGTGTATTCATGAATGGCTTCAGCCAGGCGGCGGGCGTGGAGATGGTCTTCTTTCAGACGAGCCCTGCGCTCCTGAAGCGCATAAAGTCCGGGAGCGGCGATAACTCCGGCCTGCCGCATACCGCCGCCGAGCATTTTACGTTTTTTTCTGGCGGTGCGGATAAAAGAACTGCTGCCGGCAAGAACAGATCCGACAGGGGCTCCGAGCCCTTTGGAAAGACAGAACTGTACGCTGTCTGCAAACGCTGCAATTTCTGAAGCTTCCACCTGGAGAGCTTCCGCAGCGTTAAACAGACGGGCGCCGTCCATATGGACAGGGAGGCCGTAGTCATCTGCTGTTTCTTTTACCTGCTTCAGATAATCGAGTGGAAGGACGGCACCGCCTCCGCGGTTGTGTGTGTTTTCCAGCCAGATCAGTCCGGTTTCCGGATAGTGCACATCCTCCGGCCGGATGGCCGCTTTTAACGTTTCTATATTAATAACGCCGTTTTGATGGGGGAGTGTGCGTGACTGCAGACCGGCAAAAGCAGAAATAGCTGCTCCTTCATAAACGAAAACATGAGCTTCGTCATCCATGATAACTTCCTGGCCGGGACGGCAGTGTGTAAGAAGGGCAGCCTGATTCCCCTGTGTACCGCTTGTAGTAAACAGGGCTGCTTCTTTACCGAGCAGGCGGGCAGCGTAATTTTCCAGCTCGTTTACAGTAGGGTCCTCTCCGAACACATCATCACCAACATCGGCTTCTGACATCAGCCGGCGCATCATATCATCCGGTTTTGTAACGGTGTCACTACGCAGATCTATCATAAAAGAATCTTCCTTTCTCCAGAACACGTAATTTTATCTTAGTTTTATCGTACCATGAGCAGAGCTGGAGAGAAATGGTTGCTGGAAGACTTCGCATCGGGTACTATTTGTTTTGGAAACCGAAATACATAAAGGGGGACTCATATGCCCAGGGCGGTCTGGATTCTCGTTATCGGTATGACGATTAATATTACAGGGGCATCGTTTCTCTGGCCTCTGAACACTATTTATATTTCACAGGAACTCGGCCGGTCGCTGACAGCAGCAGGAGCGGTTCTCACGATAAATGCACTCGCAGGTGTCGCGGGTAACCTGCTGGGTGGAAGGCTGTTTGATTTAATAGGAGGCTTCCGTACAATTATGTCGGGTGTCATCATTGCTATGGCGAGTGCCTTCACCCTCGCCGCCTTGCATGAATCTTTTACAGCCTATGTTCTCTGCCTCATTGCTCTTGGATTTGGGGGAGGGATGATGATTCCGTGCATGTATGCGCTGGCCGGATCCGTCTGGCCGGAAGGCGGCCGGCGGCCGTTTAACGCCATGTATGTTTCGCAGAACGTCGGCGTGGCCGTCGGGGCTGCCTCCGGGGGAATGCTCGCAGGATTCCGGTTCGACTATGTATTTATCGGAAACGGTTTGATGTATACAGCTTTCTTTTTTCTCGCCCTTTTTTATTTCCGGAATTTCCAGGGACATGGGGGGCCGGCCCGCTGGAACCCGTGAAAGGTACCGAAGAGAAAAAAGAGCACCTCCGGCGTTTTAGAGCACTCGGACTTCTCTGTGCCGGCTTTTTAATCAGCTGGATTGCCTACGCTCAGTGGGCATCGACTATAGCGGCCTACACGCAGGAGCTCGGTATCCCTCTTTCCTATTACAGTCTTCTCTGGACGATTAACGGGGCAATGATCGTATTCTGCCAGCCGCTTATACGGCTGTTTATCAACCGATGGGTGAAGACGTTAAAGGCACAGATTTATACCGGGACAGCTGTATTTGCCGGTGCTTTTACCGTCCTCTCCCAATCAGAAACCTTTGCCTGGTTCGCAGCAGCAATGATTATCCTCACTATTGGTGAAATGTTTGTATGGCCCGCGGTGCCGACGATCGCGCATAAACTGGCTCCGGAAGGAAAAGCCGGTTTTTATCAGGGAATTGTGAACAGCATTGCTACAGGTGGAAGAATGATCGGGCCGTTATTCGGAGGAATGATGGCTGATGTTTTTGGGATGCAGGTATTGTTTTATACTATTGTTCTGTTGTTTATTATTCCCTTTATTATGACAAAAATTTTCGACCGCGGGGTACCGCAGATGGACTTTTCCCGGAGTGCTTGACATGCAGCTGTCCGGTGCATACAATAATTACGATACATGCCTAAAGAAAATCAATGACAAAGAAGAGGATTAGTAGCAGCATAAGTGTCTGACAGAGAGTTAACCCCGGCTGAAAGTTAACGTCACGATGCTGTGAACTTACCTCGGAGTTGCGTTTATACGCCGTAATACCGACGTTACCGGTCCTAAGTGGGCACCTTGCTGTTACTGGTGCTAATCGTGGGTGGTACCGCGGGAAGGAATCCGACCTCTCGTCCCAACGTTTGTTGGGGTGTGGGGTTTTTTTATTTACATAAACTGAACAGGGGGTAGTTTGTTTTGGCTTTTTATCATCAGAAAATTGAAACAAAGTGGCAGAAGTACTGGGAAGAAAATAAAACTTTTAAAACGAAGGAAGATCCGTCGCGGGAAAAGTTTTACGCGCTGGATATGTTTCCTTATCCGTCCGGTTCCGGGCTTCACGTCGGGCATCCGGAGGGCTACACAGCAACTGATATTCTTTCCCGAATGAAGCGGATGCAGGGATATAACGTGCTTCATCCGATGGGATGGGACGCATTCGGGCTTCCGGCAGAACAATATGCCCTCGATACCGGCAAACATCCGCGGGAATTCACGGAGACAAACATTAATAACTTTCGCCGTCAGATTAAAGCACTTGGTTTTTCCTACGACTGGGACCGGGAAATCAATACGACAGACGAAAACTATTACAAGTGGACCCAGTGGATTTTCATCCAGCTGTATAATGAAGGGCTTGCGTATGTTGATGAAGTGGCTGTTAACTGGTGCCCGGCTCTTGGAACGGTACTTGCCAATGAGGAAGTTATTGATGGCGTAAGTGAACGGGGAGGCCACCCGGTGGAACGCCGTCCGATGAAGCAGTGGATGCTCAAAATCACTGCCTACGCCGACCGGCTTCTGGAAGATCTGGAGGAACTCGACTGGCCGGAGTCCATCAAGGATATGCAGCGTAACTGGATCGGCCGTTCGGAAGGGGCGGATGTTTCGTTTGAACTAAAAGGTACGGGCGAAGAAATCACTGTCTTTACGACGCGGCCGGATACGCTTTACGGAGCTTCTTATCTTGTGCTTGCACCGGAACACACCCTGGTGGATAAAGTGACATCCGGGGAGCAGAAGGAAGCAGTGGAAACATACCGCACGCAGGTAGCGACGAAGAGCGATCTGGAGCGGACGGAGCTTTCGAAAGAAAAAACCGGGGTGTTTACCGGTGGATGGGCCGTTCACCCGGTCACCGGGGAAGAAGTGCCGGTATGGATTGCGGACTACGTGCTTGCCAGCTATGGTACAGGAGCTATTATGGCTGTTCCTGGACACGACGAGCGCGACTACGAATTTGCCCAGGCATTCGGCCTGCCGATTGTAGAAGTCGTTTCCGGGGGAGACCTCGGTCAGGATGCTTACAGCGGAGATGGACCACACGTCAACTCCGGTTTTTTAAACGGCATGAACAATGAAGAAGCAATTACTGCTATGTGTGACTGGCTGGAGAAAAACGGTAAAGGAAAGCGGCAGATCACTTACCGGCTGCGGGACTGGCTTTTCAGTCGTCAGCGCTACTGGGGGGAGCCGATCCCGGTCATTCACTGGGAAGATGGAACAATGCAGCCTCTTCCGGAAGAAGAACTGCCGCTGACTCTGCCGGAGATGGAAGAATTCAAGCCGTCCGGCACCGGTGAATCCCCGCTTGCCAATAACGAGGACTGGCTTACCGTGACCGATCCGAAAACTGGTATGAAAGGACGCCGTGAAACAAATACGATGCCCCAGTGGGCGGGCAGCTGCTGGTATTATCTGCGGTATATCGATCCTCATAACGACAAGCAGCTCGCAGATCCCCAGAAGCTGAAAGACTGGCTTCCAGTGGATATTTATATCGGCGGGGCTGAGCACGCCGTGCTGCATCTCCTGTATGCACGTTTCTGGCACAAAGTGCTTTACGACATCGGAGTTGTACCGACGAAAGAGCCTTTTCAGAAGCTGTACAACCAGGGAATGATTCTTGGGGAAAACAACGAAAAGATGAGTAAGTCGAAAGGGAATGTTGTAAATCCGGACGACATTATGAAGACCCACGGAGCAGATACGCTCCGACTGTACGAAATGTTCATGGGACCACTCGATGCGTCTATCGCCTGGAGTGAAAATGGACTGGACGGTGCGCGGCGTTTCCTTGACCGGGTGTGGCGCATGATGGTGAATGAAGACGGAGCTCTTAAAGAGGTTGTTTTTGACGGCCAGGGGACTGACCAGATGACCCTCACATATCACCAGACGGTCAAGAAAGTGACCGACGACTTTGAAGCGCTGCGTTTTAACACGGGAATTTCTCAGCTGATGGTATTCGTAAACGAAGCCTACAAGCAGGAAAAACTGTCCCGGAGCCACCTTGAAGGATTCTTGAAGCTTTTGTCCCCGGTTGCACCTCACGTAAGTGAAGAGCTGTGGAGCAAGCTTGGACACGAAGCGTCGATTGCTTATGCGACATGGCCTGTGCACGATGAATCCTGGCTTACGGAAGATGAAGTTGAAATTGTTATTCAGGTGAACGGCAAGGTCCGTTCAAAAATGAATATTTCCAAGGAAGCTTCCAAAGAAGATATGGAAGAAACTGCGCTGAACAATGAGCAGGTAAAAGAAAGTGTGGAAGGAAAAACAATTCGAAAGGTCATAGCCGTACCAGGCAGACTCGTTAATATTGTAGCTAATTAAATGAAGCAGTCCGGGATTTATTCCGGGCTGTTTTTTTTATGTACTTGAGAAAACTGTGATAGGTAATCAATGAAGCGGAGAAAAACTATTTTATTCTGCAGGGAGTTGTTATGAGTGCGGTTTTAATCAATCTGTTCCGCAAAAGAAGGAAGGACTATTTTCCTGATAGGAAATTTTCATTTATTTCATACAAGGATTAGTTACACATATTTCGGGAATAGTCGTCAGTAGTCGGATCAAAGCAACTTGTTAAATAGGAGGAATGTTACCATGAATATATTAATTACCTCGGCGGCAAGAAGAATTGATTTTGTACGCTTTTTTCAGGAAGCCTACAAAAAGCTGGATATTAGAGGAGAAGTTATTGCAGCAGATCCGGAATACAATGCTCCATCTCTGCAGCAGGCGGATATAAGTTACGTTATACCAAAGCACACGGACCCGGACTACGTGGATGAAATTCTGGCAATCTGCCGGAGCCACGACGTCCGCGGGATTGTACCGGTTAATGACCTGGAAATTTCAAAGCTGGCTGAAAATAAGGAGAAATTCAGCCGGGCGGGTATTTCTGTTTTCGCATCGTCACCTGATATTGTAGAAATAATCCGGGATAAAGGAAAGTATGAAAAGCATCTCGGTAACTTTGGGGTACAGGTGCCGCGTACATTTATAGACCTGGAGGAAGCAAAAGAAGCGGTGCAGCGGGGGGAAGCCTCGCTTCCTTTTATTATTAAACCAAGAAACGGACAGGCTTCAATTGGAATTCATTTCGCCAATTCTCTGGATGAGCTGGAAACGGCCTATACTTTTGCAGTCAACGAAATCAAAGAAGAGTCCATTGGAGAAACCGCTCATCAGAAACCGGAAGATAATGTTATTTTTCAGGAAACAGTGGAAGGCGAAAAATTCAGCCTGGATGTTTTTAATGATTTGAACGGTCAATACCTTACGACGTTCGTCAGAAAGCAGCTGGCTATGAGGGGCGGCGATGTAGACCGCTGCCTTACTGTAAACGAACCGGCGCTGCTCGAAATCGGCCGGAAAATCGGTGAAAATCTCGGCCATACAGGCTACATTAACACGGATGTTTATTATGATGGAACGGGATATTACGTGATTGATATGAATCCACGGATCGGTGGAGGATACAGCTTTTCCCATGAAGCGGGGGCGGACATCCCTTCCGTCATACTCGCCCTGCTGGCAGGAAGGGAAGTAAAAGAAGAATGGCTGACAGAAGAAAATGATCTGGAGTTTGCCCGGCACGACGTTGTCGCCCAGATCAATAAAAACAAAGCAAAAAAAGTAGAAAAAAGCCTCTGAAAATCTTTCTGAATAGACGTTTAACATGTCGATTCAGCGTGAAAATACACTAGCAGTCACACTAATAAACACATCAGTGAACACAAAAGGAGGCTAATCATGGTCAATCCGATTCCTTTACTGGAGGAATTAGTGAAGATTGACAGTTCTACTAAATCAGGTGTCAATAAAATCATGGATTTTTCTAAAGAATGGCTCGAGCAGAGAGGCCTCGAAGTAAAGAAGCTTGAAAACAATGGATACAGCATGCTCGTCTGTGAAATAGGAAGCGGAGAAGAAACCATTGTGTTTAATGCTCATCTGGATGTAGTGAACGGAGAGGAGCACCAGTTCACTCCAATTAAAAAAGACGGTAAAATGTACGGACGCGGCACGGTGGATATGAAGGCCGGAGCGGCAGCAATGATGGAAACAGTTGCCGATCTGCAGAAGGAGAACCTTCCGTGCCGCGTTATGCTTCAAATCGTTCCTGATGAAGAAACAGGCGGGACTCTGGGAACGAAATATTTAACTGAACAGGGCTATCTTGGCGATTTTATTATCTGTGGTGAACCTACGAATTTCGGTATTGCCATCCAATCAAAAGGAGTACTTCAGCTCGACATTGATTTTGAAGGAATTTCCGCCCACGGCAGCAGGCCATGGGAAGGTAAAAATGCGATTCACAAAGCGATGGATCTGTATGAGCAGATATACAAGCTTCCATTTGCAGAAACAACAGCGCCGCCGGTTTATGGAAAGCCATCGATCAACCTGGCAGCAATAAATGGCGGAGGGACTTATAATAAAGTACCGAAGGAATGCAGTATGTCACTGGATATACGTTATCTGCCGGACCAGGATGCCCGGGAAATTGTGAAGGAGATTGAAAGCATTACGGACGGGGAAATTTACGTGCACGACATTGGAGCTCCGGTGCGGACAGAAGAGCATAACCCGTATGTGCAGGATTTGTCCAGGTCGCTGGTTCAGGAAACAGATCTTGAAAAAGCAAACCTGTACGGACAGCATGGTTCCAACGATGGCAAATTTTTCACGCCATACGGAGGAGCTTCGGTGGAATTCGGTCCTGCCGGCCACGACTGGCACGGAGAAAAGGAAATGGTGTACATGGATTCAGTAAAGGAATACCAGCGGATTCTTGCAGATTTTGTCCGCACCGTGAAACCTGCCGCGGTGGGGCTCAAATAGAAAAATATAAAAACCGGACGGTGCTGTTTTTATAAAGATGGGGTACAGGACAAAAAATTGTCCTGTACCCCTTATGCTTTTTATATGAAGCGATTCGTTCAAAGCGTTTTAAAGCTGTTCTGGTTCTTTGAGCCGTCCGGCGGCAGCCTGTCCTGCTGTATAACCGGTGGAGAAAGCGACGGTTATGTTGTAGCCTCCGGTGTACCCGTGGAGATCCATGACCTCTCCGCAGAAGAAAAGTCCTTCCACGAGCCGTGATTCCATCCGTTTAGGATAAACCTCTTTAACACTTACTCCTCCGCCGGTGACGAAAGCTTTATCAATCGACAGTGTGCCATCAGCCGTAAGAGAGAAGTGTTTCATTATACGGGAAAGAGTACGGAGTTTGTCGTGGGCAAGCTCCGTTCCCGTATTATCAGGAGCTATGGAAGCAAACCGCAGACAAACTGGAAGCATTCTCTCCGGTACAAAACCGGAAAGAGCATTTTTAACGGCTTTTTTAGGGGCGGCGTCGAGCTGCTTTTTCAGTCGCTGAAACAGCTGTTCCTCGTTTTCTTCCGGAAATAGATCAATTTCCACCGGTACTTCCTGAACGTCGTATTTTTTCTTCGTTTTTAGAACGTACTGGCTGCATCTCAGTCCAATAGGACCGGAAACACCGAAATGAGTAAAAATCATGTCCCCTTGATGGGTTTTTACAGCTTTCTTTTTCTTTGGATCAATGACAGAGAGGCGGACATTTCTTAATGAAAGTCCCTGTAGCTCCTTGGATTTGATATGAGCATCGCTCATAGTTATCGGTACTTCCGTCGGATAGAGCTCCGTGATGGTGTGTCCTGCCTTTTCTGCCCAAGGGTAGCCGTCTCCCGTAGAACCGGTGTGGGGCACAGACTTTCCGCCTACCGCCATAATAATGTTCCGGCACTTTATAATTTCGCCGTCTGCCAGTTCCACAGTATGGTGGGAATCCTTACCGAAGTGAAGATCTTTTACCTCTGTTTTCTTCCATATTTCCACCTCGAGCTGCTGCATACGGTTCAGTAAAGCCCGGACGACATCGATCGCCTTATCATTTACTGGAAACATTCGGCCGTGATCCTCTTCCTTTAATTCGATACCGAGTGTTTCGAAAAAGCTGATAATATCCTCATTATTGAAAATAGAAAAAGGGCTGTACATAAAACGGCCGTTACCCGGAATATGCTTAATAATTTCTGCAGCGTCCACCCGGTTTGTAACATTGCACCGGCCTCCTCCGGAAATAGCGAGTTTACGTCCGAGCTTATTTCCTTTATCAAGAAGAAGTACGTCGGCTCCATTTTCTGCTGCTGCGACGGAAGCCATCAGTCCTGATGGCCCTCCTCCAATTACAATTACATCTCTCATTATAAACTTCCTTTCCTGCATATCGTGTCTGCAATGATTGTACGGAAATCACGCAGGAAAAACAAGAAGGATGCTGTGAGCAGATACATTGCTGCAAACACCAAATATCACTATAATCAGGGATACAGCCATATGAAATGTCGTTAGAAGTGATGAGAGGACGTGAGCTTTAAAATAGTTTTGTTTTTTTACAACAACTCTATTTTATTTATGATTTGGATGTGCTACACTGCTCTGTGGAGATCAAACCAACGAGTAGAAAAAAGAGTGTGAGAGGAGAATTTGAACATGTTTGCAGGACTGAAATCCAGACTGAACGAAAAGCGGGCGGTCTGGTCAAAGGAAACCCAGGAACGTATTGAACAATACGCAGCTTATGAAAGAAGCCGGTCCCTGGAAGAGATGAATAGAAAACAGGCACAGCAGTCAATAGTAAATCAGGAGGTTGAGAAATACCTGAGAACAGTACACCCTTCCTTTTTGTTAAAGCCCGAAACGAACCGCGCCCTTCTGAATATGCTTTATGCACGCTCGGAAGGAACCTTCAATATAAATCTTTCCATGACAAAGGATATGCGCCGTGCGTATTCCTTCTATCATAATGAGCTGAAAGTGTTCCTTTCGCTTCTTGAGCGCAAAGGATTTAAGACGCAGGGCCAGGAAGAACTTTTCCTTCAATCCTTTCTCACGAAGCTTCGTGAAAATAACTACAGAAGCCTCGCAGAAGCCTACGGAGATTTTGTGCCGGAGAATGCTTCTGTAACAGAAGCATTTGAACTGTATATCGACACGGTCGATAAGGAAAATAAATACGAAAGCGGTCATCTCGACTTCTTTGCGACGTACCTTAACCATAAGGGAATTGCAGATTTTACCTGGACGAAAGGACGCATGAAACGCCGGCTGAAGCATTACGAAAAGGCTCACAAGCAGGAGTTCAAGCTGAAAGAGCTGGAGCGGCGCCTGCAGCGTATCAGCTGATAAAAGCACTTACGATGATTAATAAAGCTGTCTTTTTTGAAGTCCTCAAAAAAGACAGCTTTTTGCTTGCCGGGGTTGGGAAGGCATAAAATAAGTTTGGTTCGTGGTTGAAAAATGGTAAAGTAATAAGCAGAAGGAAAGGAGCTGTTATATGTGAAAAAAGCAGATATTCTTTTTATTGGTGCCGGGCGGATGGCCGAAGCGGTCGTTTCAGGAGTGGTTAAAACGAGCAGGGAAACTTTCGGGACTATCACAATGGCTAATCGATCCAACAAGGAAAAACTGAAGCATCTGCAGAGTACATACGGTGTGCAGATGACGACAGACTGGCTGAAGGCTGTACAGGAAAATGATATTATTGTTTTTGCAACACCACCGCAGACGCATGAAGAGCTGCTTCGAGCATTAAGTCCCCACATCAGCGGCCAGCTTGTAGTAACGGTGGCAGCAGGTATCGATCCGGAGTTTCTTGAAGACAGACTTCCGGAAAAGACACCGGTCTGCTGGATAATGCCGAATACAGCTGCACAGATCGGTATGTCCATGTCGACGTATACGTGCGGACGGTCCGTGGAAAGCCATCACCGGCCTTACATTGAGGCACTCCTTAATGCAATCGGTCCGGCGGAGGAACTTACTTCGGAACAGGTGCACAACCTGACTGCGGTTACCGGCAGTGCCCCGGCATTTATTTATTATGTGGAAAAAGCGCTTGAAGAGGCAGCAGTGAAGTATGGTATTTCTGAGGAACAGGCAAGACGGCTTGTCGTTCAGATGATGAAAGGGTCTGTCGCGATGCTTGAAGCCGGGCACAGCCCGGATGATCTTATGGAACAGGTCGCTTCTCCAGGAGGATCCACAGCGGAAGGGCTGCGTGTACTTGATACGTACGGTGTCGACCGCATGTTTCAGCAGGCCGTACAGGCTGCAAACGAACATGCCAGAGCACAGGGGGAGGAGTCTTAATTGATAGAGAAACTGTCCGTAAAAACAAATCAACGGGACGAAATGATCGATATTACGAATCAGGTTCAGAATGTCATCAGTAGAGAAGCGGTAGAGGACGGGGTCGTTTACATTTATTGTGCCCATACTACCGCAGGTATTACGATAAATGAAAATGCAGACCCGGATGTGAAATCTGATATGCTCATGCGTTTTGATGAAGTTTATCCATGGGATCATCCGAAATACCGCCATATGGAAGGAAATACAGCTTCTCATCTTAAAGCAAGTACCGTCGGGGCGTCACAGGTTGTTCTTATTGACAGCGGCCGGATGATTCTCGGTACATGGCAGGGTATTTACTTCTGTGAGTTTGACGGGCCGCGCTCCAGAAATGTATATGTAAAAATAATTAAAGGCTAAACGGAAAAGAGCAGGAGATAGGTAAATATGTCAGATCAACAGTTACTACGGGGAACAATGATTCTTACGGCGAGCATTTTCATTTCGAAAATGCTCGGCCTGATTTATATTTTCCCTTTTACATCCATCGTCGGCCACCAGGGTCTGGCGTTGTATACATACGGCTATACGCCCTACACGGTACTTCTCAGTCTGGCGACACTCGGAGTGCCGCTTGCCGTCTCTAAATTCGTTTCGAAGTATAACGCACTTGGGGACTACCATACCGGGCAGCGCCTCTTGAAATCCGGCTTGATTATTATGTCCATTACCGGGTTCATTGCTTTTCTCGCCTTATTTTTTTCGGCAGAAATGATCGCCAACCGGGTGCTGGATCCGGATAGTCTGGAAGGGAATTCAGTCGGGGACGCAGTCTTTACGATCCGCATGGTGAGTGTAGCACTGCTCGTAGTCCCGGTAATGGCCATTATTCGTGGTTTTTTTCAAGGGAATCAATCCATGGGACCGACAGCTGTCTCCCAGGTTATTGAACAAATTATCCGTATCGCATTTATTCTTGTCGTTACATACGTCATTATGTACACGCTCGACGGGGAGCTTGGAACGGCGGTAGGATTTGCTACTTTCGGGGCCTTTGCGGGAGCTCTCGGGGGGCTGGCCGTTCTTCTCTGGTACTGGCGCAGACGCTATGCCGGAATGCAGAAAATGCTTGAGGAAAGCACAGTGGATCATAAGATCCCGCTTACAAAAATGTACAGGGAGCTCTTTCGCTACGCGATTCCGCTGTCTTTTGTAGGGCTGGCAATCCCTCTTTATCAGACGATCGACTTGTGGACGTTTAATCCGGCGATGAGAGATGCCGGATTTGTCCAGCCGATTGCAGAAACGTACTATGCATCTTTCACCCAGTCCACGCATAAGCTCATATTAATTCCGGTGTCGATTGCTACTGCTATGTCTCTGACAATTCTCCCTACTATAACAAGCGCCTATACAAACGGAGATACCGACAGGCTGCAGCGTACGATTACACAGACGTATCAGATCATTCTCTTTCTTACCATTCCGGCCGCCGCAGGGCTGATGGTGCTTTCAGAGCCTGCCTATGCTGCACTTTTTGGTCTTGGTGAAGTGTCAATCGGAGGAGAAATGCTCCGCACGTATGCTCCGGTAGCTGTTTTCTTCGCTGTCTTTGCAGTTACAGCATCACTCCTTCAGGGGATTAACCAGCAGAAATTCGCCGTTATTGCTCTCGTTGCAGGTCTTTTGTTTAAAGTCCTTTTCAACAGCCTGTTTATTCAATGGTTCGGACCGCAGGGAGGCGTATTTGCCACATTAGGAGGCTATATGCTGTCCGTTACTGTTAACGTCTGGGCAATTGGGAAGTATGCACAATTTGATTACAGTATAATTTTCAGACGGCTTCGGCAGATTGTTATGTATACAGTAATAATGGCGGCTGTCGTTTTATATATTGCTTTCGGTCTGGAACGTTTTTTCCCAATGGACAACCGCTGGAATGCAGGTATTATCCTCGGGCTTTCCATAGGAACAGGAATCATCATTTATTTAAACCTGACTGTAAGATCCGGTCTCGCCGGACGTGTGCTTGGACATCGTTTTGCAGTACTTAAAAAGTAATGAACAAAACCGTCCCGGCTGAACAGGGTTTTCAATAGCTTTCACCGGCTGGGAAATTTCTCTGGGGCATGAAAAAGAAACGGAGTGACATAAAGAAGGTTTCCACCATGTTGGCGGAAACCTTCTTTATTACTGATTTTCTACTGGTTCAGGAGTTTCGTTTTCAACCCAGTTTTCAGCCCAGGACTGGATTTCATCGAGTGCCGGTTCCAGGGCACGACCTTTGGAAGTCAGCTGATATTCGATGCGGACCGGGGTCTCCGGGTATACTTTTCTTTCGATAATACCGTTGATTTCCAGCTGTTTGAGCCGGTCTACGAGCATTTTGTCACTCATGTTAGGAATGTGGGAGGAAATATCCCGGAAACGGGATGGCCCATGAAGAAGCACACGTATAATTAAACCGTTCCAGCGTTTTCCGAGAAGCTGAAAAGCAGTTTCGAATTTAGGGCACATGGTTAAGTCTTCCATGCTGTTCACCTCATTTCTGAGTCGTTCTTAGGAATGCGCAAACTTAGGCACCGGTTTTCCCCATTATAGCATATGAAGACGCAAGTCCGTAAATTAAGCGCATATAATTCGATGTCATAAGAGTGTTTTTTTATTTGGCTGAGAAAATTTCGTCATGTAAACCTAATATCAACCACGAATAAGGAGAAAGCCCGTTCCTGAAACGGACATGTTATCGATTTAATCGTTTTATCCTGGCTGATGTATATTGTGGAATTAAGTTATATAAAATGAAAAACAGTAATCTGCGAATTATTTCTGGTAATATTCGATGCTGCGGTAAATAACACTTTCCCCCTCTAAGGCTGAGCCTTATGGAATAGGGTGGATTTAAGTCCGAACGGGTGGCAGAACTTCAGCAGAGTCTCCTGCTTTTATATGACGCATGTTTTATTAATGTGTAAAAGTGTTTTCCCTGTCTAAAGCCCTCTTTATGGAGGGGAGGCCATCTGCTATAATATAGGAATCAGCATGAGCAGTGCTCATCGGGGAGGTGGGCGAATGTGGAAGAAAAGCAGAAGCTTTACATAGATTGGTACATAATTATTGCTATCGTGGTCATGTCCTGTTTTGGACTGCTTATGGTATACAGTGCAAGTTTTGTGCAAGGTTATCAGTCGTATGAAAATGAAACGTTTTTCTTTACTCGTCATTTAATCTGGCTTCTTATGTCAGTTGTTATGTTTACAGTTTTTATGTTTTTTCCATACCGGGCTTTCCGTAAGCTTATTCCGTTAATTCTTATAGCCAGCTTTATTCTTCTGGCTCTTGTGCTCGTGCCGGGACTCGGGCATACTGTAAACGGAGCGACGCGCTGGATTTCCGCAGGAGGTCTGACGATTCAGCCGTCAGAATTCGTGAAACTCGGAATGATTATTTATGTCGCGTTTATTTATTCCCGGAAGCAGGCATATATCGATGATTTCAAAAAGGGACTTATGCCTCCGCTTGTGATTGTTATACTTGTCTTTCTTTTAATTATGAGGCAGCCGGATCTTGGAACGGGTACTTCCATAGTACTCGTCGCTGGAGTGATCGCCTTTTTCTCAGGAGCAAGAATGAAACATCTCGGAGCCCTGGCAGTGCTTGCAGGTGCAGGATTGTATTATTACGCAAGTTCCGAGGAATACCGGATGAACCGTCTCGTAGGGTTCAGAAATGCTTTTGAACTCGAGCAGACCGAAGGATTTCAACTTGTGCAGTCATATATAGCCATTGCCCACGGGGGAGTTTCCGGGGCGGGATTTGGACAGAGTGTGCAGAAACTTTTTTATCTGCCGGAAGCGCACACAGATTTTATTCTTGCTATTGTCAGTGAAGAACTCGGGATGTTCGGCATTATGCTGGCGCTTGGGGGTATGGCCTTTATCATTGGGCGCGGGGTGCTGATCGGTGTACGCTGCCGGGATGCTTTTGGCAGCCTGCTTGCTTTTGGTATTGTGATGCAGCTTGCTATTCAGGTAGTTTTTAATGCAGGAGCTGTAAGCGGACTTCTGCCGATTACCGGGATTCCTTTTCCTTTCTTAAGTTACGGGGGCTCCTCACTGCTTGTTACCCTTATTTCGTTAGGTATACTTGTCAACATTTCGAGAAATACAGAGCGCCGGCGTCAGGAAAGGTTCAAGCGTGAAGAAGAGCACGAAAACGTGCCGAAACCGCAGCGGCCGAAGATTCGCAGCGTGTAAGAAGGTGAAGAATATTGCAGGAGCGTAAAAGTCCACTACAGCAGTTGGATTATACTTTATTATTTTTGCTATTTGTACTGATGTGCATTAGTCTTGTAGCCATTTTCAGTGCTGCTTCCTCGGAGCAGTATAATGTACCGGCAGGTTTTTTCGTGCAGCGTCAGATTCTATGGTTTGCTGTAGGTACAATTCTTATGCTGGCGGCAATGGTCGTGGATTATGAAGCGCTGAAAAAACTGTCAATACCGCTCTATGTTATCAGTATGGTGCTTTTAATACTGACTCATTTATTCGGAATCGAAGTAAACGGGGCACAGAGGTGGCTCGGTATTCCCGATGTGTTTACTTTTCAGCCGTCGGAGTTTGTAAAGATTTTTATCATTATTTCACTCGCTCATCTGCTGTTCTTTATTACAAGAAAACCGAGGGAAAAATCGTTTAAGTCAGACAGCATAGTGGTAGGAAAAATTCTCGGAGTAGGTCTTCCTCCTTTTTTCCTTATACTGCTTCAGCCCGACCTTGGAACAGCACTCGTAATAGGATCAATTGTATTCATCATGGTGATTATGGCCGGAGTAAGCTTTCGGATTATTGGACTTATTACTGGGGCCGCTGTAAGTGGTGTCGTCTTCCTTGTCTGGCTGCATAATAACTTTTACGATATGTTTACACAGGTAATCCGTCCCCACCAGCTAAGCCGGATTTACGCCTGGCTGGATCCTACCGCAAACATAGGAGCTGAAGGGTATCAGCTTTTCCATGCACTCCAGGGAATCGGAGCAGGACAGCTTTTTGGAAGCGGCTTTACAGAAGGGGTAAAAACACAGAGCGGTATGATACCGGAGCTGCATACGGACTTTATTTTCACGGTTATAGGAGAAGAATTTGGCTTTATCGGAGCGACGGTTCTCGTAGTCGTCTATTTTCTTCTCCTTTACCGGATTGTGCTTATTGCATTTAACTGCAACAATACGTTTGGGACGTATATAACCGCAGGAGTTGTTGGTCTATTTGTGTTCCAGATATTTCAGAATATCGGAATGACAATCGGTGTCGTACCTATTACAGGGCTTGCACTACCCTTCATCAGTTACGGCGGCAGTGCCCTCGTGACAAATATGATTGCTATGGGACTGGTGCTGAATGTCAATATTCGAACAAAGTACTTTATGTTCGGCGAAGACGAATAAAAAATGCCGGAGCCTGTTCCAGGTTCCGGCATTTTTTAAAGTCCTGTTAGCAGGTGGATATAGAAAATTTAATGAAAAGATTTTACAACAAATCGTTCGCAGCAGGAGGCGGATTATATGAAAATGAGAGCAGATAAGCTGATGGCCCATCTCGGGTACGGTTCACGGAAAGAAGTAAAGGGGCTGTTAAAGAAAGGGATTCTTACAGCGGACGGAAAGTCCGTCAAGGACGGGAAAACCCATATCGATACAGAAAAGCAGGAAGTAGAAGTATTCGGAGAACCGGTAGAATACCGGGAATTTATTTATTTAATGATGAACAAGCCATCCGGTCTCATATCGGCAACGGAGGATGAGACCGAAGAAACGGTCATTGATCTGCTGACGCCGGAAGATGCTTTATTTGCACCATTTCCTGTCGGCCGTCTGGATAAGGATACGACAGGACTGCTTTTGCTTACTAATGATGGCAGACTTGCACACAAATTAACTTCACCGAAACATAAAGTAGATAAAGAGTACAGGGTCGAACTGGCTGAGCCGCTTACGAAAAACGCCCGTGAAAAACTGGAAGCGGGCGTGGAACTTGATGACGGGTATGAAACGAAGCCGGCCCGCGTCACACAGACAGACGCTGCGACAGTAATTTTCCTGACGATTCAGGAAGGGAAATACCATCAGGTAAAGAGGATGATGGCGGCATGTGGAAATCACGTGAAAGAATTGGAAAGAGTAAGGATGGGGACACTTTTTCTTGATGAAATACTGGAAGCAGGGGAGTACAGGGAGCTGACTGATAAGGAGCTGGCTGTACTCCGGGGAGAATAAAATAAACAAGGAGCGGGCCCGGCCCGCTCCTTGTTTATGTTTAAGAAGCTTTTGTTTTTTTACTTGTAACAGCCCAGGTTCCACGCTCCTGTGGTTCCACGAGACCATTATATTCGAGGACGTTCAAATCCCGTTGAATGGTACGTTCTGTTGTACCGAACTCTTCAACCAGATCTTTCGTAGAGACGCTCCCTTTCTGTTTAATGTAAAGATAAACAGATTTAATACGAGTTAACATACGGTCAGTTGACGGTTTCAAAAAACCACTCCTTCTTGTTTGTCACCCACGATATCTTCTCGGCACACCAGTGCAGAAAGGGCGAAACGGTAATAATGATCAAACAGAATCAAAGTTTCAGCTGAAAAATATAATGGCTCCTGCTTTTCTCTGTTCATCATAAGTTTCCACAGTGAATACGGTCGTTTTTTAGTACTCTGTATCGCGCTCGTGCAGAAGACGTCCCTCCTTTTAATATATTCTAACCTACAGGCTGTCGTTTCGTAAAGCGAAAAAGACGTAAAAATCGTAAAAATTCTGTAAATTTCACTCGATCGTTCGGCTTTTCTGCTTTTCAGCAGGAAATAGGAAGCGTATACTGGAATCATAGACAGAAATTACATATAGAAAGCCAGGGATTATTTATGCAGGAACGTGCTTTTTTTAATATGAAAGGCTATTTTTTCTTTATTTACTTCGGTCTTGGAGGTCTCTTTCCACTACTGACCGTTTATCTTCAGGATGATGTAGGTCTCACCGGGTCACAGATTGGTGTTATAACATCAATAGGACCGGTCGTGATGATATTGAGCCAGCCGCTCTGGGGAATGCTGAGTGACTATACGAAAAAACCGAAATTTCTTCTCGTGATCGCCTCCATCGGAGCAGGAGCGACCGGTCTGACGTACATAACCGCACAGGATTATGCCATTTTTGTCGGGATTGCAGCGACTCTCGCAGTATTTCAGAGTGCGCTGATTCCGTTATCAGACAGCATCGCAATGAATTATGTAAAGAAGCACGGTGGAGACTACGGAAAAATCCGCATGTGGGGGGCTGTAGGTTTTGCCATAGCTGTCTGGGTGATGGGAAACTTATCCGACTGGTTCGGACTGCAGGTTATTTTTTATGGTTTTGCCCTCGTGCTCCTTATCAGTGCTTTTTTCTCAGCCGGTATGCCGAACGAGGCTGCCTCTGTGAAGGTGGATGTGAAAGGAGGAATGAAACGTCTCGTAAAAGTCGACGGATTTCTTCTTTTTCTTTTAATTACTTTCCTTGTTTACGGGCCGATTATGGCAAACAACTTCTATTTTGGCCTTCTAATACAGTTTGCTGGAGGGTCACTTGCCGGAGTAGGTTTTGCTTTTCTTCTTGCGGCAGGAAGTGAAGTGCCGTTTATGCGGTGGGCCGGTGCCTGGATTCAGAGCCGCGGAATATTATTCATATTATTTGCAGCCGCATTCATTTCCGGTATACGCTGGATTTTTTACGCGACCAATCCGGACCCAATATGGATTTACATTACTACGATTATGCAGGGATTCAGTATCGGACTGTTTGTCCCCGCAGCGCTTCAGTATGTAACTGATATTGCCCCTGGAGAAGTGAAAGCAACTGCTGTTTCCATCTATGCAGCCGTAGGTAACGGACTTGGGGCTTTTTTCTTCAGCATTTCCGCCGGCCTGATCATTGATTGGTTTTCGATTCCGGCCGTTTACTTCTTTTATGGAATAATGACGCTTATTGGTGCATTTCTGCTGTTTATACTCGCACGTCGTCAGCCGCATGTCGTAAAGAAACCTTCTGTATAAAAGTCTTACATCAGAAATTACTTTTAAAAGGCATATTAGGACGGAGAAACAAGTTAATTCACAAAAGTCTTCCCATAAAAACTCAGGGAAATGTACCGAAGTAAAAAGAAGCTCCTATTATATGTTTTTTTGAGGACAGCCTGAAAATAAAAATAACCCCGCCTTATAACGGCGGGGCAGGGATTATTCAAATTGAAAAAGGTCTGTCGACAAGTATCTTTCACCGGTGTCACAGGCAATGGCAACAACAACTTCATCGGGACGGAGGTCTTTAGCAGTCTGCAGTGCTGCATAGCAGGCTGCACCGGAGGAAGGTCCGACAAGAATTCCTTCTTCACGTGCCAGTCTTCTGGCAGTTTCATAAGCGTCTTCATCAGAAATTTGATAAATTTTATCATAAATCTTTTCATTTAAAATTGGAGGAACGAACCCGGGGGAAGTTCCTACGAGTTTATGAGGACCCGGTTTTCCACCGGACAGGACGGGAGATCCTTTCGGTTCTACTACATGAACGGCCAGTTCAGGGTAGGATCTGCGGAGTTCTTCTCCGGTTCCTGTAATGGTACCTCCCGTTCCGGAAGTTGCTACAAAAGCTGCCAGAGTACCGTCTATCTGCTTAACTGCTTCTTCAATTTCAACGGCAGTAGTCGTACGGTGTGCGTCTGAATTAGCCTGATTTTCGAACTGCATCGGCATAAAGCCGTTCGGGATTTTTTCGACAAGCTCTTTTGCTTTTTCGATAGCTCCAGGCATTTTTTTATCACCCGGAGTCAGTTCCACCTCTGCACCGTAAGCTTTCAAAAGGTTGATACGTTCCTGCGACATTGTGTCAGGCATTGTCAGAATAGCACGGTAGCCTTTGGCGGCTGCATTCATTGCCAGGCCGATTCCTGTATTTCCGGAAGTCGGTTCAATAATAACTGATTCAGAAGTGAGTAATCCGTCTTTTTCTGCCTGCTCAATCATGTTGGAGGCCGCACGGTCTTTAACACTTCCGCTCGGATTCATAAATTCCAGTTTCAAATATACCTGCGCTCCTCCTGCTTCCGGCAGGTGGTGCAGTTTTACAAGGGGAGTATCCCCGATCAATTCATCCATACGGTCAACTACTTTTGCCACGTTGGTCATCCTTTCCGGTTGGTGATTAAATTCTGATAAGATTACTTACCATTATAGCACATTCATTTTTTCAGAAGAAAGCAGAAGTACAGAAGAGTTGGAAAGGAGAGAAGAAGATTGGAGCACTATTTTATTGGTATTAAAGTGGAAGGAAAGACAGCTGATACAGCTGTTTCCCTGCAAGAGGAGCTCTGCCTGAAAGATTATTTTAAACAACTTCCGGTTAAGGAGGAGTTTCATCTGACGCTGCTGTTTCTCGGCGGGTGGGAAACTGGTAAAAGGCAGAAACTGTGGTCTGCACTTCAAGACAGAGAATCTTCTTCTTTTAAGCTGTATTTTGACCAGTATGCTTTTTTTGGAAGAAAAGACTTTCCCCGTGTTCTTTTTTTAAGACCACGCGAAAATGAAACGCTCATGAATTTATATAGTGCAGTAAGCGAAGAAGCTTTCAGGATCGATTATCCAGTACCGTCCAAACCCTTCCGCCCGCATTTGACGATCGCAAAAAAATATAAAGGAAACCGGCCGTTCCCTTTTCCTGTGTATGGAGAGGTGGAGAAGACTGTAGAAACAGTTACCGAAATGTCTCTGTTCAAGGTCCGGCCGCAGAAATCACCAAAATATGAAAAGGTATCCACAATATTTTTCAAATAAAGATAATAATCATTGAAACAGTCCTGGAAATTCGTTAAGATATGATAGGCAGAATCAAGCCAAGAAGGAGCGGGGATTTTTGAGCACTTTTCAGAAGCATCAGATCGTGTTCGTACGCCGTGCTTTTGACTGGCACGGTAATACAGGCATCGAGTTGTATACAGAAAAGAACGACGAAGCAGTATTCGCTGAAACTTTTCGGATCGGACGGGCAGAGATCCGACAGTTTCTTGCGAATCCGGAAACTGTTATGTACCGGATTGTCCCGCCGATGACCGAAAAAGAATTTGCTTCCATCAACCATGAAGTCCGTTCCTGGCAGAGCGGACTGGTATAGTAACGCTTTTGAAGCCTCCGTCTTATAAAAGTCGGAGGCTTCAGCTCATTTCTTCCTCTCCATGCTCGGAAGAAATGGATCTTCAGCTCGTCCTATCTCGCCACGGAGTCGCCTGCTGCAGCTCCAGCAGGAAAATAAAAAGAAGGTTCTTCTCCTAAAAAACGTGTTGATTCCGCCCTTTCTTCCATTCAGGAGAGGCTTTTTCCTCCGGAACGTCCGGCGGGGACGCCGGTGGGAATAAGCGCAGTCGGAAGATCCCCTTACACGGCCGCAGGGCAAACAGCTGACGACGAGCCCCACGGCAGGGCTGATCGCAGGAGAAAGCTATGCGCTCAGAAGAATAATGATTCTGAAATCAAGACTTAATCAACACTCTGGAGCCTCCGTCTTTTAAAAGTCGGAGGCTTTTTTCTGGCGGGATATTTACTTTTTCTTTCGGGGGGGGGGGGAGCGGTTAAAAACAAGGACAACAGGTATTTTTCAGTACATCCTTCCGGAAAGAAGGGATTGGAATTTATGTGTCTAATAGTAATAAGAAAGACATAATAAATCTTAGTGGGAGGTTCCTGAATGAATACCGAAGAGTTCGACCAGAAAAGATCATCCCACCGGCTGCCGCCGGAGAAACTGAGATCAGAGTGCCGTGACGATTTTTTTGATTTCGCAACAACAGACGATATTGGAAAATGCAGTATTGATATGATCGGGCAGAAGCGTGCAGAACAGGCGATGTCCTTCGGGCTGGCAGTGGAACAGAACGGATATAATTTGTTTGTAGTGGGGCCTGCAGGAACCGGTAGAATGACCTACACGCAGGGAAGCGTGTCAAAAATGGCAGAGTCAGGAGAAGTTCCGCGTGACTGGGGCTACGTTCACAACTTTGATAACCACGACCGTCCGGTAGTAATTTCTTTTGAAGCAGGGAAGGGGCACGAATTCCGCAGGGATATGGAAATTCTGCTGATGGATATTGAAAGGGAAATACGGAGTGCTTTCACAAGCGACGGCTATGAAAAACAGAAAAGAAAGATGATAGATGAATTCCGGAGGAGTGTAGAGCAGCTCTGGAAAGAGGCCGAAGTCTTTGCAGGGGAGCACCATTATAAAATTGAACGATCCCCGGGAGGTATTAATACAATTCCTCTTATTGACGGAAAGCCGATCAGCATTGAGGAATTCAAACGGCTTTCCCCGCAGCAGAAAGAGCACCTTAAAGAACAGGAGAAGCTGCTTGAGGATAAACTGCAGGAAACAGTACTGCAGATTCAAAAAAAAGAAGATCAGCTCCGGAAGAGTGTACATGCTTTTATGAAGGAAATAACGTCCAATTCAGTAAAAAGTCTTTTTATTCCGCTGAAAGAAAAATATTATGAAAATAAGAAGGTAGGAACATACCTGGACGCCTATTATTCTGATGTGGTAGAGCATTTTCATTTCTTTTTTTCGGAGGAAGAGGAGCAGGAAACGGTTTTGAATGCACTGGCGGGGCCGAAAGAAAAGCCGTTTCTCAGATACGCGGTAAATTTGTTTGTGAATAATAAAGGTCTGGAAGGGGCCCCGGTTATTTACGAAACAAATCCAACGTACCAGAACCTTTTTGGGAAAGTGGAATATCAGGGGCAGCTCGGTAACCTGATTACAGATTTTACTATGATTAAACCAGGCGCGCTGCATCTCGCCAATGGGGGATATTTGATTCTGCAGGCATCTGAACTTCTCCAGCACCCCTATGCCTGGACTGGGTTAAAAAGAGCTTTGCAGTCAGGGAATATACCGATCGAAAACCCGAATGAAGACCGGGGGCTTTTTCCGGCGAGTGCGATTAAACCAGAACCGATTCCTTTGAACGTGAAAATAATCATCATAGGGTCTTATTATATATATGAACTGCTCTCCAGACTCGATGAAGATTTCGACAAGCTGTTTAAAGTGAAAGTGGAATTTGATACTGAAATGCCTAAAAGCGATGAAAACAATCATAAAATGGCCTGCTTCATAAAAAACTATGCCGAGGACGAAGGGCTGCTTCCTTTTCACCGAAGAGCCGTGGCAGATGTCATTAACTACAGTTCAAGACTTGTCGATGAAAAAACAAAACTGACGACACGGTTTCAGGATATAACGAAACTGCTCGTGGAATCGAGTTTTTATGCGAAAGAAGCAGAAGAGGAGATTGTCGATAAACCGCACATTCAGAAAGCTCTATTTGAAAAAACGCAGAGATCCAATCATGTCCCGGAAAAATTCAGGGAAATGATCCATAACGGAACGATTATGATCGAAACAAAAGGCAGACGTATCGGTCAGATCAATGGTCTTGCCGTTATGGGAACGAGAGATTCGCTGTTTGGCATTCCGACTAAAATCACGGCGCAGACATTTGCCGGCAAGAACGGCATAGTCAATATTGAACGGGAAACAGCTATGAGCGGTCAAATTCATCATAAAGGAATGATGATTCTTACAGGTTTTTTGTCAGGCCAATTTGCCAAAAACAGACCGATCCCGCTTTCCGCGAGCATTACATTCGAGCAGACGTACACGATGATTGACGGGGACAGTGCTTCCAGTACAGAGCTGTATGTACTGCTTTCGTCACTCGCCGAAGTACCAATTCATCAGGGTACGGCTGTTACGGGATCAGTCAATCAATGGGGAGAGATTCAGCCGATCGGCGGAGTTAATGAAAAAGTCGAAGGTTTTTATCACATCTGCAGTCAAAACGGCCTGACCGGGGAACAGGGAGTAATCATCCCGAAGCAGAATGTAAAAAACCTTATGCTTGATGAAGAAGTTGTGGAAGCGGTCCGGAACGGGCAGTTTCATATTTGGGCGATAGGACATATCGCGGACGGACTGGAAATACTGACCGGCTTTCATGCAGGGTATGAACGTAATAATAACGGGGAATTTCCAGAAGGGTCTATTTTTGCGAGGGCAGACGAGCGGTTTTCAAAAATGCATGAAATAGCAAAAGAAGAACGGGAGCAGCTGAAGGAATAACGTTAACAAACTGAAGGCAGTTCCAACCGACCGTTGGAACTGCCTTTTTGTTTTATTTTACTGGTTTGATCTTCCATATATCCGAAGCGTATTCATGAATCGTCCGGTCGCTGGAAAATTTGCCGGAGTAGGCGATGTTCGCTACGCTCATCTTCTGCCAGTATTCCTGGTTACGGTAGCTTCGTTCCACGAGTTCATGGGTTTCGATATAAGGATCGAAATCCTTCAGTACAAAGTACGGATCATTATGGTAAAGCATATGATAAAAAATATCTTTGAATTCGATTTCCTGGGAACCGAAGGCGCCGACTTGCAGCTGGTCCATTATGCGGCGGACACGCTCGTCTGTATGGTAAATATCTTTTGCATTATAACCGCCGTTGGCATAATAATCGAGAACCTGTTCACTGTTTAATCCGAAAATAAAGATATTATCATCACCGACGAGGTCCTTAATTTCGATGTTGGCACCGTCCAGAGTACCGACAGTCATCGCGCCGTTCATCATCATTTTCATATTCCCTGTACCGGATGCTTCTTTGCTCGCTGTAGAAATTTGTTCGCTGAGTTCAGCGGCAGGAATAATCTTTTCAGCAAGGCTCACGTTGTAGTTTTCGAGGAAGATTACTTTAAGCTTATCATTGATCTCCTTATCGTGGTTCACCACGGAAGCTACGTGATGAATCAGCTTGATGACTTCCTTGGCCATATGGTAGCTTGGTGCTGCCTTAGCCGCGAAAATAAAGGTCCGTGGTGTCAGATCAAGTGACGGATTATCTTTCAGCTCATTGTATAAGTAAATGACGTGGAAGATATTCAGAAGCTGGCGTTTGTATTCATGCAGCCGTTTAATCTGAACATCAAAAATAGAATGCTCGTTAATCGTGATGCCGGTACGAGATTTAATCAGCTCAGCAAGTGCCAGTTTGTTCTGATGTTTTACGGAAGCGATATCGTCCAGGAACGGTCGGTCGTTGGAATATCTCATCAGGCCGATAAGTTTAGCGGGCTGCCGGATCCACTGCGGGCCGATAGCCTCTGTAATTGTTTGCGACAGTGCAGGATTAACCTGCAGAAGCCAGCGCCTGTGGGTGATACCGTTTGTTTTGTTATTGAATTTGGAAGGAAACAGGTCATAAAAAGGCTTCATTTCCTTTTTCTTTAATATCTCTGTGTGAAGCTGAGCAACTCCATTTACACTGAAGCTTCCGACAATAGCAAGCCGTGCCATATGGATCTGATCGTCGGCAATAACGGCGACTTCCGGAATTTTATCGCGCAGTTCCGGGTGATCGAACCAAATACCGCGGCAGAAGCGTTCGTTAATTTCATAAATAATCATGTAAATACGCGGGAGCAGATTTTTAATCATTTCCACCGGCCATTTTTCAAGTGCTTCACTGAGAGTAGTGTGGTTAGTATAAGCGATAGTTTTCGTTGTTACTTCCCAGGCGTCTTCCCATGAAAACTTTTCATTATCCATCAGAATACGCATCAGCTCAGGTACTGCAAGAGACGGGTGGGTGTCATTTATTTGAATGACTGCTTTTTCATGAAGCTTGTGAAGGTCCCGGCCGTTCTTCTCCTTAAACTCCCGTATAATATTCTGAATCGTAGCTGATACGAGAAAATACTGCTGCTTGATCCTCAGTTCTTTACCCTCGTACTGCGAATCATCCGGATATAGAAATCCGGAAATCTGTTCGATGGAGTGCATGTGATCCAGGTGATGGTAGTATTTGCTTTCTGATTCTGCAAGAATATCGGATTCCTGCTCGGGTAGTTCGGCGCTCCATAGACGGAGTGTATTAACAACGTCATTATGATATCCGGAAACAGGCACGTCATAAGGAACAGCTCGTACTTCATCTGTATCTTCGTAGGAAAACTCCAGTACATTGTCGGCACGATGGTGCATATGAACTTCTCCTCCGAAATGAACAGTCAGTGATTCTTCGGGACGACGTGTTTCCCAGGGATAGTCTTCCTTCAGCCAATAGTCGGGAAGCTCGACCTGATTGCCGTGAATGATCCGCTGCTCAAACAACCCGTACCGGTAGCGTATGCCGCTTCCATGCCCTGCGTAGCGGAGAGAAGCGATAGAGTCGAGAAAGCAGGCTGCAAGACGTCCTAAACCGCCATTGCCGAGTCCTGCATCGTGCTCCTGACTGTACACTTTTTCGGGGTCTTTACCAAGGCTGATGAGTGTTTTGTTGCAGATATCGAGCAGCCCGCAGTTCATCAGGTTATTTTCCATCAGTCTGCCTATTAAGAATTCCATCGAAATATAATATACCTGGCGCTCCTCGTTCTGCTTGTATTTTTCACGGGTATTGACCCATTTTTCATTTAAACGTTCCTGAGCAATGGCCGCCACGGCGTAATATAAATCTTTTTCGTTGGCTTCCTGGAGTGTTCTTCCACGGTCTTTCTTCAGTTTTTCAGCTAAATGATCCTGAAACGTTTCAACAGTGTATTCCATAGTACAGGTTCCTCCCTTTATTTATCCTCATGATGAAGGTGGTGATAATGTTATAAATACACTGATTCGCTGGTAAAAAGCTGCCGGATAATTGTTTAGTTAAACGAGCTCTTCGTAGAGGCCGTTATAGAGTTCAGCGGAGTCCTTCCAGCTGAAGCGGCTGCGGTTGACATTGGCAATCAGCGGTTTAAATAGTTCCGGGCGATGATAGACAAGCATGGAATAGCGCAGGGAATAAAGCAGTTCATGGGCGTTATAGTTGGCGAAGCTGAATCCATTACCTTCACCGGTAATTTCGTTGTAAGGCTGCACTGTGTCCCTCAGTCCACCTGTTTCTCTGACGATAGGAATCGTTTTATACTGGAGGGCTATAAGCTGGGATAAACCGCACGGCTCAAACTTGGACGGCATAATAAAGAAATCAGATGCCGCATAGATCTGCCTGGCCAGCGGTTCGCTGAAACGGAGAAGAGCAGACATTTTTTCCGGATAACGGCTGGAAAAATAAGCGAAAGACTGCTCGAAAGCTGTATCCCCGGTGCCGAGAAGGACAACCTGGACATTTTCCTGGAGAAATTCATCGAGAATATGTTCAAGAAGGTGAAATCCTTTCTGCTCCACAAGACGGGAAACGATAGAGTACATCGGAATATCGGGATCATCTTTCAGGCAGAGCTGTTTTTGAAGCTTTCGCTTGTTTGCTTTTTTCTTTAAGCGTGACGTGGTGTATGGTTCAGCCAGGTTAGGGTCAGTAGCGGGATTGTAATCATCTGTATTAATCCCGTTAATAATCCCCATAAGGTCAGCGGAACGGGCGTTAAGGACAGGATCCAGCCCCTCTCCGTAGTACGGCTGCCTGATTTCCTGGGCGTAGCTTGGGCTGACTGTTGTGATTTTATCCGTATGGTGAAGAGCCGCCTTCATACAGTTGATCATCCCGTGCCATTCGAGGCCGGCAAAATGTTCAGGGCCGATGTTCAGAACGTCGTAAAAAGCGTCCGGTCCCATCCATCCCTGATGCTGAATATTATGAATCGTAAATACGGTCCGGAGACCGGGTTTAGGCTGGAGAATTCCGGCAAATGCGACTGCCAGACCTGTCTGCCAGTCGTGGGCATGAAGTATATCTACATCAAAGTCGAGATAAGGAAAGGATTCAATCACAGCCCGGCTGAAAAAAGCAAAGCGTTCCCCGTCGTCAAAATATCCGTAAACGTCATCCCGGCCAAAATAAAATTCATTTCTAATAAAATAGTGGGTAACCCCTTCCCATTCCAGTTCATAAAGATGCGCTTCCTGAACACGCCATCCGACAGGAACTTCAAAAGAAGCTTTTCTTACAGCTTCTTTTTTATAAGATTCGTCCATGGCTTCATAAAAAGGCAGAATGACACGCACTTCATTCTCCCGGATTTTGTTCAGGGCCTGGGGGAGAGAGCCGGTAACATCTGCAAGCCCTCCTGTTTTCATAAACGGCGTGCTTTCAGAGGCCGCAAATAAAATATTCTTCAACAAAATTTCCTCCTTCGGACCCGACGGGGTGGTTTAAGTAAAACTCCGTGGCAATAGAGCAGCACGGAGTCGCAGTGTTTAAATTACTTTACGTTTAGCTACAATAAACGGTTTTTCGGGAGAGCCCATAAATTTCTGGCCGCCGGTAATTTTCACATCTTTATCAAGTATAACATTTTCCAGATGAACACCTTCTTCAATTATACACCGCTGCATAATAATTGAATTCTTAATGACTGCCCCTTTATGAACTTCGACCCCTCTGAAAATCACGCTGTTGGAAATGTCGCCGTCGATGACGCACCCATTCGCGAGAAGAGAGTCTTTTACGTCTGAAGTGTGCCGGTATTTTACAGGCGGCTGGTTACTGATTTTAGTTTTTACATAAGAGTTATTAAAGAAAAGGTTATGGTAGGCATCAGGATGAAGCAGATTCATATTGTGTCTGAAAAAGCTTTCGACAGAGTTGACGAAAAAGGAGTAGCCTTCATACTGAAAAGTCCGGACGTTCAGTTTGGAAATGTTTTCTTTTACCCCGTGTAACAGAAGATGATCACGATGGAAAGCAATACACTGATCAACGAGATCAATCAGGACATCTTTCTTTATAATATAGGCATTTGAAAACACTTCATGATTATTCTGGTCATTTGTCATGTTGGTGACCCGTCCGTTTTCATCTTTTTCCACGCGGAGCTGAGCTGTGTGCTCGGGCAGGTTTTCCTGAATGGATGTTGTAATCAGCGTAACATCTGCATCGGTATCCAAATGATGTTGAAAAGCCTTGTCATAGCTTGTGTTGGCGATAAACTGACTGCCGCTGATCAGTACATGTTCGGCTTTGGACCGGTGAAAGTAATCACGGTTGTTATGAAAATGGCGGAGATCTCCTCTTGAAATATCGGTAGGATCATTCCAGTCCGGCGGAAGGATGAACAGCCCGCCATGTCTTCGTGCAAGCTCCCAGTCACCCCCGGTGCCGAGATGGTCCATAAGTGAACGATATTTACGACTTGTAAAAATTGCCACTTCTGTAATGTTTGTTTTAACCATGTTTGAAAGGGTGAAATCAATCAGCCGGTATCTTCCGGCAAAAGGAGCCGCAGCTCCACAACGGAAATAAGTCAGCTCTTCAAGAAATTCATGTTCGTGCTCCAGGTTGATCAAGCCCATTAATTTGCTCATAATACTGCCTCCTTTATGTTAGCTGTTCCACATATTCTTCGTTTATTACTACCGGTTCTTCGTAGTTGGACCCATCGATAACCGTGTTGTCGGGAATTACTACATTTTCCATAATAATTGCCCGGTTGATCGTGCAGTTTTTGCCGACTGCGACTCTTGGGTGAAGGATGGATTCTTTAATCATCGATCCGCTCCCGACCTGGATACATTCAAACAGGATGGAGTCTTTAACTGTACCGCTGATCCATGAACCGGAGTTTATCAGGGAGTTTTCAACTACTGCGGTGGCGTCAAGATACTGCGGCGGATAGTTTGTGTCTTCGGAATACGTCCGCCATTCTTTATTATTGAGAGAGAGGGAAAGATCTTCCTCGAGAAGGTCCATGTTGGCTTCCCAGTAGCTCTGAATAGTACCGACGTCTTTCCAGTAGCCGTCGAAACGGTAGGCATACATTCGTTTTCCATCATTCAGCATCGCCGGGATGATGTCTTTACCGAAGTCGTGGTCAGAGATATCTTTTTCAGCATCATCCTCAAGGTAGTTTCGCAGCGTTTTCCAGTTGAAAATATAAATTCCCATAGACGCAAGATTGCTCTTCGGATTAGCAGGCTTTTCATCAAATTCATATATTTCGAGGTCTTCGTGGGTATTCAGAATACCAAAGCGGGAAGCTTCTTCCCACGGAACTTCAATAACAGAAATCGTAGCATCCGACTGCTTTTCTTCGTGGTGCTGAAGGAGGTGTTCATAGTTCATCTGATAAATATGATCCCCGGAAATAACTAGTACGTATTCGGGATCGTATTGATCAATGTAATGAATGTTCTGATAAATCGCATCGGCCGTGCCCTTGTACCAGCTGCCTCCCTGCTTGGCCGTGTAGGGGGAGAGGATCGTAAGGCCTTCCGACTGACGGTCCAGATCCCAAGGTTTACCGATACCGATATGAGTGTTCAGGATCAGAGGGGAGTACTGAGTAAGAACTCCTACAGTATTGATTCCGGAATTGGTACAGTTGGAGAGAGTAAAATCAATGATACGATACTTGCCTCCGAACGGAACCGCAGGCTTGGCTAAATTTTTTGTGAGCAGGCCGAGTCTTTTCCCTTCTCCTCCTGCTAAAAGCATGGCAACACAGCGTTTTTTCATTTTACTTCCTCCTTTTTTGAGGTGAATTGGATTTTTTAAATACAGCTGCTGCAAATGGCGGCACCTTAATTAATATATGCTGGTCCTGACCGTGCCAGGATTCAGGGTAGCTGAAGTGCTTTTTTTCATTTAACTGGTTCGATCCTCCAAAGTCTGCTTCGTCCGTATTGAACACCTCCGTATAGGTACCGGGTGACGGGACGCCGATTTTGTAGTCATAATACACTTCGGGTGTGAAATTACAGACGATAACAAGCTCTTCTTTCCGGCCTCTGCGTATAAAGGCAATGATACTTTGTTCACTGTTGTGCGGGTCAATCCATTCGAAGCCGCTGCTTTCATGATCCATTTCAAAAAGAGCAGGTTCGGATTTGTAAAAATGATTCAATGTTTTAACGTATTTTTTCATTGCGGCGTGAAGGGGATAATCGAGAAGGAGCCAGTCGAGATCTTCTTTGTCTTTCCATTCAGCATACTGACCGAATTCTCCGCCCATAAACAGCAGTTTTTTGCCGGGGTGCGTCATTTGATAGCCGTAGAAAAGGCGGAGCTGAGCAAACTGCTGCCACTGATCCCCGGGCATTTTATCAAGCATTGATTTTTTGCCGTGGACAACTTCATCGTGGGAAAGCGGAAGCACATAGTTTTCACTGAAAGCGTACATAAAGGAAAAAGTAAGCAGATTGTGGTGCCATCTGCGGTGGTAGGAAGAGTATTCCATGTACCGCAGCATGTCATTCATCCATCCCATATTCCATTTATAATTAAATCCGAGTCCGCCTGTATGTGTTGGAGAAGTAACAAGGGGGATATCGGAACTGTCTTCAGCCATCATCAGCGCACTGCTGTCGTAAGCGAAAACGGCTTCATTAAGCTTTCGCAGAAAAGCAAGAGCTTCCAGGTTCTCCTCGCCGCCGTATGAGTTGAAAATTTTTGGTTCTCCATCCAGGCGGTCAAAGTTAAGATAAAGCATGCTGGCGACGGCGTCCGCCCGAATACCGTCGATGTGAAATTCTTTCATCCAAAAGATGGCATTTGATACGAGAAAACTTTGTATTTCTGGTTTTCCGAAGTCAAAAGTAAGCGTTCCCCAGGAAGGTTTATCAGCTTTTTTATCGTCGTTGTATTCAAAGAGAGCTTCTCCATCAAAACGCCGAAGCCCGTGATCATCCTTGCAGAAATGGCCGGGAACCCAGTCCATAATGACTCCGATACCCGCCTGATGGCACTTGTCCACAAAATACTTGAATTGATTCGGCGTTCCATAGCGGCTGGTTACAGCAAAATAACCGGTGATCTGATAGCCCCAGGACAGATCAAACGGGTGTTCAGCGAGCGGCAGCAGTTCGATATGTGTATACCCCATCTCCTTAACATAAGGAATAAGGAGATCTGCCATCTCTTCGTAATCATAGAGTGTTCCGTCCTCTTTCTGCTTCCAGGTTCCGAAGTGTACCTCGTAAATGTTAACCGGTGAATCGTAAGGAGGGGCAGATTCTTTATACTTCTGCCAGGCTTGATCTTTCCAGACGTAGCCGGTAGTATCGAATGGCGTGACAGAAGCCGTCGCAGGGCGTACTTCTGCCTGACGGGCAAAAGGATCGGCTTTAAGACCGCTCCACCCTCCAGGATGGGTAATGGCGTACTTGTAGGTGCTTCCTTCCGGGATGTCTTCAAAAAATCCTCCCCAGAGCCCTGTTTCATTCAGCAGCTCCAGTGTGTGTGTCGTCCATGACCAGTTATTGAAATCACCGGCGAGAGCTACGGAAGAAGCGTGTGGTGCCCACACGGTAAACCTGCAGCCATATACACCATCAAGTGTTAAGTAATGAGAGCCCAGCATGCGCTGGGATTCGTAATTTGTTCCCTGGTGAAATAAATATATATCGTCTTCCGGCAGTCCAAATTTCATAGGCGGAACCTCCTTTCTTAGTTTAACTCTTACCCGTCGACAGAGACCGTTAAAACAGGACTCTGTCCGCATAAAAGCGTTAAGAGTTTGTATTCGATAGATTGTACGAAAACTCCTGTTATAATTGTGATAAAATTAAGAGAAATAAAGATCCATTTGTACATCCAGGATATCCGGAGATCATTAAAGCAAAAACCGCTTCTGTTTTCTTCCGGAATTCAGAAAGAAAGCAGATAATTAAACAGTACAAAAAGCATCCGGACAGCGAACTGCTGCTTTTCAAAAGCAGCTCAACATTAAGAACATGTAAACAGGGATGGGGTAGACATCATGATAAAATTCTGGCTTGACGAACGGCATGTTGTAACAGTGGAAACAGACATGCCTTTGGAAGAAAAAAAACTTCATCTTTATACAGATGGGAAGAAAAACAGTTACCCGCTGTTTTATGAAGAGAGGGTGGATGAAAAGAACGTGCACTACAGAAGCCCGGATATGCTCCCGGTGGAGAAAGGAATGACGGTAGAGGCCGGAGGAGATATCTTCCCTGTTTATTTAAGGAAAATAGTACATGATCCCGCCTTTGATGAAGAATTTTCCGCTCTTGATGAAGAACTCGGGGCTGTTGCAGCAGATGGAAAAACGACGTTCCGCGTATGGAGCCCTCTTGCCGAGAGCATGAACGTGGTCGTGAATAATAAACTTCACCCTATGCAGGACAAAAGAAACGGGACGTGGGAAAAAAGTTTCCCGGAAGATCTTCACGGTGCAGAGTATTTCTATAAAGGAATGGTTCATGGAGAGGTCAAAAGTCTCGTGGATCCTTATGCTAAAGCTCTTACTCCGAACAGCGTCAGAGGAGTCGTTTACCGTTTGGACAAAAACACAGACAGACCCGACAGACCCCCCCTGGCACATACCCAGGACAGCATTATTTATGAATTGCACATACGGGATGCTACGATACATCCGGACAGTGGAGTCAAAGCGAAAGGTAAGTATAAAGGGCTGACAGAAAAAGGTACAGTGAATAAGGATGGTTTTTCTACGGGGCTTTCTTATATTAAAGACCTTGGGGTCACCCATGTAGAACTGCTGCCGATCAATGATTTTGGCCGGGTGGACGATTTCAAGCCGGATGAAACGTATAACTGGGGATACGATCCGCTGTATTTTCAGGTGCCGGAAGGAAGCTTTGCAACGAGCGTAAAAGATCCGTTTGCGCGGATCAGGGAATGCCGGGAAATGATTGATGCATTTCATGAAGAAGAAATTGGCGTCATCGCAGATGTTGTATTCAACCACGTTTTCGTTATGCAGGAATCTTCTTTTGAAAAGCTGATGCCCGGGTATTACTTCCGTTATCACCAGGACGGAACAATAAGTAATGGAACCGGAGTAGGCAACGATATAGCTTCCGAGAGACTGATGGTACGAAAGTTTATTCTCGATACCGTTGATTACTGGCTGGAACATTACCGCATAGACGGATTCCGCTTTGATTTGATGGGGGCACTGGATAAATGGACGATGCAGGAAATCGCCGCACGCTGCAGGGATGAAGCTGTACCGATTATTATTCTCGGGGAAGGATGGCATCTCCCGACAGCGCTCGCAGATGATTTAAAAACAACGAACACTCAGGCCGGGGACCTCCCTGATCTTCGTTTTTTTAATGATTTTTTCCGTGACACGGCTAAAGGGAATTTATTCGACTTGAGAGATTACGGGTATATTAACGGAAAGGGCAGGTTTATTGAAAGGCTGCCGCAGCTCGTCAAAGGATCGGCTGACCGGGAAGAAGCTGTTTCTCCTTTTACAGCGGAAGTCGTTCAGACAGTAAACTACACGGAATCCCACGACAATCATACGCTCTGGGACCGTCTGGAATATACGAATGCAGATGAACCGGAAGAAGACAGAAGAGCAATGTGCCGGCTGGCCCTCGGACTGACACTCGTCAGTCAGGGTGTTCCTTTTATTCATGCAGGACAGGAGTTTTTCAGAACAAAGCTTGGGGAAGGTAATAGTTATATCTCCAGTGACAGAATCAATCAGCTTGACTGGGAAGTTCGTGGAAAGTATGACAGCGATACGGCGTTTATAAAGGAAATTATTGCTGTCAGACGCCGCTACGAAGTTTTTCGACTGCGTTCTGCCAAAAATGTGCGGGACCGTCTTCACATTTTAAGCACCCCGGCTCCTGTTTTTGGCTTTACCTTACTTGAAGCAGCAGGTGACATTGCTATATATTTAAACCCGACGAAACGGATCTTCGAAATACAGCTGCCGTCTCCGGGGGAGTGGCACCATCTTGCTTCCAGTGTAAAGGACACCCGGGAAAGTATCATTGGAGAGTTTATGACGCTGGAACCGTACGAATTTTTAATGATAAAAAAACAGCGGCGGTAGTTGAACAAAAAGGAAAACTTATTTACAATGATATAAGGCTTTTTCTGCGGTCGAGTGGTAAAAAAGTAATGAACGAGAGATAAGGGTGAAACGATTGGAACATTTCATGGGTGAAGGATGGCATCTGCGTCCCGCCGGCGGAGCAACCGGGGAAGCGTATATTGCCGAACAAGGACAACAAAAAATATTTATAAAACGTAATTCTTCACCGTTTTTAGCTGTTTTATCTGCTGAAGGAATTGTTCCGAAGCTCCTCTGGACAAAGCGGCTGGAAAACGGAGATGTAATTACAGCCCAGCAGTGGGTCAACGGCCGCGAACTGAAAAGCGGAGAAATGAACTGCGGACAAGTCGCGGGACTCCTTGCTAAGATTCACCGGTCGGAAGAACTTCTCGACATGTTCATGCGTATGGGAAACAAACCGCTCGATCCGGGGAAGATATACGAAGGACTCTCTGAAAGAGCCAGCGGAATCCAGGAAACAGATGGACTCATTGCCGAGGCACTTGAAGAACTCAGCAGCAGGTACCCCCTTTTACCGGAAGGAGAATACGTTGTATGTCATACTGATGTACATCACAACAACTGGATTGAAGATGAAAATAAAAACTTATTCCTGATTGACTGGGACGGAGCGCAGGTGGCAGATCCTGCGCTCGATTTAGCCCCGCTGCTTTATGAATATGTCCCGAAAAAAGACTGGGATGCATGGCTCGCAGCCTACGGGGAAAATCCGGACGGCGCACTGCTTTTCAGAATGTGGTGGTACCGCATGGCCCAATGCGTCGAGAACGTTCTTTGGCATATGCTGAGGGAAGAAAAGGAAGAAGTCTCCGCATGGTACAGGCGGCTGGAAGAAGTGAGGAACGGGTGAATAGTTTATAAATGAAAGGGGGTGCCTCTCCGGGCGCCCTTTTATTTGTGTGGTGTAAGAAGAACCACCGGTCAGGAAAATATAAGCTTAATGGAGGAATGAAGTATGCGTCTGCGTAACAAGCCCTGGGCAAAGGAATATATAGAAAACAACAGTCATATTGTCGAGCAGCAGCCGGAGAAATGGAAAAACAAGTGGAAAGAACGATTCGGAAGCGATCATCCAATTTACGTGGAAGTAGGTTCAGGTAAAGGCAAATTTGTAAACGAGCTTGCAGAGAAGTACCCGGAAATCAATGTGATAGGAATCGAACTGTACGAAAGTGTAATAGTTAGAGGAGTAGAACGTGCTGTCGAAAAACCAAAGCCCAACCTCATCCTGCTGCAGCAGAATGTAGAGGATTTGACCGAATTCTTCGGCAAAGAAGAAATCGACCGGCTGTTTATTAATTTCACTGATCCCTGGCCGAAAAAAAGACACGCCAAACGACGCCTTACAAATGCAGGATTTTTGAAAAAGTATGAAGAAGTACTGAAAAGAGAAGCCGAGATCCATTTTAAAACGGACAATCAGGGGCTGTTTGAATATTCCCTGGAGTCCATAGCGAATTATGGAATGAAACTCCAGAATATCAGCCTTGATCTTCACCAAAGTGGAATGGAAGATAATATTATGACAGAATATGAACAAAAGTTTTCAGAAAAAGGAATGCGTATTTACAGGCTGGAGGCTCGGCTTCACTAAAATCAGATAAGGTGGGGTTATTATGACGCTTGAACAGTTTCACGTAAGCGGAGACACAACGTTAACATGGCTTAACGGCGGGGACACGAATATGGATGGAGGGGCAATGTTCGGCGTTGTGCCAAAGCCTCTCTGGTCCAGAAAATATCCGGTTAATGAAAAAAATCAGATAGAACTCCGGTGCGATCCTGTTCTGATACAGGCAGAAGGAAGAAATATGATTATGGAAGGCGGCATCGGACGCGGCCGGCTTTCAGAAAAAGCTATGAAAAACTACGGGGTGACGGAAGAATCGTCTGTTGAGGAAAACCTCAGCGATCTTGGTCTGAGCCCGGATGATATCAGCGACGTCCTGATGACGCATATGCATTTTGATCATTCCATGGGACTGACAAAAGAAACAGCAGAAGGCAGAAAACCGATGTATCCGAATGCGGTGATCTGGGTAAATGAGATTGAGTGGGAAGAGATGAAAAATCCGAATATCCGTTCCAGGAATACATACTTTAAGGAAAACTGGGATGCGATTGAACATCAGGTTAAAACATTTAAAAAAGAGAAGGAAGTTGTTCCGGGTATACGACTGATCCATACGGGAGGCCACAGTGCAGGACACTGCATTCTGAACATCTCCCGGGGAGACAGGGAAATATGGCACATGGCTGATATCATGCCGACACACGCCCACCAGAATGTCCTATGGGTACTGGCTTATGACGATTATCCGCTCGATTCCATTGAAAAAAAGCAGGAATATACGCTGCCGGCCATTGAACAAGGTGCCTGGTTTATGTTCTACCATGATTACAAATACCGGATGCTCAGGTGGGATGAAAACGGGAAAGAGATTGTTGAAAGTCTTCTGCGGGAAGAGGCCGAAGAAAGTGAGTAAAAAACAGTATTACCGTTATTCGTAAAGCAGTTTAAGAATACGGCGAACAGCTTCCGCGGGGCACAGCAAAAACGTATACAAACAGTAGAAGAATTATTTCAACAAAAGAACTTGATCAAAAAACTAAAACCCGGCAGCGCCGTATGAGCGCTGCCGGGTTTTTATCAGTCCTGTTTAACGAGTTCGATGATCGTTCCGGTAGGGGCATCAACGTAAAATTCATAAGCATTAACTGTTCCTTCCGGTTCGGAAACAGTGATGCCGCCTTTATAAACATCGTAGATCAGGTTTCCGTGCTCATACTGCTCTGTCATCATGTGCACCCATGATCCTTCCACAGTGCCGAGATCGGCAGCCTTTTTCTTTACAAGTTTTAAAGCTTTCTCGGGAGAAAGCAGCGTTTCTTTTTGATCGAGGGCATTTTTAGCCAGGACCGTAGCAGCTACTCCTGCTCCGATTCCTGCAGCAAAACCTTTCCAGCTCATACCACAACACTCCTTCTTAATTTACATGTCTTTCCCCTAGTATACTGAAAGCACTGGAAAATGCCAACGATTGTGAGAGGGTTTTCAAAAGGGAATCATACAGCAGAGCAGAAACGATTTAAAACCTGTCATGCACAGCCTCGTCTGACGGTCTGTTATCCCGCGCCCCTCCTTTGCTATCCCCGGGTTTTCGTTGCCCTTTATATTCTGTCTGAAAAGCCTGTTTAAAAATCTTCTGCTCATATGTTTCGATTTTCGAAAAAACTGGAAACGGGGTGAATTCTCCGGTAAAATAAGTAAAGATACATATACACAGGAGGGTGAACACATGAATCAGGAAACTCACAAAATGTTTGAAACCTTAACTCAGCTGCCGGGAGCGCCTGGATTTGAGCATGAAGTCCGCCGTTATGTAAAAAAAGAGCTTCAGAAATACAGTGATGAAATCGTACAGGACCGTCTGGGCGGTGTTTTCGGATTGAAAAAAGGATCGGAAGACGGCCCCCGGGTTATGGTGGCCGGGCACATGGACGAAGTTGGATTTATGGTTACATCAATTAACGAAAAAGGTCTTATTCGTTTTCAAACACTCGGCGGATGGTGGAGTCAGGTGCTTCTGGCGCAGCGTCTCCATATTATTACCGACAATGGACCTGTAACAGGGGTAGTCGGGTCCATTCCTCCTCATCTTCTGGATGAAGCAAAGCGGAAAAAGCCGATGGATATTAAAAACATGTATATCGATATTGGAGCAGATGATAAGGAAGATGCAGAGAGAATAGGAATTAAACCAGGGCAGCAAATTGTGCCGGTATGCCCGATGGAAACGATGGCTAATGAAAAAAAGCTGCTTGCCAAAGCCTGGGATAACCGGTATGGGGTCGGTTTATCGATTGAACTTTTGAAAGAGCTTAAAGATGAACAGCTTGCAAATACCCTGTATTCCGGGGCGACAGTTCAGGAGGAAGTTGGTCTTAGGGGAGCCCAGGCTGCAGCCAATATGATTCAGCCGGATATTTTTTATGCTCTGGATGCCAGCCCTGCAAATGATGCCTCCGGTGAAAAAGATGCTTTCGGTCATCTCGGTAAAGGCGCACTTCTCCGGATTTTTGACCGCACGATGATTACGCACCGGGGAATGAGAGAATTTGTACTTGATACAGCTGAAACAAACAAAATTCCCTACCAGTATTTTATTTCCCAGGGAGGAACGGACGCCGGAAGGGTGCACATTTCAAACAATGGTGTGCCATCTGCAGTTATCGGCGTATGCTCTCGTTATATCCATACAGCAGCTTCTATTATGCATGTTGATGATTACGCAGCAGCGAAAGAATTAATTGTTACGCTTGTTAAAAATACCGACAAAACAACACTGGAAACGATTCGTAATAACGTCTAAACCAATAAATTGTCTGTAAACACACCTTTTGAAAGTACTGTTTGCCGGTAAAATGCAAAAAACCGTCTCAGACGGGTACTTAGACGGTTTTTCTGAGTGTTGAGTAAGTTCTGTTTTTAGAATAATTATTCCGGCGTACAGCTTCTTCCTGAGCTCAGCCCTGCCATGGGGCTCGTCATCGGCTGTTTCTGCCGAAGCTGAGTTTCTTCAGAAAGGATCTGCCGACGTCGCTGATCCCACCGGTGTCCCCGCCGGACGTTTGGGAGAAAAAGAAACGCTTTGTGAAAGAATAAGACCGGTACAGCGTGCTTTTTCAAGACTGGGATCTTCTATATTATTTCCCTGCAGGAGCCGCAGGGGACGACTCCTGGGCGATAGAGGACGAGCCGAAGATCTATTTCTTCCGAGCTGTGATAGGAAGGAATTAGCTGAGGCCGTCCCGCCCGGAAAGCGTTCCCCGGAGGCGGAAGCAGGACATTGTCTTCCTTTGCCATAAAAAGATTTTATAAAAAGACCGGAAAGCCGTCTCAGACGGATGCTGAGACGGCTTTTTATACGCGGTGATAATTTCAGTGGATTCGTTAAAACCAGCTTACAGTCATCGTTTATTTTTCGTCAAAAATATAAGCAAGAGCTTCGAGAGCCTGATCGGCCGTTTCCACGGTGACCTGGGCTTTTTCCGAAAGTTCCTTTAATGGATGATGAAGTGAAGCTGGGCGGACGAGAATCAGCGGTTTGTCTGTGGCAAGAGCTGCACCGGCATCCATAGCGCTGTTCCACTGCTTGTACTTTTCTCCGAAGAGGGCAATGACTATATCGGATTGGTTCATCAATACACGGGTTCTCAGATTATTCATCTGGGAAGCTGCTTCATCCCGGATAATGTTGTCCGGCTGTTTCCCGAGGATCTCTTCTCCGATGTTATCAGAGCGGTCATGATTTTCCATAGGCCCGACAAACGTTACCGGAAGGTTTTTTTCCAAAGCTTTGTCTTTCAAATTTTGGCGCCAGTCGTCGTGGATCTGGCCTGCCAGGTAAACTGTCAGCTGCATAGTATCTCTCCTTTTCTGTGGTTAACATTACTATGAAAGAAAAGGCAGAAGAATGTCAAATTATTCGTGCATTTAGAGAAAATACCATACTTTTCTTCAATTTTCGACACGGAGAGGTTCTAGTGTGGTAAAATATTTTCAGCCTACTACATGAAGAATGGAGTGGTCTTTTTTGGGGCGGATAGGACGAAGGCTGGTTTCAATTTCTATAGTTGGGCTTCTGGCAGCCTGTGGGACAGGCGAAGAAAAAATCGTAAAACAGGCAGAAGAAGTACTGGAAGAAAAGTTGAATCAGGAGCCGCAGGAAGCAACAAGGGAATACGGAGAAATGATGCTTTACCTGCCGAATAATGCCGACATACAAAAGTCGGCAGAAAAAGAGTACCGGGTAACATACGAGGGACAGATATACGCCCTTTCGCTGAATAATAAACAGACAGAAGCGGAAGCAAATATGAACATTCAGGAAACACAGCCGTTGATTGCAGAAGTACGGGAAGGAGAAAAGGGCTATTTGATCATTGCGCCTTTTGAAAAAGATTCGTACGAGGTAAAAGTTGGTTTTGAAGAAACAACGATGACTACCGTTCTGCCGATGGAAGACATCCATGAACAGTCCAGGCTGATGTTTGACATTGTCCAGTCGATCGAAGAGCATAATTTTATAACGACACATTAAAGCCATACCGCAGATTCTGGAAGCGTAATGGCTTCTTTTTTTTAGGAGGAATCAGATGAAAGCTTTTCTGCAGAGAAAAGGTATTGAACCGGGTGTACATAATTACTTGATACAGGCCCTCAGTTATATGGCGCTGGGGCTGTTTTCCTCGTTGATTATCGGCCTAATTATGCAGACGATCGGTGATGCGGGTGTACAGGCAGGCTTCCCGACCGGCTGGCTTTCTGAAATAGGAGAAACGGCCATGAGTCTGGCCGGTTCGGCTATTGGGGCAGCGGTAGCCTATGGGTTGAAAGCTCCGCGGCTCGTTTTGTTTGCAGGGCTCTTCAGCGGGGCGCTCGGTTACGAACTTGCGGGTCCGGCGGGAAGTTTTCTTGCAGCACTCTTTTCTACGGAAATCGGTAAGCTCGTCTCACAGGAAACAAAGGTAGATATTATCGTCACTCCATTTGTAACAATTCTGGCCGGGGCGCTTGCTTCCTACACGGTTGGACCGCCCATCAGCGGAGCGTTGACACAGCTCGGAGCCTTTATTATATGGGCAACAGAACAGCAGCCTTTTGTGATGGGTGTCATTATAGCTGTGACAATGGGAGCTGCACTCACTGCCCCTATTTCCAGTGCAGCTATAGCTATTATTCTTCAGCTTGACGGACTCGCGGCTGGAGCGGCAACAGTCGGCTGTGCGGCCCATATGATTGGATTTGCTGTGAGCAGTTACAGGGAAAATAAAGGAGCAGGTCTCATGGCTCTCGGTCTTGGGACGTCCATGCTGCAAATAGCAAACGTAATAAAAAATCCGCGGATTCTCGTGCCGCCGACAGTTGCAGCGGCAATTCTCGGCCCGTTCGCTACGATGTTTTTCCTGATGGAAAATAATCCAGAAGGTGCCGGAATGGGTACGAGCGGGCTGGTCGGTCAAATTATGACTGTTAACACAATGGGAACAGGAGGCGAAGTTTTTGCAGGTATTATTTTGCTTCATTTTGCGGCACCTGCAGTAATCAGCCTGATTGTATCAGAATGGATGAGAAAAAAAGACTGGATCAGGCCTGGAGATATGCAGATTGATAAATCATAGAAAAGGTCATGGTATGAGCGGTAAAAAGATTGCTGCACTTTTTATAAATCCTCTTGATTGGTTTGAAAAACACCTGCGTGCTACACTGTATAAAGGTAATGGAGGGATAAAATATGAAACCAATTGAAATAAAGCGGGAGCTCGAAGCACACCTGCAGAACGAAAACTGGATTACATCGTACGACAGGGACAACGATACGTTTAGAATCGTTGACGAAAGAGTAGATAAAGGAATTACAGTAAGGCTGGGAAACCTTACCGATAAATTCAAGGAAGATAAAGACGCAGCACTGGAAGGCACTGTGGCAAAAATTAAGGAAGGTATGCGCCTTCTCGTGGAAAAAGCTGATCTGAACGGCAAAGAAAAAAACATTTTCCCGGTTCTTCGCACACCCGGCTTTGGAGAAGGCAAACAGCTTCTTTCCGACGAGCATACGGCGGAAACAAAAATCTTTTACGCAGTGGATGAAGGAGCCTCCTATTCCATGATTGATGAGGAGATGCTGAAACAGTCCGGAAAAACCGGCGAGGAAATTCGTGAAACAGCGCAGTTTAATGTGCGGGCACTCCCATCTGATTTCCGGATGGATGAAGCAGCAGGAAATAAATTTTATTTTCTCCACGCAGGAGATGGATACGAAGCCAGCAGAATTCTGGACGAGCAGCTGCTTGAGAAAATGAAAAAAGAAATAGAGGGAGAGATGGCGGTGGCTGTTCCCCATCACGATATGCTGGTAATTGCAGACCTTCGTAATGAAGCCGGCTATGATGTACTTGGACAGATGACATTCCAGTTTTTTGCGGAAGGACATGTGCCGCTTACAGCTCTTCCGTTCCTTTATGAAAACGGGGAACTGGAGCCTATTTTCATTCTCGCGCAGAAAAAACCGAAGAATACGAAAAATGATGGATGATTTTTACCTTCGAAGTAAGGTAAGATAAAGGATAGGTTAAGGTGACACAGGGACGGCTTGAAAGCTGCTTTGATGTCACCTTTTGTTTAGCCGACTAACTTAAAGACAGGTGAATTCCCGTGAAAAAGAAACAAGACTACTGGTCCAAAATAAAAAACTGGCTTTTTGCAGAAGACGAGGAGCCGGACACAAATATAACGGAACAATCGGAACCGATAAAGAAAAAAACTGCTTCAAACCCGGCCCCTGTAAAAATGCCGCCGGCCGATAAACCGGACAAGCATGAAAGCTATCACACTCTCCCGGAAGAAAGTGTGGAACTGGAGCCTGTTAGAATGCGCCACTACTATCCTAAAGAATCAGCCCCCCGTCCTCCGAGGGAAAGAAAGGAAGGGACAGGGGCAAGAAAAAAAGCGGAGATAAAGAGCCGTACGATGAGAGAGCCATCCGACGTACGGACCGAAATACCGCAGAGAAAACAGCCTGCCGCAGTGCCGGAAAGGCCGGAAAAGAAAAAGTCCCGTCCTTCAGCCTATGGAAGCGGTCCATTCAAAGCTCAGGAAATCCCTTCTCCAGTCCGGGGCCTGAAACTGGAACAGGAGCGCCGAAAAGAGTACAGACAAAAAATTGAAGCAGAACATAACGAAGAAAAACGAAGGCTGGAAATCCCTCTGCCTGCGCACACAGATGCGGAAGATTACCATAAGGTGGAGCCGGGGCGTCCAGCAGATTCGAAGGATACTGGTGAAAAGCATCTTTCTCCAGCTGAAGAAAAGGCAGAGAATCTGGAGACGGAAGAAAGAGTTTCTCTCCAGGAAGAGGAAGCCGTAACTATCCGCCCTTCAGAACCGGAAACAAAGGTAACGATCGTAGAGGAAGACGATCTGCATACGGAAGAAGATGTAGAAAAAGAGATAATTTCTCCTGCCGAACCGGCAATCATGCATGAAAAAGATGTTTCCGGAGAAGAAATACAGATTGCAGAACCCAGGGAAGACACCGCGGAAAACCAACAAAGTGAGGCAGTACACCGGCAGATAGAAGCGGTGCCTGATCAAATAGAAGAAAAGAGCAGCTCAGAAAAAACAGGGGACAGCCCGAGGCCTGCGAATCCCCCAAAGAAGGAAAACGGCAAGCCTAATAAACCTTTTAATGTAATGATGACACCAGCTGACCGGGCCCGTGTAAAGCGTGCGCCTCAGAGAACGGTCCCTGGATATACCTTTCCGCCGCTTAACCTGCTGGACGTTCCACCGCAGGTGGACACCGGCAGGGAGGAATGGGCAGAAGGAATGTCACAGAAGCTGAACGAAACCTTCTCTTATTTCCGTATCCAGGCAGAAGTAGTAACCTATACTTCCGGACCTTCCGTTACAAGATTTGAAGTACAGCCGGAACCGGGAGTTAAAATAAGCAAAATTGTCCAGCTGACAGATGACTTAAAGCGGAGTCTGGCAGCAACAGAAATACGGCTGGAAGCACCTATTCCCGGCAAAACAACTGTTGGAATAGAGGTACCTAATCCTTCTCCTGCCCCGGTCATGCTGCGTACAGTATTAAAAGATAAAAATTTCCGTGACGCCCCCTCGCCGCTCACGGTGGCACTAGGGGTTGATATCAGCGGGAATGCTGTTGTGACAGATATTACATCCATGCCCCATGGTCTTATAGCAGGCACGACAGGGTCAGGTAAAAGCGTGTGTGTAAATTCTATGCTGACGAGCATCCTGTATAAAGCCTCCCCGGAGGAAGTAAGGATGCTTCTGATTGATCCAAAAATGGTGGAACTTGCTCCATTTAACAGCGTACCCCACCTGGCAGCACCAGTTATAACCGATACGAAAGAAGCTACAGCGGCGCTGAACTGGGCTGTAGAGGAAATGGAAAGGCGGTATCAGCTTTTCGCAGATACGGGTGCCCGTGATTTAAGCCGCTATAACGCTAAAGCCGAAGAGAAGCTTCCGAAACTTTTAATTGTCGTGGATGAACTTGCGGATCTGATGATGGTTGCTCCTTCGGAAGTGGAGGATGCAGTATGCCGGATTGCCCAGAAAGCAAGAGCCTGCGGCATTCACCTTCTAGTAGCAACTCAAAGACCTTCCGTTGATGTTATTACAGGACTGATTAAAGCTAACATTCCTTCGAGGATTGCCTTTTCTGTGTCGTCTGCGGCGGACTCCCGCACTATTCTGGACAGCGGTGGTGCTGAGAGACTTCTCGGCAGAGGCGATATGCTGTTTCATCCGAACAGCAGTCCAAAGCCGGTAAGAATACAGGGGACGTTTGTTACAGATGATGAAATTGACAGGGTGATTGAATTTGCCGGCAGAAATGAAAGGCCGGCCCCGCTTTTCGATCCGAAAGAGCTGAAAGAAATTGAAAATACGGCCCCGGAAGACAGACTGTTTGAAGAGGCGAGAGAATTTGTAATTGAAAAGCAGACTGCTTCCACCTCACTGCTGCAGAGACGCTTTCAAGTAGGCTATAATCGTGCGGCCAGGCTGATTGATGAACTGGAAGCGCACGGTGTTGTTTCTCCGGCTAACGGAAGTAAACCAAGGGATGTTTACACTGGATTGGACCGGGTGACGTAAATTGCTGGATTAAGCATAGTCATTCAGGGTATACTGGGAAAAAGGGTACACAGTATTATTGTTTTTGGTACAATAGCAACTGTGTACTCTTTTTTTATTCAGCTGAAGGGCACTGTGATCGAAGAACCGGGAGCCGTCTGCTCTCCGTTTCACCAGCTTTGAACAAAATCCAGGGAGGGGATGTACTATGCATCAAATATCTTTGGGTCATCTGGTTCAACAGAAATCTCCGAATTGGCTTCATCTGCTGACCGACAGCGAAAGAACGAAAGATATCGTACTGAAAAACGGAGTAGAAAGCATCAATCAGGAAGATGTAATGGAGATCATGGAAGCCGTAATAGCAGAGTATGCAAAAGAAACAATTCATCATTAATAATTTTAAGGATATACAAGGAGATTATGTTTCATGAAGGAAATATCACTTAAACTGCAGGGGGAGATCAGTCGGTTAACCAACAAAACGTTCAAATTCGATGAACGGGTTGGAGAAGGATGGTTTTCTGCGGTTTATTTTTTAAAAACAAAAAAAATTGCCGAGGAAATTGTTCCGGATAACACTGTCACCATGCAGTTTTTTCAAAAGGAAAATGCCGTTCTGTGCGGAACAGATGAAGTGCTGGCACTTCTTCAGGAGTTCGCTGTCCGGCCGGAAGATCTGGAAATTCATTCACTTGCAGACGGGGATAAGGTACAGCCTTTTGAATCGGTCCTTACGATCACAGGACCCTATCAGCATTTTGGTTTTCTTGAAGGAGTAATTGATGGTATTCTGGCAAGAAGAACTTCTGTAGCTACCAACGTGTACGAAGTAGTTAAAGCAGCAAGAACTTCCGGTACAGAAAAACCGGTTATTTTTATGGGGGACCGCGACGACCATTTTATGATGCAGTCGGGGGATGGATACGCAGCATTTATCGGCGGATCCAAGGCACAGGCGACTCATGCAATGAATGAATGGTGGGGGAAAAAAGGAATCGGAACGATGCCGCACGCTCTCATACAGCTGTTTGAAGGGGATCTTGTAAAAGCGACCAAAGCTTATCAAAAAACGTTTCCGGATGACGAACTTATGGCTCTCGTGGATTACAATAATGATGTCATTGTCGATTCCTTAAAAGTAGCCCGTGAGTTTGGAGATGAGCTTAGTGCAGTCCGGCTGGATACGTCCAACCATATGGTGGACAAGTACTTCACCAGAAACCCGGATGTTCTTGGAAGCTTTGATCCAAGGGGCGTTAATCCAAAACTTATATTTGCCCTCCGGGAAGCACTCGATGCAGAAGGCTTCACGCAGGTGAAGATAGTTGCTTCCGGCGGATTTGATGCGGCCCGTATTACAAGATATGAAAAAGAAAGAGTACCGGTCGACATGTACGGAGTAGGCGGCAGTCTTCTAAAAATACATATCGGATTTACCGGGGACAATGTAATTCTGAACGGTTTGCCTGAAGCGAAGGAAGGAAGAAAATACCGTGAAAACCCGCGTCTTGAAAAAATTGAACTGAAAAAACAGCAGGTGGAAAGGTAATTCCAGTATGGCAGTTCCAAAAAAACGCGGAATTCAACGGAAAAACCTGAAAGCGGATTTCCCAGTGTTTACAAACTGACGGAACGTCCGGTCCGCCTGATTTAAAAGAAAAGGGGTGGCATGAAGCGCAGAACGCTTCATCGTCATCCTTTTGTCTGTTTACATGACAATTAGTACAGGTGTTTGCAGGGTTTGTATGAGACCGATAAAAAGTATTAAAGGAGGGGAAAACAAATGCATGGTAAGAAAACGGCGTTTCTCGTTGATTTTAAACGAGTGAAGGAATTAAGACAGAAGGAATATGTGCGGAGTGCAGAAAAGCTGTATGAAAGTCTTTTTCAGTTTATACAGACAGAAATGAACCTCCGGGAGAAAGTGCGGGCCAAGCATATGTTTCGTGAACTGTGTGGGATTGAAAAAGAACGGCAGCTGACTTCCTTTGAAGAGATGCATTTCGAACACTGGCTGATGTTTGATTATATTACGGTAATAGGGTCCCGTCCTCTGGATCTTTACATTCGTGCCAAAAAGGAAAAGATGCAGGCAAAGCTTGTAGAAACTGCCGGACTGTTTATGCTGATGTACTTGGCACCTTACCGTGTGGAAAAAAGGGAAGCCGGTACGCTGATCCTTTTGGATGACGAACAAAACCGCCGAAAGGTCCAGCCGCTCGGAGAGCCCGTGGATGCGGAAGAGGGAGATATGATTCTCGCAAGAATCAGTACAGTAGGATTCGAATCGATGATGGTAGGCCCGGTAATCCGAATCAGCGGAGAAAATGAAGACACAGTGATGGAAGAAATAAACGATAAAAAAGACGACGGCAGAAAAGCCTATCACCGCTTTATGAAAGAAATGGGAGTGAAGTATTTACATTGTCATTCTTCCCGGAATTCGTAGCAGGGCCGGAAGTAGTTTGCTATAATAGAAAAGATAGCCGCAGCTAACAGCGGTTTACTAACTTAAAAGATATTCGGAGGCTCATAGGAATGACAAATTATCATTTCATTGGAATTAAAGGATCGGGCATGAGTGCCCTCGCACAAATACTAAGTGACATGAATAAAAACGTACAGGGATCCGACGTCGAAAAACGGTTTTTCACTCAGATACCTCTGGAAAATAAAGGTATTTCCCTGCTGCCATTTAAGGCGGAAAACATTCAGGAAGGTCAGACTGTTATTGCTTCTGCAGCCTACAACGAAACGAATGAAGAAGTGAGAGCTGCAGGAGAAAAAAACATTCAGGTACATTCCTACCCTGACTTTCTCGGAAGCTTTATCCAAAATTTCACAAGTATTGCAGTGACCGGTTCCCACGGTAAAACAACGACCACCGGTCTGCTTTCGCATGTTCTTTCTGAAGCAAGGCAGACTTCCTATCTTATCGGAGACGGGACAGGTAAAGGCCGGGAAAACAGCGAATACTTTGTTTTTGAAGCTTGCGAATACCGCAGACATTTTCTGAATTATCACCCTGATTATGCCATAATGACAAATATCGATTTTGATCATCCTGACTATTTTAAAGATGTGGAGGACGTGTTTGAGGCGTTTCAGGAGATGGCGGATCAGGTGAAGAAAGCTATTATTGCTTGCGGGGATGATCAGCACCTTAAGCATGTTACGGCTAATGTGCCCGTTATATACTACGGTCTGGACAGTGACAATGATTTTCAGGCGAAAGATATATATACCGATGAAGAAGGCACCCACTTTGACTGCTATATTCGAAGCGAGTCCTACGGCAGTTTTACTATACCGGGATACGGGACGCACCATGTCCTGAATGCTCTGTCGGTTATAGCTCTCTGCCATTATGAAAATATTGAACGTGAAATACTGGAAGAAAGACTCCGCAACTTTGAAGGAGTAAAGCGCAGATTTACAGAAAAACAAGTCGGCACCCAAATTTTAGTGGATGATTACGCACATCATCCGACAGAAATCCGCGCTACGATCGAATCGGCAATGAAAAAGTATAACGATCGGGAAATCATCGCAATATTTCAACCGCATACTTTTTCAAGAACAGAAGCATTTATGGATGAATTTGCAGAAACGTTAAAAGACGCGGATACTGTGTATTTATGTGATATATTCTCCTCTGCCAGGGAAAAGAAAGCAGAGCTTCGTATAGAAGATCTGCAGCATAAAATTCCCGGAGCAAAAATTTTGAAGGAAGAGAATGTAGACGTTTTAAAGGAGCATACGACAGGTGTACTTTTGTTTATGGGAGCAGGGGACGTCCAGAAATTCCAGGCAGCCTATGAAAGCAGAGCGGCTGTAAAATAAGATCCCCTCAGACTGCTGAGAGGAATAAGACACCTCCTGTTTGCTGGCTTTTTATACCAGGAATATAACAGATCTCTCCGGTATTTGATGAAGGCCAGCATAAAAACTCCGGCCTGTTGAACGGCCGGAGAAAGAGAAGAAGCGTATTTTAAGCAAGATTTTCCGGATTCAATCCCTGAAGATCTTCGGTGACGAAACGGCCATTTTCGCGCACGAGTTCGCCGTCAAAATAAATATTCCCGCCGCCGTATTCCGGACGCTGGATATTCACAATGTCCCAGTGGATGGCGGAATCGTTTCCGTTGTAAGCGGTATCGTATGCCTGCCCCGGGGTGAAATGAAAACTTCCATCAATTTTTTCATCAAATAGAATATCCTGCATCGGATGCTTTATAAATGGATTTACACCGATGGCGAATTCTCCAATAAAGCGGGCCCCTTCATCCGTATCGAGAATATCATTAATCTTTTTTTCATCACTGGAGGAAGCAGAAATAATTTTTCCCTCCTTGAATGTAAAAGTAATATTTTCAAACGTCGTCCCCTGATAAGGAGAGGCAGTGTTATAAGTAATGGTACCGTTAACTGAATTTTTTACGGGAGCTGTGTATACTTCTCCATCCGGAATATTAAGCTTACCTGCACATTTGATGGCAGGCATGTCTTTAATGGAGAAAGTGAGGTCCGTTTTTTCACCGGTGATGCGGACTGTTTCTGTCCAGTTCATTCTTGATACGAGGGCGTCCATCGCTTTGTCCATAATGCTGTAATCCAGATTACATACATTAAAGTAGAAATCTTCAAAAGCTGATGTGCTCATATCAGCAAGCTGTGCCATGGAGTCAGTAGGATAGCGCAGAACGACCCATTTCGTGTCCGGCACTCTTATTTTCCGGTGTACCATAGTGCCGACAGTACGCTGGTGGAGGCTCATTTTTTCTGAGGGGACGTCTGATAATTCACTGATGTTATTACCGGCACGAAGTCCAATATAAGCATCCATTTCCTTCATAACATGAGCTTCAAAGCGAGCGGTCATTTCCTGCTGTTCTTCGCCGGCTTCCATCAGCAAGGTGCGGTTTATATCTGCTTCTTTTAGGGAAACAAATGGTATACCCCCGGCTTCATAGGTTTTTTCAACGAGCGCTTTTACAAGCTCTTTTTGAAGTCCGAAGTTTTCAATCAGAATTTTTTCGCCCGGCTGCAGGCTGGTGGAATAGCGGATGAGGTTTTCCGCCAGAACGTTTAAACGGGGATCTCTCATAGTAAACACTCCTTATGTAGTAGATTCGTCTTAAGTTTACCTTTCTGCCGGTTAAAATGCCAGTTCGAGAGCCGGAATGCTCAGGGTTTTGACAAATATTACAGAATCCTGTTCAATAATAGAAGAACTAGTTATTTACTAAGTAGAAGGAGGAATGGAATAATGGAATGGCTTTTATATGTAAGTATTGCAATTATTGCGGTAGCTTTTGCACTGCTCGTAGTGTTTATTATCTCTACGCTCAAGGCATTGAAAAACACAATGGATAACGTTTCCAAGACAGTGGAGGACCTTCAGGGGCAGGTGGAAGGAATAACGAAAGAATCAGATGCACTGCTACATAAGACCAATGCGCTGGCGGAGGACCTGCAGCATAAATCGGAATCACTGAATTCGGTATTCGCAGCAGCCCAGGATCTTGGTGTAACATTTCAAAACCTGAACCATTCTTTTAAGAGAGTTTCCGATTCTTTTTCCCAGACAGCTGAAAACCGCTCCGATCAGGTAGCAAAAGCTGTGGAATGGAGCAATGCAGCTATTTCAGTCTGGTCCAGATGGAAATCGAAAAAAGAGGCAGGATCTAAATAAAGGAGGAAGCAGCGATGAGTGAAGAGAACGGAATCAATACAAAAGACTTTTTTCTGGGCACACTCATTGGAGCCCTTGCTGGTGCAGTGATTGCTTTTTTACTGACTCCAGCTTCCGGCCGCGAATTCCGTGAAGGAATCAATGAACAGGCCCGTACAGCCAAGGATAAAACTTCCGAATGGACAAACCAGGCAGTTGAAAAAGGAGGCAGTGTAGCTTCCAGCGCCAGAGAAGGTACAACCGGCCTCGGAGAAAAAATCCGACGGGGGACCCGCTCCCTCCGCAGAAACATGCAGGAGCTCACGGATTCTGCTGATTATCTTGTAGATGATTTCGATGACCTTTCCGAGGATATTGCTGCTTCTGTGCGCCAGGAAGTGGAAGATCTGCAGCGGTCGGTGGAAGAACTGATCCGTGAAGTAGAAGCATACGAAAAAGAAAAAAGTGATGGTGACAATTATCATGCTTAAAATTAACACAATGGAAGAATTAAAACAGTTGTATGCGAAAAAAGAACCTTATCTATTAATGAAACACAGTCTGACCTGTCCGATCAGCTCAGAGGCTTTCGCAGAAACAGAGACTTTTGCCGGACAGAGTGAGAATCTGCCGGTGTACTACTTGAATGTGCAGGAGTTTCGGGAAGGGTCTTCTGATGCATCTGAGCATTTCCAGATCAAGCATGAATCCCCACAGGCTTTTCTAGTATCCGATGGAAAGGTAGTATGGCATGATTCTCATTGGAGGATAACAAACGAAAAACTGCGGACAGCTGCTGAAAATCTGAATTAATCCACTGAGCGGAAAAAAGTATGTGTTTGTTTTCAGCTTTCATTCTGCAGCAAGTATATTCTGTCCCGAGGTCTCTTCCGGCCGCGGGGCAGTTTTTTTGTATTAACTCCTGCGGGGCGTCATCAAGATTGGTGTTATAAGCATTTAAGCGGCTGCCTTGAAAATAGCTCGTTAAAGAAATGAACATAACCGTGATGCACTCTCGTGCTTACCCGAAGGATTGTTCTCGACTAAGTTTGACGGGAGAACCGTCCGCCAAAATGGATTCTCGAGGGCGCTGATCCTCCGGGTGTCCCCGTCTTGGTTAAACAGCGTAAAATAGTTTCATGTTTCTGATGTCACTCCGGGCTCCAACAGCGAACTTTAAAATGACTAAACAGTTGAATAATTCGTTCGAGTTGTTCTGTAGTGGAAGGATCGAGCGGTTAAACTTGCTAAATAGAGTTGGAATATAGTAATATTTCTAAATATACAAAAATATTTAATGAAGCTGGTTAAAGGTCCGTGTTGACATATGAGTACCTTTGGCACCTTTTTACCTGACGATTTGAAGTTTTTCCTCCAGTCATCAATAAAGCTGTAAAATAAAAATAATAAAAAAATCAGAGGAAAACACCGCAGTGACAGGATTTAAACGCTTTAGCACTTAAAAGCGTTCAAGAATTAAAGAAAAAGGGCTGACAATTGGAAGTTTATCGTTTATAATGAGCAGTAATCCAAAGCAAGCGATGGCTTGACAGCAAAAGAGAGGAGTTTTTTAGAATGGGAAATGAACAACTAGAAGAGCTTAGAACGCAATTAGACGAGGTGAACGACCAGCTGTTTGAGCTGATCTCCAAAAGAGCAAAGCTTGCTCAGGAAGTAGGACGTGTTAAAGCTTCCCAGGGACTTAATCGTTTTGATCCGGTAAGAGAAAGGAAAATGCTGGATGCACTGGCTGAAAAGAACGAGGGACCATTTGAAACGTCTACGATCCAGCATATTTTCAAAGAAATTTTTAAAGCGAGTCTTGAACTTCAGGAAGACGATCACCGGAAAGCCCTGCTTGTTTCCAGAAAACGTAAGCAGGAAGATACGATCGTTAACGTAAAAGGGGAAACGATTGGAGACGGAGAGCAGCGCATTATTGCGGGTCCATGTTCTGTGGAAAGCTTCGAACAGGTTGACGAAGTAGCCGGAGCATTGAAGAAGCAGGGTATTAAACTGATGCGCGGCGGCGCTTTCAAACCAAGAACTTCCCCTTATGATTTCCAGGGACTCGGTGAAGAAGGACTGAAAATTCTTAAACAGGTAGCAGATAAACACGACCTGGCGGTAATCAGTGAAATTGTTACCCCGCACGATATGGAAAAAGCTGTCGACTACCTTGATGTTATCCAGATCGGTGCCCGTAACATGCAGAACTTTGAACTTCTTAAAGCGGCTGGAAAAGTAGATAAGCCGATCCTTCTTAAGCGGGGACTTTCTGCAACAATTAAAGAGCTTATCAACGCTGCTGAGTACATTCATTCGCAGGGCAACGGCCAGATTATTCTCTGCGAGCGTGGTATCAGAACGTACGAATCTGCTACAAGAAACACGCTGGATATTTCAGCTGTTCCGATCCTTAAGCAGGAAACTCACCTGCCGGTACTTGTAGACGTTACTCACTCTACCGGAAGACGGGATCTTCTGCTGCCTACTGCCAAAGCAGCCCTGGCTGTAGGAGCAGATGGTGTTATGACAGAAGTTCACCCGGACCCTGCAGTAGCACTTTCTGATTCTGCCCAGCAGATGAACATTCCACAATTTGAGGAATTTCTTGCCAAGCTGACGGAGTCAGGTCTTTACAAAAAAGGCCAGCCTGCATTAAACTAATCATTTAAGGCTGTTTCGGGGTAAATAAACCCTCGAAACAGCTTTTTTTATGGAAGGAATTAAAGATATCCATAGAGAATTAAGTATAATAAACATGCCGTAAACAGCGGGTATTTCTGAATATTTAATCGTTTGCACGCCTACAAAAAGTGTCGTATGATGGGTGTAGATTATGAAAATATGAAAACCATTATTTGTAAAGTATTGTTAGGAGGAGCAGCAATGAATGTAACAATCTATGATGTAGCAAGAGAAGCAGGGGTGTCAATGGCGACCGTATCACGTGTCGTGAACGGCAATCCGAATGTTAAGCCGACTACAAGAAAAAGGGTAATGGAAGCTATTGACCGGCTTGGTTACCGTCCGAACGCAGTAGCCCGGGGACTTGCAAGCAAGAGAACGACGACAGTTGGAGTAATTATTCCCGATATCTCGAGTATTTTCTTTGCAGAGCTTGCGAGAGGAATCGAAGATATTGCGACTATGTATAAATACAACATCATTCTCAGCAACTCGGATCAAAATAAAGACAAAGAAATTCACCTGATTAATACAATGCTGGAAAAGCAGGTGGACGGGATTGTATTTATGGGAGGAGAAATTACTAAGGAACATGAGGATGCTTTTAAGAAGTCGCCTGTACCCGTAGTTCTTTCAGCAACTATCGACGAGAAAAAAGAGTTTCCGTCCGTAAATATTGATTATCATCAAGCTGCCTATGATGCTGTATCCACCTTTATCCGTCAGGGACATAAACGCATTGCTATGCTTTCCGGTACTCTTGAAGATCCAATCAATGGGTATCAGAAGTATTCAGGGTACAAAAGAGCGCTTCAGGATGCAGACATTGACTTGGAAGACGATCTTGTTGTCATCGGGGATTATACACACGATTCCGGTCTGGAGGCGATTCGTCAGCTTGATAAACTGGAGAACAAACCTACAGCCATTTTTGCTTCCACAGATGAAATGGCCCTTGGACTGATCCATGGGGCACAGGATGCAGGGTACAGTATTCCAGAAGATTTTGAAATCATCGGTTTCGATAACACCCGTCTTGCTACTATGGTAAGACCGACCCTGACGACAGTTGTTCAGCCGATGTACGACATCGGTGCTGTTTCGATGAGGCTTCTTACAAAACTTATGAATAAAGAAGAAGTGGAAGAAAATGCGGTCGTCCTTCCGCATCGGATAGAATACCGCCAGTCGACTTCTTTTAAAGAAGAATAAAAGCATTACAGTAAACAGCAGTAAATACCGGACGAAAAGTAAAGCGTCCGGTTCAGCTGACCATGCAGATTAGAGGGGGCTTTTTCGATGAAAATAGGAATAATTGGAGCAATGGAAGAAGAAATTGCTTATTTCAGCCATCTTTTCAACATCGAAGAAAAACATACGCTCGCTAAAACAAAGTATTTTGAAGGCTGCTATGGTGTCTGTAGTGTGGTCCTCACAAAAGCAGGGGTCGGGAAAGTAAATGCTGCTGCCGCAGCACAGAAAATGATTGATGTATTTAATGTGGATGTGATTTTATTTACAGGCGTAGCGGGAGCAGCAGACCCTGATCTGGAAATAGGAGATATTGTAGTAAGCAGTACGTGTCAGTACCACGATATCGATGCGAGTCCGCTCGGCTTTCCTAAAGGGATAATCCCTATGTTCGACGGACCTTCTATTTTTCATGCAGACCCACTATGGCGGTCATTCGTGACAGAAGCTGCCAGGGAGATTAATGGTATTAATGTGAAAGAGGGAAAGGTTGTCAGCGGGGAAAAATTTATTGCTGATAAGGAAGAAGTGGACCAGCTGCGAACTTTGTTTGAAGCTGACTGCGTTGAAATGGAGGGGGCTGCACTTGCTCATATTTCCTGGATGCACGACGTTCCGTTTGTAGTCATCCGATCTATATCCGACAAAGCAAACGGCGATGCTCCGAAATCTTTTCAGCAGTGGGTGTATGAAACGGCAGAAAGGTCTGCCTTTATAGTTACAAATGCGATTCGCAACTATATGAAAACTCTTCCTCAGGAAAACCGATCGTAGCTTTCAAACGCTGCTTCTGCGAGGCACTGAACAGTTTTATTAACATCCTGAAGCCGGCCTTATCGATATCATCGATAAGGCCGGCTCGTTTTTTTATGGCTGCCTTGAAAGAAACTTTAAGGCCTGTTTTACTGTACGGGCATTTTTCTGATCGATTTCTTTTTTACGCGGAATCTGCGGATACAATCCGGGTGGATCATCCCACTTACTGGGAAGTTTAACGGGGGATTCCTCCTGCCATGTTTGAAGCCAGGATTCCGGAATAGGGTCTTTACGAATATGTGTCTGCTCACTCATTTCCAGCCAGACACTGGACCATGCTCTCGGTACGACTCTCCATATATCATAGCCTCCGCCCCCGACCGCAATCCATCGCCCATCACAGTACTCGTGGGCAAGCTGGTGAGCAAGCTTGGGAACTTCGTGAAAAAAATTAAGCGTGCCGCACAGGTGGGTAAGAGGATCGAAGTAATGTGCGTCGGCGCCGTTCTGCGTTAAAATAACATCCGGTCTGAAAGATTCAATCACGTGCCTCATGACAGTTTCGTAGGACTGGAGCATTGTGTCGTCTTCTGAAAAAGCTTCAAAAGGAACATTGAACGCAGTACCGTATCCATCTCCATGGCCCCTTTCCGAGGCATGGCCTGTTCCCGGGAAAAGGAAGCGCCCGCTTTCATGAAAGGAAAGTGTACACACTTCCGGATCATCGTAAAAAGCCCACTGCACACCGTCTCCATGATGGGCATCGGTATCGATGTACAGGACACGCACACCATATTTCTGTTTCATATATTCTATGGCGATCGAGCTGTCATTGTAAATACAAAAGCCGGAAGCCTTGCCCCGGAACCCGTGATGAAGTCCGCCACCAAGATTCAGGGCATGTTTATAGCCGTGCTGAAAAACGAGATCGGCGGCTTGAAGCGTGCCCCCTACGAGCCAGGACGCAGCGTCGTGCATCATAGGAAAGACCGGTGTATCTTCAGTTCCAATTCCAAATTTAGTTTTATAAGCGGATTTCTGCTGGCCGTCGGTTGCACTGATAACAGCGGAAACAAACTCTTCATCGTGTACGAGCAGCAGTTCATCCACCGTAGCCATCCGGGCAGGGGTAATATCTTCCTGTTTTAAAGCACCTGTTTTAAATAGAAGGTCGTTAGTGATCGTCAGGCGGTGCTGATTAAACGGGTGATCATCATGAAACTTGTATCCGAGCTGTTCTTCGGAAAATATAAATGCTGCTTCGTTTTTCATATTATCTCATCTCCGGTTCTTCCGGCCAGATTAGTACATAGCCTTGATGTTTAAGTTCCTGTACGAAAGAGTGGGGGTTGATCGTCTGCATTCTCATGACAATACGCATACGGTCCTGTTCAGAAGGAATAGCAAAAATACTTTGAATATTCATTTTATAGTCTTTTGCTATAGTTGTCAGCCGGGCAAGCTGGCCGCTTTCATCGGGCACATCGACTTCCACCCGGGATGTCGGCCGGTCAGAGCCTGTTAATTTTACGAGTGTACGCAGGAGGTCAGTATCTGTCAGCATACCGGCTACGTTCTCGTCATCCATTACCGGAAGACAGTGAATTTTATTTTCAAGCATCATATAGGCAGCTTCTTCCACGAAGTCTCCCGGAAAAGCTGTATGTACGTTTTCTATCATTACTTCTTGGATAATGAGCTGGGGATCAAGCGCTCTTAGGTCTCTGTTGGATACTATGCCGGTTAATTCTTCTGTTTCTACTGAAAGGACAGGCAGATGCCTGACTTTGTTTTCAAGCATTAAAGAAACGGCGTGACCGACAGTATCAGTTGGTACTATTGATATAATATCACGCTGCATTACTTCCTCCACACGCATACGGTAAGCACCTCTTTTCTCGTTATTAAATCATATAACGGTTGCGAAAACGAACCCTGTCAAATTCATGTACTGACTCATTGGAAACACGGCTTCCTATTCTTGCCATGAGACAATTGGCAGGGTGGGAACTGATTTCAGGGTCATCTGTAGCGTACCATATCAGGCCGCCGGAATTCATAACTTTTTCCATAATATCACGGTATTCCCAGATTGACAGTCCGGTGTTCCGCAGGTCCCAGTGCCAGTAGTATTCCGTAGTGATAATAATGTAATCCTCCACCGATTCATCCATCATCGAAACTTTAAGGATCTCTTTCGCCAGCGAGTGCCCGCGGTAATCTCTGGAAACTTCGATAGCACCGAGTTCGATCAAATTGTCAAAAGAATACTGGGACCACCTTTCCACTTCATCCGGATAAAGATAGACAGCGTAACCGACAATCGTGTTATCTTCCATAGCTGCGATGATCCGGCTTTCTTCAAGTTTTGACACATTAATGAGTGCTTCATGCTGCTTATCAGGAGTACGAAATGCTTTCAACCCTTCATCAAAGGCAGCGCTTTCAATTGCTTCTGTAGATAAGGGACCGGCAATTGTAAATCTTCTGCCGTCCCTGCCGGTGTGTTCGATCGAATGAAACGTTTTTTTATGTTTCAAAGCCATCCCCACTTTCCCACATTGATATGTCTAATATACCATAGAATGGAATAGCCTCCTATCCATTCAGCGGAAATAATGGCAGGGGAGTAAGTTTATTGATCGAACCTGCCATCACAAGTAAGTATGAATATTCAGGTGAATTGTTTATTAATCCTCGATCCGCGGGGCTTGCAGATAATATTTTATAGAACATAAAAAGCAGTTCCCCTGAGGTGGAAGACCGGGGGGAACTGCTTTAAATTTATTCGTTGTTGTTGGAGTTATTATTGGAGTTATTGCTGGAGTTATTGGAGTTATTGCTGGAGTTATTGGTAGAAGTGTTGTCGGAGTTATTGTTGGAATTGTTGCCGCCGGCTTCATTGCCGGAGTTGTTGTTATTATTGCCCCCGGTATTGTTGCTGCTGCCGGCTTCATTGCCGGAGTTGTTGTTACTGCTACTGACATTATTGCCGTCGGCTTCATTGCCGGAGTTGTTGTTATTGCCCCCGGCATTGTTGCTGCCGGCTTCATTGCCGGAGTTGTTGTTATTATTGCCTCCGGCGTTGTTATTGCCGGCTTCATTACCGGAGTTGTTATTATTGTCTCCGGCGTTGTTATTGCCGGCTTCATTGCCGGAGTTGTTGTTATTATTGCCTCCGGCGTTGTTATTGCCGGCTTCATTGCCGGAGTTGTTGTTATTGTTGCCCCCGGCATTGTTGCTGCCGGCTTCATTGCCGGAGTTGTTATTATTGCCCCCGGTATTGCTGCTGCCGGCTTCATTGCCGGAGTTGTTGTTATTGCCGCCGGTATTGTTGCTGCCGGCTTCATTGCCGGAGTTGTTGTTACTGCCCCCGTCATTGTTGCTGCCGGCCTCATTGCCGGAGTTGTTGTTACTGCCCCCGTCATTGTTATTGCCGGCCTCATTGCCGGAGTTGTTGTTACTGCCCCCGTCATTGTTATTGCCGGCCTCATTGCCGGAGTTGTTGTTATTGCCCCCGTCATTGTTGTTGGAGCTTTCATTGTTTGAACCAGTGTCTGCCGGGGTGTTATCAGCCCCGGCATTATTTTCCTGGTTGTTGTTTTCTGCATTATCGTTCGAACCGTTATTATTGTCCGAATTGTTATCATTGGATTCATCGTCTGTTGCTGCACTGTTGTCGTTTTCATCATCGTTATTGGAAGTATTATCGGTTGTATCTTCATCATTACTTCCTGTATTGTCATCAGACTCATCGTCGCCGCTGCTGTCATTAGAGCCTGATCCGACAGTTACGGAATTACTCGGACTCGATTCCCGTCCGGCAACGTCCACTGCCGTTACACGATAGGCTCCCGAACTACCGGAGTAAGAAAAATCGTCATCCCAGCGTACACTTTCTACTTCAGAAAAACTTCCGCCTTCACTGGAAGCGTGGTATACCCGATAACCGATTACTTCCTCATCCGGGTGGGCATCCCATGAGATAGAAGAAGAACCGCTGTCAATATCCGGCATAGTACTTGGTGTACGGCCGTTGTCCGGAGCTTCTTCACTGGCTGAAGCAAGATCATCCCAATCAGAAGGAAGGTACTCAGAAAGGTCATCTGATGAAAAGTCAAATCGTTCATCCAGCATCGCTACACCACTTCGTGTAAACTCAGAAGGTGTGCTGTCAAGAGCAAGGTAATTGTCTCCATCAATCTGCACGTAATCGATCGTATCATCATCACCGGCTTCTGAAGGTGCGAATTCTTCATTGAAGAGGTCTGTTGTTACCAGTCCGGCATCTTCACATCGTTCAGTTGGTGCCATTCCGGATACCCCGCACACTTCTTCTTCTACAACCCCGTCCGGCTGCTGGAACTCTTCTTCCGGCGCCATCAGCGCATCGTTCACATCGTAGGCTGCGTTAGCGAGTTCTGCCCAGAGCATCTGTGTGCGTGGACCATAGGAGATACCGTCATGTTCCTGCGGTACAGGGATCTGCTCTGTATCATAACCTACCCATATTCCCATCGTAACGTTCGGGTTAAGTCCGACAAACCAGGCGTCCCGTGTTTCGTTACTTGTCCCGGTTTTTCCGGCAAGGTCTGACTCAAAGTCAAGAAAACCCGGGAGCTGTGGAGCGGTGCCAAGACCGGATTCCATTACGTCCCGCATAACGTCAATCATCAAGTAATTAGTTTCTTCCGAAAGAATCTCTATTTCATCTTCCGCGTTCTCTTCGAAAATAGTCTCGCCGTTGGAATCTACAATACGCTCTACCATGTAGGATTCTTTTCGCTTTCCGTCATTCCCGAAGGTGGAAAAAGCACTTGTGTTAGCTTCTACGTTCATTCCGAGTGTTCCAAGAGCTGTAGACTGGTAAGGGATACCTTCGTCTCCACCCATGTAAGGTTCAAATCCGTAATCGATTAGTGCCTGTCTCGCTGCGTCATGATCAATGAAGCTCATTTCTCTTACCGCCGGTACGTTTCTTGAACGGGAAAGAGCTTCACGTACAGTAATAAGACCCGAATGATCATTATCAAAGTTGGACACTTCATTGGCCGGATCTTCGTCAAACTCATCGGCTTCATAATCGTAAGGAATGTCTGCTGTAATGTATCCCGGCTGAAGTGATCCTGTTTCGAAACCTACAGCGTAGGTTAGCAGGGATTTCATTGTAGAACCAGTGTGACGGCGCATATTGCCTGTAGCGCGGTTAAAATTACTTTCCTCATAATCACGGCCGGCGACAAAGCTGATAATTCCGCCTGTATGATTGTCGATCATAACAGCACCGGTCTGTTCCATAAATTCCATTTCCACTTCTTCCTCTTCTCCTTCTTCACCAACTTCGATCATGGCAGTCTGGTTCGGAGCGAAGTGTTCAAAGTTTTCAACTGCTTCCTGTTGTGCATCGTAAATATCTTTGTGGATTGTTGTATGAATCTCAAATCCGCCCTGCTGAAGCTCTTCGTCAGCGGCTTCATAATAACGGCTGCGTACAAGTGACCTGTAATCCTCATCCTCAATTTCACTGAGTACAACATCATCTTCGTCCATCAGATGGTCCATAATGATTCCGTGAGCTTTTTCACGTGCTGCATCAACAATATAAGGGTATTCATCAAGGCTGGAAGGCTGAGGCTCTGCGAAATCTTCCCGAATATCATAATTCAGCGCCTCTTCGTATTCTTCCTCATCTATATAGCCGCTGTCTTTCATACGGCTTAATACTGTACCCATCCGGTTGGTGCCGGCTTCGATGGATTCTTTCTGTTCTGCGTTATTGGTGAACGGGGTATAGGCAAAGGGACTCTGTGGAAGACCGGCAATGAATGCTGACTGAGGAATGTTTAATTCTGATACATCTGTATCAAATATCCCCTCGGCAGCAGCATGGACGCCGGCTATTTGTCTTCCGGAAGCATTTCGTCCGAAAGGTACTACGTTCAGATAGGCTTCCAGAATGTCTTCTTTTTCCATAAATCGTTCGACACGCATTGCGAGAAGAATTTCAGCGGCTTTTCTATCGTGGGTCACCTCACTCGAGAGTACCTGATTTTTTACAAGCTGCTGTGTGAGCGTACTTCCTCCAGTCTGCGTTGCTGCGTTGGAGAAGTCCTGCATCACTGCCCGCATCAGTGCTTTCGGCACAATCCCTTCATGTTCAAAAAAGTATTCGTCTTCTGTTGCAATAATAGCGTTAATAAGATTATCCGAGACTTCGTCGAGCGACACTTCCCGGCGTTCCAAAGGAGCAACGAGATCTCCTAAGTATTCGTCATTGGCAAAATAAACTTCCGATGCTTCTTCAAAATCATAAATTTCGGTGTGGAGCTCTTCATAATCGCGTATCGGTTCGTCCTGAACGAGAGAGGCAAAATAGCCGGCACCGGCACCGCCTGCAAACGCCACCCCGATAAGCCCGATTACAAATAAAACTAACACCAGATTCCAGACAACTGCAGATGTAACACGAAACCCTTTCGTGACTCCAGAAGTCCCTTCCTTATGAAATATATTCTTCCATGAAGATGACCCTTTACTCACATGGAAACCCCCTTATATTATAGCAATATCACCCTATATTATAACATATAAGCAGCGAAGGAAAGTAAAGGGAAGGTAATCTTGACAGAAAATCATTTTTTGTGATAGAAATAATAAAGATAAATAGCATTCTGCGATGAAAAGATAAAGTAGCTGTATACTTCCCTGTTTCAGAAAGCTGGTGGGTGATGTGAACCAGTACAGAGGTGTCAGTGAATTACGATCTTTGAGCTTCCTTTCAGAAATGAAGGGCGCGTTCCGGGCGTTAAACGGCAGAGTGGAGAAAATTTTTCTCAAAACTGGGTGGTACCACGGTAATAATCGTCCCTTGTCCAACGACATGGGGCTTTTTTATTGTTCTCCTTTAACGAATCACACCTGTTTACGTGAACCTTCAGGGAAGCTTATATTAACAGAGCTGTTTTCTAAGCGAAAGGGTTTTTATGGACCACACAGCTTTCCCCAGGACAGCGGGGAGCCCGGTGGAACCGTTTTTAAAATGTGGAAAAATGTTCAGCAAAAAATGGAGGTATAAGAATGAAACTATTGGCAGAATTGAAATACCGGGGACTTGTTAACCAGGTGACAGATGAAAATGGACTAAAAGATTTGATGGACAAGGAATCCGTTAAGCTGTACTGCGGCTTTGATCCGACAGGGGACAGTCTGCATATAGGGCACCTTCTCACCATTATTACTCTGCGGCGCTTTCAGCTGGCAGGTCACAAACCTTATCCACTCGTAGGAGGAGCGACCGGTCTGATCGGTGATCCGAGCGGAAAAAGTGCGGAGCGGTCACTAAACGAGCAGAACGTGGTGGAGCACTTCAGCAGCAGAATTAAGGAACAGCTGGAGCGTTTTATGGATTTCGAAGGTGAGTATGCAGCAGTTCTCGTAAACAACTACGACTGGATCGGGGAAATGTCAGTTATTGATTTCCTTCGTGATACAGGGAAGCATTTCAGCGTAAACTATATGCTTGCAAAAGAGTCGGTGGAATCCCGTATACAGAGTGGAATTTCATTTACGGAATTTACGTATCAGATCCTCCAGTCACTGGATTTTTACTATCTTCATAAAAAATACGGAATTAAACTCCAGATCGGCGGAAGCGATCAATGGGGAAACATTACTGCAGGATTGGAGCTTATCCGCCGTATGTACGGGACGGAAGAAGGAGCACGGGAGCCGGCTTTCGGTTTCACTATCCCGCTCGTAACAAAAGCGGACGGCCAGAAATTCGGCAAAACGGAAGGGGGCGCTGTATGGCTGGACGCAGAGAAGACGTCCCCATACGAGTTTTATCAGTTTCTTCTGAATACAGAAGACAGCGACGTAATCAAGTTTCTAAAGTATTTTACGTTCCTTTCCAAAGAAGAGATAGAGTCACTGGAAACCGAACTGGCCGAACGGCCGCATGAAAGAGCCGCACAGCGCCGTCTTGCGCAGGAACTTACTTCCTTTGTGCACGGGGAGGAGTCTCTGAAGCAGGCGGAAAACATTACCCATGCTCTTTTTGGACGGGGGGATATCAAATCTCTCACTGCTGACGAAGTCCTGCAGGGATTTAAAGATGTTCCTTCGTATGCGCCTGCATCGCAGGAAATCAGCCTTGTCGATCTTCTTGTAGAGTCAAAAATTGTCACGTCCAAACGACAAGCGAGAGAGGATGTAAAAAACGGAGCAGTTTATATTAATGGAGAAAGATGCCAGGAACTCGACAAAGTGGTCGGGGAGGAAGATAAACTGGAAGGTGCGTTTACTATTATCCGCCGCGGGAAAAAGAAGTTCTTTCTTATTAAATGGAAAAACTAATAACGCAGAAACTAATTAAAAATATTTGAATTTGCCGCTTCATCAAATGCTGGAACAATTATTGCAGGAACAAGACTTATTCAAGACTATGACAAGCCGCCATTAAGGCGGCTTGTCAGGCTGTTGATAAAGTATTTTTTATACATGCGTAGACGTTTCCCTGCTTTCGCCTCCGAAGGGCGCTTTCCGGGCGGGCCGGTTTCAGCTGATTTTTTCCGCCTGTGAGTTGGAAAAAATGGATCTTCCGCTCGTCCTTCTTCGCCCCGGAGTCACCTGCTGCAGCTCCAGCAGGAAAATAAAAAGAAGTTTTTTCTTCTAAAAAACATGGTGATTCCACCCTTTCTTCCGTTCAGGAGAGGCTTTTTCCTCCGGAACGTCCGGCGGGGACGCCGGTGGGAGAAAGCGAAGTCGGAAGATCCTTTTCAAAGCCGGCAGGCATTGAAAATAGCTGAGGACAAGCCCCACGGCAAGCTTCCGCCGGGTAGTGCAGGAGAAAGCTATACGTTCAGAAGAATAATTATTCTACAATCAAGACTTAATCGACACTCTGAAGCCGCCTTAATGGCGGCTTGATTTCGTGCCGGCCTGGTAAGTACTGCTGAAGGGTGTATGTGTCTTCTTCTTCCTGGAAGGAATGTGATTATTTTACTCTTATTACTGCATTTTTTAAAAGAAACGATAACAGTTTACCTATAAGTTAATAAATTCAACCGTGAAAAATAAGAATAAAAGGTGTTAACTTATTAAAAAAGGGTACACCCATAGGGACGGGGGAAACGTTCCGTACTCTTCCTTAGGTGAAGAAATACATAAGAAAGGGCGTATCACTATAGAGGATAGGCCATGAGATGTAACTGGAACATTTCCCTTATAAATGAGGCTTCAAGTCTTGGGAACGAACCAACTTTTAGGGGGAATTATGAATGAACAGTGATGAGTTGGAAAGTAAGAAGGGAGACAGGCCGGCGGGGAAATTAATTGATTACCGCATCTTAATACCTGCCGTTCTTATTATGATCGCAGGGAGTGTGCCGCTCGCTGCTTTGGAGAATCAGGCACTGGCTGTACTGAATTTTACTTTTGATACTGTACTCGATGTATTCAGCTGGGGATATCTCTGGTATGCCATTATTCTCGTTATAGCCGGCCTGTATTTGTCATTTTCAAAATATGGTCAGGTGGTGCTTGGGGATCCTGCTGAAAAACCACGCTTTACATTGTTTGAATATGCTTCTATTTTAATTGCGATGGGAGTAGGTTCCACGATTATGCGTACCGGCATGGTGGAATGGGCCTCTGTAACAGCAAGCCCGCCTTTTGGAGTGGAGCCGGGCTCCTCGGAAGCGTTGATGTGGGGAAATTCCTACAGTATGTTTATGTGGAGTTTTCAGGTGTTTGCTATATTTGTTATGATTGCCCCAGCTATGGCATATATTCTTCATGTGAAGAAGCGTCCGCTGATGCGGATATCGGAAGCCTCCCGCGTTATTTTCGGTGACCGGTTTACCGACGGGCTGGGCGGGAAAGTGCTGGACATTCTCTTTCTCGTGAGCATTCTCTCCGGTGCGGCCGTCACGCTTGGACTCGGCACACCTATTGTTACTCACAACCTTTCTGCCTTATTCGGTATGGAAGTAACGTTTACTTTAACGATTATTATTACCCTTGTCTGGGTTGCGATGTTTTCCATCAGTGCATATGTGGGTATTGATAAAGGGATCAAGCGGCTCAGTAAATTTAATATGTATCTTGCAGGGCTTTTCGCTCTATTTATTATGATCGCAGGACCCGGCGTCTTTATTTTAAATTATTTCACCGACAGTGTTGCTTTTCTATTGAATAATTATGTCGATATTTCGCTTTACACAGGAGCTCTTGCCGGCGGGGAAGCAGATCACATTCAGCGGAACACCGTGTTCTGGTTTGCCTACAGTGCTACTTGGGCAATGCTGCACAGTGTATTTGCTGCAAAAATTTCCCAGGGAAGAACGATAAAAGAAATGATTCTAACCTACCTGCTTGCTCCGACACTTCTATCCTGGGCGGCCACCGGGGTCCTTGGCGGCCTTGGGGTTCACCGCTATATTACCGGGGAAGTGGATGCAGTAAGTATTGTAGAGAATCAGGGGCCGATGCCCGCAATTCCTGAAATTCTTTCCACGCTTCCGTTTCCGGAAATGGCACTTGCGGTCTTCATTATTGTAGCTATGATCTTTTTAACGACGACACTTGATTCAACGACGTATACAATTGCAGCGTATACGAGTACGAAAGATATGAGTAAATACGAGCCGTCCAGAAAACTTCGTATTCTGGCAGCTGTTATTATTACGTCGATGGCACTCGTGCTGATGAATATCGGTGGTCTTGAGCCGCTGGAAGTTGTTTCGGGTCTGATGGGGCTGCCAATTATTATCATACAGTTTATCCTCATCTACGCAGCTATTAAAATGATGAACGAGGATAAAGCATGGATAAACAATGTAAGAAAATAACGGAACTTACTTTATAGAAGGAGGTGGCATACATGGAACATTATCCTGCAGAAAGAGAAATTTACGTGAAAGGAAACCGCTACTTTGCCGTGGAGATCTGGGAAGAATCGGACGGATTCCACGCCTACGCGGTGGAGCTCGCTGAAGAAACAAGCCGCGGGGTCTTCCGCAGAGGAGATAAAAAAGAAGAAGCCTGCGAAGATGCTGTCGAAACATTGTATAAGTACAACTTTTAATAAAGCATCGTAATGCTTTTTCGAAAAGACTTTACTAAAAAACGGCTCCGGATATTTTACCCGGGGCCGTTTTTAGTGTTGATTAAGTTTTTTATCGGAATAATTATTCCGGTGTATCGGTCTCTAGTGTGCTCCGCCGTGCCGTGGGAGCTTCCTGGGTAATAAAGGACGAGCTGAAGAGCCAATGTGTCTTCCTTTTTTGAAGAATACTCAGCAGCCAGAAGCGAAACCAGTCAACGTTCGTTTCTTTCGGCTGTGTGAAGCCACGCTTTTTAAAAGAAATCATTGGAGGATAGGGCGCAGCCTGTCCGAAAATCTTTTCCACGGCAGGCCGGTTGGAAGCGAAGTGTTTCTCCAGCCGTCAGCGAACTCAGCTTTTATTTATATGACTGCCTGATTGTTTGATGTATACATAAAAAAGAGCACTGAACAGAATAAGTTCTGTCCAGTGCTCTGGAAAAGAGGTATTAACGGGAATACCACTCAACGATAAGCTGTTCATTGATTTCTGCAGGAAGTTCAGAACGCTCAGGAAGGCGTGTGAATGTTCCTTCGAACTTTTCTGCATCAAATTCAAGGTAGGAAGGAACGAAGTCGTTCACTTCTACAGCTTCTTTTACAACGTCCAGGCTCTGGGATTTCTCACGAAGAGAAATCTTTTGGCCGGGAACAACACGGTAGGACGGGATGTCCACTCGTCCGCCGTCCACAAGAACGTGTCCGTGGTTAACGAGCTGACGCGCCTGACGACGTGTACGGGCAAGGCCTAAACGGTAAACGAGATTGTCGAGGCGGGATTCAAGAAGAATCATGAAGTTCTCCCCATGAATTCCGTCACGCTTGCCGGCAATTTCAAAGAGACGGTTGAACTGACGCTCTGTCATGCCGTAAAGGAAACGAAGCTTCTGCTTCTCCTGAAGCTGAAGTCCGTATTCCGTCATCTTTTTGCGGGAATTTGGACCGTGCTGACCTGGTCCGTAAGGGCGCTTTTGAAGTTCTTTTCCTGTACCGCTAAGAGAAATTCCGAGGCGGCGGGAAATCTTCCAGCTTGGTCCTGTGTATCGAGACATAATTATTCCTCCTAAAAAATATATAAAATTAGTGAAATAAACAGATCGTAATCCTGGTCTTTCAGACATTTCATTTTAGGCATCTTCGCCTCGACAGCTAGAGGTTACGCAATACCCCTCGATCTTTGCGGGAATGAAATGAACTGCAAGCCGTTTACGCTGGCTGTCTTATTTGCACAAACTACAGTGTACCTATTTCGGACGAAGATGTCAAGGTCAGGATAGGAAAAGAAGAAGCTGCCCCCCGGAAATGAGAAGGGGGGCAGCTCCAGACAATGCAGATTTTTCAGATGAACTCTTTAAAAGACATTCAGCGGGAGAAAAACAGGCTTCCTGCTATAAATGTTTTTCCAGTGTACGGGCAAAGTGACCGATTCCTTCTTCGTCTTCTGAGGTAAATCGGTCTTTATCCGGACTGTCGATATCCAAAACTCCAAAAAGTGATCCATTTTTAAAAAGAGGCACGACGATTTCAGAGTTGGAAGCAGCGTCGCAGGCAATGTGGCCCGGAAAAGCGTGGACATCAGCGACCCGCATCGTTTTTTCTTCTTTAGCAGCTGTACCGCACACTCCTTTGCCGTAGGAAATGCGCACACAGGCAGGGAGTCCCTGAAACGGCCCGAGGATCAGCTGTTCTTCCTTCCATACATAGAAACCTGTCCAGTTGACGTTTTCCAGGAACTGATGAAGCAGTGCAGAAGCATTGCTTAAATTCGCTGTCGTGTCAGATTCACCATCCAGCAGAGCATCCAGCTGTTTTGCCAGAAGATGATACCTTTCCAGAAGTGAACCTTTATAGTCTGTAGTTTCAAACATCCTCATCATCCTTTGACAGTTATTTTCGAAAGTATAGCATAGAGACGTCTACTCGGGAAAGCGATGTTTCTCAACATATTCAGAGATCTGCTCATAGTCAGCACCGACGTCTCCACTCTGATGGGCATCGGATCCGAAGGTGAGAGGAATACCTCTGGAAGCGGCTTCTTTAACGAAAGGAAGTGGAGGGTATATTTCCCTGCAGTGGCGTTTTCTGAGACCGGCAGTATTGATGTCGAGGGAACAGCCTTCAGCTGCAGCTGTATCGAGGACGTCCCGGATCATTTTCGTGTCAACGAAAGTACGGGGGAAAAGTTTTTGGAATTTCCGTACAAGAGTGATATGGCCGATTCGTTTCGGTTTATAGGCGCCAAGGTCGGATGTGATGGACTTTCTTACCGTGCGGTAGTAGTCAGAATAAAGATTTTCCAGGGATCCAAAGTATTCTTTAAGATGACGGAAAGCATGCTCGTCAAAGTCAAGGCATGTATAGCCGCTGCCGCTGCGGAGAAAATGGACAGACAGCACGGCATCATCCAGCTCCGGACCAATCTCCCGAAGGAAATCGGCGGTCTGAGCCTCGTATCCTTCTATAAAGTCAATTTCCAGACCGGTGAGAATTTCGATGTCCTTTCTATAGAACTGTTTTAATTTCTGTATCTCCCCGATATAATAAGGAAGGTCCTTTTTTCTCATAGCACTGTCCTGGTCCGGTACCGGATCCTGAAAGCCTTCCGGAAGCGGGGCATGTTCAGTGAAGGTAAGCCTTTGAAAACCATTCCTGACAGCCTCTTCCACGTAACTCTGAAGGCTGTCTGTGCTGCCATGGGGGCAGTAAGGGGTATGAATGTGGCCGTCGTGGATCATATATAACATCCTTTCCTTAAAGAAGGCACTTAAGCAGGACGGAATGAGTGCCACTGTAAAATTATTTTTGAAATAAGATTCTTACTGCTGTAAAAAAAGAAGAAGGAATTTTAAGAAATCATATAATAAATTATTCCAATCAGCTGTTGTCATGATAAGATAGAGAATAGATTGTCTGCTTTGTGTCATTATGAACTTACTACATATATTACGTCAATATCTGCAGGATGCCGGGGCGTCTGCAGGTTGGAGGAGGTCCGCATGAATTTTGTTATATACACAATAATCATTCTGCTTATTTTAATCGTTGCTTACGGAGCCTGGTCACGGAGACAGATTTACCGTGACGTAGATAAGCTGGGGAACCGTAAAGCCGAACTGTTGAACAGGCCGGTCGGAGAAGAGCTTGAACGGGTAAAAGCACTTAAGCTCTCCGGGGAAACGGAGGAACGTTTTGAGCAGTGGCGTGGTGAATGGGATCAGCTCGTCCGAATTCAGCTTCCCTATATTGAAGAAAAGCTGTTCGAAGTAGAGGAGCTTGCCAATAAGTATCGATTTCCTAAAGCGCAGAGCGAAATTAAAGAAACAAAAAAAGCGCTCGATGAAATTGAAAATCATATCGACGCCCTCATTGAAGAAGTGAATGAACTGGTCGACATCGAAGGAACCAACCGGGTGGAAAGCCGGGAACTCACAGCGGTGTATGAAGAGATCCGCCGGAGGCTTCAGGTGGATCGGGAAGAACTGGACCAGGCGGCAGACACTATCGAGAACGAGATGGAAAAAGTCGATCGGAAATTTGAAGCATTTTTACAGGAAACCGAAGAAGGTAATTACTTCAATGCCCAGGAAACACTTGCTGCCATTAGAGAAATGCTTACGAGCATGAATTATATGACAGAAGCAGTGCCTGAGCGTCTGATGTACGTACAGCGCGACCTTCCTTCTCAGGTGGAGGAACTGGATAACGGCCTGGACGAAATGGCGATGAGCGGTTTCCCTGTGCATTTATATTCCAGTGAGGATTTGATTGAAGGTCTTAAAGAGCGGGTAAAAGAAGCGGAAACTTCTCTTTTTGATCTGCAGCTGGAAAAAGCTCAGGAAATAATTACGAGCGTGGAGGAAACACTGCAGGAAATGATGGAAAAACTGGAACAGGAAGCAGTCGTCCGCAACGAAGTGGAACAGGAATTTTCCACTCAGAAGAGCCGTATGTACCAGGTTCCGGAGCAGCTGCAGCGACTCGTGCAGGAGCAGGAAGTGGTGAAGCTGCGTTATCAGCTTCATTCGTCCCTGGAGCTTGAAGTAAATGATTTTTTTGCGCGTATGAAATCCTTAAAAGCAGATTTTGCTGCGCTCGAAGATGCGGCAGCGCTGAAAAGAATGACATATACTGACATACACAATCAGCTGGAAGTCTGGAAAGAGGAAATTACTCAGCTTGAAGCAGATATAGAGCAGATGTATGCCAACTTCAACAAACTTCGTCAGGATGAACTCGATGCAGAGGATATCATTGACGAAGATGCTGAAAGGGTTACGAAAGTACGCCGCGCCCTGAGCCGCTCTTCTCTTCCTAAAATTCCGGATATTACGTTGGAGCAGGTGAAGGAAGCAGAGAGAAAGCTTTATTATGCAGCAAAACTCCTGGATTCTCTTCCTATCGGTATGGAAGACGTCCGTAAGGCAGTAGCGGAAGCAGACGCCCAGACAGAGCATGCCGAAGAGGCCGTTAACAAAATGCTTGAAGACGCAAGAATGGCTGAGCGGGTGGTGCAGTACGGCAACAGGTACCGTACGCAGAATGATAAAGTGAACATTCTTCTGCTTCAGGCAGAAGACCGGTTCCGTCAGGGATATTACGAAGAGTCGCTGGAACTGGCTGTAGCCGGCGTGGAAAAAGTCGAGAAAAACGTGCTGGAACGTATAAAAAAAGATGAGCTGAAATAAACGAAAATATATTAAGGACAAATATGGAAGGTTCAGGACAAATGCAGTCCTGGACCTTTCTTTATTGATCGGCTCTGTTAAAGCTTCATATGGAGATCAGGGCTCTTTCTGCTGTTCAAAAAGAGGAGAATGTGATACGATCATTCGTTGAATAGAGCTAAGAAAAGGGGCAGCGCTTCTATGATTTATCTTGATAACAGTGCAACGACCAGACCTTGGAGAAGTGTACTGGACACGTATATAAAAGTATCGGAAAGTTATTTTGGCAATCCATCTTCTCTTCACCCGCTCGGTGGGGAAGCCGATAAGCTGCTTGACCAGTCAAGGGCACAGACAGCCTCTCTTCTCGGAGTGAATAAAAAAGACATCATTTTCACTTCCGGGGCCACGGAGGCGAACAATCTGGCAGTCAAAGGGGCGGCGGAAGCAAGAAAACATCAGGGCAGCCACATTATTACAACGTCCGTGGAACATCCTTCTGTTCTTGAAGCAGCAGCGGCCCTTGAACAAAAAGGATGGGAAGTTACGAGACTGAGTCCGGACAAAAATGGGGAAATCAGTCCGGAGCAGGTGGAGGAAGCACTCCGGATGGATACGGTTCTTGTTTCCTGCATGCACGTAAACAATGAAACAGGAAGTATCCTCCCTGTGGAAAAAATCGGGGAATGTTTAAAAAAGCACCCTAAAGTTCTTTTTCATGTTGATTATGTTCAAGGCATTGGAAAAGTACCGCTTTCGATGACGGAAAGCAGAATCGATCTTTTAACAATTTCCGGACATAAGTTTCACTGTGTTAAAGGAACAGGCGTCCTTGCTGTCCGTCGTGGCAGGCTGGAGCCGCTGTTTCACGGAGGAACACAGGAAAACAGACTCCGGGCCGGTACGGAAAACACGGCGGGAGCTGCAGCACTTGCAAAAGCAATGCGCCTGCTGCTGGATGGAAGCAGAGAGGCCGCAGGCCGGATGAGATCCCTCAACCTGCTGCTTGAAGAAAAGCTGAGTGAATGGAAAGGGGTCGAAATTAATTCTCCGAAAAACAGAGCACCGCATATTCTTAATTTTTCTGTAGCAGGAATCAAGCCGGAAACAGTAGTTCAGGCGCTCGCTCAAAAAGAGATTTATATATCAACAACTTCGGCATGTTCATCAAAGCAGGGGTCCGGGAGCCGGGTGCTTCAGGCTATGCCGCTTCCAAAAGAACGATCGGAAACGGCATTGAGAATTTCTTTATCTGAAGAAACAACCCGGGAAGATATTGATGCTTTTTTACTGGCTTGGGAAGAAATTTATGAAACGACAGCAAGAAAGGGGAAACAATATGAAATATGATCTATTACTGATCCGTTATGCAGAGCTGTCGGTAAAAGGAAAAAACCGCAAAAAGTTTGAACGTCAGCTGCAGAATAATATTCGGGAGGCGCTCCGGGATTTTCCCGAGGCAAAAGTGTTCCGGACGTATGGAAGAATGTACGTGGAGCTGAAGGGGGCACCGCTTCACGAAGTAACTGAAAGACTAAGGGGAATTTTCGGTATTTCTTCTTTCAGCCCGGTAATACGGGAAAAACTTGAAGAAGAAGCGGTGATGGAGGCCGCCCATCGTGTAACGGAGGACAGCCTCCCGGACGGTGGAAGCTTTAAAGTCTCTGTCCGCAGAATTAATAAGGATTTTCCCACCGGCTCCCAGGAAATGAATCAGAAAGTCGGGGGATACGTTCTGCGCCGTATGGAAAAACTCCGGGTGGATGTCAAAAACCCGGACGTTGAAATAAGCATCGAAATACGGGATGAGGCCGCGTATGTGTCAGGAGAAGTAATCCGTGGGGCGGGAGGATTTCCTGTCGGAAGCGGAGGCAGGGCACTGCTTCTTCTTTCCGGAGGTATCGACAGCCCTGCAGCCGGGTGGCTTGCAATGAAGCGCGGGGTTACGGTGGAAGCAATTCATTTCCACAGCCCCCCCTACACGAATGAGCGTGCTAAACAAAAAGTGGAAGAACTCGGAAACATTCTTTCGCAGTACGGTGGTAACATTAAGCTCCACATCGTACCTTTTACGGAAGCGCAGCTTGCCATCCATAAACAGATTCCGGATAACTGTGAGATCACGGTAATGAGAAGATTTATGCTGCGTATAGCGGAGGAAACGGCGCGCAGACGCGGAATTATGGCGCTCGTCAACGGAGAAAGTCTTGGACAGGTGGCGAGTCAGACGATGGAAAGCATGTATACAATTAATGAAGTCACTTCCATGCCGGTCCTTCGTCCACTCGTGACGATGGACAAGCTGGAAGTGATCGATATTGCCCAGAAAATTGGCACGTACGAAACGTCGATTCTTCCTTATGAAGACTGCTGTACAATATTCCTGCCTCCGGATGCCAAAACTCGTCCAAAACTCGAGAAAATTCAGTATTACGAAAGCTTTCTTGATGTCGATTACTATGTGCAGAGAGCAGTGAAAGGAATTGAAACGATCGAGCTGACAGGCATCAGCCGGGAAACAGAAGAAATAAACGAACTGCTTTAACTTACCGATCTGTATTCAAAAGCTGCCCTTGAGGAGGGCAGCTTTTGTTATTCATTCCGGGTCAGGCAAGCCGGCTTCTTCTCCTTTTACTTGCGTCCGTACTTTTCTCCAAGCATAATAAAAATATGGATCGAAAGGGGAGGATTAGATGGGAACACTTTGGTTTGGAGGCACTGTGCGCCCCCTGACCGACAGCAGTGCAGTTGCGTCTGCTGTGTTTACCGAGAATGGAATGGTTGAGGACACGGGAACAGAGGAGGATCTGCGCCTCCGCTGGCAGGAAAAGATTACAGAAGAAATAAATCTTCAGGGAGGTACGATGTATCCGGGCTTTACAGACAGTCATCTACATATTATCGGTCATGGGGAAAAACTGTTAAAGCTGGATGTATCGACCGTAAAAAGTATCGCAGAGCTGAAAAGGATACTAACTGAAAAAGCCGAAAAAACACCGGCAGGAGAATGGGTGCTGGCAGAGGGCTTCAATGAGAACCTGTATGAAAACTGCACTGTCCCCGACCGCAGTATTCTGGATGATATTACCGTGGATCATCCCGTGATGCTTACCCGTGTCTGCCGGCATGCGATGGTCACTAATTCCACCGGGTTGAAGCTTGCAGGAATTACGGAAAAAACAGTTGAACCGGAAGGAGGTATCATCGTAAAGGATACAGACGGCCGTCCGACAGGCTATCTCCACGACCAGGCTCAGGAACTGCTGAAGCCTGTACTTCCTCCTGTAGACCGTTCCTATGTGAAGCGGGCACTGGAAGTTGCTCTTATGGATCTTCACCAAAACGGATTTACAGGAGGGCACACCGAAGATCTTTTTTATTATAATGCCCCCTCAGAAACGCTTGATGTTTTTTACGAAGTAATTAATCAGCAGAATAAGTTCCGGGCAAACCTGCTTGTACATCATGAGGCGGCGGAGGAAGTTTTCGCTCATGCTGAAGAACATCCGTACGTTACTTTAGGATCTGTGAAGATTTTCGCGGACGGTGCACTGGGTGGGAGGACGGCTTTTCTGAAAGAGCCGTACAGTGACGATCCTTCCACAAAAGGGGTAGCTATTCATGCCCGGGAGGAACTGGAAAGACTCACCGCAGAAGCTAGAAAATCCGGCATGCCCGTTGCTGTTCATGTGATCGGCGATGCAGCACTTGATTATGCAGTCGGAGCATTGGAAAAATATCCGGTTCCTGAAGGGAAAAGAGACCGGCTGATTCATCTTCAGGTAACAGACCGCGAGCTGCGGAATCGTCTTCGAAAACTTCCGGTAGTGCTCGATATTCAGCCCCGCTTTACAGTCTCCGACTTTCCGTGGGTGGAAGAACGTCTCGGACGCAAGCGCCTGAAAGACTCTTTTGCCTGGAAAACATTTTTGGAAGAAGGGCTGATGTGCGCGGGCGGCTCCGATGCACCGATAGAACCGGTTAATCCGCTGCTTGGCATTCATGCAGCAGTAACGAGAAGAAGTCCGGAAGAAAACCACGAAGACTATATGCCGGAAGAGAAGCTCTCATTGTACGAAGCGCTGCAGCTGTTCACATCCGGCGGAGCGAAAGCTGTATCCGAGGAAAATGTGAGCGGGTTGATACAGAAAGGATACCGGGCCGACTTTACAGTTTTAAATACAGATTTGTTCAGCAGCGAACCTGATGAATGGCTCAACAGCTCTGTACTGATGACTGTAGTAGACGATACCGTTGTTTATGACACACGCCGCAGGAAATAAAAAAAGGACGCCGGGTCATAACGGCGTCCTCTCGGCAGATGTTCCTATTCCAGAAAGCTGCGTTTCAGCTTGTTGGCAAACAGGTTGTCTTTCATCTTCAATGTTTTAACAACCCGATCGGAAACTTTCACATTAATATGGCGGCTGTGACGTATACCCATTGCTTCGTTGTCAATACCGATGATTGGATGATCGTTTCCGTCCTGTACGACTTTCAGCGTCAATTCCCGGCCTTTGCTGAGTACAAGGGGGGAACCGAGCGTACGGTACTGATTGTTGTTGACAGAAGCCATTTCCGTCAGCTGCATAGCCGGAAGTTTTGGATCAACGACCGCGCCGCCGAGGGATTTGTTATAGGCGGTACTGCCAGTAGGGGTCGATACAAGCAGTCCGTCTCCCCGGAAAGTTTCGAAATGAAGATTATCCAGGTAAACATCGACTACAAACGTTTTAATAATATTGGAACGTATAGTTACCTCATTTATGCAGTGGAAACTTTTCAGCCCGTCAATCGTAACTTCAAGGGTGGGATAGCGAAGCACCTCGACCATGTCCATATCTGACTGCATTGCAAGTTCCAGGCGCGTTAGATCGCTGGTTGTAAAGTCCGTATAAAAGCCGAAGTCTCCATCATTCACACCGATATAAAGAGCGTCTTCCCGGAAGCGCGTTTTCTGCAGGGCCTGCAGGAACGTCCCGTCGCCTCCAAAGCTCGCAATAATATTTGCATCTTTTGGATCCTCGACAAGGTTAAAATCGTATTTCCGGCCAAGCTCACGGGCTTTTTGCACTTTTTCTTCCAGTTCGTCTGTTTTTTTGTAGAATAAATAAACATTTTTTCGGTCAGACATAGCGGCGCGACTCCCTTTCTGTCTCAGATTTCTTTTGGTTGAACACACTTCTATCATATCAAATCAGGACAGGATCCGCAGTAATATTAGTATTTACTTAAAGGAGGAAATAATTTATGAATGGAAAGCGATGGATTGCTCTCGGGGCTGTGGCCCTCATCATTCTCGCGGCAGGAGCCTTCCGCTTCGGCACAGCACTGTTTCAGACAGACACAGAGGATTTTTTAGCTGGTGCCGGAGGAGAGGAAATGTCCGAACGTGTAACAGAGCAGGGAACAGACACAGGTAAAATTGCCGTCATTCACCTTGATGGTGTTATCCAGGCAGGAGGCGGCGGAGTTCTTGGCGGAGGATATGATCATCAGCTTCTGCTCGATCAATTTGACCACGCTGCGGCCGATCCGGAAGTGGAAGGAATTGTTTTCCGCGTGAATACACCTGGTGGAGGTGTCGTAGAAAGCGATGAAATTCACGATAAGGTGCAGGAAGTACAGGAAGAATACGGCAAGGACGTATATGTTTCCATGGGAAGTCAGGCAGCAAGCGGCGGTTACTTCGTTTCTGCACCGGCAGAAAGGATTTACGCCAACGGCCAGACAATTACCGGCTCACTCGGTGTTATCATGCAGTCATTCAATGTGTCCGAGCTGGCTGATAATCTTGGGATCAGTGATCAAACAATTAAAAGCGGGGAATTTAAAGACATTATGTCCGCTACCCGTGAGATGACAGACGACGATGAAGAAATTCTTCAGTCGATCGTTGATGACGCCTATACGCGCTTTGTTGATGTGATTGAAAACGGCCGTGATCTGAGCCGGGAAGAAGTAGAGAATCTGGCAGACGGCCGGATTTACACCGGAAACCAGGCAGCCGAAAATGGGCTTGTGGATGACGTGGGAAATCTGGATGATACGATCGGGGCAATGAAAGAAACCCTCGACCGGGATCCTGATGTTGTCGAATATGAGCGCGGATTCAATATGGGGCAGTTTTTCGGCATGACGGCAGATACACTGCTTGAACACCGCCGTGTGGATGAATTGGCCGCCTGGCTGGAGCTTAACCAGGGACCGCAGCTTATGTACCTTTACACGGATTGAGGTGAAGCAGAATGACAGAAGAAACAGTTGCAGAAGAAAAAGTTAATGTACAGAACGAGCCGCAGACAGCGGTAAAAGAATATTTACGCGCCGGTTTTTGGATGAGGCTCTGGGCTTACACCGTTGATATTCTTGTGACAGGATCGCTCAGCGCAGCACTTGTCGGCCTTTATTTCGTGCTGACAGGGGGAGCCGATCTGAATCTCCTGACCTTTACAGCGAGCGGGCTGCTGAGCGCTTTGATTACATTTGGGTATTTTATTTTACTGACAAAGTTTTTTGGCCAGACTCTCGGGAAAATGCTTTTCGGAATCCGTGTTATTTCGAGAGACAAAGAAGAACTGACATGGCTCGATGTTATTTTCAGAGAGTTTGTAGGACGTTTTCTTCATCGTTTCCTTTTTGTAACGAATATTCTTTATCTCGTCGTAGCATTTCATCCGGAAAAACGCGGCATACACGATTTTCTTGGAAACTCGATAGCCGTTCTTGAAAAGAGGGAAACGGTAACAGTGGGGCCGAAACCGGAAGAACGTGTTCGGACAGAAGACCCGGCCGTGCAGTAAAGCAGTAAAGTATGTTAAGGTAAACAGAGATATTTTAAAGGAGGCAGATAAGATGAGCCAGGTAACATTTAAGCAGAACCCAGTAACATTATCCGGAGAAGGAAAAGCAACAGGTGATAAAGCACCATCCTTTAAAGTACTCGCAACAGATCTTTCTGAAGTAACACTGGAAGAAGCAGAAGGTAAAAAACTGCTTATCAGTGTCGTACCTTCTATAGATACAGGCACGTGCGATAAACAGACGCGCCGTTTCAATGAAGAAGCTGCCGGTGTTGAAGGTGCAGAAGTATGGACCATCAGTGCAGATCTTCCTTTCGCTCAGCGCCGCTGGTGTGCAGCTGCCGGTCTGGAGGATGCGAAAGTTTTCTCCGATCACCGGGAGCTGGATTTCGGTGATAAATTTGGAGTAATTATTGACGAGCTGCGACTTCTTTCCCGTTCTGTATTCGTTATCAACGAAGCGGGGGAAATCACGTACTCTGAAGTCGTCTCTGAAGTATCAGAGCATCCGGATTATGACAAAGCCGTTGAAGCATTAAAACAGGCGTAGGTACTCTCTTTAAAAAAACATCCAGGAAGTCGGCGGTCATATCCGCCGGCTTCCGTCTGTTTATAAAGTGATTTTATACATAGGCAGTCGATTCCCTGTTTCTGTCCCGGGCGGCTTTTATAAAGTACTCCAGCCTTTCAGCTGGAAGAAAAACGTGTTATCCTTTATCGTTGGAATAAACAGCAGAGAAATGAGGGATCAAGATGGAAGAATCGACAAATACAGAAAAATATCACCACGTACTGGATCAGGGAGCAGAGCTTCTTCAAAAAGAAGAAGACAGCCTGTACCTGGAAGCTCTCGGCAGTATGGGGGAAATATTATTTCAGCAGGAAATTCCGGAAAATTTCAGCAGTGATTCCAGGAAAAAACTAACGGAAATCATGCAGCAGCTTCCGTCAGAGGTTCACCGGGAAGAAATCCGCCGTGCGGTGCAGCTGGCAGTGCTCAAAGGCATGAAGGAAGCCACGCAGCCCCACCATGCCCTGACTCCGGATGCGGTGGCTCTGTTCATCGGGTATTTGCTGGATAAAATATTAACGAAAGAAACAGAAGATCCGCTCGTGATTTTTGATCCGGCGGCAGGAGCAGGCAATCTCATGACAGCTGCTTTGAATCAGCTTTCCAAGAACGCTCATTTTATCGGGGCGGAACCGGACGAAACGCTCCTTAAACTTGCTTACGTTAATGCCAATCTGCAGGAGCATTCAGTGGATTTATTCCATCAGGACAGTGTGTCCTCTCCTGCAGTTGATAATCTGCACGCTGTTGTTTCTGATCTCCCGGCGGGTTATTATCCGGATGACAAAACAGCGGCTGATTTCAAGACAGCGGCTGACTCGGGCCATACGTATGTTCACCATCTGCTTATTGAAAAAAGTCTGCAGCATGTCCGGGAAGGTGGTTTTTTAATTTTCCTTATCCCAAACGGTCTGTTTCAGTCAGAACAGGCTGACAAGCTTCAGGAAATGCTGAAGCAGAAAGCGGATATTTATTCGGTGCTGCAGCTGCCGCAGACAATGTTTAAGTCCAGGGAAGCGGGGAAAAGTATTCTCATACTACGCCGAAAGAAACAGGGGATTGTTCCACCGAAACAGGCACTGCTCGCAGAGCTTCCTTCGTTTACGAGAGAAGCGGCGCTAGCCGATATGATGCAGCGGATTTCTGCGTGGTTCGACGAACATTTGTAGGAACTAAAATATTCCATCTGTTTCAAAGATTGACGTTGAATACGATTACAACATCTTTATAATTCTGAAAACGCTGCTATGTAAGGATTTTTTATGTTTACTGTGTTATAGTTGGTTTTATAAAAAAGATAATACAGATGTTGTGTACAGGTGGTTTATCTCGTACACACACTATAAAGGAGCGGTGAACAGAATGGCTAAAATAATGGCGATCAATGCCGGCAGTTCTTCTTTAAAGTTTCAGCTGCTGGAAATGCCTGAAGAAAAAATCGTGACAAAGGGCCTTGTTGAACGGATCGGAATGGACGATGCCGTTTTTGCGATTGAAGTAAATGGGGAAAAGAAAAAGGAAACACTGAAAATTACAGACCACGCTCAGGCAGTGAAAATCCTCCTGGACAAACTGACCCGCTATCATATTATCGAGTCGCTGAACGAAATAGAAGGAATCGGACACCGTGTGGTTCATGGCGGAGAGAAATTTAACGATTCTGTATTAATTACAGACGAAGTAATCGCAGGTATCGAAGAAGTTTCGGAGCTTGCTCCGCTTCACAATCCGGCTAATCTGACCGGAATTCGTGCTTTTAAAGAAGTGCTGCCTGATGTTCCGGCAGTAGCGGTATTTGATACGGCATTTCATCAAACAATGCCCGAGGAGTCCTATTTGTACAGCCTTCCGTACGAGTATTACGAAAAGTACGGTATCCGGAAGTACGGCTTCCACGGAACATCCCATAAGTATGTGTCCGAACGAGCGGCGGAGCTGTTGAACCGTCCTGTGGAAAATCTTCGTCTTATTTCATGCCACCTCGGTAACGGTGCTTCTATTGCAGCAATTGAAGGCGGCAAGTCGATTGATACCTCCATGGGCTTTACGCCGCTTGCTGGGGTAACGATGGGAACCCGTTCCGGAAATATCGATCCGGCCCTTATTCCATATATTATGGAGAAGGCGGATCTTTCAGCAGAAGAAGTAATGGATGTGCTTAACAAGCGGAGTGGAATGCTCGCTCTATCCGGATTTTCCAGTGACCTCCGTGACATTGAAGAACAGGCGTCAGAGGGCAATGAACGTGCGCGTCTTGCACTGGAAGTATTCACTTCCCGTATTCATAAATATATCGGTTCCTATGCTGCCCGTATGCACGGACTGGATGCCGTTGTATTTACAGCAGGAATCGGAGAAAACAGTGATGTAATACGTGCTCAAGTACTGAAAGGTCTTGAATTTATGGGAATATACTGGGACCCGGCACTGAATAAAATTCGTGGTCAGGAAGCGTTTATTAACTACCCGCATTCTCCAGTGAAAGTAATTGTTATCCCGACGAATGAAGAAGTAGTAATTGCCCGTGACACGATGCGTCTTGGCAGCCACTGATAAAAAATTATCAGCTGAAGACCAGCCCCACGGCAGGCTCGGTAAGAGAAGGAGTCTATACTCGGACTGGAATAAATATTCTAAAACGATCATTTAATCAACAAGCTGAAAAAACCCCCTCATAATGAGGGGGCCTTTTTTACGATATAGGAAGAAAATAATTGGTTGTTCCGGTTATCAGGCGTCGTTACCGGCTCCTGCTTGTTCTGTTTCAGTACGGACAATTAGAACGTCACAGGCAGCGTGGCGCGTGATATGCTCTGAAACGCTCCCGATAAGGAAACGTTCTACAGCGTTAAGCCCGGTGGCACCGGTTACAATTAAATCCACGTTATGTTTTTTTGCAACGTCCTTTGCGATTTTCACTTTCGGGGAACCATAGTCAAGCACGAGCGTGACATCCGTAACACCTTCTTTTTCAGCAAGGGCTTTATACTCATTGAGCATATCCTTGGCATACTGCTCAGCCTCTGAAAAAATTGTTCTGTCGTAGTGCTCTACCGATGCGAAAGTACGGGTGTCGACAATGTGGGTTAAAAGCAGCTTTGCTTCATGGTCTTTAGCCATAAGGGCGGCTTTCCGGAATGCTCTTTTTGCTTCGTCGGAACCATCAACTGCAACGAGAATTGTGTTATAACGGATAGACAAGACGATCTCCTCCCCATAATTACAATTTGATCTCCTAAAGGGATATTTAGGAAATCTTTCTACATATCATTATCCCATAATTATGAAAATTAAACTAGTGTTATTTTCCAGCTCCGAGTATATCAGTTGAGAACGAAGGCTCTTTATATCACAATAAGTATTAGAAAGCTAACTTGTAAAGGTGGGAATGTCCGTGCGCCATGCGATTATTACAGCCGGGACAAAGGGGTTGGGAAAAAAGGTGACAGATGCGCTGCTGGAGAAAGGGTATTCTGTTACAGTCAACTACCGGTCCGATGAAAAAACAAAGGATGAAAGAAAAGAAGAATGGGCTTTTTACAAAGACAGGATCCAGTTTGTGCAGGGGGACGTTCAAAATAAACGGGACCTGGAGCGTCTGACCGAAGCGGCAGTTTCTCGTTTCGGCAGAATCGATCTGCTGATTCTGAATGCCGGTCCGTACATTTTTGAGCGGAAGGCGCTTGCTGATTATGAAGAGGCAGAATGGCACAGTATGATTAACGGCAATTTAAATGCGGCTTTTTATATGCTTAAGCTTGTAGTTCCTATTATGCGCAAACAACAGTTCGGCCGTATTGTTACGTTTGGTTTTCAGGGGGCTGATCATTCACCGGGGTGGCTCTTCAGGGCTGCATTTGCTGCCTCCAAGGCAGGCCTTACTTCCTTAACGAAATCTGTTTCCATTGAAGAAGCCCCAAATGGAATTACAGCGAATATGGTATGTCCGGGAGAGATACTCGGGGAGATGAAAGAAGGAAGTATAGCAGATTCCAAAAAGCTTCCTGATGAACGCACACCGGTTGGGAGGTCCGGAACGGGGGAGGACATTGCGAGGACTGTGCTCTTTCTGACAGCTGATGATGCTGATATGATCACAGGGAGTGTTGTGGAAGTGACCGGAGGAATGGACGTTCTTCATAAACACCGTTCCTGAGCTGAGACCTCTCTTGAATTAGTGAAAGAGGACCGGGTGTGACGAATCAGCGCCCCCCCCCCCGTTGAAGGCTTTGCTTCCTTCAGCGGGGGGGATTACGTCCGTTGTTTGGATATATTCAGTATCTTTATTTTTCAGATGGGATAACCTGGAGCTCTTTTGGATAAGTAGTCAAAATGCGGCTGCCTTCTGCTGTTACATGCAGGTCATCCTCAATTCTTACACCAAACTGTCCCGGCAGATAAATTCCCGGTTCGATAGTAAAAGCCATTCCTTCTTCCAGAATACGGGTGTTTTCCTCATTCATCGAAGGCAGCTCGTGAACTTCTATACCGATGCCGTGACCGATCCGGTGTGGGAAAAAACTGCCAAACCCGGCCTGTTCTATCACCTCCCGGGCAGCTTTGTCGAGATTTCCTGCGGCGGTACCCGGCTTTACGAGAGAAAGTGCTGCCTCCTGTGCTTCAAGTACCGTATTGTATACGGTCCGCTGTTTTTCTGTTGCGTGATCGAAAAAGACCGTTCTTGTAATATCAGAGGCGTATCCCTGCCAGATGACCCCTAGATCAAAAAGGACGCTGTCACCTTTTTGCAGTGTTCTGGAGCCGGGGTTTCCGTGGGGATCGCCGCCTTTTTCCCCGAATAATACCATCGTCGAAAAAGACATTTCCCTGATGCCGCGTCGTTTCATTTCGAATTCGACTGCTGCTACAACTTCCATTTCCGTGACGCCTTCCTTTAAATGAGCGATACCGGTTTTGATTCCGATGTCAGCAAAAGCAGCAGCTTCCTGCATCAATTGCAGTTCATCCGGCTCTTTAATAAGTCGCTGCTCAAGCAGAAGGGCATCTGCCTGGGCAAATTCGGCCTGCGGGACAGTTTCTTTCCATTTTTCCAGCCGCGCCCAGGATATGGAGGATTCCAGTGCAATTTTCCGTGTTGGAATACTGGCTTCCTGAAGATACTCCCCGATTTTCACCCATGGATCTTCGGAGTCAGTATATCCGATTACCGGACCGTCCGTAAAAACTTCTTCGATTTGATGAACTTCCATCGAAGGACAAACGACGGCAGTCCCTCCGTTTTTGAAAACAAGGGCTCCGAGCAGTCTCTCATGGGGATCGGCATCAAAGCCTGTCAGATAAAACACGTTCGGTCGTGTCTGGACCATTAAAATATCCCAGTCAGCGGCACTCATATACTCTTGAATCGATTGTATGCGGGGCATTGATAAACTCCTTTCAGATTGGCAGTTACGGCTATCATATCATAAACCTATGCATATCTGACCGGGAAACAGGGTAAGGGAAGTTGTGAATATTATTTACAGAAGGAGTGGGAAAGTCATGAAAGTATCCTATCACGGACATTCTGTCGTCAAAATCGAAACGAACGGTACGAATATTTTTATTGATCCTTTTATAACAGGCAACGAAACAACAGACTTGAAAGCGGATGACACAAAAGCTGATGTGATACTTCTTACACATGGGCACAATGATCACGTCGGCGATACGGTGGAAATGGCGAAACGAAACGATGCACTCGTCGTAGCGCCTTTCGAACTGGCCACATACCTCGGGTTCCAGGGAGTAAATGCCCATCCGATGCATATCGGTGGTAAACATGAATTTGCTTTTGGACGTGTTGAACTTACTCAGGCCTTTCACGGTTCTGCGTATACAGAAGAGGAAAACCAGCGCATCGTGTATACAGGCATGCCTGCAGGTATTGTCTTCACTGCCGAGGGAAAAACGATATATCATGCTGGAGACACCGGCCTGTTCTCTGATCTGAAGCTGATTGGTGAAAAGCATAATATTGATCTTGCCTTCCTGCCTATTGGAGATAACTTCACGATGGGGCCGGAAGACGCCGCGCTCGCTGCGGAATGGGTGAAAGCTGATAAAGTTGTGCCGATCCATTTCAATACGTTCCCTGTTATTGAGCAGGATCCGCAGGCTTTTGTAGATTCACTTAAAAACACCGAGGGAATTGCCATGAAAGCTGGGGATGAACTGGAATTGTAAAAAACTGATAAAAAGCTTCCCGGTTATTTTCCGGGAAGCTTTTTTTAGCCGGATCAGGGCATAGGGTCGTCAGGAAATGGGGAATCATTGTTTTCAAGTGAATACAGCACTTCTTCACTGTATCTGTGGGCTGCAGAAACTGTTTCGTCTTCCTCTTCGGCATACTTTTCCTGAAGGACCGGGTAGAGCTCCTCCCAAATGACCGTGCGTGCGACATGATCTCTGTCAAATTCCATAAAAAATTCCTCGAGTGTCATATCGAGGCCGTCTGCCATACCGCGTATGGAAGCCGGTGTATTTGTTTCATACAGCTCGATCTGATAGGAAGCTTCTTCTTCAATCATTTCTTCGGATACTTCCACTCCGTAATATTCTTCTGCGTAGGCACGCCATTCTTTTTCAAACCGCATTCGTTCCCTTGCAAGATCGAGCATATCCTCTGTCGTCCAGTTTTCGTTATATTCGTGCATCTGAATATAATAACGGATGAACCATTTCTCCAGGTTCTCCCGCTCATAAGTAAATAGAGGTGCTGCATCCTGAAACACATCACGTGCTTCTTCGGTCATGGAGGCGTAATGAGCAGCCGTAAAGCTGACTTCCTGTTCCCCGAAAATCAGTTCCACGGTGTCATCTTCATCTGCGTTAACTGGTTCGGACGGATCTTCCCCACTGCAGGCGGCAGCAAAGAGGAGAGCGGAAAAAGCAGTCAGCAGGAGCAGGCGCGGCTGGGGCATAATACTAACCCTCCTGTCATCGTGTGTTTATATTTACTCATTATACCCTTTTTAAAGATCAAATATCGGCAAATATATAATTGATTGTAAAAATCTCAATTTTTCTGTAATGAGGCCGGCTTCTGCCAGCTGGAAGACAGCCGGAAGCTACTTGAAGTATGCGTTTCAACCCCGTATACTTGTGTTAGTACAGAAGGCTGGAGGAAGACTAAACAGTTTATGAAAAAGGATGTGTCGCCTTACTATGACAAAGCATGAGCAGATATTACAGTTTATAAGATCTCTGGAAGTCGGGTATAAAATATCCGTCCGCCATATAGCGAAAGAGCTTCACGTGAGTGAAGGAACGGCTTACCGTGCGATCAAAGACGCAGAAAATCAAGGACTCGTCAGTACGATAGAACGGGTGGGGACGATCCGGATAGAAAAGAAGCAGAAAGACAACATCGAAAAACTGACGTTTGCAGAAGTAGTGAAAATTGTAGAAGGGACCGTACTCGGCGGCCGCAATGGATTATATAAAACATTAAATAAATTTGTTATCGGGGCCATGAAGGCGGAAGCGATGATGCGGTACGTGGAAGCCGGGAATCTGCTTATCGTCGGAAACCGGGAGCAGGTGCACCGGATGGCGCTGGAGGAAGGATCAGCCGTGCTCATTACCGGCGGGTTTGATGCAAGGGAAGAAGTGAAGCAGCTGGCTGACGAAAGAAACCTCCCTGTCATTTCGACCTCCTACGATACGTTTACAGTAGCCACGATGATCAACCGGGCGATTTATGACCAGCTGATTAAAAAAGAAATAATATCGGTGGAAGATATTTTAATTCCCCTGGACCGTACGGATCATCTGACGACAAACAACACGGTGGAAAAATACCAGTCGCTGAATCATCAGACCGGGCACAGCCGTTATCCAGTCATGGACGAAGACGGGAAGCTGCAGGGGATGGTTACAGCAAAAGATGTGATGGGCTCCAGCCCGTTCACAGAAATCGAGAAAGTGATGACGAAACATCCGATAACTGTTACAAGGCAGACGTCTGTAGCTTCCGCTGCCCATATGATGGTATGGGAAGGTATTGAAATGCTTCCGGTTATCGATTCGTCCCGGCAGCTGATCGGTGTCATCAGCCGGCAGGATGTGCTGAAAGCTCTGCAGATGATTCAGCGTCAGCCTCACATCGGTGACACGATTGAAGACCTTGTGACGCGTCATCTGGAGGATAAATCAGAAGGCCGTAAAGCCCATTACCAGCTGGAAGTAACTCCGCAGATGACAAGCCATCTCGGGACAATCTCCTACGGGGTTGTGACGACGATCGTAACGGAATCCGCGAGCCGTGTGCTTCGAAAATATAAAAAAGGAGATCTGGTGGTGGAAAACCTTACTCTCTTTTTCATGAAGCCGGTACAGATTGATGCACTTATCCATATTTATCCACACGTTCTGGAAGTAGGGCGGAAGTTCGGTAAAGTCGACGTGGAGCTTTACTATGATGACCAGATCGTCGGCAAAGCAATGCTTATGGCCCAGCTGATCGACCGGTAACATCCGGGTGAAAGCAGTTTGAACATCTCATGCTTTCCCCTGGAAATGAAAACAGCTGTCTAAAAAAACTAATTATTATAAAGGTTGAACTTACTGTCCTGCTGTAGTGGACATGGGGGCTACAGGGCTAATAAAAGCGATCCGAAGATCCATCTCGACCGGCTGGTAGGAAGAGATTAGCTGAGGTCGTCCCGCCTGGAAAGCTTCTACATAGAAACGAAAGCGGCTGTTTAAAGAAACTAACTATTATATAGAATAGATTTAATCAGCACATTCAGGCCCGTCACCTGAAAGGGACGGGCCGGGTGTTATTTTTCTTTTCTTTCCTGGAGAGCAAGCGGCTTGAAATGCTGATGCCGTTTAATACCGAAGTACAGGTTCACGCCTCCCAGCACGAGGAAAATAAGACCGACGACTGCAGCGGTAGTCGTCTGGAGATTGATATAGCTGTTTACACCGAACGTAATGATAAAAATGCTCAGGGCTATCGTTGCCTTTGCGCTGTAAAGCTCTCTCTCCCCGGGACCTTTTGTCCGGAGCTGAAGCACCTTAAAGTAAACGAACAGGACGAGGGAGGCGACTAAAAATACTGGAAAAATAACCATTATGTATACTCCTTTATAATTGATAGATCACGGTCTAATTGTAGCGGAGTCTGTATCATGGTGCAACTGAAGGAATTAATGGAGGGAAAAGAATGTCAGATAAAATAATGGAGAACATATGGAAAGCGGTCTTCGACTTTGAAACAATAATTATTCACCGCCACGTCCGGCCGGATCCGGACGCTGTAGGCTCGCAGGCCGCTCTGAAAGAAATGATCACTGCTTCCTGGCCTGAGAAAAAAGTGCTGCTTGCAGGTGAAACGCAGCAGTCCTTGACGTTTCTGGCGGAGATGGATCCAGTGCAGCCCGAAGATTACAAGGAAGCTCTCGTCATTGTATGTGATACGGCAAATACCGCCAGAGTCGACGGAGAAGGGTGGGACAAAGGTGAAAAGCTGATAAAAATTGATCACCACCCGGAAGTGGAGCGCTACGGCAATTACCAGTGGGTGATGACAGAAGCAAGTTCTACATGTGAAATGCTTTTTCTTCTCGCTGAACAGCTTGATGTGCCTCTGACGGACGAAGCGGCAAGGCTGTTATACGCCGGCATCGTTGCCGATACCGGAAGATTTCGATTTCCGAATACTACTGCGGCTACGTTCTCGAGTGCCGGTAAACTTATAGGCTATAACTTCGACCGAAGCAGCCTTTTGAACGAAATGGAGGAAAAATCGCAGGAAATTCTCCGTTTGGAAGGCTATGTGCTGTCCACCGTGGAGGTAAGTGCCAATGGCGCAGCCCAGGTTATTCTCACGGAAGACACACTCCGGAGATTTTCTGTAACAGCAGAGGATACTGCTGCGGTAGTCAACAGCTTTTCTACTTTAAAAGGTTTGAAAGCCTGGGTCTTTTTTGTAGAAGAGCCGGATGTCATACGTGTGCGCATGCGCTCCAAAAAGCCTGAAATTCATGAGCTTGCAGCGGATCATCAGGGCGGGGGCCATCCGATGGCCGCCGGGGCTAAAGCAGAAAGCTGGAAAGAAACCGAAGAGATTTTTCAAAAGCTCGATATTCTCTGCAGAGAGACTGCCTTGTAAATAAATTTTTGGGAAATTAAGCAGAAGCTTACCGGCTGAGCGGACAGAGAGTTTTCAGCTTATTGGATAATCCATATAATAACAATTTATATGATTGTACGGAGAGTCTGTCACTTGTACTTGACGGGCTCTTTTTCGTGATCGCTATGCAGGCGACTGGAGAAAAACTTCGCTTTCAACCGGCCCGCCCGGGAAGCCTTCCCGTGGAAACGAAGGCGGCCGGTTTTTACATATCTACTTTATTTTCAAGGCAGCCTTTATGCATTGCGGGGTGGTTGATTTTCTGCAGTGTGCTTGCATTTCGTTTATTTAAACGGGAAAATATAAAAAGAAGTACATAGTTAAGAACGTTTGTTCGTGTTATGATTAAGGAAAAAGGAGGGGGAGCTATTGGGATTCGTGCATTTAAATGTCGAAAGTGAATTCAGCATGCTTGAAAGCGGAGCCAGAATATCTTCGCTTGTAAAAAAAGCATCCGAACTGGGAGCCGGCTCGCTGGCACTGACGGACAGAAACGCCATGCACGGAGCTGTGCCTTTTTATGAAGCATGCACGGCAGCCGGCATCAAGCCGATTATCGGGGTGAAGCTCGCTTTCCGAGTAAGGGAACAGGAATTTGAACTGATACTTCTCGCAGAGAATAACAACGGCTATCGATCTCTTCTTGCTCTCCTTACTCAAATGGAACTGCGCCGGGAGAGAGAGGCATTTATTACACTGGACGACCTGAAGCTTCTTTCGGATGTTTTTGTCATTGAACCAATGTACCGGGGACCGCTTCAGACGCTGCTCCTTGAAAAGGATCTTTATGCAGCAGAAGAAATTCATGAATCACTGAAGGAAGCGCTTCCGGGCCGTGTATTTATAGAAGTGCAGAACCACTTTCACCGGGAGGAAAGGGAAATACTCCTTGCTTTAAAAAGCTGGCTCCAGGGGAGAGACGAACAGCTGACCGCTTCAAATAAAGTACTTGCCGTAGAAAAGGAAGAAACCGAAGTGTGCGATCTGCTTCATTCGATAAAAGCAGGCATCCCTCTGGCAGATACGAGTTACGGAAGGTCATCAGAGTATTATTTGAAAAGCGAAGACGAGATGAAGACAGCGCTTGAAGGGTGGAGCGGAGCTTTGGAAACAGCAGAGAAGCTCGCCTCCCGCTGCAGCTGGGAACTTTCCTTTGGTGAAATGATCCTTCCGGAATACGCAAAATCAGAAGATGCTGTCCTTCTGCTCCGTCAATGGTGTCACAAAGGCGTCTACGAACGTTACGGCACTCCGGACAGGGACGTATGGGAACGGCTCGAGCACGAGCTGTCAGTCATTGAGTCCATGCAGTTTGCGGATTATTTTTTAATCGTCGCTGACTTTATGCAGTTTGCCCACAAAGAAGGCATTACCACCGGTCCGGGACGGGGGTCGGCTGCCGGTTCACTTGTAGCATACGTCCTGCGCATTACTGATGTTGATCCGCTTGCCTACGAGCTGCTGTTCGAAAGGTTTTTAAATCCGGAGCGGGTGACGATGCCGGATATTGATATAGATTTTGCAGATGCGGACAGAGACAAAGTTATACACTACGTGGCGGACAGATACGGTTCAGAGCATGTTGCCCAGATTGTTACGTTCGGGACTTTTGCGGCGAAAGCAGCAGTCCGGGACACCGGCAAAGCTCTCGGGGTGGATTCATATGAGCTGGACCGGATGGCAAAACTTATTCCCTCCAGACCTGGAACCAAAATCAGTGATGCGGAAAAAAACAGTGCTTTTACCTCGTTTATCGAAAAAAAAGAAGAGCTGCAGGAAGTGGTGCGGTGCGCCAAAATGATCGAAGGACTTCCGCGGCACAGTTCTGTTCACGCAGCAGGAATTGTGATCAGCAGAGATCCTCTTCCCGAAATTGTCCCGCTTCAGCAGGGGAATGACGGAATGCTTCTTACACAGTATCCGATGGGGGATCTTGAAAAACTCGGTCTGCTGAAAATGGATTTTCTCGGGCTCCGTAATTTGACGCTCATCGATAAAATCACGAAGCTCGCTGGTATCAGAGCAGAGGATATTCCAGAAGAGGACCATAGAGTGTTTGAACTGCTCGGCCGGGGGGATACGTCCGGAATTTTTCAGCTGGAATCCCAGGGAATGCAGAAGGTGCTGAAACAGCTTCAGCCGACGGCTTTTGAAGATATTGTAGCAGTCAACGCCCTCTACCGGCCGGGCCCGATGGAGTTTATTCCTGACTATATTGCGAGAAAACATGGGAGAAAAACGGTGGAATACGCCCATCCTGTACTTGAACCGATTTTAAAACAGACACACGGCGTCATGATTTATCAGGAGCAGATCATGCAGACAGCAGCAGCGATGGCTGGCTTCAGTCTTGGCGAAGCGGATATTCTGCGGCGGGCAGTAAGTAAAAAAAAGCGCACGGACCTGGAAAACGGCAGGATACAGTTTGTGAATGGTGCTGTTGGACGGGGATATGGGAGAGAAGAGGCAGAAAAAGTATACGACCAGATCGTAAGCTTCGCCGATTATGGATTTAACCGCAGTCATGCTGTTGCCTACAGCATGATTACTTACCGGCTGGCCTATTTAAAAGCTGTCTTTCCTGAAGCATTTTATACCGGAATGATGGAAAGTGCAGTTCATGACCAGGAGAAACTGGCCGGTATCATTCATGAAGCCCGCCTTCATGGGTTGAAAATTCTGCCGCCTTCTGTGCAGAAAAGCGGCAGTGCTTTTTCGCTTGAAGAAAACGGGATACGTCTCGGGCTGACGTCCATCCGGCATATAAATGAGCGGACAGCACAAGCTGTTGCTGAAGCAGGCATTGCAGGAGGAATACGCGATGTATTTGAACTTGCTGCCGGACTTCCGAAACATCTGCGCTCCCGAAAAACACTGGAGGCACTGACGCTGAGCGGAGCGATGGACAGTTTCGGTAAAAGCCGGGCCGAGCTTCTTGTAACGCTGGACCGGGCACTCGAGTACGCCGGACAGGAGGATCTGAAGCTGGAAAGAGGGGAAGAACTTTTTCCGGATGAAAAGACGGTCCCTGAATATGCGTATGCAAGACCGCTGCAGCGGGAAGAAGAGCTGCGTCTGGAAAAAGAAATGCTCGGATTTTATTTGAGCGGCCATCCACTGGAGGAAGCAGAAGAACTCCTGAAAAAATACAAACGTCTGACGATAGGGGAGGCATTAAAGCTTTCCGGCCGGAAAAAAATCCGGCTTGCCGGGCTGATAACAGATGTCCGGAGTGTCCAGACAAAGAAGGGGGATCAGATGGCTTTTCTGGAGCTGGAGGATGAAAGCGGCTCCGTTCCTGTCACTATTTTCCCGAAAGTGTACAAGGAGTTTCAGCTGCAGCTCGTGAAAAACGAAAAGCTGTTTATGGAAGGACATATGGAGGAATATGAAGGAGAGCAGAAAGTTATCATGGAAAAAGCTGTTCTTTTATCCTCACTTAAATCCCGGGAGGAAGCGCAGCGGGCAGAAGTGCTTTATCTTTACCTTTCTCTTGAAGCAGAGAGGAAGCATCTTGGAGAAGTCAAAAAAATACTCGAAAATACCCCGGGAGAAGTTCCGGTCGTGCTGAAATACGGGGCATCAAACAAAATTGTGAGGCTTTCTGAAATGTGGAATGTTTCCATTTCAAAGCCATTTCTTTCGAAGCTTGAAGCCATTCTCGGAAAAAATCACGTATTTTTAAGAAAGCCGAGGGTGTAACATCCGCTTGTTTTTGGTATAATAATGAATGGCAGAGGGGTGGTCAGACCACCTCTAAATCGTAAAACTTAGAGGAGAGTGGCTGGAGTGGCGACATTAAGAGAAGAAGCATTACACATGCACCGAGTGAAAAAAGGGAAAATTGAAACGAAACCGAAAGTTCCGGTTCGTAATGCTGACGACCTGTCTTTGGCCTATTCCCCGGGAGTGGCAGAACCGTGCAAAGCTATTTTTGAAGACCCGAAAACTGTGTATGATTATACAGTGAAAGGGAATATGGTAGCAGTAGTTTCAGATGGCACTGCTGTGCTCGGGCTTGGGAACATAGGTCCGGAAGCAGCGATGCCGGTTATGGAAGGAAAGGCCGTTCTTTTTAAATCTTTTGCAGGGGTGGATGCATTTCCTATCTGCTTAAATACAAATGATGTCGACGAGATCGTTAACACGGTGAAGTTGATGGAGCCGACTTTCGGCGGCGTGAATCTGGAAGATATTGCAGCACCGCGCTGCTTTGAAATCGAAGAGCGCCTGAAGCGTGAAATGAATATTCCTGTTTTTCACGATGACCAGCATGGAACAGCAATCGTTACTGCGGCCGGTCTCGTTAATGCGCTGAAACTCAGCGGCAAACTGATGAAAGATATCCGCGTAGTTATAAACGGAGCTGGAGCGGCAGGAATTGCAATTATGAAGCTTCTCAAGAGCATGGGCTGCAAAAGTATCATTCTCTGCGACTCCAAAGGGGCGATTTACGAAGGCCGTCCATACGGAATGAACGACCTGAAGCATGAAATCGCCCAGGTAACTAACTCAGAGAAACTGGAAGGAAAGCTTTCTGAAGTAATTAAAGGATCGGATGTCTTTATCGGAGTTTCCGTAGAGGGGGCTTTGAACGAAGAAATGGTTGAAAGTATGAATAATGATCCGATCATCTTTGCGATGGCAAATCCGATCCCGGAAATCATGCCTGATAAAGCAAAGAAAGCAGGAGCAAGCGTGATTGGAACCGGACGTTCGGACTTTCCAAATCAGGTAAATAACGTTCTTGCTTTCCCGGGTATTTTCCGGGGAGCGCTGGATGTATATGCAACGCATATTAATGAAGAGATGAAAGTAGCCGCTGTAGAGGCTATTGCTGAACTTGTAGGCAGCGATAATTTGAACGCGGATTACGTCATTCCAGCTCCATTTGATAAAAGGGTCGCACCAGCTGTAGCAAAAGCTGTAGCGAAAGCCGCCATGGAAACAGGAGTGGCACGTCGTCAGGTGGACGCCGAGGAAGTAGCAGAGCGGACGCGTCAAATGACAATGATTGAAGATGATGCATAAATGCGGATGCTATAAGCTGTCCTTACTGTACCGGGAAGGACAGCTTATTTAGCAGATAATCCGGCGGCAGGAAGCGGGTAATATCCCCTGAACTTCTGCCGCCGCTGGAGTTTCCAGGGGTAAAGGAGTGAACAGGCCCGCATGGCCCAAACATCAAAAGTATATGTGCGAATTCTTCAGCATATCGAAGAATTGATTACAGCAGGAGAGCTCAAGGCGGGAGATAAACTTCCTTCCGAACGGGATCTGGCCGAACAACTCGGAGTCGGACGCTCCTCTGTCCGGGAAGCGCTCCGTGCTCTGGAACTGCTGGAGTTGATTGAAACTCGTAAAGGAGAAGGGACATTTATTCAGAAGGCAGGAAGTCATCGACTGGCAGAAATACTGGCCGGTTTTTTTCTGAAAGATGCTAAAGCCCGTCGGGATCTTGCAGAAACAAGGAAAACACTGGAAGCAGATGCAGTGCGTCTTGCATGCACGAGGGCGGATGAGGAACAGCTGGAGCGCCTTAAATTTTTGCTTGAACAGTCAAAACAGCGCTGGAGTGATGGTGTGATTCCTGTGGAGGAAGACATTCAGTTTCATAAGACGCTCATGCAGATGAGCCAGAACAAACTGCTGCTTAATATATGGCGCCCTCTGGTGGAGTACAGCCGTGCAGCTTTAATCGAGTCTCTGTCCCGCGAAGGACGGATGGATCACGCATGGCATGAACACGAAGCCGTGTATCAGGCAATAGCAGCCGGTGATGAAAAGGCAGCCGTAAAAGCTATTACACTCCATCTTGATAACAGTATCTTTTAACACGCCCGCATAACTACAGGCGGGCTGCTCCCGAAGAGCGCAGCTTAACTGAACGAGGGAGCCTGCTGCAGTGAACACCCGCGAAGAATGGAGGATAAAATATATGATTCGAGATCTTTTTTCCAAAAAAAGAAGACAGGCAAAAATACCCCGCGATGAAGCAAAAAAAGAAGTCCCGGAAGGAATTATGGCCAAATGTCCGGAGTGTAAATCCATATGCTACATAAAGGAGCTCCGAAAAAATGATATGGTGTGTGAACAGTGTGGATACCATCATCGTCTGACCGCTGGGGAACGTCTGCACTGTACGATAGATGAGGACTCTTTTCAGGAAATCAATGCAGGCATGATTTCGAAGGATCCTCTGAATTTTCCGGAATACGAGGAAAAATCGAGGGAGGACAGGGAAAAAACCGGGCTTAGTGAAGCGATTGTCACCGGAACCGCAAGCATTGGCGGATACCCTGTCGTGATTGCAGTAATGGACGCCAGCTTCCGCATGGGAAGCATGGGGTCAGTTGTAGGGGAAAAAATTGTCCGGGCTGTTAATCGGGCGATAGAGGACAAAACTCCTTTTATCCTTTTTTCTGCTTCCGGAGGAGCCAGAATGCAGGAAGGAGTAGTCAGCCTGATGCAGATGGCAAAAACAAGTACCGCTCTTCGAAAGCTGCATGAGGAAAATCTTCTGTTTATCAGTGTGATGACTCATCCGACGACAGGCGGCGTATCAGCCAGCTTTGCTTCTCTCGGGGATGTCAACCTGGCAGAACCGGGTGCACTGATCGGTTTTGCGGGACGGCGTATTATTGAACAGACCATCCGTCAAAAGCTGCCGGATAACTTCCAGACAGCCGAATTCCTGATGGAACACGGACAGCTTGACCAGGTCATTCACCGTCACCATATGAAAAAAACATTAACAACGCTGACTGCCATTCATCAGCCGCAGGAGGAGGACTAACTAATGCCCGAGCAGCTGCCATTTGAAAAACCAGTCATTGAGCTGCGTTCAAAAATCGCTGAACTGAAAGAATTTACTGACGAAAAAGGGATCGATCTCTCTGGAGAAATTACTAAACTGGAAGACCGGCTGGAGCAGCTTGAAGAAGATATATACGGTAACATGAAACCTTGGGACCGTGTCCAGCTGGCCCGTCATTCCCAGCGTCCCACTACAAAAGATTATATCCATCATCTGTTTACTGATTTCTTTGAAATGCACGGAGACCGGCTCTACGGAGATGATGCGGCGATTGTCGGCGGACCGGCATTTTTCGAAGGGACCCCGGTAACTGTGATAGGCCATCAGCGGGGAAAAGATACAAAGGAAAATCTTTTCCGCAATTTCGGTATGCCGCACCCGGAAGGCTACCGGAAAGCACTCCGGCTGATGAAGCAGGCCGAAAAATTCTCCAGGCCGATTATCTGTTTTATCGATACAAAAGGTGCTTATCCAGGCAAAGCAGCAGAAGAGCGGGGGCAGAGTGAAGCTATAGCAAGAAATCTCATTGAAATGGCAGGACTCCGTACCCCGGTCATCTGTGTAGTTATCGGGGAAGGCGGAAGCGGAGGAGCACTTGCGCTCGGTGTCGGTGACCGTATTTATATGCTCGAAAACTCCACTTATTCCGTTATTTCTCCGGAAGGTGCCGCGTCTATTCTTTGGAAAGATGCAGGCGAAGCAAGGGCTGCCGCAGAAACAATGAAAATTACAGCCCCGGATCTGTTTGAACTTGGAATTATCGATGCGGTTATTCCGGAAGTGAGAGGGGGCGCCCACCGCAATGTCACCACCCAGGCGGAAAATATCCGGGAATATCTGGAAGAGGCAATCCATTCTTTGAAAAAGAAGGATAAAGAGGAGCTCGTCCAGGAAAGATATGAAAAATTTAATCGTATCGGAGAGTATACGTATGTAAACGATGCCAATACCGAAGAATAGGGATTTTTGTCGAAACACCGTCACTGTAAGGGTTTGCAGGTCGTCTGATGTCTATTGTGTTTAAAATTTGAAAGTGTTATTTTAAACTCATGTAACAATTTGATGCCATATATACGAGGTGAATGAGACAAATGAAACGTATTGGAGTATTAACCAGCGGAGGAGATGCCCCTGGAATGAACGCAGCAATCCGGGCGGTAGTCCGTAAAGCTATTTACCATAACCTGGAAGTTTACGGGATTTACTACGGATATCAAGGTTTAATCAACGGAGAAATCGAAAAGCTGGAACTGGGCTCTGTCGGTGATATTATCCACCGTGGAGGGACAATGCTCTACACAGCACGTTGTGAAGAGTTTAAAACTCCTGAAGGACAGCAGAAGGGAATTGAACAGCTTAAGAAATTCGGGATTGAAGCGCTCGTAGTTATTGGAGGGGACGGTTCCTTCCGCGGAGCTGAAAAGCTTGCAGAACAGGGATTCCCTACCATCGGAGTGCCGGGGACTATCGATAACGATATTCCTGGAACAGACTTTACGATCGGCTTTGATACGGCGCTGAATACAGTCATTAATGCAGTCGATAAAATTCGTGATACTGCAACTTCCCATGAGCGCACGTACGTAGTGGAAGTAATGGGAAGGGACGCCGGGGATCTGGCTCTCTGGGCTGGTCTTGCGGATGGTGCTGAAACAATTCTCGTACCGGAAGTTGACGAAAACATGGAAGAAATTATTAAACGTCTGAAGCGGGGGCATGCGCGCGGGAAAAAGCACAGTATCATTGTTGTAGCTGAAGGCGTTGGCTCCGGAGTGGATATCGGAAGGCAGATACAGGAGGAAACCGACCTGGAAACACGCGTCACCGTACTGGGACACGTGCAGCGCGGCGGGTCTCCAACAGGCCGTGACCGTGTGCTTGCGAGCCGTCTTGGAGCGAAAGCAGTAGAGCTCCTTCTTGCCGGAGAAGCCGGGCAGGTAGTAGGGATTGAAAACAACCAGATTGTGTATCATTCAATCGAAGAGGCCCTTGCCAAAAAACCACCATTTCAGCAGGACATGTACCAGCTTTCCAAAGAGCTGTCCATTTAAGAATAAGAGTGCTTAAGCTGGGACCCCAACTAACCGGTCCCGGCTTTTGTGCCGAATAAAGACCGACAGAACATAAAGGAGGAAATTACTAATGAGAAAGACTAAGATCGTATGTACGATAGGGCCGGCCAGTGAATCCAGGGAAAAGCTTTCCGAACTGATTGACGCCGGTATGAATGTAGCCCGACTGAATTTTTCCCACGGCGATTACGAGGAGCACGGGGCACGCATAAAAACTATCCGTGAAGCAGCGGCGGAAGCTGGAAAAACGATTGCACTGCTTCTGGACACAAAAGGGCCGGAAATCCGGACACAGACACTGGAGGGCGGTGAAGCAGAGCTGACTAAAGGCAGCACCCTCCGCGTTTCTATGAAAGAAGTTACAGGAAATAAAGATGTTATTTCCGTAACGTATCCGGATCTTATTAGCGATGTCGAACCCGGGGCGAAACTTCTTCTGGACGACGGTCTGATTGAGCTTCTTGTAACAGACAAAGCGGATGGGGAACTGATCACAGAAGTATTGAACAACGGAACGCTCAAAAATAAAAAAGGTGTTAACGTGCCAAATGTCAGTGTCAACCTTCCGGGTATTACGGAAAAAGACGCTAACGATATTGTATTTGGTATCGAACAGGACGTTGACTTTATTGCAGCTTCTTTTGTCCGCAGGGCTTCCGACGTGCTGGAAATCCGTGAACTGCTGGAAAACCACGGAGCAGAGCACATTCAAATTATCCCTAAAATTGAAAACCAGGAAGGCGTCGACAACATTGAAGAAATTCTGCAGGTTTCCGACGGTCTGATGGTAGCGCGCGGAGATCTTGGAGTGGAAATTCCTGCAGAAGAAGTTCCGCTCGTACAGAAAGATCTGATCAAACGATGCAACCGTCTCGGCAAGCCGGTAATCACCGCCACGCAGATGCTGGATTCCATGCAGCGCAACCCACGTCCGACAAGAGCTGAAGCTTCCGACGTAGCCAATGCTATCCTGGACGGAACAGACGCTATTATGCTTTCCGGCGAAACAGCTGCAGGAAGCTATCCGACAGAATCCGTACAAACGATGCAGAGCATTGCACTGCGTGCAGAAACAGCGATGAAGCATAAAGACGTCCTCCGTCGTATTTCCGAAGAAAACGAGCACACTATTACCGAAGCTATCAGCCAGTCCGTTACACACACGGCGATGAACTTGAAAGCTTCTGCTATTCTTACAGCAACCCAGAGCGGGCATACGGCACGCATGATTTCCAAATACCGTCCGGAGTCAGTCATCATTGCTGTGACGAGCAATGCGCGCGTAAGCCGCTCTCTTTCCCTCGTATGGGGTGTTCACGCCCAGATAGGTAATGACGTGAGCTCTACGGACGAGATGCTTCAGCTTTCCGTTGACGAAGCGCTCAAGTCCGGTTACGTAAAAAATGGCGATCTCGTCGTTATTACTGCCGGTGTACCAGTTGGCGAGCGTGGAACAACAAACCTGCTGAAAGTGCATGTCATTGGTGAAGTGATTGCCCAGGGGCAGGGAATCGGACGTAAAGTAGTGAAAGGGAATGTCGTTGTAGCAGACTCAAGCAAAGAAGCGCTTGAAAAAACGAAACAGGGGGACATTCTCGTAACAAACAATACGGACCGTGATATGATTGATGCATTCGAAAAAGCCGGCGCAGTCGTTACCGAGCAGGGAGGACTTACTTCCCACGCTGCGGTCGTCGGTCTGAACCTTGGAATTCCGGTTGTTGTAGGAGTGGAAGATGCCCGCAGCAAGTTTACCGACGGCGAAGAAGTAACAGTCGACGGAACGCAAGGAAAGATTTACAAAGGTTCTGCAAGTATTCTATAATAAAGGTAGAGATGACCGGCGTGAGAAAGAGAAATCTCTTTTTCACGCCTTTTTTTCAGGCACCAACAGCGAACTTTAACACAGAGTTTTTAGAAGGCAGCAACCTATTCTTCACGGACTAAAGTCATGTAATAAAGGGGAGAGATAAATGAAAAAGCTTCTGATTCTGCTGCTTATTGTCGTACCGGCATTGGAAATAGCTGTTATACTTCTGTCCTGGAATACTATAGGACTTGCACTTACCGTCCTGTTGATCATCCTTACCGGACTGCTTGGAGCGTGGCTTGCCAGAAGAGAAGGACTTCAGGCGATCCGGCGTGCCCAGCTGAAAACATCGCAGGGCCAGGTCCCCGGGGAGGAAATACTGGACGGGGTCTGTATTTTAATCGGCGGTGTTGTGCTGCTGACCCCTGGATTTATTACTGATGCACTCGGTTTCCTGCTGCTCATCCCCGCCACGAGACAGATGTTTAAAAAACTGCTGCAGCGGGCGTATGAAAAGATGGTTTACTCCGGTAACGTCTACATCGTAGACAATCAGTCAGGAAGAAGATATTAAAAGCTGGATTGGGAAAGTACCATCCGGATGCGGAAAGCCTGTCAGATAAGCTGGCAGGCTTTTCCGTTGTATTGGTGCAGTTTTTGTGGTGCTGAAATAAACATTCTATTGAGTGGATATGTGTCTACAGCTTCGGAGGAATTTTTTTCTCTCATGAGGTTTCAAAAACAACAGCTTTTTCGATGAAAAGTAAAGGAAAGGAATGGGAAAAATGAATCAGCCGATTATGTTTATGCTGCTTCTGCTGGCAGTCGGTTATTTTGCAAAAAATCAGACGTTAATGATCGCAGTCGCTGTGTTACTGCTGATATATTATTCAGGAACCGGGAATTCCGTACTCCCGTTTATTCAGTCAAAAGGTATTCAAATAGGCGTTACGATCATTACGATTGCCGTACTCGTTCCTATCATAACGGGGGAGATAGGACTGAAGGATCTGCAGGCAGCCATGGGGTCGTCCTATGCATGGATAGCTCTTGGAGCCGGAATTTTCGTGGCAGTAATTGCAGCGAACGGTATTCACCTTCTACAGAACGATCCGCATATTACCGTAGCTCTCGTTGCAGGAACTATTCTGGCGGTAGCGGTTTTCGGAGGAGTCGCAGTCGGCCCGGTTATCGGTGCAGGAATAGCCTACCTGGCTATGAAAATTGTGGAATTTTTCTCCCCGCTTGGCGGATGACCGGTGCGGGGAGCGTTTTTCTGCTGGAAAAGATTGAATCTTCTTTGGATTTCTAAATTTTAACGTTCACAAAAATTCAAATAATGGTATAATAGGAAGCGTGACATCAATACATAGAAAATCATACGCTGGTTTTCTGCGGTTAACGTTTTTCGTAACCGCTTTCTAAATGGTCGGGTTTGCCGTATGGTCTGTTCATCACATCACAATCAGCGGAGACCCGGGTATAACGGGCTTGACCCGCATTTCTGTTTGCAAAGGAGAGATAGCATGAGTACGACGAAAGGTTTAGAAGGTGTCGTTGCAGCACAGTCAAGCGTAAGCTCCATCATCGATGATGTACTGACTTACCAGGGATACAATATCGATGATCTCGCAGATAATGCAACATTTGAGGAAGTTATCTACCTTCTGTGGAATGGCCGCCTTCCGAATAAAGAAGAGCTGGAAGCCTTCACAAAAGAACTTGCCCAGGCGAGCACAGTCCCTGATGCTGTAGTTGAACAGATGAAAACGTATCCGATTGAAAAGATTCATCCGATGGCTGCACTTCGTACAGCTGTATCAAACCTTGCACTGTTTGATGAAGAAGCGGATGAAATGAGTGAAAAGGCCAATTACCGCAAAGCGGTGAAGCTTCAGGCACAAATCCCTACAATTGTAACTGCCTTTGCCCGCATTCGTCAGGGGAAAGATCCAGTTTCTCCAAAAGAAAATTTGAGCTTTGCAGCTAATTTTCTTTATATGCTTACAGGAGAAGAGCCGGATGAAATTTCCGAAAAAGCTTTTAACAAGGCGCTTGTACTTCATGCAGACCATGAACTGAATGCATCTACATTCACAGCCCGTGTCTGTGTTGCCACGCTCTCTGATGTTTATTCCGGCATTACGGCAGCAATAGGTGCTCTTAAAGGGCCGCTTCACGGTGGTGCCAACGAGCGCGTTATGGCTATGCTCAGCGAAATCGGAGAAGCTGACAAAGCGGAACAATATATTAAAGATGCTTTTGCCCGTAAAGAAAAAATCATGGGCTTTGGACACCGTGTTTATAAAGCAGGAGATCCTCGTGCGAAGCACCTGCGTGAAATGTCCCGCCAGCTTACAGAAATTACAGGAGAGTCCAAGTGGTACGACATGAGCATCAAAATCGATGAATATGTTTCCTCGGAAAAAGGACTGCTTCCGAACGTGGACTTCTATTCTGCATCTGTGTATCACAGTCTCGGAATCGAGCATGATATTTTCACGCCGATTTTTGCAGTGAGCCGTGTATCAGGCTGGCTTGCCCACATTCTTGAGCAGTACGCGGATAACCGTCTGATCCGGCCGCGTGCGGAATACACCGGTCCTGAAAAGCAGGAATGGATCCCGCTTGAAAAGCGGTAACAGCAGATGATAAAGTACAAAGGAGCTGCGGGAGTCTGCAGCTCCGCCTTTTGATGTACTTATGTGAAGCAACGAACTATATTTCTAGGAGGTTTTTGTTTTATGTCAGGTGAAAAAATTACAGTAACTAATGGTGAACTGCACGTCCCTAACAAACCGATTATTCCTTATATCGAAGGTGATGGTATTGGACCGGATATCTGGAAGGCTTCTTCCAGAGTCATTGAAGCAGCAGTGGACAAAGCATACAACGGTGAGAAAGCTATCGAGTGGAAAGAAGTACTTGCCGGTCAGAAAGCCCACGATAAGACGGGCGAATGGCTCCCGGCAGAAACTCTTGATACGATCCGTGAGTATATGATCGCTATTAAAGGTCCTCTTACAACACCTATCGGCGGCGGTTTCCGCTCCCTTAACGTAGCCCTTCGTCAGGATCTTGACCTGTATGCATGTCTTCGTCCTGTACGCTGGTATGAAGGTGTTCCATCTCCTGTAAAGCGTCCGGAAGATACGGATATGGTTATTTTCCGTGAAAACTCCGAGGACATTTACGCTGGAATCGAATTCCAGGAAGGGACTCCGGAAGTGAAAAAAGTAGTAGACTTCCTGCAGAATGAAATGGGTGCCGACAAAATCCGTTTCCCGGAAACTTCCGGTATCGGTATCAAGCCTGTTTCCCGTGAAGGTACAGAGCGTCTTGTACGTTCTGCTATCCAGTACGCGCTTGATGAAGGCCGCAAAAACGTTACCCTCGTTCATAAAGGAAACATCATGAAATTCACGGAAGGTGCTTTCAAGAACTGGGGCTACGAGCTTGCTGAGCGTGAATTCGGAGACAAAGTGTTTACGTGGGCAGAATACGACCGCATCGTAGACGACCAGGGCAAAGAAGCAGCCAACGCTGCACAGGATAAAGCAGAATCCGAAGGCAAAATCATTGTTAAAGATTCTATTGCAGATATTTTCCTTCAGCAGATTCTTACACGTCCAAAAGAATTTGACGTGGTTGCAACGATGAACCTGAACGGTGACTACGTGTCCGATGCGCTTGCTGCGCAGGTGGGTGGAATTGGTATTGCGCCGGGTGCCAACATCAACTACGATACAGGACACGCTATTTTTGAAGCAACTCACGGTACAGCACCGAAGTACGCAGGCCAGGACAAAGTAAATCCTTCTTCCGTTCTTCTGTCCGGAGTGCTTATGCTCCGTCACCTCGGCTGGGGAGAAGCGGCTGACATGATTGAAAATGCGATGGATAAAACAATCGCTGAAAAAACAGTAACTTACGACTTCGCACGTCTTATGGATGGTGCAACGGAAGTGAAATGTTCTGAATTCGGTGATGCACTGATTCGAAACCTCGGTTAATTAACAAAGCTTTCACTTAACCCGGCAAAGGAGTGTAGTCTGATATGGCAGCAATTAAACGCAGAAAAATAACAGTGGTCGGCGGTGGATTTACCGGAACAACTACAGCGCTGATGGCAGCCCAGAAGGAACTTGGGGATGTTGTACTTGTTGATATTCCGGACAATGAAGACCCGACAAAAGGCAAGGCGCTGGATATGCTGGAAGCGGGACCGGTTCAAGGTTTTGATTCCAATATTACAGGGACGTCTGATTATGCAGATACTGCCGGATCTGATGTTGTCGTCATTACTGCCGGTATTCCACGGAAGCCGGGGATGAGCCGGGACGATCTTATAAGCACGAACGCCGGAATCATGAGAAGCGTAACAAAAGAAATTGTCGCGCACTCTCCGGACTGCTTTATTATTGTTTTGACCAATCCGGTGGATGCAATGACGTATGCTGTGTATCAGGAATCCGGCTTTCCGAAAGAAAGAGTTATCGGCCAGTCCGGCGTGCTGGATACAGCCCGTTTCAACACATTCATTGCCAAGGAGCTGAACGTATCTGTGGAAGATGTGCGGGGATTTGTACTCGGAGGCCACGGAGACGACATGGTGCCGATGCTCCGCTACAGTTCTGCAGGTGGTATTCCTGTGGAGAAGCTTATTTCAAAAGACCGGCTGCAGGAAATTGTGGATCGCACGCGTAAAGGCGGCGGTGAAATCGTCGGCCTTCTCGGCTCCGGCAGTGCCTACTATGCTCCGGCAGCTTCCATTGTTCAGATGGTAGAGGCTATTGTGAAAGATAAAAAACGTATTCTTCCGGCGATTGCCTATCTCGAAGGGGAATACGGTTACAGCGACATGTATCTTGGAGTGCCGACAGTTATCGGCGGCAGCGGCATTGAAAAAGTGCTGCAGATCGATCTGACGGAAGAAGAAAAAAATCAGCTGGATAAATCAGCAGACTCCGTAAAAAAAGTAATGCAGTCCCTGTAAGATATAAAAGAAAGAAGAGCTGGGAGCTTTCTCAGCTCTTCTCTTTGTATCATATTGAAAACGGTTTCTTTTAGAGGAGGAGATGTATTTGTTTTCCAAGCGTAAAAAAATCGGTAAGACAATGAAAGAAATACAGCCCGGGAATATGTACAGCCGGGAGCATCAAATTACGGATAAGGAAATTCTTTTGTATCTCGGTTTCAGTGATGACGCCAACCCGGCTTACATTCAGCATGATTACGCCTCAAGAACTCCTTATAAACGACCGATGGTGCCGCAGCTGATGTTGACCGGCTTTCTTACGACAGCTGTTTCTATGCATCTTCCAGGACCGGGTTCGGTAATCAAAGAACAGACTATTCGATTTGAGAAGCCTGTATATCACTACAGCAAAGTCAGAATGGAAATGCAGGTTACAGCTGTGGACAGGGAAAAAGAAGAAGTTACACTGGAAGCTGAAATGACAGACGAGCTGGGGGATCGGGTGGTAACCGCACAGCTTGTCGTTTATCCGCCGTATCCATGGAAGCCGGTGACGCAGGATGAAGGAACCTTCGAAAATTTCTAATAGTGCAGCGAAGGAAATGTTAAAAATTAAAACTGTACAGTACGGGGACGTCCTGTAAGCTGGGAAACCGGATTCGTAGGGATTGAAGCCTGTTCAGACAATTCATCGTCTGAACAGGCTTTAGTTTGTTGATCAGATCTATATTTATTATTAGGCGACCTTGAAAACAGCTCGTTTATGAGAAGCAGAAATATTTCTTTTCCCATGAAAAAAACGAAGCAGATACCGGCCCGTGGAAGAAGGGAATTGGAGGATAGGCCTAGGCACACCCGGAGATCTTCTACACAGCAAGACTGCCGGTTGATAGCGAAGGTTTTCTCCAGGTATCAACAGCGAATGCTTTAACATAGCGTATTATTAAGAATAAAGTTGTTTTTTGCGACAGAGAACGCGTTTTTCTACATGGAAAACCCAATGTAGTTCTTCAGTAACAGCTGTAAATGCAGATAGAAGGAATACCTCTGAAATTTTAAAAAGCGCTGAAACATTCCCTGGAAGGCCTCGGGACAGGAAGTGTACTTTCTTCCTGCAGAATATTATCAGTCCGATAGTGTTGCCTTACGTTAAAAATGTAGTAATATGAAAGAGAGAAACAGCCCATATTACCCAGCCGGATGTGCCGGCCTGAATTGCTGCAGGGAGGAATAAACATGGTACAGAAACTTTTAGTAGTAGATGATGAAGAATCGATTCTGACACTTCTTCAATTTAATCTCGAACAGGGCGGATTTGAAGTCGTTTCGGCTGCGGATGGGAAAACAGGTCTGGACAGGGCGCTGGAAGAAAAATTTGATTTAATCATTCTTGACCTGATGCTTCCGGAGATGGATGGCCTGGAAGTATGTAAATCACTGCGGCAGAACCGGATCACCACACCTATTCTAATGCTCACGGCAAAGGACGATGAATTTGATAAAGTACTGGGGCTGGAGCTTGGGGCGGATGATTATTTGACAAAACCTTTCAGTCCGAGAGAAGTGGTTGCGCGCGTAAGGGCTATTCTGCGCCGGAGCCAGCGTGCTGAACCGGAAGAAAGTAAGGAAAAACCGATGAATAAAATCGTTATCGGAGATGTGGATATATATCCTGACAACTACGAAGTGTATTTGAAGGGACAGGCTCTGGAGCTGACACCGAAGGAATTTGAGCTGCTTCTGTACCTTATAAAGAATAAAGGCCGGGTCCTTACAAGGGACCAGCTTCTGAACTCGGTCTGGAACTACGAATTTGTCGGAGACACACGTATCGTAGACGTTCACATTAGTCACCTTCGTGAAAAAATTGAACCGACGACGAGAAAACCTGTATATATTAAAACTGTGCGTGGACTTGGGTATAAGATGGAGGATCCGGGGAAGGATGAATAGCTACCGCTTTCGTCTGATATTCCCGCTTTCACTTATCGTTCTTCTCGTCCTGGCAAGTCTTGGAGCAGTGCTCGGCCCTTTTATACAGGATTTTTATCAGGACCGGATGAATGAACGTATAGAAAAAGAAGCTTCCGTCGTCGCCTTTTCTCTGGAGCAGTCAGATACTGCTGACAGGCAGGCCGTTGAAGAAACGGTGGATGAACTGGCACAGCGGCTGGATGCCCGTATAACGATCGTTGCAGAAGACGGCGAAGTGATTGCTGAAAGTGATGCGGATGCTGAAGAAATGGATAATCACCTGGATCGTCCGGAAATTCAGGGGGCAGGTGATAATGGCAACCCTTTTGTCGTCCGTTTCAGCAGTACCGTGGATAGAGAACTGCTTTACTATGCGGAGCCGCTTGTGATCGGGGGAGAAGAAGAAGGTTTTCTACGGCTCGGGCTGGAAATGAGCGAACTGAACGATGTGTACCAGAATGTATGGATTCTACTGTTTGTTTCGTTTCTGATCGCGTTTATTATCATTCTGGCGTTTATTACGAAACTGACAAACGAAATGATTAAACCGATTGAAGATGCGAGAAGGGTGGCCAATGAGCTTGCCCGCGGTAACTTTCAGGCAAGAACGTACGAAGCACTTGATGCCGAGACAGGAGAATTAAACAGATCAATAAATGTACTGGCAGAAAATCTCAGTCAGGTAACGAAAACATATGAAAGCCAGCAGGAGCGTCTGGAAACACTAATCGAAAATATGGGCAGCGGTTTGATTCTTATTAATGAAAAGGGCGATATTACCCTGATGAACCGTTCGTCATCGGCTATTTTCGAAGCGGAAGCGGATAAATGGCTGAACAAAACGTATTATGATGTGATAGACAACAAAAAAATTATTCGGTTTGTGCAGGAACTGTTTTTGACGGAAAGACCGTTGAGGAAACAGATACGATGGTCGGAAGGGATATACATCCGTCACTTCGATGTTCACGGCGCTCCGATTATTGGACAGGATAACAAACTCAAAGGGATCGTTCTCGTATTTCATGATATTACAGAGCTTAAAAAACTGGAACAGGCCCGGAAAGACTTCGTGGCAAATGTTTCCCACGAACTGAAAACCCCGGTCACTTCTTTAAAAGGTTTTACAGAAACGCTGCTTGACGGAGCAATGAACGATGAAGAACTGCGGGAGAAGTTTTTGACCATTATTGCAAGGGAATCAGGCCGTCTGGAAGATTTGATAACGGATCTGCTGGAGCTTTCGCGGATCGAAGGGGAGCATTTTCAGCTGGACTGGCAGGAAGTGGATCTTTCAGAGCTTGTCTCAGAAGCAGTAACGATGCTTTCGGAAAAAGCTTCGGCAAAGAAGATGAACCTGAAAACGAAAGTAGACGGTGATGTCGTCATTCCGGGAGATCCTGCCCGTCTGAAACAGGTAATGATAAATTTAATCAATAATGCAGTTGTCTATACCCCGGCAGGTGGGGAAGTTATTGTAAGAATCCGCGGGCAGAAAGAAAATGTGATTATGGAAGTATCAGATACCGGAATAGGCATTTCCAAAAAAGAAATACCAAGAATATTCGAGCGTTTTTACCGGGTGGACCGGGCGAGGAGCCGAAACTCCGGAGGCACCGGGCTGGGACTGGCAATTGTAAAGCATCTGGCAGAAGCCCACCATGCTAATCTGTCAGTGGAAAGCAGGCCGGGAAAAGGCACGACATTCCGGATCGAATTCCTCCGGTTTCCTTTTGGGGAGGAAGGATAAATTTACACTTTCTTAATATGTATGTTAATCCTTCTCAACAATTGGATAGTAATATTTACAGTGTAAACCGGGTGCAGCCCGATCAGTCCCCCGGGCTGTGCTCCCCCCTTTTGTAAGAACGCCTGCTTTCCCCTGAGCGGCGTTCTTTTTTTGTCTGCCGGAGAATCAAAAAACAGGCCCGGCAGAGTATCATCGGCACCTGGGAGGCCGGGGTGGAACGAAGTTTCCTCCGGCCCACCTTAACACAGCTGGATTTATAAAATAGTCAGCCGTAATTTCTAATATTCTTCCCTGCTTCTTTTCATGATATACTAGACGGCAGAACAGGAAGAAAGATACAAAAAATCAGATGATTTACACCCCGGCACGGGGAATCCATACTATTTTTACGGAGGTTTAATCAGGATGCAGTCATTCTTCAGTAAAACAGAGCTTAACAACCTCACGATGAAAGGCCGGGAATCGTTCGTTTCTTCCCGAAAGGCCAAAAAGGAAGAAGAGGAGCCGGAAACAGAAACAGTTTCCACTGAGCTTTCCTTCCCGCCTTCCTGGGAGGTTTCCGGAGAAGAAAAAGAAGCTTTTCAAAAACTTCATGAGCAGTGTGAACCGATGACTTCGGGACAGGCAGCTATCTCAGGTATTCATATGAAAAAAACCGAAGCAGGCGACTATGCTTTCCTTGTATTTATCCGCCACACGATGGAAAAAAAATTAAAGATGAACGAAGTAACTCTTTCTATCTTCGACGAGCAGGACGAAGTGTTAGGAAGAAAAACTTTTCAGCTGGAGGATTTCGGGGAGGTTCCGCCTAATGGGAGCAGGCCCTGGGAATTTTTATTCAGTGAAAAGGACTTGTTTACCGAACAAATTCCAGAAGAAGGGTGGAAGCTTGTTTTTCAGCTGAGTCCTGTTTCGAAAACCCATTCACTTGAGCTGACGAAATCGTGGAGAAAAAGGCTGCCCCAGGAACAGCAGCGACGGCTTAGGAAAATGGTGGAAAAAGTAGGACCTCCGCGTCCGGGCCAGGTGAACTTTCTCGGGTTGAGTGCGAAAATGGTGAAGGAAAGGGAAGAGCTTCACATTTCACTTCTCATCCGGAACGGCGGCGAGAAAACGATCAATCTTGAAAAACTTCCGCTTGTTGTAGAGGACGCTTCCGGCGAAGTAATTGCCAACGGCATATTTACACTTGATCCAAAGCTGCAGGTGAAAGCTCATACCAGCACACCATGGAACTTCGTTTTTCCGAAATCAATGATTAAAAAATCGGAGCCTGATCTTTCAAAATGGAGAGCTTATCCGCCGAAAAAAAAGAAAAATCAATAAACAGGGACGCCTGTGGAAGCTGGGCATGGCATGTGTATAGTGCCGGTTCAACAATTAAATTAACACGCTGAAAAGCCTGTCAACATGACTGACAGGCTTTTCAGCGTGTTTTTGTGCAGCAGTGTCTATACTCGATAAAGGGCACTGCATGCCACAATGAAGGATTCATGATAAAATAAAAACAGTAATTTTATGAATCGGGGTGTTCAGCTTGACTAAAAAACTAGTACTCGTGGATGGTAACAGCATAGCCTACCGGGCTTTCTTTGCGCTTCCACTTCTTAACAATGAAAAAGGAGTATATACAAACGCGGTATACGGCTTCACAACAATGCTTTTAAAAGTGCTTGAAGAAGAGCAGCCAACACATATGCTTGTAGCCTTTGATGCCGGGAAGACAACCTTCCGTCATGACACATTCAAAGAATATAAAGGAACAAGGCAGAAAACGCCTCCGGAGCTCGCAGAACAGCTTCCGCTGATGAGAGATCTTCTGAAAGCATTCAATATCCCTTATGAAGAAGTGGAAAATTACGAAGCGGATGATATTATTGGCACACTGGCCGGCCTTGCAGCAGACACCGGCTGGGAAGTAAAAATTTTCACCGGGGATAAAGATCTTCTGCAGCTGATCGGGGAAAATACTGAAGTAGCTTTAACAAGGAAAGGCATAACGAACGTGGATACATATGATCTGAAAGCGCTGGATGAAAAATACGGACTGAAGCCGGAGCAGATCATTGATTTAAAAGGATTGATGGGGGACAGCTCTGATAATATTCCAGGGGTGCCCGGGGTTGGGGAAAAAACCGCACTGAAGCTCCTTGCCGCCCATGGTTCACTGGAAGGCGTATATGAAAATATTGACGCCGTTTCCGGAAAGAAGATGAAAGAAAAACTTGTTGAAAACGAAGAACAGGCGAAGATGAGCAAGAAACTGGCGACGATTTTAACAGAGGTGCCGCTTGCTTTGAAGCCGGACGAGGTGCCGCTTGGGGAAAAGGACACGGAAAAAATTCTTAAGCTGTTCCGGGAACTCGAATTTCAGTCTCTGGTCGACCGGGTCGATCCGGAAGGGAAATCCGGGGGAGAAGAGGAGCTGGACGGGATCGATGTAAAGATTGCAGAAAAGCTGGACGAATCGATGCTCATTTCTCCTTCCGCCCTTGTCATTGAATCCCTCGACGAAAATTATCACACGGCTGAAGTGATCGGTGCCGCCATCGCAAACGAAAATGGTGTGTTCTATCTGTCCCCGGAGCTGTTATGGAGCAGCCCGGAATTTAAAGAATGGGCAGCCGATGAGAAGAAGGAAAAAATAGTTTTTAATGCAAAGCGGGCAGTCGTCGGTCTTGCCTGGAAGGATATTCACCTGGAAGGCATCACGTTTGACGCGCAGATGGCTTCCTACCTGATTGACCCCGGCGCCTCCTCCCACGAAATGGCGGAAATTGCAGAAAGAAGAAAAGGCAGACAGGTCCATAGGGACGAAGCGGTCTACGGACGCGGCAAAAAGCAGCAGGTCCCGGAGGAAGAAATACTTGCCCAGCATTTAGGTCGCAAAGCAGCAGCTGTACTTGATGTGAAGCCGGATCTGGAAAAAGAACTGAAAGAAAATGAGCAGCTGGAACTTTTAACAGAGCTGGAGATGCCTCTTACGGTTATTTTAGGCAGAATGGAGCGGCACGGTGTAGCGGTGGATAAGGAAGAGCTGGCAAAACTCGGAGAAAGCCTGACAGAGCGGCTTACAGAAATCGAAAAGAAAATTCATGATCTTGCCGGCACCGATTTTAATATTAATTCACCAAAGCAGCTCGGCGAGGTACTGTTTGAAAAAATGCAGCTGCCGGCAATGAAAAAAACAAAAACCGGCTATTCCACGTCAGCAGATGTGCTTGAAAAGCTTCAGAACAAGCATGAAATCATTCCGGAGATCCTTCACTACAGACAGCTCAGCAAGCTGAATTCCACGTATATTGAAGGATTGATTAAAGCAATTCATCAAAAAACAGGTAAGATTCATACCCGCTTTAATCAGGCACTGACGCAGACAGGGAGACTGAGCTCAACAGAACCGAACCTTCAGAACATTCCGATCCGACTGGAAGAAGGCCGTCGCATCCGGCACGCTTTTATACCTTCCGAAGAGAATTCCTTTATTCTCGCGGCTGATTATTCCCAGATTGAGCTGCGGGTACTGGCGCACATTTCCCAGGATAAAAACCTGCTGGAAGCATTCCGTCACGATATGGATATTCATACGAAAACAGCGATGGACGTTTTTGAAGTGGAGAAAGAAGCGGTCACTTCGCAGATGAGACGTCAGGCGAAAGCAGTAAACTTCGGAATTGTTTATGGAATCAGTGATTACGGACTTTCCCAGAGTCTCGGAATTACGCGTAAAGAAGCGCAGTCGTTTATAGATAAATACCTGGAAAGCTATCCGGGGGTACGGGATTACATGGAGTCCATTAAGGAAGAAGCCCGCCAAAAAGGGTATGTAACAACGATTATGAACCGCCGCCGCTTTCTTCCGGAAATAACGAGCCGGAATTTCAACCAGCGCACCTTCGGGGAACGAACGGCGATGAACACACCGATACAGGGGAGTGCAGCAGACATAATCAAAAAAGCGATGGTTGATATGGATGAAGCGATGCAGAAGGCCGGGGTGGAATCAGTCATGCTTCTCCAGGTCCACGATGAGCTGATTTTTGAAGTCCCGGAAAAAGAAATAAAGCAGATGTCCAGGCTTGCCGCTGAAGTAATGGAAAATACCGTGGATCTTGATGTACCGCTGAAAGCGGATGTGGATTACGGCAAAACCTGGTACGATGCGAAATAATCTGGAGGGTCATGATGCCGGAACTGCCGGAAGTAGAAACAGTAAAAAACACGTTAAATGAACAAATAACCGGCCGGACGATAGCGGATGTGGTCATTACGCTTCCTAGAATTATTCAGCTGCCGGATGACACGGAGGAATTCCGGATGAGGCTGACCGGCCAGACATTCGAAAAGGTGGAACGACGCGGAAAATTTCTGCGTTTTCTGCTGAACGAGGATGTGATGATCTCCCATCTCCGCATGGAAGGAAAATACGGAATGTTTTCACCGGGAGATCCGGTAGGTAAACATACGCATGTCAGATTTATTTTCTCCGATGGAATGGAACTGAGATATACAGATGTCCGGCAGTTTGGCACCATGCATATTTTTGCGAGAGGCACAGAGTTTAATCATCTCCCGCTCAAGCAGCTCGGCCCTGAACCGCTGGAAAAAGCGTTCACCCCGGAAGTGTTGAAATCACGTCTGTCTTCTGTGAGAGCCGTTAAAACACAGCTTCTCGACCAGACGAAAATTGTCGGACTCGGAAATATTTATGTGGACGAAGCGCTGTTTCTCGCTGGTATTCATCCGGAAAAACCAGCCCATAAAATTACAGATGAAGAAACAGTCCGCCTTCATAAAGCTGTACAGACCACGCTTCAAAAAGCTATTGAAGCAGGAGGATCGTCTGTCAGAAGCTATGTCAGCAGTGAAGGGAAATCCGGCAGTTTCCAGGAGCAGCTCTATGTCTATGGACGCCGGGGGGAGGCATGCAGAGAATGCGGAACGGAAATTATCCGTTTTACCGTAGGAGGAAGAGGCACGCACATTTGTCCTTTATGCCAGCAGTATAAAGAGGAGGAATAGTCATGAAGCTTGGATTGACAGGAAGTATTGCTACAGGTAAAAGTACCGTTTCCCAGATGTTTAAAGAGGAGGGCTGTCCGGTTATTGACGCCGACTTGATCGCAAGAGAAGTTGTTGAACCGGGGACGCCGGTGCTGGAAGAGATTGTCCGGCATTTTGGAGAACATATTCTGCACGAGGACGGTACGCTGAACCGCAAGCGGCTTGGAGAAATCGTTTTTGAACATCCGGAAGAACGGGAAAAGCTGAACAGCATGGTTCATCCGGCAGTCAGACTGGAAATGAAAGAACGCTCGGAGGCGGCGGAAGCCGCAGGAGAACCGCTCATTATCCTGGATATTCCACTGCTCATTGAAAACGACCTTTATTATCTTATCGACGAAGTAGTGGTTGTGTATGTACCGGAGGAAGTCCAGAAGGAACGGCTGATGACGAGAAACGGCTACTCGGAAGAAGAAGCAGATCAGCGGATCACTTCCCAGATGCCGATTGAGAAAAAACGAAAAGAAGCGGATTACATTATAGATAATTCCGGAACGCTGGAAGATACGAGAGCTCAGGTGAAAGAGCTTGTCCGAAAATTCGTGCCGGAAAAACATTAAAGTACGGAAAAACTCCGCTCCAATCCGGCCTGCCGTGGAGTAGCCTTCAGCTTACTCACACCCACATTTTATTTTCGATGCATTTTGAATTACAGAAACACCTCCCACAAATTTAGTCCGGAGCGGGCTGATGGGAGGTGTTTTTAATTTGCTTTTTTACGGGTGGGCATAAGCCGTAAAAAGTTTTATATAACTGACATGTAAAATAAAAGATACGTTAAAGCATTCGCGGTTGACGGCTGGAGAAACACTTCGCTTCCAACCGGCCTGCCGTGGAGGAGATTTTCAGCTTCTTCAGGCTGCGCCCTATCCTCCAATCTCTTTCTCCACGGGCCGATTTCCGCTTCGTTTTTTCATAAAAAAAGAAAAGAGAAGCTTTTTATAAATGCTGCTCTTTTTTTTAAAACCGAGGCCCGGGCAGATCCTCCCGGACGGAAGGACAGCCGCATGCTTTCTCCGCGGCAGGTGTAAAGAGCCGCAGGCAATCTTCAAAAACAACATGGAGCTTGGTTCTTACGTGAACATGGAGAAATCAAACTGCTTTTTCTATTAAAACCAAATTGATCAAATAAGTTCCATATAATAAAACCCGTTCCACCGGTATTTTCATTAGGAGTACCTGATGGACCAAACCAGCAGAGAGGGATCTTCCCTTTCCTTGCGTAAGAACTTGGATCTTTAAAAGAGCCAGAATAAATGAAAAAATTAAGAAAAGTCCTGGTAGTACAGAGACCATATATGGGAAAAATTCCCCGTTCTGTTTTACAAAATTATATAGTCATTCACAAAACAAATGTGTTATACTATATCTGTGAAAACGCTTATATAATATAACACAATAGCATGGAGGGGTACTCATGATACGAGTAGCAATTAATGGGTTCGGAAGAATTGGACGAATGGTGTTCCGGAAAGCAATGATGGACGAAAAGGTGGAAATTGCCGCAATTAATGCCGGTTATCCTGCAGAGACACTTGCACACCTTGTGAATTACGATACAGTTCACGGCACATACCAAAAAAGAGTGGAGGCAGAAAACGGCCGACTGATCGTGGACGGGAAAAAGGTGGAGCTTGTGAATTACCGCGATCCGGAGCAGCTTCCTTGGAAAGACCTTAACATTGATATTGTTCTGGAAGCGACAGGGAAATTCCGTGAAAAAGAGGAGGCAGCCAAACATATTACAGCTGGTGCCAAGAAAGTCATCATCACAGCCCCGGGGAAAAATGAGGATGTGACGATCGTTTACGGCGTCAATGAAAAAGATTACGACCACCGGAATCACGACGTTATTTCCAATGCTTCCTGTACTACGAACTGCCTTGCCCCGGTAGTAAAAGTACTTCAGGAAGAGCTCGGAATCGAATCGGGAATGATGACTACTGTACACTCCTACACAGGAGATCAGCGGAACATCGACAATCCCCATAAGGATCTCCGCCGGGCCCGAGCCTGTGCCCAGTCCATCATTCCTACTACGACAGGGGCAGCTAAAGCTATTTCTGCTGTTATTCCGGAAATGAAAGGGAAACTTCACGGACTCGCCCTCCGGGTACCGACACCGAACGTTTCTCTTGTGGACCTTGTAGTAGATGTAGAAAAAGATACGACAGTAGAAGAAGTAAACGAAGTACTGAAAAATGCCGGAAAGAAAAATATGGAAGGCATTATCGGCTACACAGACGATCCGCTTGTATCAATTGACTTCAACGGGGACGAGCGTTCGGCTATTATTGACGGACAGTCCACCATGGTTATTAACGACCGTCAGGTAAAAGTACTTGCGTGGTACGATAATGAGTGGGGCTACTCCTGCCGCCTTCTGGATCTTGTCTATCATGTAGGAAGCTTTATCCAGGCTGATCAGAATACGTACGCCTCCTGATACCAAGGAGGACGGCCCGCCGGCCCCGCCGGCGGGCTTTCACTCTTTCATGGGCAATAATGTAAAAAAAGATTGCATTCTTCTCTTAAAGGCAGTATACTAACCTTCGTAATGTTTCCGTGATTATGTAAAGGGTTAGGACCTCTCAGGACTAACTTTCCCCCAGTAATCACACGCTGCTGTCAGCGGGAAATATGATTTATGATTTTGAACATTAAAAGGGGGAGTCCTAAATGGATACTATGGGAAGACATGTTATTGCAGAACTTTGGCAGTGCAGTATTGAAAAACTGAATGATATCACATTTATTGAGCGTGTTTTTGTTGATGCTGCCCTTGAGGCAGGAGCAGAAGTCCGTGAAGTAGCTTTTCATAAATTTGCACCTCAGGGAGTAAGTGGAGTAGTTATTATCAGTGAGTCACATTTGACGATTCACAGTTTTCCGGAGCACGGCTACGCGAGTATTGATGTTTACACGTGTGGTGACCGGATTGACCCGAATGTTGCAGCCAATTATATCGGACGAGCCCTGGAGGCCGGCAGAGCAGAAGCAGTGGAAATTCCACGCGGTATCGGGCCGATCGAAGTAAACCATAATAAATCAGAAGCAGCCTATACAAAATAAATGTTTTCTCCTTTCCGCACACGGAAAGGAGATTTTTTTGAAGGTACATATTACTGAAAGGCCGTATGCCGTTATTTGCTTGTTAAAAACACTGTAATTTTCAGCTGGGCTGAAGTTTATGACTGAGTCCTGAAGAAAGTTCCGCTCAAAGTTTTGTGCCAACAATGGAGAGAAATAGACTTCTTTATTGTTGGATGATTCACCACCCGCTTCTTCCTGCGGAGGGTGAAGAAACAATGTACCTTTATAGGAAGGCGCAGGAGAGGACTCCGGTCCACTTGGAAAGCTTTTCCGCGGAAACGAAGCGCACGTTTATTACTTACTAATCCGTATTTTCAAGGCTCACTGGTTTTTAGAGGGGGTTCCTTAAAGTGTCTGATTGAAGTATGGACTGTTTCTTGCTATGCTTAAAGAAGACGAGGTGGATACAGATGGGATTTATACAGAATGTAAAAAAGATATTCAGCAAAAAAACAGAAACAAGTGAAAAACATGAAGATAAAACACTTCAGACACACTATTATAAAGCAATGAGAGAGAAAGTATTTGCTGAGCTGGAAACGATGTTTTCGAAGAAACAGGGATTTGAAGTCAGCTCCATTTCAGAAGAGCATGGGGAAATGATTGTTCACGTTAAAAGCGGAAAAAAAGCTTTTATGGTAATAACGATCATTATGGTACGGCCATACCGTACTGCTGTTGATTTTTCAGTCCATACGGATACTGTCCTGTTCAGTGATTTCGGTTACAGTGCCAAGCTTATACGAAGCTTATATAAAGAGCTAAATGAGAGGCTCACTTTTACCGGGACTGGACTCGGTGATGAGCTGAGCCGGTAAACCAGGGAGGAAGCGACGATGAGATGTCCGCACTGTGACCATAACGGCACTAAAGTACTTGATTCGCGTCCCAGTGATGAGGGGCGCGCCATCCGCCGCCGCAGAGAATGTGAATCGTGCGGCTACAGATATACAACGTTCGAGCGGGTAGAAAAGACACCGCTGATCGTCGTCAAAAAGGACGGTAACCGGGAGGAATTCAGCCGGGAAAAGCTGCTCCGGGGACTTGTGCGTGCCTGTGAAAAAAGGCCCGTCCCTGTAGAAAGCCTGGAAAAACTGACTGCTGATGTTGAAAAGGAAATGCGGAACCGCGGCCAGTCGGAAGTCAACAGCAATGATATCGGAGAATACGTTATGAAGCATCTTGCAGATATAGACGATGTAGCCTACGTGCGTTTTGCTTCAGTATACCGCCAGTTTAAAGATATTAATGTATTTGTCGACGAACTGAAAGACCTTATCAACCGGAACGGCTCCTGACTGTACGAAACCCGGCTTATTTTTGTATCAGCTATGGGACAACCAGTGTTGATTACTAAATTTTGAAAGTCGCCTGCGGCTGGCCTTTCGTCCGGGAGGATCTGCGCGCTTCCGCAGGCGTCTCTGCCCGGGCCTCGGTTTTACGTAATAAAGAACACCCTGCATGAAAAGCAGAACTTTTCTTTTCTATAAAAAACGAAGCGGAAACCGGCCCGTGGAGAAAGAGATTGGAGGTTAGGGCGCAGCCTGCCCGAAAACCTCCTCCACGGCAGGCCGGTTGGAAGCGAAGTATTTCTCCAGCCGTCGGCCAACTTTAACAGAGTCAAACAAAAAAGAGAGTAGAACCGGGGCTGTCCCAGCAAATGTGCCGGGGCAGTCCTTTTTATGGGGAGGGAGAAAGATGCAGTGGCAGGAAATTGTACCGGCAACTCCGTTTACAGCTTTTACGTGCGGAGATTTTTCGGCAGAGAAAGCAGATACAATGACGATGCTGTATCAGCCTCTCATTGGTCCTGTAGCATACAGTCTCTATATGACACTGATGACGGAAATAAACAGGCATCCCGACAAAAAAATATCCGGAACACATAAACAGTGGATGACGCAGAGCGGCCAGCAGCTCCCCATGCTTTTTAAGGAACGCCAGAAGCTGGAGGCACTCGGTCTGGTAGAGGCTTATCAGGAAAAAGCAGAAGATCCTGCTATGTATTATGAGCTTCTTATGCCGCTTCAGCCAAAGGAGTTTTTTCAGGACGAGCTTTTGAGCGTGTATTTATATAACCGGATCGGAAGCAAAGAGCGTTACCGGGAGCTGCGGCGATGTTTTCTGCGGGAAGGCGTGGAAGTGGAAAACCTGAAAAAGACAACAAAAGGCTTCAGTGAAGTTTTCACTTCCGTCCACCCATCCGAAATGAAAAGTACGTCGCGGGAAATGGATAATATTATTGCCGTGTCCTCTGACATACAAGGAGTGGAGAAAGAGGCGGAGTATTCTTTGGAGGCGGCTGTTCCGCTGGAAGAAATCACAGCGCACCTTCCTTCGTTTGTGAACCGTGAAGAGCTTTATAAACCGGAAAACAAAAAGCTTATTCAGCAGATTGCCTTTCTATACAGCTTCTCCTATGAGGAGCTTGCCCACATCATTCAGGAAGCTATGCTTCATACAGATTATATGGACAGCAAAAAAATCCGGGAAGCAGCAAAAAGAAAATACCGTCTTCAGGAAGGCGGGAAGCCGCCAATGCTCGGTATGCGTACCCAGCCTCCCGGTCTTCTCAGTGTAAAAGGAGAGCCGCAGACAGAAGAAGAAGCCCAGATGAAATACTTCGACACCACTTCCCCCGTGGAGTATCTCCATGCCCTCAGCGGAGGAGCGAAAGTCTTTGAAGGTGACATAGCTATTATCGAGGAACTGATGAACGACTATAATCTCCCCTCCGGAGTCGTAAACGTCCTCATCGATTATTTGTATCTTGTTAACAACGGAAAGCTTGCGAAGCAGCTAGCCTTTAAAATTGCGACCCAGTGGAAGCGCAAGAAAATTTCCACTGTCGCCCAGGCGATGGAGATTGCTAAACAGGAACACGAAGAACGCCGGAACTTTCAGACGAAAAAGTCGAAGCCTGCCAAAGAAAAATCGACAGAGCCTGTTCCCAAGTGGATGAAAGAGCAGGAAGAAAACAAAAATGTGGAGGAAGCAGAGCCGGAAGATGTTATGAAAGCCAAGCAGGAAGCGGCCAAATACCGGGAACTGCTGCGCAGGAAGAAAGAAAAGAAAGGATGATCCGGCATGGATCCAATTGAACAGGCGTTAAAACGGTTTGCCGGAGGAAGATTCGAGCAGCAGCTTCAGAAGCTCCGGCAGGAAGTAATGGCCGACAGAAGAATTCAGGATTTTATGAAAGACCATCCGGAGGTCGGTGCAGAAGCGCTGGAAGTCGGATTAAATGAACTTTACCAGTACAAGGAGCAGTGGAAAAACTGTGATAACTGTCCGGGACTCGAAGCATGCCCGAACCTGATGCAGGGATATCAGCCGAAGCTGGAAGTGCAGCGGGGCTACATTAACATGAGCTATCATGCCTGCCCATTAAAGCGGAAGGATGACGAAAGAAAACGGCACGCTTCCTTTATGAAAAGTCTGTACCTTCCAAAAGAGATGCTGTCCGTCACTTTCGACGATTTCAAGGAAGACCATCCGTCCAGAATTAATGCCTTTGCAAAAGCGCTTGAGTTCTGTTCGTCTGTCGACCCCGGGCAGAACGGGCACGGGTTATACATCCACGGACCGTTCGGAGTCGGAAAGACCTTTCTTGTCAGTGCGATTGCCAATGAGCTTGCCGACCAGGAAATCGAGACAATGCTCGTATATACTCCGGACTTTCTGCGGGAACTGAAAGCAGGTATCTCCGACGGCTCCTACCAGGAAAAGCTCGACAACGTAAAACGGGCACCCGTGCTGATTCTTGATGATATCGGGGCCGAAACGATGACTCCTTGGGTGCGTGATGAAGTACTTGGGGCGCTTCTGCAGTTCCGGATGATGGAAAAGCTGCCTACCGTGTTCACATCGAACTTTGATCTGGAGGAGCTGGAGCTTCATCTGGCAACCACACAGCGCGGCGGTACAGAGAAAATCGACCAGCTGAAAGCTAAACGTATCATGGAGCGGATCCAGTATTTAAATCTTCCTCTTTCCATGGAAGGGGACAATAAAAGAAAAGCATAATGGGGACCGTGCCTCCATCAGCAGCTGACGACGGAGGCATTTCTCACGGGAATGTTTCCGTCCGTGATTCAAAAGCGCAGTTTCTTTTGCTGAAAAGACCAATTGTGATACGATGGAACAAGAGAATTGCTACAATTCGTGAATGGAGGACATAAATTATGAGTATTGATGATATTCTTACAAGGGCCCGGAATGGGGAACGTATTACGACAGAAGATGCAATACGACTGTACGAAAGCGATGAAGTGGAAAAAATGGGGGAAGTTGCCAACGAGAAAATGCTGCAGTGGCATCCAAAACCGGAAACGACATTTGTTATCGGCAGAAACGTGAACTATACGAATTTCTGTGATACATACTGCCGCTTCTGTGCCTTCTACCGGCCTCCGAACTCCAAGGACGGCTACACGCTGGAAGATGAGGAGATCTTTAATAAAATTCAGGAAACAAAAGATGTAAACGGAACGGAAATACTGATGCAGGGCGGAACCAATCCGAACCTGCCGTTCAGCTACTATACGGACCTGCTGCGGGAAATTAAAAAACGTTTCGATATTACGATGCATGCTTTTTCTCCTGCGGAAATTTATAAAATGGTGGACGTGTCGGGTCTTCCTCTTGAAGAAGTGCTCAAACAGCTCAAAGAAGCAGGTCTTGATTCTGTTCCCGGCGGCGGAGCGGAAATTCTTGATAACAGAACCCGCCGCCGCATCAGCCGCCTGAAAGGCACATGGGAAGAGTGGATTGACTGCATGAAAGCTGTAAAACGTGCGGGCATGCACGGTACGGCGACGATGGTTATCGGTTTTGGGGAAACGATGGAAGAGCGTGCTCTTCATCTTCAGCGCGTAAGAGATGCCCAGGATGATTCAGACTGCTTCCTCGCCTTTATTTCCTGGACATTCCAGCCGGAAAACACGAATATGAAAGGGGTAAAAATAACTCCCCGGGAATATTTGAAGAACCTGGCTATTTCGCGTATTTTCCTCGACAACGTTCCAAACTTCCAGTCATCCTGGGTGACGATGGGGCCGGAAGTCGGTAAAACGTCCCTTTCCTACGGCTGTAACGACTTTGGAAGCACGATGATTGAAGAGAATGTTGTTTCTGCTGCGGGGGCAACGTATAAGGTGGATACAAACCTGATTCTCCGGCTCATCCGGGAAGCAGGGAAAACGCCAATTCAGCGCAATACAAAATACGAACACCTTCACGTCTTTAAAGAAGGTGAAAAAGTCGAAAAAGACTTTATTATGCAGAATTAAATCAGCTTGATTTTTATCCGGTTCAAGGATATAATATGCTCCAGAAGAACGACGACAGGCTGTGAAGAGGACATGGATACAGGCAATGGGCATTTCAGAGAGGGAGGCATTCTGCTGCGAGCTTCCTGTGCGCATTCTGTATCTACCACCTCCAAGCTTCGCTTTTGAACGGCAAGTAGAAAGCGACGGATCCGCCGTTACCGGATGAATGAAGCGGGCTTTATGCCCGGAATCAGGGTGGAACCACGGTCAGGCACTCGTCCCTTGCGCAGGCAGGGACGGGTGTCTTTTTTGTGCCCGCTGCTTATATCAATTATGAGGAGGATATATTATGTCACAGATTACACTTACTTTTCCCGACGGAGCCAAAAAAGAATTTGAGGCCGGTGTAACTACCGAAGAAATTGCGCAGTCCATTTCGCCGGGTCTTAAGAAAAACGCTCTTGCCGGCAAACTGGACGGAGAGCACATCGATCTCCGCCAGCCGATCGAATCGGATGGAAATGTGGAAATTATTACGTATAACTCGGAAGACGGGCTGCACATTCTCCGTCACAGCACGGCGCATCTGATGGCTCAGGCAGTAAAGCGCCTCTATACGAACGTAAAACTCGGAGTCGGCCCTCCTATTGAAGAAGGATTTTACTACGATATTGATATGGAGGAGACGCTCACTCAGGAGGACCTCCCGAAAATAGAAAAAGAAATGAAAAAAATTATTGATGAAAACCTGGAAATCGAGCGGGTGGAAGTGAGCCGCGAGGAAGCGATCGAACGCTATAAGGAAATCGGAGACGACCTGAAACTTGAGCTTCTCGAGGAAATTCCGGAAGGCGAGAAAATTTCGATCTACAAGCAGGGCGAATTTTTTGATCTCTGCCGCGGGGTGCATGTGCCGCAGACGAGCAAGCTGAAAAAGTTCAAGCTGATGTCAATTAACGGTGCCTACTGGCGCGGGGACAGCAACAACAAAATGCTGCAGCGTATCTACGGTACAGCGTTTCCTAAACAGCAGGAGCTGGAGGACCATCTGCATCTTCTCGAAGAAAGAAAAGAACGGGACCACCGGAAGCTCGGAAAGGAACTCGGTATATTTGCCCTGAATCAAAAAGTAGGGCAGGGGCTTCCGCTCTGGCTTCCGAATGGAGCGACTGTCCGCCGCATCGTCGAGCGCTATATTGTGGACATCGAAGAGCGTCTCGGCTACCAGCACGTATATACGCCGGTTCTCGGGAGCGTGGATCTGTATAAAACATCCGGCCACTGGGATCATTACCAGGAGGACATGTTCCCGGTGATGGAAATGGACAACGAAGACCTCGTGCTCCGTCCGATGAACTGTCCCCACCATATGATGGTTTACAAAAACGAAAAGCACAGCTACCGCAACCTTCCGCTCCGCATTGCCGAGCTCGGTACGATGCACCGGCACGAAATGTCCGGAGCACTTGCCGGCCTGCAGCGGGTGCGCGCGATGACCTTGAACGATGCGCACATTTTCTGCCGTCCGGATCAGCTGAAGGAAGAATTTATCCGCGTCGTGGAACTGATTCAGGCAGTCTACAAAGACTTCGGCATCGACGACTATTATTTCCGCCTTTCCTACAGGGACAAGGAAAATAAAGAAAAATACGTCGACAACGACGAAATGTGGGAAAGAGCACAGGAAATGCTGAAAGAAGCTGTTGACGATATGGGAGTGGAATACGTGGAAGCAGAAGGCGAAGCCGCCTTTTACGGACCGAAGCTGGACGTCCAGGTAAAAACAGCTCTCGGCAAGGATGAAACACTTTCCACAGTTCAGCTCGACTTCCATCTTCCGGAGCGGTTTGATCTCACCTATACAGGAGAAGACGGCAAGGATCACCGTCCGGTCGTTATTCACCGCGGCGTGGTGTCCACAATGGAACGTTTCATTGCCTTCCTTATTGAAGAGTATAAAGGAGCATTCCCGACGTGGCTTGCACCGGTTCAGGTTAAAGCAATTCCTGTCAGCGACGTGCATCTCGATTATGTGAAGAAAGTGGAGGATAAACTCCGCAGAGCAGGAGTCCGTGTGGAAATTGACACACGCGGCGAAAAGCTCGGCTATAAAATCCGGGAAGCCCAGATGAAAAAGATTCCGTATCTGCTCGTCCTGGGTGATAAGGAAATTGAAGCAGAAGGCGTGAATGTACGACGCTACGGCCAGCAGGAAACAGAAGAAATGAGTCTGGAGAAATTCGTGGAACATATGAAGCAGGCAGTGGAATTAAAAGCTGATTAACGCATAGAAAGCTGCCCTTAATCGATGAAAATATCGATAAGGGCAGCTTTTTTCATGGTGCTATAAATATTAAAAACGGTGCAGGCCCCGGCCGTTTTTTTCCATAGAGGTGACGGCGTTTCTTGTGGCAGCGCAGGGATTTGGCGTTAGAAATCGTTTCATGGAAGCTGAGTCTTCTTAGACTGCAAAAAATCTTCCGTTTTAACCTGACGAAGCTGACAGAGCTGATAAGTGTGAATTTGAAAGCTGAATCAGGCAGACGGAACAGTTTCCGAGGGAATTCCTGTATCTTTAATAATTCCATATGCAATAATACCAAGTCCAATAGCAGCTACGAATGGCCCTGATGCAGGACTGGCCATAGGTTCCGAAGCGATAACTGCAAGAAAATACAAAATAAGCAGTACTCCGGCACCAACAGAAACAAATCCTCCGATTTTATTTATCCGCTTTTTGAGGAAAACCGCCACTGCCGGATAAACAATTGCCGCCAGCAGAAAGACTGCATCTGACGAAAATCCGGATAGATTAACAATAAGAACGTTAATCCAGGTAAAAAAGAGCGAAATGAAGGTGACAACTACCCCGGCAGCAAGAATTTTCTTTCCTTTTTCCAAAAATGATTCCCCCTATTAATATCTCTATATAGAACTAGTGTTATCATATCATTAAATTGAAATATTTGTTAATAAAAACTATATTTGGTTTTTGGCGGATTGATCTTATTTCTATATGTAAGCTGAAAACTTCTGTTGGCAGAATGAATCGTTTTGTTCCACTTCTCTTGGCAGCCATGGTTAATTAGATGGAGCATCTCCTGCTTTCAACGGGATTGAGAGAGGGGGACAGGATATTGCTTCATGCTGATTCATCGGTGACTATCAGGTGGTGTGGAGATAATTTTCTCCTGCGTGCAGGAGGATTTATCGAAGAGCAGCCGGGATTGAAAACGAGGTCTTCAGTCTGCACTGGAACTCTTCACCGACTGGTTATCTTTACTAATGCCCCAAGTAATAACAGCGAGGCCGAAAACGGCAATAAACAGTCCGGATGCAGGTGCTGCCCCGGATTCTGAAATAGTGCTGACCAAAAAAGTTAAGGTGATGAGAAATCCTGCGCCAATTGATATGAAGCCCCAGATCCTGTGCACGCCGTTTATTAAATAATAAGAGGCCGATACTGGATAAGCGATAGCCGCCAACAGGATTGCACCTTCCGAGTTCCAGCCTGATATGCTCCCATAAGGAATATGAATCCAGGGAAATGCCAGTGAAACTATAACTATGAAACCGCCGGAAGCTATTAAATTTTCGCTTTTCATCATATAATAATCACCATCTAAGTATTTATTTTGAATATTTTTCATCATAGCACACGCAGTCTGATGGTTTCAGTTTTAGGGGTTTTTTATTAATATCGGTAAAAGCTGTCTTCTTTACCTGAAATGAAAAGATTTTTATGTATTTAAGCGGTGAGTAATTAAAGCATTGACACGGTATGGGCTGTCTGGTATATTGAGTTGGTGAACATTATACGGAAATCAAAGCAAGAAGAAGCGCCCGCTTCTCACCTGATTCGTTAAGACACGTGCAGGTTACTGATTCGGCAACGATGGCAGAAGTGTGGGCGGTTTATCCCCCGCACTTTTTTTGTTGGCGCAGAAAAGCGCCGGCTGGCAAATATCTTGCTTTGCTCCGCAATAATCATGGAGGTGGCTCAATATTAGTAAAGATATGTTCGTAAACGAAAACATTCGTGCCCGCGAAGTTCGACTGATTGGTGCTGACGGCGATCAAATCGGCGTAAAAAGCAAGCAGGAAGCATTGGACATGGCCCGCAATGCTGACCTGGACCTGGTAATGGTTGCGCCGAACGCTAAACCGCCCGTATGTCGTATTATGGACTACGGAAAGTACCGTTTTGAACAGCAGAAAAAAGAAAAAGATGCCCGTAAGAAGCAGAAAATCATTAACGTCAAGGAAGTACGGCTGAGCCCGAACATTGAGGAACATGATTTCAACACAAAGCTTCGTAACGCGCGTAAATTTCTTACTAAAGGAGATAAAGTAAAAGCAGCGATCCGTTTCCGCGGACGTGCGATTACCCACTCCGAACTCGGACGTGACGTGCTTATGCGTCTTGCAGAAGAGTGTAAAGATGTCTCCACGATTGAATCAAAGCCTAAAATGGAAGGGCGCAGCATGTTCCTTATTCTTGCGCCGAATGCAGAAAACGAAAAATAAAGACCGTACTTCACCATACGGCCAGCAATTATATTCACCGACAACAACAACTAATTATGCACAGGAAGGATGTTCAACATGCCAAAAATGAAGACGCACAGCGGTGCATCAAAACGTTTTAAGAGAACAGGTACAGGCAAGCTTAAGCGCGGCCACGGCTTCACAAGCCACCTCGCTGCGAACAAGTCCCAGAAGCAGAAGCGTAAACTGCGCAAATCTTCTCTTGTAGCTAAAGGCGATCAGAAGCGCATCAACGACATGGTTCAGTAATCAACCGGCAAGCTTTTATAAATAAAACATTAGAGGAGGGATTACGATGGCTCGAGTAAAAGGCGGATATACAGCCCGTCGTCGTCGTAAAAGAGTATTAAAATTAGCGAAAGGTTATACAGGTTCCAAACACCGTCTGTTCCGTACAGCGAAGGACCAGGTAATGAAGTCCCACATGTACGCGTACCGCGACCGTCGTCAGAAAAAGCGTGACTTCCGTAAGCTCTGGATTACGCGGATCAACGCTGCGGCCCGCATTAACGGCCTTTCCTATAATCGTCTGATGCACGGACTTAAGACAGCCGGCATCGATATGAACCGCAAGATGCTTGCTGATCTTGCTGTAAACGACGAAAAAGGTTTCGCTGATCTTGCTGCAAAAGCAAAAGAAAACCTTAAGTAAATAATGCAATGGGGCAGCTTCCGGACGCTGAATGATCCGGAAGGGCCCTTTTTTCATGCAGAGGAGCCGGGGAAAATGGAACTGTTATATATATGGTGTGCCATCAACGCCGCCGGCAGCTTTATTTTTTACATAGATAAACAGAAGGCTGTTAAAAGAAAACGAAGAGTATCTGAAAAATCACTGCTGACGTGGGCTTTTTTAGGTGCCGCGCCGTCTATGCTCGTCGTTTCCCGGCTGATCCGCCACAAAACGAGGGTTTTAAAATTTCGCATAGCTCTGCCGCTGATGGCGGGACTGCAGGCAGTGGGTATTATATATTGGATGTATTAAGGAGGAGGAAAGCTGATGGAAAACGTGCAGGATAGTGTTTTTGAAGCAATTGAATATGCAGGCTGGCTTGCTCCGCTCATATTTATCGTACTGCACCTTATCCGGCCGCTTATTTTCCTTCCGGTAGTGCTTGTCTGTATGGCAGGAGGCTATTTTTTCGGTTTTGTCGCAGGAAGCATTTATTCTCTTATCGGGCTGAGTCTGATGAGTGCTGTATTTTACGGAATCGTAAACTATTTTCCTAAATTTCGGAACAGGGTGTCACGTCTGAAGAAAAAAGTGTTTAACGACCGGGATATGACCCCTGGACAGATTATAATTCTCCGCATGATGCCGTTTATTCATTTTCACCTGTTATCGTTATATATTATGGAAATGACTTCGAGTTTTCAGCGGTACATGTATTTTTCCATTATCGGGGTTATCGGTCCGGCGGTAGTGTTCACCGGATTTGGTCATATGCTGGTGGAGCTTGCGTGGGGCTACGCGCTGCTTCTTATCGGCATGATGGGAGCCGTATTTGTTATCCTCGGGCGAAAAGAAGAACAGGTTAATACCGTAGAGAAAAAAGCATAAAAAAACTCCGGCTGTATATGACGGATTTCTTCTGCACAGGAAGAGATCAGTTTCAGCCGGAGTTTTTTATTTTTTCTGTTCGTCAAGCCGCCGCATTAAATCAGCGATCGGGAGGGACCATTCAATAGAAGCTTTAGGATAGCGGACGGTCAGCTCTTTTTCTATAGCATGAAAATCCTGACCGGTCATTCCGCGGAGCTGATCATAGTCTTCTGTCCGCACAAGAATGGATGTTACTTCCACAGAACCATCGCTCGTACCGAGAAACTTTTCGCCTTCGAACATAGCCCCCCGGACGGTAAGAAAAATGTTTTTCCGCACGTTATCGGAATCATCCAGAACATAAAAATCTTCATGCCGTCGGGCCCGTTCCAGTTTCCGCCGCGGATCGAGCAGATATTTAATAACGCTGTATATAATAATACCTACAGCAAGGAGGAGGAACAACTGAAATATCATTACGGTAAACATCTTCATCTCTCCTTCTTTGGGACATCGGTAATTCGTCTATTTTATTAACGCTCTGTGCTGCTGTAAGGCTGTCTGCCGCCGGAAAAATTTCGGGTGTCCTCTCCCGGCAGGCGGAGCAGCAATCAATCATAAGAAAATCAACAAGGCTTTATTGATACTGTTCCCTGTATGAGCTGCAAAGAATCATCTCTTGTATGTTACGATATAATCGAAAGAAAGTTTCATCGTATAACGAAGTCTTGGAAAGCGGGGATAAAAGTGACTATGGAAAAGCTTTTTCAAAAGCAGAGGCAGCTGGATACTTACATAGAGGAAAAAAGGAATGTAACCGCAGAAGAAGTTCTGGAGGAAAAGCTTCTGGCTTTCATAGTGGAAACCGGAGAACTTGCCAATGAAGTGCGCTGCTTTAAATTCTGGAGCAGCAAAGGACCATCGGATAAAGCGGTCATTCTGGAAGAGTACGTAGACGGTCTGCATTTTCTTTTGTCTATTGGTAATACACTGTCTGAAAAGCCGGAGTTCGTACAATCGGAAAATACGACGGAAGAAGGGACAGAGAAAGAAAAGACAAAAGCCTTTCTCGAATTAACAAACTTAACTTCTGCTCTTTACAATGAAAAAACCGGAAATGCTTATCAAGAGACTTTTCGGGCGTATATTTCTTTGGCAGGACTGCTGGGGTATACGTGGGAGGACGTATTGGAAGCTTATGAAAGCAAGAACCAGGAAAATTATTCCCGGCAGGACAATAATTATTAATTCGCCGTCCGGAATAAATTGAGAAGAACGCTGAAAAACGGTATACTGAATAATGGTACATAAAAATAGCGCTTACAGGAGGCAGAAACTATGGAAGAAATGCTGAAAATGCTTAAAGAGCTGACGGATGCGAACGGTATTCCAGGAAACGAGCGGGAGCCTCGGGAAGTAATGAAACGATACATCGAACCATTCGCTGATACAGTGGAAACAGACCATCTCGGAAGCCTGATCGCCAAAAAAACGGGTTCAGACGCAGAGGGGCCGAAGATTATGGTGGCAGGCCACCTCGATGAAATCGGCTTTATGATCACAAATATTGACGACAACGGCTTCTTGAAATTTCAAACCGTAGGCGGCTGGTGGGAACAGGTAATGCTCGCCCAGCGTGTGACGGTCATGACGAGAAACGGAACGATCCCAGGAGTCATCGGTTCCAAACCTCCCCACATTCTGGCGCCGGAGGCACGTAAAAAATCGGTGAACGTAAAAGAAATGTTTATCGACATCGGAGCAGCTGATAAAGAAGAAGCAGAATCATTCGGCGTACGTCCCGGCGATTCTGTGGTGCCTGTCTGTGACTTTACTGTAATGAAAAATGAAAAGTATTTAATGGCGAAAGCTTGGGATAACCGGATCGGCTGTGCTATTGCAATCGAAGTACTCCGCCGTCTGAAGGATGTCGATCATCCGAACACAGTTTACGGCGTAGGTACTGTACAGGAGGAAGTGGGACTGCGCGGAGCCCGTACTTCCGCCCATCATATACAGCCTGATATCGGATTTGGCGTCGATGTAGGTATCGCCGGGGATACACCGGGTGTCAGTGACAAAGATGCGCTTGCTAAAATGGGGGACGGACCGCAGATTATTATGTATGACGCGTCCATGGTCTCTCATAAAGGGCTGCGTGATTTTGTGACAGATACTGCAGACAGCAGAGAAATTCCGTATCAGTTTGATGCGGTACCGGGTGGAGGAACAGATTCCGGAGCTATCCATCTGACAGCCAACGGAGTTCCTGCACTGTCCATCACAGTAGCAACCCGCTATATTCACACGCACGCAGCAATTCTTCACCGCGACGATTTTGAAAATGCCGTGGAGCTGATCGTCGAAGTGATTAAAAAAATGGACCGTGAAACAGTAAACCGTATTACATTTGACTGATCATAAAACCGCATCCGGTCTCCGGATGCGGTTTTCAGGCTGTTTATTAAGTGTTTTTTATACATACGAGTCAATTTCATAAGTCGCTTTAAGACAGGGATTTTCGAACATTGTGAATGATTTCCACTTCAGACGGACGCTTTCCGCGGGGCTCGTCTTCAACTAATTCTTCCAGTGATCTACACTGGAAGAATGGATTTTCAGACTTCGCTTTCTCCCGCTGGAGTCACCGTCTGCCGTTTCAATCATATGATTTTATATACGACTATTTACTTTATAAATGGATAAAATGTTCGTTAAAATAATTATAAAAATCTAGTGTGAAATTGATTCACACGTATGGCGCTTCCTTGGTTTCGTCTCCGCAGGATACTTTTCGGGTGGGTAGGATTCAGCTGATTTCTTCCGCCTGAACGGCTCTTCAGCTCGCCCTCTCCCGCCTAAGAGTATTCCTGTCAGGTTCGTCTGACACCTCTGGACATAAAAAAAAGATCCTCCTATATGATACAGCTGCGAAACCAAAAACCATCATAAGGAGAATCCTATATGAATCATAATCGAAATGATCGGATCAATCAAGTCCAGGGACACACGCTGATCATCGGCATTGATATTTCAAAGCGTCATCGCTACGCTCGTGGATATACGTGGCAGAAAGATCACAAAGCCTGGAAGTTTTTGAAGTCGAGAGACGGATTTTCCGTTTTCGAACAGGCCCTGCGGAAGTTTACTGTATCGGCTTCTATGGGTATGGAAGGCGGAGAGAAAACAGGAGAGAGCGTCACGTCCTGTCATCTTCCGCACACTTGAACAGCAGCTGTTTAATTACTGATTGCTCTGCTGTTGACGAATAAGGGTAAGTTGCCTATAATGCATACTTGTGCTAATTCACCGGAGAAATGAGGGTCGGCAATGAATAACTATTTCGTAAAACTATCCATTATAGTCGCATCATCTATCCTGCTCGGCTTTACCTTTAACGTCTTCCTGCTGCCGCATGAAGTACTGACAGGCGGCGTGACAGGTATTGCAATGATATTTGGTCTTTTAACACCTGTAAACAGTGGTTTCTGGATTATTATCCTGAATATCCCGATTATCGTCCTCGGCTGGATGAAACTTGGGAAGGAGTTTATTATAAACAGTATTATATCAGTAGCTGTCACTTCCGTATCCATGCTCTATATTCCTATTGTGGAAGTAACAGGGGATGCTCTTTTATCCTCCGTATGGGGCGGTGTCTTAACCGGTGTCGGTATTGGGCTGATCATCCGCTTTTACAGCTCAACAGGTGGATTTGATGTTGTCAGTTTGATATTAATAAAGAAATGGGATGTTCCTCTCGGAGGCATGATTTTCGGACTCAACTCCATTGTCGTCCTCATTTCCGGTTTTTTCTTCGGATGGGAGCTCGCACTCTACACGATGCTTTCCATCTATATAACGGGTATTGTAATCGACCGAATCCACACCCGGCACGTAAAACTTAATTTGATGGTAGTAACAAGCAAAGGGGAAGAGGTCCGCCAGGCATTCCTTGATAATCTCGTGCGCGGAGTGACGATTATCGACGGACAGGGAGCCTATTCCCGCGAAGATAAAAAAGTGTTGTATACTGTAATTACACGATATGAACTGGAAGTAATCCGCGGCGTGCTCCAGGAAATTGATCCGGATGCCTTCGTCAGTATCGGTCAGAGCATGCAGGTCATGGGGAATTTCCGACGGGACGATTAACAGTATAACCTGCAGAGGGGGGGGAGAAAAACGTGGAACCTATTGCATCGGCACAGAACCCGAGAATTAAAGCCTGGAAAAAACTTCAGCGGAAGCGGGAAAGAGACCGTTCGGGGCTGTTTCTTGTTGAAGGGGAGCACCTTGTGGAAGAAGCGCTTAAATCCAATATTAATGTAAAAGAAATTATTGTAGTCGAAGACAGGGAACTCCCAAAAGAGTGGGCAGTCACGGAGGTTGAAGTTGTCCGTGTAACAGAGCGTGTATTCCAGGAACTTGCGGAAACCGAAACACCGCAGGGAATGATTGCTGTGTGTGAAAAGCCGCCTCCAGAAAATATGCTGTTTGAATCCGGCAGATATTTGTTTCTCGACCGGATTCAGGACCCGGGGAATCTTGGGAATCTCGTTCGCACAGCAGAGGCGGCAGGTCTTCAGGGAGTTGTATTCGGCAGTGGCTGTGCGGATCCTTACAACGGAAAAGTAGTCCGCTCCACCCAGGGAGCTCTTTTTTATATGCCTGTCCAGCAGATGGATCTATCGGAAGCGTTGGAACACTGCCGTGCCAACAGAGTACCTGTATTCGGTACAAGCTTAAACGGCAGCACGTACTCGGCGATCGCCCCGCAGGAATCATTTGCTTTGTTAATGGGCAATGAAGGAAGCGGTGTAGATCCTTCCCTTCTGGAACAAACCGACCATAACCTCTACATTCCGGTTCACGGAAGATCAGATTCACTGAACGTCAGTGTCGCAGCCGGAATCCTTATTTACCATCTCCGGGGAGACTGATAAAAAAGAAATTGAAATGACTCCTCAAACCTTATATAATAATCTGCATACGACAAATTATGACGTAGAAAGAGCATAGTAGGCGGTTGATCATCTTTTAACAGGGAGGCTGTGTCCCCGACTGTAAGCACAGCTTAAAAGGTGCGCTGAATTCACTCTGGAGTCGGCATCGGAAAACGGCAGAAGCCGTTAAGGTGCCCCGGCAGAAGACCGTTACCCTTCGTTGCCAATGAAGTGAATGGAGCCTTGTGCTCTGTTAATAAGGGTGGTACCGCGAGTCTTTCGTCCCTTGATAAAGGGGGAGAAAGGCTTTTTTTTATGAATAAAGGAGGCAGAAAAGCATGTTGGAACGATTACAGGAACTGCACGGAGAAGCAGCAGCAAAAATAGAGGAAGCAAATACGCTGGATGAGCTGCAGCAGGTGCGTGTTGCATACTTAGGTAAAAAAGGACCGATTACAGAAGTAATGAAAAGCATGGGGAAGCTGTCTAAAGAAGAGCGGCCGGTAGTGGGACAGAAAGCAAATGAAGTACGCGAAAACCTTCAGCAGCTGATCGAGCAGAAAGAATCAGTTTTGGAACAGGCAGCTGTAACGGAGCAGCTGAAAAAAGAAAGCATCGATGTGACGCTTCCGGGGCGTCCGGTAAAAAAAGGAAGCCGGCATCCGCTTACTTCTGTTGTGGAACGGATTGAAGATGTTTTTACCGGAATGGGCTTCCAGGTGGCGGAAGGACCGGAAGTGGAAACCGATTACTATAATTTTGAATCACTGAACCTGCCGAAACACCATCCGGCACGGGACATGCAGGATACATTTTTTATTACGTCTGATCTTCTTCTGCGCACCCAGACTTCTCCGGTACAGGTGAGAACGATGGAAAAGCATGAAGGCCGCGGACCGGTCAAAATTATTTGTCCAGGAAAGGTATACCGACGTGACGAAGACGATGCAACGCACTCCCACCAGTTTATGCAGATTGAAGGTCTCGTTGTAGATGAGGGCATCCGTATGAGCGACTTGAAGGGGATTTTTGAAGCATTCGTAAAAAGTTATTTCGGGGAAGACCGGAAAATCCGGCTTCGTCCAAGTTTCTTTCCGTTTACAGAGCCGTCCGCAGAGCTAGACATTTCCTGTGCTCTCTGCGGTGGAGAAGGATGCCGGACGTGCAAGGGAACCGGTTGGATTGAAGTTCTTGGTGCCGGAATGGTTCATCCGAACGTACTGGAAATGGGCGGATTTGATCCGGAGAAATATTCCGGATTTGCTTTCGGTATGGGAGTGGAGCGGTTTGCGATGCTTAAATACGGCATTGATGATATCAGGCATTTCTATACGAATGACGCACGTTTTCTGGAACAGTTCACCCGCGAATAATCACACAGAAGGAGGATACCGTTTTGTTAATTTCCTATCAATGGCTAAGTAACTATGTAGATATATCAGATATTACTCCACAGCAGCTGGCAGACGAGCTGACGCTTCACGGCGTAGAGGTGGATGCTGTAGAGGAACTAGGGTCGGAAGTAAAAAGCCTGACCGTTGGTAAGGTACTTTCCTGCGATCAGCATCCCGATGCCGATAAACTGAAAGTATGCCGAGTGGACGTGGCAGAAGAAGAACCGCTGCAGATTGTGTGCGGTGCTCCGAACGTAGCAGAGGGGCAGCTTGTCGCTGTCGCCCGTGTCGGAGGAAGGCTTCCGGGCGGTGTGAAAATAAAAAAGGCGAAACTTCGCGGCCAGCGGTCGGAAGGAATGATCTGTTCCCTTCAGGAACTCGGTTTTGAAGGGAAAGTCGTTCCGAAAAAGTACAGCGAAGGCATTTTTGCTTTTCCTGAAAATCGGGAACCCGGAAGTGATGCAAAAGAAGCTCTCGGATTGAACGACACAGTGCTTGAGCTCGACCTGACTCCGAACCGATCCGACTGTCTGAGTATGCTTGGAACGGCGTATGAAATAGCGGCTGTACTGGGACGGCAGGTGAAACTCCCGGATGCGCCGGTAACGGTATCAGCTAAGAAAGCTTCCGAAGTCGTTAAAGTGACAGTGGAGGATAAAGAAGCCAATCCATATTATGGAGCCGGTATGATTCAGGGAGTCACTATCAAAGAATCCCCTCTCTGGCTGCAGACAGCTCTGATGGCCTCCGGTGTCCGCCCGCTGAACAACGTGGTGGATGTAACAAACTATGTGCTGCTTGAATACGGACAGCCGCTGCATGCGTTTGACTTTGACCGTTTCGGGTCCGACGAAGTCGTTGTCAGAAAGGCCTATTCTGAAGAAAAAATGGTGACTCTGGACGGGGAAGAGCTTCTGTTGTCAGACAGCCATCTTGTCATTACGAATGGTAAAGAACCGACAGCTCTCGCCGGTGTAATGGGTGGAGCTACTTCGGAAGTGGAAAACGATACGTCGAATCTTCTTCTGGAAGCAGCGTACTTTAACCCGTCCGTTGTACGTCAGGCACAGCGTGATCTCAGTATCCGCAGTGATTCGAGCATCCGTTTTGAAAAAGGAGTCGATCCAAACGGTGTTGTTCCTGCGGGACGTCGGGCAGCTTCCCTTATTCAGCAGCTTGCCGGAGGAGAAGTACTCGACGAAACGGCAGAATTTGATGAACTGGACCGGAGTGAAAAAATCGTCCGTATTACACTTGGACGTATCAACAGTTCGCTCGGAACCGATTTAAGCGCAGAAAACGTGCTTTCGATCATGGACCGTCTCCAATTTAAAGCAGAAGAGGAAGAAGGCGAATTTATTATACACGTTCCGACACGCCGTCAGGACATCTCCATCGAACCGGATATCGTGGAAGAAGTAGCCCGCCTGTACGGATACGACAATATCCCTGTCACACTGCCGAATACCCCATCCACTCAGGGAGGGCTTTCGGAAAAACAGAAACAGAAACGTAAAATACGCCGCTATCTGGAATCGAGCGGACTGCATGAAGCGGTCAGTTATTCCTTGACGACAAAAGAAAAGGAAGCTGCTTTTATCGGAGCGGAACAGGCGCGGGTTGCTGTCGCCCTCCCTATGAGTGAAGAGAGGAGTACCCTCCGGACAACGCTAGTCCCGCACCTGCTGGATGCGCTGAGCCATAACCGGAACAGAAACCGTTACAACCTTTCGCTGTATGAAATGGGATCTGTTTTTCATACAGAGGAAGAAAATGTCAGCGTTCAGCCGCAGGAAGAGACCCACCTGGCCGGCGCCTTCATGGGACTGTGGGAACAGCATGCCTGGCAGGGAGAGAAAAAAGCGGTTGATTTCTTCGTTGTAAAAGGTGTTGTGGAAGGAATTCTTGCGGAGCTTCAGGTTGTGGCAGGATTTGAAAAAACAGAAAAACCGGGACTTCATCCAGGACGTACGGCTTCTGTCGTTGCCGATGGGGAGGAAGTGGGCTGGATCGGCCAGCTGCATCCGTCAACTGCCAAACAGTGGTCGCTTCCGGAAACGTACGTTTTCGAACTGAACCTTATGAAGCTCCTTGAATCCGGAGGAGACGAGATGCGCTACCGCCCGATCCCGCGTTATCCTGCAGTGGACCGTGACATTGCACTCGTTGTGGATCACGAAGTCAGTGCCCGTGAACTGGAGGCAGTAATCCGGGAAACCGGCGGGGAGCTTCTCACACGTGCGGATGTGTTTGATCTGTATGAAGGAGAGCATGTGGAAGCAGGGAAAAAATCCGTTGCTTTTTCTCTTCGCTATCTGAATACGGAAAAAACACTTACGGAAGAAGAAGTAACGCTCGTTCACAGTCAGGTGCTGAAAGCACTCGAAGAAAAAACCGGAGCTGTGCTCCGCGCCCAGTAATTTTTAAGAGTTCGTTTCATTTATAATAGAAAAGCTGCCCCTGGAAGCCGATGGACCGGCTTTTTCAGGGGCAGCTTTATTGTAGTGGTCGGGCAAATTATACAGGTTAAGAAAAATAAATAGGAGGAATGGCCGACTTCGTTTCTGAAGGGAGTTCCAAAAAGGCAGGCTTAAGTGGAGTCCACCCCCTCTCTTACCGGAATAATTCTTCGACCTGCAAGCTTCTTTTCAGAGGTGTCCGCAGAAGGGATCCGGCAGATTAAAGCTGCTTTACCGCACGGTCCGTGTTGGAAAAATGCCATTTCACCGAGTTATACAGGGCTTCTTTTCCCCGGGACTTGTAAATTTCCCGGGCCGCTTGGTCGACGCGGGGGCCTGCTCCTTTCGGGATGGTCACCCCGAGCGTTTCGGCCAGTTTATCCATTTCCTTTAAAAACGCATAGCGGGCAAGAATGGATCCCGCGGCAACAGCAGGATGCAGATCCTCTGCTTTTGTCGCGAAATAAATAGGGAGGGTATCCGGCCATTGTTTGCCGCTCTGTTTTAAGTAGGAAAAATAGGTGTCGGGTTTTACGAACTGATCAATCAGCACGCCGTCGAACGGTTCCCCGTTTTCTTTCAGTTTGGCAATCACGTTTTTAATCGCTTCATGGTGCAGCAGAGCTTTCATGCGGCCTTGATTCATTCCTTCTGCCTGCAGACGGTTATATTTTTCGTTGCGGAGCACTGTCAGGCTGTAAGTGCACTGTTTTAAAAGCTTTGGTGCAGTCTGCCGGATTTCGGGGTCAGTAATTGTCTTGGAATCCCTCAGGCCGAGGGAGGCAGCTGATTCAAGCTGATCCCTTGTTAAATGGGCAGCTACTACTGTGATCGGTCCGAAATAGTCACCGGTCCCGGTTTCGTCGCTTCCGACGAGCGGGAGGCCGTCAATGGATTTCGGAGGAGCATACCGGTGGTGATCGACAGAAGATTTGGCAGAGGACTTCGCCGAAGCCGCGGGACTGCCCCAGCGGGAAGCCTCCTTATGGCTGTTTTTACCTTGAAACAATACTTTGCCCGATTTATAGGCGGTGATATGGCACCCATCCGTTTTGACGGAAAAAACGGCTCCCGGGGGTGTGGAGGCGAGTCCGCCTTTCTCGTAATAGGTTTTCATTTCTGTCAGCTGTCTGGATGATGCTTTAATAACCTGCTGGCTCATGTTGTCCTCCTGTGTACACGATTTTTCTGATGAACTGTCTCTTATATTGTCAACGCTTGACCATAAAGGCGGATATATCCTGTTTGATTGTATCAGATTCGGGCGGTGAGGAGCTACATGATACCGTTTTCCGGTCAACAGCAAATTTATTTTCATACGGCGGCTGGCATGTTATGATGAAAGATAGGATTTCAACTGCAGACGGGGAGGGAGCGCGTTGGATGAACAAAATCGTAAAATACGTACCGTTGTGCGCATCGGTAAAAACACATATACGGTCGTAGGCAAAGAAAGTGAGCAGCATGTGATGGAAGCTGCCGATCTTGTTGACGCCAAAATAAGGGAAATTAAATCGAAAAATCCTTATTTATCTTCCACCCAGCTTGCTGTCCTGGCTGCTTTGAATATAAGCAATGATTATGTAACAGTGAAAAAGAAACTTGAGGACAAACAAAACGAAGAGGATTGACGTTCATGCTTAGTATATTTTTAATTATTATGCTTCTGATCAGTTTTATGGTCGGTTACCGGCGGGGATTTATTCTGCAGGCGGTGCATATTGTCGGCCTGATCATCTCGTTTCTTGTGGCCTGGCTTTATTATGAAAACCTGTCTGGCATAATTCAGCTCTGGGTGCCGGAGACACAGCTTCCGGATGAGTCACCCTGGCCCCTGATGAACGAAGCTTTCGGTAATGAAAATGTTTATTACAACGGGATAGCATTCGTTATTATTTTTATTGTGGTAAAAATTATTACGCAGATTATCGGTTCGATGCTTGATTTTGTCGGGAATCTCCCGGTGCTTCACTTTATCAACAACTGGCTCGGAGCAGTGCTCGGCTTTATTGAAGGTCTGATTATTACGGCCATTCTGCTGCACCTTGCCGCGCTGATCCAGGTGGACTTCGTCCAGGAGCTGCTGCAGACTTCATCGGTCGCCCAATGGATTTTCCATTATACACCGATTGTGTCCAATGAAATCCGGGAACTTTGGATTGAAGGGACAGGCCGGTAGATTATTTTTAACAGAACGATAAAAAAGCCTGTTTTTTCGAACGTGCTTATGGCACCAGGAAAACAGGACTTTTTTTTGTGAAGGAGAGAGTCCTGTGAATAAAAAAGAAGTGATTCAAACACTTGAAACAATTGCTGTTTATCTTGAAATTAAGGGTGAAAATGCGTTCCGGGTATCGGCTTACCGTAAAGCGGCCGGTGCACTTGAAAAAGACGAGCGGAGCCTGGAGGAAATAGAGGATCCGGCGTCGATCAGCGGAATCGGCAAAGGAACAGCAGGTATTATTAACGACCTGCGGGAAACAGGAACAACCGAGCTTCTGGAACAGCTTCAGCAGGAAGTTCCGGGAGGGCTTGTGCCCCTGCTGAAACTGCCGGGTCTCGGAGGCAAAAAAATTGGGAAATTGTATCAGGAACTTGGAATTACGAGTGCAGAAGAACTTAAAAAAGCCTGCGAGGCAAACGATGTCCAGGGGCTGGCAGGCTTTGGGAAAAAGACGGAGGAAAAAATCCTTGAAGCTGTGAATGCAATGGGACAGAGACCGGAGAGGCTGCCGATCGTTCAGGTGTATCCGGCAGTCGAAGCACTTGGAGAAAGGCTCGATAAGATGACAGCTGTTCTCCGCTGGGAACTGGCCGGAAGCTTCCGGCGGGGGCGGGAAACGGTGAAGGATCTGGATTTTATTATTTCCACGGAAAATCCCGGAGCAGTGAAAGATGCGATCCTCGCTCTGCCGGAAATCGATGCTGTGATCGGTAAAGGCGAAGCAAAAATCTCTGTCGAATTCCAATTTGGGGACGTAATTATTCCCGCAGACTTCCGGATTGTTGAAGACCGCTCTTTTGCTTCCACTCTGCATCACTTTACCGGCTCCAAAGACCACAACGTGCTGATGCGTCAGCGGGCGAAGGAGCGCGGGGAAAAAGTAAGTGAATACGGGGTGGAAAAAGAAGAAACCGGGGAACGTATTTATTTTAAATCGGAAGAAGAGTTTTACGCGCACTTTGGTCTTTCTTTTATTCCTCCGGAAGTGCGGGAAGGACGTCATGAGCTGGAGAGGAACTTCGATAACCTTGTTCAGCTGAGTGATATTAAGGGAGACCTGCATATGCATACGACATGGAGCGACGGAGCCCAGTCGATAGAAGAGATGGCAGACAGATGTATTGAAAAAGGGTATGAATTCATGGCTGTGACAGACCACTCCCAGTATTTAAAAGTAGCCAATGGCCTGACTGTGGAACGCCTCAGAAGGCAGCATGAAGAAGTCCGCCGTATCGAAAAAGATAAAAATATCCGGATATTCACCGGAGTGGAGATGGACATACTGCCGGACGGTACGCTTGATTACGAAGACGACGTGCTGAAAGAGATTGATTTTGTCATAGCGTCCATTCATTCTTCTTTCCAGCAGGATGAAGAAACCATCATGATGCGGCTCGAAAACGCCTGCCGGAATCCTTATGTAAACATGATCGCTCATCCAACGGGAAGACTGATCGGGCGGAGGGACGGATACAAGGTCGATATGGACCGTCTCATCCGTACTGCAGCCGAAACAGGAACGGTGCTTGAACTGAATGCCAACCCGAACCGTCTGGATCTTGCAGCGGAGCCGCTTGCCAAAGCGAAGGCGGCAGGAGTAAAAGTGGCAGTTAATACCGATGCCCACCGGTTTGATATGCTTGAAGACATGGAAGCGGGTGTCAAAACCGCCCGCAGAGCAGCTCTTGAAGGTAAAGACGTTTTAAATACATGGACGACGGCAGAACTCGAAAAGTTTTTTAACAAACAACAACAATAAGCAGGTAAGAAGGGATTGTTAACATGATAGAACGGGTCAGCCGTGTGCTTGAATACGAAAAAATGAAAGAGCAGCTGCTTCCTTTTGCAGGTTCTTCTCTCGGAAAAGATAAAGTGAAAAAGCTTATGCCCTCTTTTTCTTTTGAAGAGATTCAGGAGGCACACGCTCATACCGCAGAAGCTGCGAAAGTGCTGCGTTTGAAAGGCAATGTGCCGCTTGGCGGGCTTCGGGACATCCGCGGTTCGATCAAACGTGCCGAAATAGGCGGCCAGCTGAATGCCGATGAGCTTCTTGACACCGCCTCCACCATTTATGGAAGCAGAATGTTCAAATCATTCGTTGAGCAGATGGTCGAGGATGAAATAGAGCTGTCGATTCTTCCGGGCTTAATGAGTGAAATGCCGGCCCTGCTCGATCTTCAGCGGGAGATTAACGAAGCTGTTGATGAAAACGGGGGGATACTGGACTCAGCCAGTACCCAGCTGCGGACGATCCGGCAGCAGATCCGTTCCCACGAATCGACGGTCCGCTCCCGGCTGGAAAATATTACACGTTCTTCTTCCGGAAAAAAGATGCTTTCTGATGCCATTGTGACGATTCGTAACGACCGTTATGTTATTCCGGTTAAAGCCGAATACCGTGGTCACTTCGGCGGGATTGTCCATGACCAGTCTGCTTCCGGAGCGACACTGTTTGTGGAACCGGAAAGCGTCGTGCAGGCTAACAATCAGCTGCGCGAAGCAAGAACAAAAGAAAAGTACGAAATTGAAAAAATTCTGCAGCAGCTTTCTGCTTCCGTATCTGAATATACAGAAGAGCTCAGTATGGTCGTCCGGACGATGACAGAAGTTGATTTTATGTTTGCGAAAGCGTCCTACGCCAAGTCGATCCGTGCAACGGAACCGACTTTAAATGAAAACAGCCGTATTGAAATGAAGGGGGCGCGTCATCCGCTCATCCCGGATAACGAAATCGTACCGATCGACGTCGAACTCGGCGGAGATTTTTCTTCACTTGTGATCACCGGACCTAACACCGGAGGAAAAACCGTCACACTGAAAACCGTCGGCCTTTTGACACTGATGGCCCAGTCCGGCCTGCAGATTCCGTGCGAGGAAGGGTCTACGGCGGCCGTTTTTCAGAAGATTTTTGCTGACATCGGCGATGAGCAGTCCATTGAACAAAGTCTGAGTACATTTTCCTCCCACATGACGAATATTGTTCAGATTATGGAAGACGTGGATTTTCAGTCGCTCGTCCTGTTTGACGAACTCGGGGCAGGAACCGACCCGACAGAAGGGGCGGCGCTTGCCATATCAATTCTGGATCATGTATACAACGTCGGGGCAAAAGTAATTGCGACCACCCATTACAGCGAGCTGAAAGGCTACGCCTACGACCGGGAAGGCGTAATGAACGCAAGCGTGGAGTTTAATGTCGAAACACTGCGCCCGACTTACCGTCTCCTGATCGGTGTGCCAGGAAGAAGTAATGCATTTGCTATCAGCAGCCGGCTCGGACTTAAGGAAAGTATTATCGAAGAGGCCAAAAATCAAATTTCCACAGAAACAAACAAAGTGGAAAATATGATTTCCTCTCTGGAAGAAAGCCGGAAAAAAGCTGAAGAAGAAATGGAAGCAGCAGCAGCCCTCCGGGAAGAAGCGGAACAGCTTCACCAGGATCTTTCGCAGAAAATGGAGGAATGGGAAGATCAGAAGGACCGGCTTCTACAGTCGGCAGAAGACAAAGCGGCCGGCTACGTCCGTAAAGCGCGGGAGGAAGCGGAAAGTATTATTTCCGACCTTCGTGAAATGCAGAAAAACAACCCGGCGATCAAGGAACACGAACTGATCGAAGCGAAAAAGAAACTGGACGAAGCAGAACCTGATTTTGCAGAAAAGCAGAAAAAGAAAAAACCAAAAAAGAAAAAACCGCAGATTGATACACTCGAACCCGGAGACGAAGTAAAAGTGGAAAGCTTCAATCAAAAAGGAACGATCGTTGATAAAGCGAACGAAAATGAGTACACAGTACAGCTCGGTGTTATGAAAATGAAAGTGAAAAAAGACGATCTTCTCTATATCAGCCGGCCGAAGCCCGTAGAAACAAAACCGATGGCGATGGTACGCGGCAGGAGCGGGCACGTAAAAACAGAGCTCGACCTCCGGGGAGAACGGTACGAAAATGCGATGATGGAAGTGGAAAAGTATCTGGATGAAGCGGTTCTTGCCGGTTATCATCAGGTATCAATTATTCATGGAAAAGGAACCGGCGCTCTGCGAAAAGGAGTGGAGGAGCTGCTGAAAAAGCATCGGAATGTGTCGGAAACCCGTCCCGGAACTCAGGGCGAAGGCGGCTCCGGAGTAACGATTGCCAAACTGAAGTAAAAGGGGGGGGTGAAAACGTGGAAACCCTGTTTCAGCACGACTACATTTATACAGCAGGTGTATACAGTGTCGTCGTTTTATCCATCATTGTAGCGCTTGCTGTATTTGAATGGGTGACACCCTACACGACCTGGGAGGAATTCCGAAAAGGGAATATGGCTGTTGCTATGGCGACTTCAGGGAAAGTGTTTGGTATAGCCAATATATTCCGGTATTCCATCGAAGCTAATGATTCTGTTCTCGGTATGCTGGGATGGGGGGGCTACGGTTTTCTCCTGCTTCTGTTTGTGTACTTTATTTTTGAATTTCTGACACCGACATTCAAAGTGGATAAAGAGCTTGAGGCAGATAACCGGGCCGTCGGACTGCTTTCATTCATACTGGCTGTATCCCTTTCGTTCGTTATCGGGGCAAGTATATAAATTACGGGAGGCCGAAACTATGGAAAGACTTGCAAAAATACTTATGATATTCTGTGCTGCCTTCCTTATCGGCGGCATGATTTACTGGGTGTTTTTTATTTAGGCGAAGCATAAGACGCACGGCTTCTGCTGCAGAAAGAGAATGCGGAATGGCATAGACAAATAACCCCGGCAGGGAAAACTGCCGGGGTTATTTGAGGCTGTTGAATAAAGTGTTTTTTATACATGCCTATGCATTTCCTTGCTTTCGCCTCCGCAGGACGCTTTCCGGGCGGGCCGGCTTCAGCTAATTTCTTCCTCCCACTGCTCGGAAGAAATGGATCTTCTGCTCGTCCTTCATCGCCCCGGAGTCGCCTGCTGCAGCTCCAGCAGGAAAATAAAAAGAAGGTTTCTCTTCGAAAAAACGTGGTGATTCCGCCCTTTCTTCCATTCAGGAGAGGCTTCTTCCTCCGGAACGACCGGCGGGGACGCCGGTGGGAACAAGCGAAGTCGGAAGATCCTACACGGCCGGAGGGCAAACAGCTGACGACGAGCCCCACGGCAAGCTTCCGCCGGGGAGTACAGGAGAAAGCTATACGCTCAGAAGAATAATTATTCTGAAACCAAGACTTAATCAACACTCTGAATAACCCCGGCAGGGAAAACTACCGGGGTTATTTATTTGTGGCTGTTGAATAAAGTGTTTTTGCGTGTGCGGATATACGCTGTCCTGCTTCCGCTTTCCGGGACGTAGAAACGAAAGCGAACGTTTCTCTTTATTGTTCAAGGCAGCCTTTCGATAAAGAAACTGTTCTTCATAACGGCGGAGGTGCAGCGCAGCCAGAAGATCCTTCTCGGCCGGTGAGCATACAGCTGACGACAAAACCCCACTACCAAACCGTCCATCTATAACGAAATAATAGCTCAACAGCCTGAGGATAGGATAGAAATGGGCTATGAGAATGGTCTTCTTCAAAAACTTTACAGGAAGGTGGGATTACTTGTAAAATGAATGAGTATTCAATTTAACGGAATTATTTTTCAAATATTGTTTCTTTTTGAAGGCGTTTTCATTACAATATGACTAAGAGGGAATGTTTGTCTGTTTTGTGACGGAGCTCATACGGAGGGGAGCCGGAGGATTCGTGACGGGATGGACAGAACATCATGAACCGGCAGACAGAGTGATAGGAAAACAGGGAGGGTATTGTCATGACAACGTTAACTGAAAAACCGTGGTTTGAATCCTACCCACAGGAAATTCCGAAATCCATTGATTATGAGGAGCAGACCCTTCAATACTATTTGAAGCGGGCGGCCCGGGATTTTCCTGAAAAGACAGCTTTTCATTTTATGGGCAAGGAACTGACGTACAGTGCTGTCTATGAGGAAGCTCTGAAACTGGCGGATCAGCTGAGAAGCCTCGGGGTCGAAAAAGGTGACCGCGTGGCGGTGATGCTCGCAAATTCACCGCAGGCTGTAATCAGCTATTATGGAATACTGCTCGCCGGAGGTGTCGTCGTCCAGACTAATCCGCTGTACGTGGAACGGGAAATTGAGCACCAGATGACCGATTCTGATGCCAAAGTGATGATCTGCCTGGATCTTGTCTACCCAAGGGTAGCCAAAGTAAAGGAAAAAACACCGCTGACGCACATTATTGTAACCGGCATTAAAGACTATCTGCCATTTCCTAAAAATAAAATCTATCCGTTTATTCAAAAGAAAAATACCGGTATTAAGGTGGATATTACTTATTCCAGTACCCTGCTTTCATTTACAGAACTGATCGAAAAAGGGCGGGCGGAAGAAATACCGGTCGATGTGAATCCAAAAGAAGACCTGGCGCTGCTGCAGTATACGGGAGGAACGACGGGCCCTGCAAAGGGTGTCATGCTGACCCACTACAACCTGGTCGTAAACACCCAGCAGTGTGAAGAGTGGATGTATAAGCTGCAGCCCGGAGAAGAAGTAATTATCGCTGCCCTGCCTTTCTTTCATGTGTACGGTATGACGACCGTCATGAATCTTTCGGTCCGTATGGCTTTTAAAATGATTATCATTCCTAAATTTGATCCGAAAGAAATTTTAAAATCCATTGAAAAACATAAAGCAACCCTTTACCCGGGAGCACCGACGATGTATATCGGCCTGCTGAACCATCCGGATATCAAAAAATATGACCTTTCCTCCATCAAAGCCTGTATCAGCGGATCGGCCCCGCTCCCTGTGGAAGTGCAGACGAAGTTTGAGGAAGTGACGAACGGAAGGCTTGTGGAAGGCTACGGTCTGACCGAAACGTCGCCGGTCGCCATTTCAAACCTTCTTTGGGGAAGGCGGAAGCAGGGATCCATTGGACTTCCGTGGCCTGATACAGATGTTAAGGTGCTTTCTGCTGAAAGTGGGGAGGAAGCGGCACCGAACGAAGTCGGGGAGCTGATGGTCAAGGGCCCCCAGGTGATGAAAGGCTACTGGAAACAGCCGGAGGCCACCCAGGCAAGTTTTATGGAGGGCTGGCTTTTGACGGGGGACATGGGTTACATGGATGAAGAAGGCTTCTTCTACATTGTGGACCGTAAAAAAGATATGATTATCGCCGGTGGGTTCAATATTTATCCACGTGAAATTGAAGAAGTGCTTTATGAATATGAAGGTGTTCAGGAAGTGTGTGTCATCGGTGTGCCGGACCCTTACCGTGGGGAGACGGTCAAGGCGTTTGTTGTACCGAAAGAAGGGGTGGAGCTTTCAGAAGATGCCCTGGACGAGCACTGCAGAAATTATCTGGCTTCCTTCAAAGTACCGCAGTACTATGAGTTCCGTGAAGAGCTTCCGAAGACGATGGTAGGAAAAATACTCCGCCGGGTGCTTGTAGAAGAAGAACGGGAAAAGCACAAAAAATAAACCTGGAAGGAGCCGGATGCGTCCGGCTTCTCTTCCTGGCTGTTAAAGAGAGATGTTTATCTGCATCAGGAATGGGCATCAGGAGGATATATTATGCTTACAGAAACTATTGCGAGGCCATGGCTCAGCCAGTATCCAGATGCGATTCCGGAATCCCTGGAATATCCGGATAAAACACTTCATTCGTTTCTGAAAGAAGGAGCGGAGGAAGAGCCGGAGAAAAAAATCCTCGATTTTATGGGTCTTTCCATGACATTTAAAGAAGTTTACGAGCAGGCAGAGCGGTTTGCTGCAGGCCTGCAGAAGCTGGGCGTACATAAAGGGGATCGGGTGGCGATCATGCTTGCCAATACGCCCCAGTCGGTTATCAGCTATTACGGAATACTGATGGCCGGAGGAATTGTTGTTCAGACAAACCCGTTGTATGTAGAAAGGGAACTGGAACACCAGATGGCTGACTCCGGGGCAAAAGTGATTGTCTGTCTGGATCTTGTCTATCCTAAAGTCCAGTCAGTAAGAAATAATACCGCTCTGGAGCACGTCATCGTGACAAAAATTGCAGATTACCTGCCGTTTCCGAAAAATATGATTTACCCTTTTATTCAAAAAAAGAACACCGGTCTTAAAGTCGACGTTTCCTACGACAGCAGTAATCACAGTTTTGTTCAATTGGTGAAAAATTCCGGCAACCGCCTGACACCGGTCGAGACGGACCCGGACAGCGACCTGGCACTGCTGCAGTACACGGGAGGAACAACCGGCGCTGCAAAGGGAGTAATGCTTACCCATAAAAACCTCGTAGCCAATACGACTCAGTGCATCAGATGGATGCATAATATCAAACACGGGGAAGAAGTTATCCTCTGTGCACTGCCTTTCTTTCACGTGTACGGCATGACGGTCGGAATGAACTTTGCTATTATGGACCGCTCAAAAATGGTTATCCTTCCGAAGTTTGATACAAAGCAGACGCTGAAAGCGATCGAGCGTCAGAAAGTAAGCATCTTTCCGGGAGCGCCGACGATGTATATTGGTCTGATTAACGATCAGAACGTCCAGAAATTCGATCTTTCCTCCATCGAAGTGTGCATCAGTGGATCTGCTCCGCTGCCGGTCGAAGTACAGCAGCGGTTTGAAACACTGACAGGTGGAAAGCTGTCGGAAGGGTTCGGCCTCACGGAAGCGTCTCCTGTCACCCATTTTAATTTAATGTGGGGAAAACGACCGACAGGCAGTATCGGGCTGCCGTGGCCGGATACGGACGTGATGATTTTGTCTGCGGAAACCGGGGAGGAAGCATCACCGAAAGAAGTCGGAGAACTGCTTATCCGTGGACCGCAGGTGATGCAGGGTTACTGGAACCGCCCGGAGGATACCGCACAGGCGATGCAGAACGGCTGGCTCTATACGGGAGATATGGGCTACATGGATGAAGAAGGTTACTTTTATATCGTAGACCGGAAAAAGGACATGATCATTGCCGGAGGATTTAATATCTATCCAAGGGAAATAGAAGAAGTACTGTATGAACACGAAGCGGTGAAGGAAGCGGTCGCCGTTGGACTGCCGGATCCTTACCGTGGAGAAACCGTTAAAGCATTTGTCGTTCTGAAGGAAGGGAAGGACGTATCTGAAAAAGAGCTGGATAAGTTCTGCCGCACACAGCTCTCGTCGTATAAGGTGCCGCGCCTGTATGAATTCCGGGAGGAGCTTCCGAAAACGATGGTAGGTAAAGTACTTCGACGTGCTCTCCAGGAAGAAGAAAAAGAGCGTCAGAAGTCTAGCTAAATCTTTCAGAGTCCGGTAAGATGAGGACAGACAAATCTTTTCCGCTCTGGTCGTTGACAGGCAGAGCGGAATTCGGTATCATCAGGATATGAATGAATGGTCATTCATTTTTTGCCGGTCAGAATAGGAGTCGACATCTATGGCTAAAAAAAGAGGACAAAAATACGAAAAAATTATCAATGCCGCCGTGAAAGTTATTGCGGAAAACGGCTACCATCATTCCCAGGTTTCCAAAATAGCAAAAGAAGCAGGCGTCGCTGACGGGACAATATATCTTTACTTCAATAATAAAGAAGATATTCTGATTTCACTGTTTGAAGAAAAAATGGGAGTATTTGTTGATTACATTAAAGACAAAATACAGTATGCTACAACTATAGAGGAAAAGTTATACATTTTAATCTATACGCATCTCACCCTGCTTGAAAAAGATCATGACCTTGCGCTGGTTACCCAGCTGGAACTGAGACAGTCCAATATTTCGATACGCTTTAAAGTCAACGAAGTATTGAAAGACTATCTTGGACTGATTGATTCTATTATTGAAGAAGGAAAAGATTCAGGGGCATTCGATAAAGATATTGATACCCGCATGATGCGCCAGGTGATTTTCGGAGCCATCGATGAAGTGGTTACCAACTGGGTAATGAAGGATCACCGCTATGCACTTTCACCGCTTGCGGAATCTCTGCACAAGTTCCTGATGAAAGGGTTGAATGCACCGCAGAGAATGGAGGAACAAAGATGAGTGACTGGCAGTTTATATCCACGAAAGTAGAAAACCGTATCGGAACGATCACGATGAACAAGCCGCCGGCAAATGCTCTTTCCCAGAGCATGATTCACGAGATCGGCGAAGCGATGGAATCATTTCTCGAAGACAGCGGAGTACGGGTTGTGCTCCTTCATGGAGAAGGGAAATTTTTCGCCGCAGGAGCAGATATTAAGGAATTTACCGGGATAAAGCACGGAAATGAATTTGCGGATCTGGCAAGAGAGGGCCAGCGTATATTCCGGCAGATTGAAACATCCTCCAAACCAGTTATAGCAGCCATTCACGGGGCGGCACTCGGAGGCGGATTGGAACTGGCGATGGCCTGTCATATCCGGATTGCCTGTGAAAAAACAAAGCTCGGCCTGCCGGAACTTCAGCTCGGCCTAGTCCCGGGATTTGCCGGTACTCAGCGCCTGCCGAAGCTTGTAGGTAAAGCAAAAGCAATGGAAATGCTTCTTACTGCGGAGCCGCTGAGCGCTACGGAAGCAGAAAGGCACGGGCTGATCAATCGCTCAGTCAGTGAAGGGACGCATCTGGAGGAAGCAGAAAAACTTGCAGAAGCAGTCCGTTATAAAGGAAAGCAGACCGTTCAGTACATTGTGGAGCTTCTTCAGCACGCAGAAACCGATCCAATTGAACGGGGACAGGAAAAAGAAGCCGTTCGTTTCGGGGATGCGTTTGAATCCAGCGATGCGAAAGAAGGAATCAATGCTTTTCTTGAAAAAAGAAAGCCCGAGTTTCAGGATAAATAAGCTGTACACTGCAGCTTTTTTATATAAGTCATATGAAAGCGCTTAAAAGCGCGGCAAACATAGGAGGGAATAGCATGAATATTTTTGTTATTTTAAAGCGCACGTTTGACACAGAAGAAAAAATCCAGATCGACAACGGTGAGATCGTTGAAGATGGAGCGGAATTCATCATCAACCCATACGATGAGTATGCGGTGGAAGAAGCCATTCAGATCCGTGACGAGCATGGCGGGGAAGTCACGGTCGTTACAGTGGGCGAAGAGGAAGCCGAAAAGCAGCTTCGTACGGCGCTTGCAATGGGAGCCGATAAAGCCGTTCTTATTGATAACGAAGACGTGGAAGATGGAGATACATTTACTACGCAGGCACTGCTTACGGCGTACTTTAAAGATCAGGAAGCAGATATTATTCTCGGCGGAAACGTAGCCGTCGATGGCGGCTCCGGTCAGGTAGGACCCCGCCTGGCGGACCAGCTTGGCATCAATCACGTGACATCCATTACCGATATTGTGATTGAAGGCAGCACGGCAAAAATCGAGAAAGATGTCGAAGGAGATCAGATGATGCTCGAAGTCCCGCTCCCGGTGTTGGTTACCGCTCAGCAGGGACTGAATGAGCCCCGTTATCCGTCTCTTCCAGGGATCATGAAAGCAAAAAAGAAGCCGCTGGAAACACTCGATCTTGATGATCTCGACCTCGATGAGGAAGATGTGGAAGGAAAAACAAAAACAGTGGACCGCTATCTGCCACCGGAAAAGCAGGCCGGCAGAATGCTTGAAGGCGAACCGGAAGACCAGGTGTCCGAACTAGTAACACTCCTTAAAAACGAAGCGAAAGTAATATAAGCGCAGATGACTAGAAAGGGTGACGTATAATGACGAAACAGCTTGTAATCAGTGAAGTAAAAGATGGAGGCTTCCGTAACGTATCGTTCGAAGCTGTCGGGGCTGCAAAAATGGTGGACGAAAGCGCGGAGATCGTCGGTGTCGTTCTCGGAGAGGGTGTCTCCTCCGTTGCAGATGAATTGTTCCATTACGGAGCAGACCGTGTTATTTCTGTAGATTCAGACAAACTGAAGGAGTACACGCCGGAAGCTTACAGCCAGGTACTTATGCAGGTGATTGAACAGGAAAATCCGGATGGGATCGTCATGGGACACACGTCCATCGGCCGCGATATTACACCGAAGCTCGCGAGCAGACTTGGATCCGGTCTTGTTTCTGATGTAGTGGCGATTGAAGGCGGGGCTACATTTATCCGTCCGATCTATTCCGGTAAAGCGTTTGAAAAAGTGGAAATCGAAGAGGGGCTGCAGTTCTTCACTATCCGTCCAAACAACATTCCAGCACCGGAAAAAGATGAAGGGAAAAATGGTTCGGCTGAAACACTGGATGTCGACATTAAGGACCTGCAGACAGTTATCAAGGACGTCGTGAAAAACACGACATCCGGCGTGGATCTGTCGGAAGCTTCCGTCATCGTTGCAGGTGGACGCGGCCTGAAAAGCGAAGAGAACTTCAAAATTCTCGACGAGCTGGCAGATGTTCTGAACGCAGCGGTGGGAGCCTCCCGTGGTGCCTGTGACGCCGAGTACTGCGATTATGCCATGCAGATCGGCCAGACCGGAAAAGTTGTTACGCCGGATCTCTATATTGCCGTCGGACTGAGCGGGGCGATCCAGCACGTAGCGGGGATGTCCAACTCTAAAATCATTGTAGCGATCAATAAAGATCCGGAAGCAGAAATCTTCCAGATTGCCGACTACGGTATCGTAGGCGACTTGTTCGAAATCGTACCAAAGCTGACAGAAGAATTTAAAAAAGTATTAGTATAAATACGCTGAAGAAGTCCGCTGGAATGTTTCCAGCGGACTTTTGAGAGTGTTGATTAAGTCTTGATTTCAGAATAATTATTCTTCTGAATGTATAGCTTTCTCCTGCACTCCCCGGCGGAAGCTTGCCGTGGGGCTCGTCATCAGCTATTTTCCATGGCCTGCGCCATGGAAAAGGATCTTCCGACTGCGCTTATTCCCACCGGCGTCCCCGCCGGACGTTCTGGAGGAAAAAGCCTCTCCTGAATGGAAGAAAGGGCGGAATCAACACGTTATTTAGAAGAGAAACCTTCTTTTTATTTTCCTGCTGGAGCTGCAGCAGGCGACTCCGAGGCGAGATAGGACGAGCAGAAGATCCATTTCTTCCGAGCAGTGGAAGGAAGAAATTAGCTGAAGCCGGCCCGCCCGGAAAGCGTCCTGAGGAGGCGAAAGCAGGAAATTGCATAGGCATGTATAAATAACACTTTATAAACAGCCTGAGAAGTCCGCTGGAATGTTTCCAGCGGACTTCTCAATTTGTTGATTAAATAATTGGTTCAGAATATGTATTCCAGTCGTTGTATAAGTTCCTTATCTTACCGAGCCTGCCGTGAAGAAGATTTTCGGGTAGGATGCGCCCTATCCTCCAATCTCCTTCATACACGGGCCGGTTTCCTCTTTGTTTTTTATAGAAGAATGTTCTTTATTCCGTAAAACCGATGTCCAGGTGATTTTGCGAGACGCCTGTGGAAGCGCGCAGATCCTCCCGGAAGAAGGACAGGTGCAGGCAACCTTCAAAAACAACACGGAGTTTGGTTCTTACGCGAACATGGTGGAATCAAACTGCTTTTTCTATTAAAACCAAATTGATCAAATAAGTTCCATATAATAAAACCCATTCCATCGGTATTTTCAATAGGAGTACCTGATGAAACAAACCAGCAGAGAAGGATCTTTCCTTTCCTTGCGTAAGAACCTTAACCTTTAACAGAGACATTCATGCAAAATCATTGCACCAGGAGGAATGAAAAAGTTCTTTTCTAAATAAGAGTATCTCATATCCAAACAGGTGGAACGAATCCTGTTTATGCCTGGTCTTTTTACCGTAAGTTGTAGTGGACATGGAGGGACTCCAGAGCGAGTAAGGCCGAGCCGAAGATCCATTCTGACCGACAAAAGGAGGACAGAATTAGCTGAGGCCGGCCCGCTCGGAAAGCCTCTCCGTGGAAACGAAAGCAGAGGTTCATTTTTTATTTTCAAGGTAGCCTATTGAAGAAAACGGTTTTTAAGAGTGGATTTTTCATGACAGAAAACTTTTTCTTGATTTCTTTGCAGGAATCGCAGGGCCTCGTTCCGGGTGACCCAGGACGAGGCAAAGATCCATTTCTTCCGACTAGTGGGAGGTAGAGGCCCGCCCGGAAAGCGTCCTGTGGAGGCGAAAGCAGGGAGATGTCTACGCCTGTATAAAAAATACTTTATTAACAGCCTGGGAAGTCCCTTGGAATGTTTCCAGCGGACTTCTCACGGGTAAAAAGAATACCAGGCAGTTTTTTTGCACCTCCGGGCATGGTAAGCTAGAATATGATTAGCCCTTAGGAAAAGCAGAATACTTTTAACCCCGGGGTGTATCCGTTATACTGGAACTATCAGTAAACGCTTATTATTGAAGGAGGAATATAATCATGGCAATTGTAAATGTAACAGATCAAAACTTCGGTTCAGAAACAAGCGACGGCGTAGTACTTGCAGACTTCTGGGCACCTTGGTGCGGACCGTGTAAAATGATTGCTCCAGTTCTTGAAGATCTTGACGGAGACATGGGAGACAAAGTAAAAATCGTCAAACTTGATGTGGACGAAAACCAGGAAACAGCAAGCAAATACGGTGTAATGAGCATTCCAACACTTCTCGTTATGAAAAACGGCGAAGTAGTAGACCAGATTGTAGGCTTTAAGCCGAAAGAAGAGCTTGCCAACACGTTGAACAAACATCTATAAAATGCAGATAGCACGGAGGTGTCTCCTTATGAGAGGCACCTCCTTTCTGTACGGAGCGGGAGGGATGAATGAATGGACGCACTGAAAGAAAAACTGCAGCTGCTTCCCGGCCAGCCAGGCTGCTATTTAATGAAAAACAAACAGGGGACGATTATTTACGTAGGAAAGGCGAAAGTATTAAAAAACCGGGTCCGCTCCTACTTCACTGGCTCCCACGACACGAAAACCCAGCGGCTCGTCAGTGAAATCCGCGATTTTGAATATATTGTTACCGGTTCAGATCTGGAAGCACTTGTACTGGAGCAGAACCTGATTAAAAAATACGAACCCCGGTATAACATTCTTTTGAAGGATGATAAAACGTATCCTTTCCTGAAAATTACGAAAGAAGAACATCCGCGGCTGCTGACGACGAGAAAAGTCAAAAAAGACGGAGCGAAGTATTTCGGTCCGTATCCGAACGCCCAGGCAGCGAATGAAACAAAAAAACTTCTCGACCGGTTGTATCCGCTCCGCAAATGCCGGACGATGCCGGACCGCGTATGTCTCTATTACCACATCGGACAGTGTCTGGCGCCGTGTGAATTCACGGTGACGCAGGAGCAGAATCAGCAGATGATTAAAGAAATCAGCCAATTTTTAAACGGCGGTCATAAAGAAATAAAAGAAAATATTAAAAAGAAAATGTACGAAGCGTCGGAAGCGATGGATTTTGAACGGGCAAAAGAAATGCGTGATCAGGTCAAGCATATTGAAGCAGTAATGGAAAAGCAGAATATGACGATGACTGAACAGACAAACCGCGATGTGTTCGGCTACCATGTTGACCGCGGCTGGATGTGCGTGCAGGTCTTTTTTGTACGTCAGGGCAAGCTGATCGAACGTGACGTTTCCATGTTCCCGGTATATCAGGATCCGACGGAAGATTTTTACACGTTTCTCGGCCAGTTCTACCTTGACACGCAGCATAAAAAACCAAAAGAGATATTCGTGCCGGAAGATACGGACACGGATATTATTTCAGAATTTTTAAGTATAAAGGCAGTTCAGCCTAAAAGGGGCCAGAAAAAAGAGCTCGTGGACCTTGCTGTTAAAAATGCCAAAATGGCTCTTTCTGAAAAATTCCAGCTGATCGAGCGGGATGAAAAACGTACGGTACACGCTGTGGAAAATCTCGGGGAAGCGATGGGAATTGATACACCGCACCGGATTGAAGCATTCGACAATTCCAACATTCAGGGAGTGGATCCCGTTTCTGCCATGGTCTCATTTATTGATGGAAAGCCGGACAAGAAAAATTACCGGAAATACAAAGTACGTACTGTCCAGGGACCGGATGATTATGAATCGATGCGGGAAGTTATCCGCAGAAGATACACCCGCCTTCTCCGTGAAGAGCTGCCTCTGCCGGACCTGATTGTGATCGACGGCGGGCGCGGACAGATTTCGTCGGCACAGGAAGTAATCGAACATGAGCTTGGAATGACGATTCCTGTATGCGGTCTGGCAAAGGATGACCGCCATAAAACATCCCAGCTTCTTATCGGGGATCCCCCGGAGCCCGTTACGCTTTCAAGAACGAGCGAAGAGTTTTATCTGCTGCAGCGGATTCAGGATGAAGTACACCGTTTTGCCATCAGTTTTCACCGGAATGTGCGCAAACAGTCGATGTTTACTTCGGTTCTTGATGAAGTGGAAGGAATTGGTGAAAAAAGAAAACGCATGCTGCTGAAGGAATTTGGGTCCCTCAAAAGGCTAAAACAAGCGTCTGTGGAAGAAATACAGAGGGTAGGAATACCTCAGCCAGTTGCCCGGGCCTTATCGGAAGCTATACAGGAAGATTCCAATAAATAGGCGCTCAGTCCGTTTGTCAATAAATCTGCCCTTTGTTAAGCTTTTAGATGGTAATGCTTTTTACAGATAAAAGCGAATGTTCAGGCATTCTTTTTCCGGTCCAGCATGATGGAGAGAGTCCTGAACGATAATCTAAAAGGAGGCAGACTACATTGACTACGATCGTTCAGAAGTTCGGTGGTACTTCCGTCGGAGATACGGACAAAATTAAGCGGGTTGCACAGCGCATTAAACAGCGCATGCAGGAGGGGCACAAAGTTGTCACCGTCGTATCTGCGATGGGGAAATCAACGGACAGGCTTGTTGAACTGGCAGATGAAATTACGGAAGAACCAGATCCACGTGAAATGGATATGCTCCTTACAACAGGAGAACAGGTTACAATTTCACTCGTCGTTATGGCTCTTAAAGAGATCGGGGTTGAAGCTGTCTCATTAACAGGCTGGCAGGCAGGCATCGTTACAGAGGAAGTTCATCAGGATGCCCGCATCAAAGATATACAGACAGAAACACTGGAACAGCACCTGGATGACGGCAAGGCCGTTCTTGTCGCAGGTTTTCAGGGAGTGAGTGAAGAAGGCAACATTACCACACTCGGCCGCGGCGGTTCGGATACAACTGCCGTAGCACTTGCTGCTGCACTTGATGCAGAAACGTGCTCTATTTTCACAGACGTAACAGGGGTTTATACATCAGATCCCCGTTATGTGAAGAAAGCCCGTCAGCTCGGGAGTATTTCTTATGACGAAATGCTGGAACTTGCCCACCTTGGAGCAGGAGTGCTGCATCCGCGGGCTGTGGAGTTTGCGAAAAATTCCCATGTTAAACTCGTCGTCTGTTCCAGTATGGAAGACGTCGAAGGTACCATCGTAGAGGAGGAAGCAACAATGGAACAAAACTTAACGGTGAGGGGACTCGCCTTTGAGAAAAACATCACGAAAGTAACAGTCGAGAGACTGCCGAATCACTTCGATACGATGTCGAATCTCTTTAAACTGCTTGCAGATGAAGGAATCAGTGTAGATATTATTATCCAGCAGATGACGGCTGACCACGGAGTCAACGTATCATTCTCTGTCGACTCGTCCCATCTGAGCAAAACTCTGGAGCTTATCGAGAGTGCCAAAGAAACACTCTGCTACAGCGAAGTACGTCACGAAAGCATGCTTTCCAAAGTATCAATCGTCGGTTCCGGTATGATTTCCAACCCGGGAGTGGCAGCAGATATGTTTAAGGTGCTTGCTGAAGAAGAAGTAGCGATTAAGATGGTCAGCACTTCCGAAATTGCTGTATCTGCAGTGGTTCCGGAGGAGGACATGATCCGTGCGTCAGAAGCACTGCATTCCCACTTCGGACTCGATTATCAGGAACAGAAGAAAATCGAACTTGCCAAACAGGCATAAGTAAAGAAGCCCGCCGGATGAATTTCGGCGGGCTTTCAGGCTGTTTATAAAGTGTTTTTTATACATGCCTATGCAATTTCCTGCTTTCGCCTCCTCAGGACGCTTTCCGGGCGGGCCGGCTTCAGCTAATTTCTTCCTCCCACTGTTCGGAAGAAATGGATCTTCT
>NZ_PZJJ01000040.1 GCF_003044065.1 Alkalicoccus saliphilus
AGAGATCCCCCCTTCTATCAGGGCAGAGGCCGGATGAGGGGAACCGGGCCCGGCAGAAAAGGAAAAACGGGATCGTAGAGCGAAAAAAGTTGATAGACTTTTGTCTACTTTATTGACAGAGGCACAAATAGTTCCAGCTGCTCTCTGCAATTCTTCCAATTACCATCTTTTTTCTACCAAATAAAGATAATACTACCAAATAAGAAGTTATTACTCCCACATTCTCCTGGAATTCTACCATTGGATGAGGACATAGCTGCATTTACGGACGAAGCTCTCTTTTCTTGCCGCCGGTTCATTATCTTTGGCCGGTTCAAGGGTTAAGAAGCGCGTTTTTATTTACCTGAAGCAATTAGGGGGCCGGAGAGCAGTTCCTCTGAATACCAAGTCTGACAATCCACCACGAAAAAATCCTGTCAGTTCTTTCCTGACAGGATTTTTTCGTGTGAAGCTTTATCGGTAACAGTCGCTGCTCTTTTCAGCCGGCTCATTCTCTTGCGTTTTTGTCACGGTCTGTAAGTTTCTGCTGGTTTTTGTCCAGCACTTCTTCTTTTTCTTTTATTTCTTCTCCCCGGTTATCATGGGATTCCACAGCTTCCGGAGTAGGAGGCGCTTCATCTACGACTCCCGGCCCCTGATCTTTTTTATTTTTCATTTCTTCTTTTTCTTCTGCCGCCGACTTTTCAGTTTTTTCCTTATTTTCTTCGTCGGCTTTGGCTTCCCCTTCTTTTTCCGCTTCAGCCTGTTCTTCTGCTGTATGGGTAATTACGACATAGCTCTTGTTTTTATCAATATCCTGCCTCAGTTTCTCTGCGTCTTCGTCACTCAGCCCGAGCTCCTGAATACGGTCTTCCTTATCTTCCCGCCGCTCTTTTTCGTCTTTTGTGTTGAAGACACTTTTCATTTTGGAAATCAAGCTGCTGTCCTGAATGTCTTTTGTTGCAAGCCGTTCGATACCGACTCCATGCACGATATCATCATCCGTCACGGTCCGGTTGCCTTCTTCCGGCATAAGAACCGTAATGTCCCTCACATCGGTCCCTTCTTTTTTTAATTTATCGACCATTTGTATAACATCGCTTTTCTCCTGAAATGTTCCAATTACTTTTGTCATATCGAATTCCTCCTGCATCATAATTTTATAACGTGTCAGATACTTCTTTTTTTCCCTGAATACGAATCGATAAACCAAATCCCTGGAAAATCTCCTCCGGCTGTCTGCCCGTATTCGTTTTCTTTATTCTGCAGACAAAAGCTGCCTCCTTCAAACGGAGACAGCCCGGGTCTTTACGTTCAGCTGCGGCACGCTGAACGTTATTCTTCTTCTTTGCCGCGGATGTTCGTCCGTCCTTCCACGACCCCTTTTTCATCAATTTTCGCTTCTTCCTTTTTCACTTTTTCCACTTTTTCTTCCGTATCTTCATACACTTTTTTACCTACAACGACTTCTTCTGTTACAACGGGCTTTTTGGAAATTTCTATTTCCTCTTCACGGATAGGAATACGAATTTCCTCCGACTCTTCCTTAAATGCTGTATCGGACGTTTCACCCGCTGCATTTTCAGAAGACACGGCCTCTTTATCCTGAACCGGACGTTTTTCTACGTACACTTCTTCCCGGCGGACAGGAACTTTAATCGTTTTTTCTTCTTCCACGACGCGCTTTTGAACGCCGACTTCGCCTTTTTGTGTTTCCGTTTTCGTAACATCCAACTGCTCTTCCCGAAGCTGGAGGGCTTTTTCTTCTTCATGGTCCAGCCGGTGTTCTTTCGTATCTCTGGAAGCTTCTGCTTCAACTCTTTCCTCTGCCTTTACCCGTTTTTCAGCTTCCACCTGTTCCGTTTCCACTGCCGGAGCTTCCCGCTCTTCGGCTGTTACTTCCTTTTTCTCAATGATTTTTTCTTTTGCCTGGCGTGGTTCTTCCGTTGATTTTTTCTTCACTTCTGTTTCCTCCGTTTTCTGAACTGGCTGCTGTTTTTCGTGGATTCGTTCCATATCGGCTAACGTGGTGCGGCGGTCGTATGTCATCTCGTCCTCCTGCTGTTCTCCTTCCCGGTCCGGCGCTGTAACTTTGTCACTGGCCGCCTGAGCGGTGTGGGATTTTTCGTTTATTTCCTCCGGTGCAGGGGCGCGTTCATTTAAAGGGGTAATAGGCCGTATATCTTCTTTTAAACCAGGCTCCCGGTCCCTTTTTTTGTATTTGGATAATAAAAGCACCATTTTCCCCTGGTCGATCGCTTCCCTGAATTTCACGGCATCATCGTTACTGAGACCCATCCGCTTAAAGGTCTGCTCACTGTCCTCTTTTCGCTCGTCTTCCTCATCTGTATTGAACGCGCTTTTGAGGACGGCCATTACGGCATTGTCGTCCTGCGGCCGGGTAGGAAGTTTTTCTATTTGCACACCTGGTGCAATATTTTCAGAATAAAGTGCTGGGTGATCTTCTTTTCCTGCTATGACGGTCACACTGCTGAGAGGGTAACCCTGATTCTTCAGAAGCTGCACTTCTTCTTTAAGATGTTTTTCCTGCTCAAAAACACCAACGATGCTGACACTCATTTCCATTCCTCCTCATAAAATTCATGACTCATATGTTGTTCTGCCGTGCGTATGCTACAGGTTCCTTTCCCCCCTCAGGCCAGATTAAACTTACAGAGTATGATTTCGTTCCAACAGCCTATACTATTTGTACCTTCGATGATCAGTGCTTATTAATAACGTCACAGCAAAAAGAGGAGCCGGCCTGCGGGCCGGCTCCTCTTTTGAATAAATCTCGTTTATACAACGTCTTTACCAGGTTTACTTTCTCTCACCTGTCTTCGGATCTTCGTCGGACGGTTTGACAGCGTCTTCCGCTTCACCGGTCGCGTGCTTATGATACTGCTGTTCTTCCTGTACTTTCTGCATGTCTTCCTGTGGAGAGCGCTCTTGAATATTTTCCTTTTCTTTACCGGTGGAACTTACCTTATCTCCGGCCTGATCGGAAGAATGTTCCGGCACATCTTCCAGCAGAAGAACGATCTTGTCCTCTTCTACATGGTGACGGTATTTTTCAGCTTCTCCCTGCGTTAAGCCGTGTTCTTTTAATGCATTCTCATTTTTATCTTTACGGTCCTTCTCGTCTTCAGCGTTGATCGCATCTTTCAGTTTAGCAACAAACCGGCTGTTTCCACCGGGTGCTGTATCGATTTTTTCTATTTTAATACTGCCGGCACTTTTATTCGCAAAAAGGTTTGGAATTTTTTCTTCACTTGCAACGACCGTCATGTTTTCTTCACGGTGCCCCTGCTGTTTCAGACGATCAAGTTCCTTTTCCAATTCTTGTTCATTATTATAAGCTCCAACTGCCTGAGTTGCCATTTTGCATTCCTCCTCTAAAATCTTTCACTGATTATATGTTTCCCGCCATAGCATTGTTTAAACACGAAGCCTCACTGAATTTTTTGAGGGTGGAACCACGCTTTTTTTAAGAAGAATGCAGAAATTCCCCCTGTCTTTCCTACACGCTATGTTAAAGTTCGCCGGCGCCTGGTAAAAAAAGAAAAGTTCTGCTTTTCATGGGCACGGTTCTTTATTTCATCAATCCAATACCAAAGCGGAGCGCCTGCGAAAGTACGAAGATCCTCCCAGCTACTTTCAAAACAACACGGAACCTGGCTCTTAGATAAACATAGGGAAGTCAAACTGCTTTTTTCCGTTAATACCAGACTGATCAAATGTCTTGCATCTAATAAAACCTGTTCTCTCTGTATTTCCAAAAAGTGTACCTGCTGAAACGAATCACCAGAGAAGCGTCTTCTCTTTCTTACGTAAGAACCCGGAGCTTTAACAGAAATATTCATGCAGTTTAAACTGCCCTATGAAAAATAAATATCTCTAACGCTGTGGAGCGAAGGCGGGGACCCCCAGAGGATCAGCGCCGTTGGAGAATCCATTTTGGCGGACGGTTTTCCCGCCAAAATTAGTCGAGAACAAGCCCTTGGATAAGCCCCGCTGAAAGTGGAGCAGCGTTATTTCCATTACAAAACGAGCTATTTTCAAGGAGGCTGTCTCAAAAGGGTTAGAGAGACAGCCTGAAAAGCACGAGTGGAGCCAGACCCAGTTTTTAAAACCCTGTCAGAACGGGTAGGGTTTGATCCATGCAAATCCGGACTCCATCTTTTATGGAACATCTCCTGCTTTTTCTTCTAACTTTCTTTTTCTCCGCTGTTCACGCATAATAAAAGCCATCGACTTTTTTTGAAAGGAGGGCTTCCGCCTATGAAAACTCTTTTGCAGACCGATCGCCAGGTTTTCCAGCTGTTAAACCAGGAATGGACAGCCGGGTGGCTCGATCCGGTGATGGTTTTTCTTACCATGATCAGTGAACACGCTTTTTTTTGGTGGGTTATCGCTGTAGTGCTGTTTGTTTTCCGAAGAAAAATCGGCTCGGTTATACCCGCGGTAACGCTGATCAGCAGTCTAGCCGTAACGTTTTTAATACGCAATGCTGTCGCTTTCCTTGTGGACCGGCCCCGGCCACCGCTCTCGGAGGAGAACGCACGCCAGCTTGTCGAGCTTCCAATATCACCATCGTTTCCTTCGACACATGCCGCAACATCGTTTGCAGCCATGTATGTTCTGCTGTATTTTTTCCCTTCTGCCCGTTACTGGGCAATTCCGCTGGCGGTTATTTTTGCGTATACCCGGCTGTACGTCGGTGTTCACTTTCCAACCGATTCGCTGGCAGGCGCCTTCCTTGGCATCATTCTCGCCGCAGTTACCACCGGCGTTATAACGTCACGTGTCAACAAAAAACAACCGCATGCGTAGATCCGCATACGGTTGTTTTTATACTATTCGTAACTCAGACCGTGACCAAACTCATAAAGTGTGCCGCCTTCTTCGTCCGGTATAGTTACCGGAAGCTTACCTGATGGAGAGTTTTGTCCAAAGATCGCAGCCGCCGAAGCTTCAAAGCTGGCCGTCCGGAAGCCGTATTGTGCAAGGTAGGCATCCACGTATGCATCATAGGCCATGATGTCATATGGGTTGCGGATACCAAGAGCAATAACCTCCCCTTCCGTTTCTTCAGAAATTTCTCTGATCATCGCCATCTGATCACTGGAAGCATCTCTTTGGGCAACCGTCGCGGTCATCGTTCCTGCAATCACTTTATCCGCCTCCCGGATAAGCTCCCAGTCGTTTTCCGAGAGGTCCCCGATGGAAGCAGCAGCAATAACATCTGCATCCGGCCGGTATTCCTGTACAGCTTCGCCGAGTGTTTCGATATAGCTGTTTCCTAGAACAACGATGCTTTCACTGCTGTCGGCAGCAAGCGGCAGCACCTCTTCATTTTTCACGAGCGTTACAGCCTCTTCCGCAACTTCCCGCTCTTTGTCCTGATGGGCTTCTGCTCCGACAACATTTTGGGCATTGGCAATTTTCTCTTCTGTGGACTGAGGTGTTTCTTCCTTAATGATACCGCGGTTTACTTTCAGCGTTAAAATGCGTTCGACGGATGCTTCCAGCCGTTCCTCAGTAATCGTTCCGTCTTCTACAGCATCCATCAGACCTTCCGCTACTTCTTCCAGCCCTACCGGCATAAGTACAATATCTGACCCTGCTTCAACAGTACGCACGGCGGCGTCCACCGGTCCGAAGTGGTCACTGATCGCCTGCATGTTCATGGCATCGGTTATAATCAGGCCTTCATATTCCATCTGCTCTCTCATCAACTCCGTCAGCACAGTGCGGGAAAGAGTTGCCGGAAGAGCTATTTCTTCACCCGTCTGTTCGGAAATCACCTGTGTATCGTCTATTTGTGGAAACGTGACGTGGGCCGTCATTATAGCGTCAATATCTGCATCCATCGCCTGCTGAAAAGGATTCAGTTCGACTTCCAGCAGCCGGTCAAGATCATGGGGAACTTCCGGCAGCCCAAGGTGGGAATCGACATCCGTATCCCCGTGACCCGGGAAGTGTTTAGCTGTTGCAGCAACTCCTGTGTCCTGCAGCCCTTCCGTATAAGATACGCCGAGGCTTCCTGTCAGATCCGGATCTTCACTGAATGAACGTACACCGATAACCGGGTTATCCGGATTGTTATTGACGTCAAGGACAGGAGCCAGGTTCATATTGATTCCGAGCGACTCCAGTTCTGAGCCGATTGCAAAGCCGGTATCATAAGCGAGCTCCTCCGATCCCGCGGCTCCGAGCGCCATATTTCCCGGGAAATCCGTCCCCGACTGCAGCCGGGTAACGATACCGCCTTCCTGATCGATCGTCATTAACAGTCCGAATTTATCCGCCGCTTCCTGGTAGTCTGCCACAAGCTCCGCGGTCTGTTCAGTTGTTACTACATTTTCAGCAAACAAAATAACTCCGCCGAGATGGTACTCCTCTACAAGCTTCTCAATTTCCGGAAGCATTTCTGTTACACCTTCTCCGTCCCAATTACGAAAATCCGGCATAAGCATCTGGCCGATTTTTTCTTCGGTAGACATTTCGTCAACCGCGTGGGAAATGACGTCATAACGCTCGTCTTCTCCTTTAACGATCTGCGGGACTTTCTCCGGCTTCCCGCCTCCCCCACGGTTTGTTTCCGGTTTAAAATCAACGGCGATACGGTCCGTGTATTCTCCGCTGCTCACACTGATGAAAGACCGACCCGGCTGACCCGTCATGGTTACTGTCCCGTCTTCAGCCACTTCAGCAACATTTTCGTTCGAGGATTCCCACGTTAAGTCTTCGGACACAAGTGTAAACGCTCCGTCTGCATACACATTAACTGCTCCAAGCTCCAGCTCTTCTCCGTTAAATAAAGCTTCCGCTTCAGGAATGTTCTGAAAGAGAATCACGTCCTGCAGCCCTTCTTCGGTTTCTGCCTGAACTGCAGAGATACCCGCCCCGGAAATCATGCCCGCTGAAGCCATGCTGAATGCCAGAGCCGTTATACCAATCGACTTTTTCACTTTTTTCATCTCTTTTCCTCCTCGTATAAATGATTTTGAAGCGCCCGTACACTATGTAGGACTTTTTCATCAGCGGTCGGGGGAAAAGGTTTCTTCCGCCAGTTAAGGAAACCGCTTACATTATAAACTCCAAGATAGCACGACCTTTAAGGTAAGTAAAGAGGTCTATACCACTAGGTCATTTGTTGTAATTCGTTACGGTCCTTATTCCAGAAGCTTTTTCGAACGAAAAAATCCCCCAAATATTTAGGGGGATTTTTTCACACCTGCTGCTTGCTGAAATATTTCCGCACCTCATCGTGCTCTTCACGAAGGTGCTTTTTCATGTTTTTTCCGAGCTTATTCAAATAGTAGTAGTTCAGCGTGCCGTTAATACCGCCGCCTACGAGCGGAACGGAACGCCCGAGCATTTTTGTAGCGTGCTTTTTCAGCTGCTTTCTTCCAACGAATTCGGCGATTTTCACAGCTACCTGGTAAAGAAGCTCCTCATCCAGCTTTTCGCGCTCGCGTTTTTCTTCTTCTGTCCCTACTGCTTTCAGTGTCGCAATTTCTCCGTCACCTCCAAGAGAAACAAGCATGGTGTTGAGAAGTTCCGGCTGTACTGCTTTAAAATAATCGTCCGGAGAGCGGGACTCTTCGTAAGTCAGTGGATTCGGCACTACGCCGTACACGTGTCCGAGTTCCTGAGTGAGCAGGAACATCCGTCGTATATACTCCTCAATATCGACCACTGCCCCGCCGAACATGGCCACGGGACCGCCGGGAGCGCCGACAGCCGCACCGGTTGCGGCAAAACGCTGCAGATGCTTTTTAATGATTTTATCCGCCACTTTATCCAGCCTGGCTGGATCAATATCATAAATTTCTTTGGCATGCGTAAGGTGATGCTTATCCGGCACAAACCGTTTAAGGTAATGATACGTTTCAAACGGATGCACTTTATAGCCGGGCAGCCTCCCTGCCTGCACGATAATATCTGTAATACGTGATGTAAACTGGTTCAACATTGTACGTTCTCCTCCTCTCCCTGTTGCGGGAAGTGAATATAGCTATGCTATACCCTTTTTAGTTAGGAGTGTACCTTGTTTCTTTCCTGTTTACTTAATAGATTTAAAAGCCATCCACTCTGTAACCCTATTCCAAATTAGCGTGCCGGTTTTTCCAATCACTGTTTTCGCCATTGCTGCCTTCCAGGTAAATGATAAAAGCATCGAGCAGCAGGTGAAGACTTTGATCAAATTGATTACCAAGAGGCTGAATCGTTTTTGGCTCTTCTGCTCTTCGGTACTTAGTGGCGGCAGGAATGGTAATTACCTGGTCACTCTTTTCGGCAGCAGATGACGTACTGTCGGTTGTAAAGCTGACAATCTGCGCTCCGGTTTTCCCGGCTGTTTCTGCCATGGCCACAAGATTCCCTGTCTTCCCAGAGCCGGAAAGGACCATCAGCAGATCTCCATCAGTGATACTCGGAGTAATTGTTTCTCCGGTGACGTATACTTCATATCCTCCATGCATAAGGCGCATAGCAATCATCTTTCCTACCAGCCCGGACCGGCCTTCGCCGGCAATAAAAAGCCTCTTTGCTTTTTTGATCCGTCCTGCCAGCTCATCGAAGTCATTTCCTTCAAGAGAGCTTTTCAATACCTGATCTACCTCTTTAACTACTGTTTCTACTGTTTTTTTCATTTGTCGATCGCCTCCCTGACGGCTCTGGCAGCTTCTGACGGGTTATGGGCTTTTGTTACTGCACTGCCTACAATAACTGTATAAGGATTCACTTCACGCAGATTCTTAACTGACTCTGCATTAATTCCCCCAGCGGCCGCTACTTTTATTCCGGGGAAAGGCTGAAGTGGGATGAAATCATCACTCCCGACCATTTTCTCTGCCTGCTGATCTTTGCCGATATGCAGGGAAACAAGCGTCACACCAAGTTCGTCCAGCTCCGCGATTCTTTCCGGGGGAGCATTTAAAAGATCCACCATGATTTCTCCCCCTTCTTTCTCTGCTGCCTCCAGTGCTTTTTGGATCGTCTGGTTATGACTGAAAGCCATGACTGTGGTGATATCCGCACCGGCCTGCAGCGCCTGTTTTGTTTCATGCTCTGCTGCATCGCATGTTTTCATGTCAGCCACTATTGTCTTATCCGGATAAGCTGTGCGGATTTCTTTAACAAAAGCCATGCCGTATTCCTTGATCACACCTGTTCCGATTTCTATCCAGTCAATATAATGTGCTGTTTCGTTTAGAATGTGCCGGCATTCTTCCCTGCTTAGACGGTCAAGGGCCAACTGAAAATTCAACGTTCATCCCTACCTTTCAATTTTTTCTTTATAACCGAGGGCCTGTTCCACTTCCTCCAAATAAGGAAGACCTTCATTATCGCCGGAAACGGCGACGACCATGCTCCCTATCTGATTAGCGAACTTTAAGGTTTTTTCCAGTTTCCACCCTTTGAGCTCTCCGTATAAAAAACCGGCATTGAAGCCATCCCCCGCTCCCACTGTATCCACGACCTTTGTAACGGCAGCAGGAGAAGCATCCACAGTCCCTTCTTCGGAAGAAGCTCCTGATGCGCCATCCGCTCCTTTTTTCACAGCAATTTTTTCGATTCCAAAGCTTTTGAATGACTCGATATGCTCCTCTACAGTCTGTTCTCCAAATAAAATGTCAGCTTCTTCTGCTCCGCTCATAACAATATGAACGTGTGGAAGAAGATCAAGCAGAGCTTTTTTAGCTTCTTCCTTCGACCAGAGCTTCAAGCGGATATTTGGATCCAGAGCGATCTTGACTCCGTATTTTTCAGCTGTTTTAACAGCTTCATGTACGAGAGCTACATTTTCTTTTCGGAGCGATGGATATACACCCGATAAATATAAAATTTTTGCGTTCTTTATATTCGAGGACTGAATGTCTTCCGCTGTAATTGTTTCAGTCGGAGACGGGAAACGGTAGTAAAATGTACTTCCAGAACCGTCTTCCCGGATTTCTTTAAAGTTGACCGGTGTATTATATGCTTTTTCTTTTTTTACATTTTTCGTCTCAATGCCCTCTCCCCGCATATAATTAATAATATGCTGACCGAATTCATCGTCCCCGACACGGCTGATCCAGGACGTTTCCAATCCGAGACGTGCACAGCCCACGGCCAGATTCAGTTCCGCTCCGCCAGTTTTCCGCTCGAATTCATTGGAAAATCTCATCGGGCCTTTTGATTTTGGATTCATCGTAATCATTGCATCACCAATCGTAATTACATCACACATTTGTTTACGCTCCTTCGTTATTACTCTGGTATTGTTTATAACAGCCAGCTGTCTGTCTGACTCTTTTACACATCAAACAAATTAGGGAACCACATAAACAGCTGTGGGAAAAATGCCATAATCAGTATAACTACTAAAATGGCACCGATATAAGGAATCGTGGAATAAAATGATTTTCCAATCGGCAGATCTGCAATTTTACTTGCCAGAAGCAGACACAGACCGTACGGAGGCGTTACAAGTCCTACTGCCAGACATACAAGAATCAACACCCCAAAATGAACCGGATCCAGTCCGAGGGTCATTGCTGTAGGCAGCACGATTGGGACGAAGAGAATAATCGAAGGCACCGTGTCCATAAACATTCCAACGAACAAAAACATCAAAATTACAGCAATAAGGAACATCCAGTCATAAGGAAGCGAGTTTTCAAAGAAGCCTGCAATAATTCCCGGAACATTGTAATAGCTGATCAGTCTTCCCAGCGAAGTCGCTGTTGCCAGAGCAAATAACGTGAGAGAACTCAGCTTCAGCGTATCGTACACGATATCCGGCATATCAGCCAGTTTGATCGTACGGTAGACAAAGAAAGACAGAATGAACGCATAAATACAGGCAATAACAGCTGCTTCTGTCGGTGTTACGTACCCTCCTACTATACCCCCGAGAATGATAATAGGGGTCAGCAGCGGAGGAATAGTTTTCAGACCAAGCTTAACAATCTCTTTAAATTTAACTCTTTCGTGCTTCGGGTAGTTATGGCGGTAGGAAATAAAACCTACTAACGCCATTAATGAAGCGCCAATAGTAAGCCCGGGTATGACGCCGCCCAGAAACATACGGCCGACGGAAACACCGGCGATACTTCCATAAATAACCATCGGAATACTCGGTGGGATAATCATCCCCATCGTAGAGGAAGAAGCAGTCACAGCGGCTGCAGTCCCCCGGCTGTAATTTTCCTTAATCATACTCGGGATAAGAATTTTTCCGACTCCCGCCGTATCAGCAGTGGAAGCCCCTGAAATCCCTCCGAAAAACATGGAAACGACAATATTCGCCTGGGCGAGACCACCCCGGATATGTCCGACGAGTGAGATAGCAAAATTGATCAGCTTCTCAGATATTTTCCCCTGGTTCATAATATTGGCTGCCAAAATAAACAGAGGCACCGCAAGAAGAATAAACGATTCCAGCCCACCGAACATCTGCTGGACCACTGCCTGCAGCGGAATCGCATCCAGTATGAAAAAGCCTACATAGCTGACAATCCCAATAACAAATGCAATAGGAACCCCAAGGACCATAAGAGAAATAAAAAGGAGTACTAGAAATAACCCCGTCATGCTGCAGCCTCCTTCCGTTTATCCCTGAATTTCGCATAATCCTCCCACCAGTTCTGGAGAGCAAACAAAATCATCGCTGCGCCTCCGACCGGGATGGCCATCCACGCATAGCCCTGGCGTATTTCCGGAAGATTATTCAGCGACCAGCCCCAGAACTGAACCGTTAATCCATAGCCGTCAATAATCATTACGAGACCGAAAGCCATAATGAGCACATGCGTTAACGACTGTACGAGAAGCAGCGGCAGACCTTTCACGTTATCCACGACAAGCCCGACGGTGAAATGCCCCTTTTCCCGGACCATGACGGCAGCTCCGATAAAAATCATCCAGATAAAGGCATAGGTAGCCAGTTCTCCTGCCCAGAGCACTCTGATACCGGGAATGTAGCGGGAAGCAACCTGAAGAATGACACAGGCAATAAAGACAAGGAAAAAAAGGGCAGCCAATTTCAAAAATATGTTTTCGATAATATCAATGACTTTTTTCATTCATTTATCCACCTTTCGTATTCCTTCCAGAAGAATAGAAAGAAAAAAAGGGCTTGCTTTAAGCCCTTTATTCACTCTCCCTCATCGACTCTACTTCTTCCAGTTCCTCTGTCATGTCCAGGGATTCTGCTGCTTCTTCACGGACACTTTCCGTCATTTCAATAAACGGTTCCTGATCAACATCATTTACTTCCATACCATCTTCTTCCAGAAGATCCAGGGATTCTTCCGCAAGCTCTCTGTCAGATTCTCTTGCTGCAATTGTTGCCTCTTCTGCCGCTGTATCGAAAGCCTGCTGCTGTTCCTCAGAAAGGCTGCTGTAAATTTCGTCAGAAGTAAAGAACATACGCGTCGTGTAGTCATGCTCCGTCAGGGAAATGTTTGTTGTTACTTCGTGATGACTTGCCTGGTAAATATTAGTGAAATCATTTTCGGAAGCATCAATTACTCTGTTCTGCAGAGCCTGGTACATTTCGTCCCATGCTACACTTGTCGGATTGGCACCAAGTGTTTCCCATGTGTTCGTCACAACCGGAGAGTCCTGCGTACGGATCTGCACGTTCTGCAGGTCATCCGGAGATTCGATCGGATCAAAACCATAATAGTTACGTACACCGGCAGACCAGTAGCCAAGCATCTTAAAGCTCGTGTTCTCTTCCACCTGATCAAATACGAGGTCCCCGATATCGCCGTCTACAACAGACTCCCAGTGCTCATTGCTTTCGAAGAGATATGGCATGGCGAAAAAGTCGACGACATTCGTTGCCTGCGCCATAAACCCTGGAGAAGCTACAACGAGATCGACCGATCCTGTTTCCATGTTCTGAACCAGTTCATCTTCGTTACCTCCGAGCGATCCGTCTGTATGAATCTCTACAGTAATCTCTCCGTCCGTTTCTTCTTCAATTACTTCTTTGAATCGTTCAAACCCTACGGTAAAAGGACTGTCGGAATCGAGTTGAGTAGCGGCAATTAAATTCATGCTTTCTCCGTCTGCTGAAGCGTTGTTTTCCTCCGCGGCATTTTCCGGAGCGTCGTTCGTTTCTTCTCCTGGATTACCCTCTTCTGCTGCGTTGTTCCCGCACGCTGTAATTAAAGCAGCACCAGCAAGTACACTAATTGACATCATATATTTTTTCATTAGATTCTCTCCTTTTTTCTTTTAATGGATGACTCTCTGACATTCAGTCGGGCTGTAAATCTGTATTCAGCTTTCTGTGTGCTCAGGCTTCCTTTTTGTTCAATCTGCTCCATTAACAGCTCCGCTGCCTTTTTTCCCATTTCAAAAGCCGGCTGTTCCACAGTCGTAATGGCTGGATCGAAAAATTCCGCGAATTCCACTTCATCAAAAGTTAACAGCGCCAGATTTTCCGGTATTCCATGATAGGCTCTTTTCAAAAACGGAAGAATTTTCATCAAACTCAAATCATTGCTCGCAATGATTGCTTCCGGTTTTTCCAGCTCAGAAAACATGTTTTCGAGGAAATTTCCCACTCCTTCCAGTTTCCCTGTATAAACCCAGCGGTCGTTCATCGGAATGCCACGCCTTTTTAAAGCATTTACAAAACCTTCATAACGCTCTGTCCGGGGGCTGATGGTCAGTTCTGAACTCACATAGGCCATATCCCGGATTCCTTCCTCACTTAAATGCTGAACAACTTCTTCCATAGCCTCCAGATTCTTAACGACTACAGTCGGTACTGATAGCGCTTCCACAATACGGTCCATAAAAACAAGTGGATAATTTTCATTTAATAGACTTTCATAAATTTCCCGGTTGTGCGTCGTCGGAAAAATAATAAAGCCATCCACTTGTTTTGCTTTCAGCATTTCTATATATTTCTTTTCTTTTTCAGGATCATCATCGGCATTGCATAAAATAACGTGGTATCCTTTTTCATGACAAAAATCTTCAATCGCACGCGATGTCTGAGTAGAAAACCGATGGAGAATATTCGCAATAACTACTCCAATCGTAGTGGTCTTTTTCTGTTTCAGGCTTCTTGCAATGGCATTCGGCTGATAATTTAACTCCTGGACGGCCGCTTCGATTCTCCTTCTGGTTTCTGCTCCCATATACGTAAATCTTCCATTCAAATACTGGGAAACGGTACTTTTGGAAACTTCGGCGAAATTGGCCACATCCTGTAAGGTAGGTTTTTTTATATTCGCTCCCCCCTTTTGATAAATCGGTTTACTAAATCGATTTATCAAAAGTATATATGAAAGCGAATACATTTATCAACCCTTTTTTGATTATTTTTTTTCTGCCGCTTCCATATAAGCCTCTGCCAGCTGCTTGACTTTCTCATAATCCTGCTGTTCTCCTGCCCGGTTGATTTCCCCGCCGATACCTACAGCTGTGACCCCAGCCTCAAACCAGTCTTCAATATTTTCCAGACTTACACCACCGGTAGGCATAATAGAAAGGTGAGGAATAGGAGCCTTTACCGCTTTAACAAATGAAGGTCCAAAGTGATTTCCGGGAAACAGTTTAATGATCGAGGCCCCGTATTTTTCTGCAACAAGCATTTCATTAATTGTCATACATCCGGGTAAATAAGGGATTTCCTGCTTCATTGCTATATCGCATACTTCTCTGCTGAAATTAGGTCCTACAATGTATTCTGCCCCGGATTCCACTGCTTCTTTGGCCATCTCTCCATCTAAGATAGATCCAGCTCCAATAATTACTTTATCTGTTTTCTTTTCATTAAGCTTCTTTACAAGCTCTCCTGCTTCCGGGGTGGTCCAGGTGACTTCAATGGATGAAATCCCTCCCTGCAAACAGGCGTCAGAAGTCTTTTCCCCCGTTTCCATTGTTTCGGTACGAATTACTGCTGTCACTTTCGCTTCTTTTATTTTTTCGAGTCTTTCTTCCTGCATACGCATATCATCCACTCCTCATTTTTTGTACTTTTTTTATTCTTACCTTTTCTTCCCTGTAAAGTCAACTCTCCCCGCAGGCAGAAATAATTAGATATACTGTCCCTGCATGTTTCCACTGCCGGATAATCATCTGTATCGAATTGATGAAAAAAAAGCCGCTTCATTTCTCTATCAATTTTAAAGAATAGAAATTCATACATGAAACAGCTATGTACTTTTTCCACAAAAAATATCCGGCGCTTTATGCCGGACAATCGCAGAGCTTATTAAAAAGTTATGGCAGACTGCCTTTCAAGTCCTTTGGAGGTTCGTTTTTACGTGGTGGAGGAGCTGCTTTTCCGAGGACTCTGTCAGCCAGATACCCTAGACCTATTGTAGCAACCACAGCAAGAAGGACGATGGCCAGTAAATCTAAACCTGTCTGCAGCATCCCGCCGAAAGGATAAGTTCTCGTGAACATCTGAACCAGAAAGAAAACGATAACAATGGCTCCGAATGCAATTTTCATCGTTATTCGGCCTCCTTTTGCCGCTTTTTATTATAATTCCTTTTTTACGAATGATTCAAACGTCATTAATTAAATACTCATTATTTTTACATAATTATGTAATAACAGACCCTTTATTTTTAATAAAAAGTTATGTTCGCTGGCGCTTGAAGAAAGGACTGCCACATGCGACTTTCAAGCACAACACAGAGCTTGATTCGTATAAAAGGAAAGGGAAGATCCTTCTCTGTTGATTTGTTTCATCAGGTACTCCTGTTGAAATTACCGGTAGAACGGGGTTTATTATATGGAATTTCTTCGATCCATTCGGTTTTAATAGAAAAAACAGCTTGATTTCCCGATATTTACGTAAGAGTCCGGAGCTTTAACAGAGACATGGACACAGTTAAAACCTGCACCATGAGAAATGAACCTGTTTTACGCTGTGCAGCGAAGGCGGGGACACCCGGAGGATCAGCGTTCGAGAATCCATTTTGACGGACGGTTCTCCCGCCAAAATAGTCGGGCACAATCCCTCGGGTAAGTTCCGCTGAGCGTGCCGCAGCGTTATGTCCATCTCTTAAACGAGCTGTTTTCAAGGCGGCCGGCATGGTTTCCCGGCTTACTGTTCTGTTAATCTGCTTTTGCTTTCTTCGCGATTTTCCGCGTGTTAAAGTATACAGGAACGCAAAAACAGGGAGGGTTAGATCATGCGCAAATACATATTCACAAGTGTTGCAGCTGCCGGACTGCTTGCTGCAACAGCGTGCGGCGGCAGCGAAGAAAACACGGAAAATAATCAGATAGAAAATAACGGAACTGGCAGCAATAACGAAGGAGAAATTGGCAACGACGAAAATGAGCCGGCACCGGCTGACGAAGATAAAGCCTCGGAAAGTGAAGAACGAACAGTTACCTTCCCGGCCGATTTTATGGAAGAAACAGACATGGAACCGGAAGAGCTGGAAGCCTCGGCAGAAGAGGATGATACGATTCTTGACGTCGAAGTGCATGATGACGGATCGGCTACATACACGATGACCGAACAAGGCCACAGTGAAATGCTGGAACAGATGGCTGCTGAAATCCGTACGAGCATGGAGGAAATCGAAGACGGAGAAGATTTCCCTTCCATTTCCGAAGTACAGAGCAGCGATGATTTCTCCGAATTTACTTTCCTCGTCGACAGGGAAACATTTGAAGACAGCTTTGACGGCTTTGCTGCATTCACTGTCGCTTACTCGGGAATGTTTTATCAGCTTTTTGACGGTGTAGAATCAGACGACTATGAAGTTGTAGTAAACGTCGAAGACGAAGAATCAGGAGAAGTGATCGATACGAGTACCTTCCCGGACGACATGGACGAAATGGAAGAATAATAAAAAACAAGCAGTGCCTGCGGGGCTGCTTGTTTTTTATTATATGGAGTGCTGGCGCGATATTTGTTTCAGCCCTGCGTTCATGAGCGTGAAAATAAAAATCCAGGCAATGACAATAAGCACGAGGTACCGGAAGTAAAAGAAATCAAAAAAGTATATCGGCATGTTCCAGAGGGAATGAAGCACGACCGGAACAGCAAACAGCTTTAAAAATGCAGGATCGGTCAAATGTTTTTGGGCGAGCGGGCCTGCTCCTTTTACGAGTACGAGTGCGGCTCCGGTAATACCAGCCCAGACAACGTGGCCTCCGATCGACAGCCAGGCACGGTCAAAGATATTCTGGATGAGCGCTGTCTCTCCGAACGCGAGTCCAATATTAAACGCATATCCGGCCGATTCAAAGGCGGCAAACCCCGCACCGATAGCCGCCCCAATGAGCAGGCCGTTCAAAATGTACTTCACTTTCAGCTGGTGAATAAAGTAGGCAATGATAACAAGTTTTCCGACTTCCTCCATCACGCCGACGACGATCGCCCCTCCCACCGTCAGCTCGTATACCGGAAATACTGAAAAGAAAAAAAGCGTCGCAACAATCGAAGCCACCCCGCCGACAAAAAACATTTTTACTACTTCCACGATACTGATATTTCTCGGAGCGTTTGTTTCCCAGAAAAATATTAACAGAGAAAACGGTACAGTGAAGGCACCGATAAAAATCAGCCCAGGCAGTGCGTTCATATTATAAAAACTGAAAGCAGCTACGTACAGCATTAAAAAAGTAAGAGCAAGCACAAGAAAAACGCGGGAAAACAGCCACGGCTTCGGCCAGGATGTTGGAATGTCCTCTTCCGGCGGCGTCGTGACGGACGTTCCCGCAATAAACAGAAGCTCTCTTTCTTCTCTCGTATGCTTCTCCATTACTGCAGAAAAGACGTCTTTCAGCTGCAGATCGATGTTCCCCTTTTCCCCGACCATTTCGTTAATCCGCGCCGTTGTATGTAAAAACGCGCCTTTAACCTGGTTGGAAAAGCCGGCACGACCTGCCTGACGGTTCGGTACCGCGGAAAGATCTGTCTGATAAAATAACGACCAGTTCATATCTCCTTCCTGTTTTACCGGCGTCCCTTCCCCGATTATTTCCTCCTGCCGGAGACTTTTCATTTCTTCCGGTGTATACGGTCCCCTTACTTCTTCGTGGTCCGCAAAATACCATTCCGCCATCGTTCTCCCTCCTTCTCGCTCTATACAAACTATTCTCTATATAAAACAAAAACCCTTGTTTTTCCACGAAAACAAAGAAGGTGACATGTTATCCCGAATCTGGCGGCAGGAGGAAACCCTTTTCGTCCTGGATAAGAAAAAGATAAAGTAGCCCAGCATAAAATAAACTGTTCCGGATCAGTCCGGAACAGTTCTAGAGTGTTGATTAAGGCTTGGTTTCAGAATAATTATTCTTCTGAGCGTACAGCTTTCTCCTGCACTCCCCGGCGGAAGCTTGCCGTGGGGCTCGTCATCAGCTATTTTCCATGGCCTGCGCCATGGAAAAGGATCTTCCGACTTCGCTTTATCCCACCGGCGTCCCCGCCGGACGTTCCGGAGGAAAAAGCCTCTCGTGAATGGAAGAAAGGATGGAATCAACACGATTTTTAGAAGAAGAACCTTCTTTTTATTTTCCTGCTGCAGACGCAGGGGCGACTCCTGGGCGATCAAGGACGAGGCGAAGATCCGCTTAGGAAGAAATTAGCTGAGCCCGGCCCGCCCGGAAAGCGTCCCGGAAGGCGTAAGCAGGGCAGCGTCTATCTATACAAGCAAAAATACTTTACCAACAGACAAAACTGAGCCGGAACAGTTCTGCCTGTTACGTACCGCAGAACGTGCGGTACGGCATTGTGGACGGGGCAGGAGGTTCGGTGTAGGCTTCCTGCTCCGCAGTATAGGCATACGGATCGGATAATACGTCAAGGAGGTTGTCCATTACACTGTAGTCACTGTCCTTTACAGCTGCCTCCAATGCTTCTTCCACCCGGTGGTTGCGCGGAATAACAGATGGATTGTGCTGCTTCATCCGTTCTCTTACAGCATCTTCCGATTCCTGCTGGCGCTCAAGCCGTTCTTTCCAGCGTTTGTACCACGAATCGAATGCTTCCGTTCCGGCAAGCGGCGTTGCTTCCGGACAGCCGAGCGTGAGGCTTCGGAACGTATTCGTAAAATCGGCTTTCTCGTCTTTCATCATGGAAAGCAGATCTTCCACAAGCTGCTCATCTTCTTTTTCCTCCCCGGAGAGTCCTAGTTTTGCTCTCATACCGTCGAGCCAGTGCTTATCAAACCAAGTTGTATAGCGGCCTACAATTTCCTGGGCAATTTCTACGGCTGTTTCACTGTCCTCGTGAAACAGCGGAAGCATCGCCTCCGCCAGACGGGCAAGGTTCCAGCCGCCGATCATACGCTGATTGGCATAGGCATAGCGGCCCCGCACATCTATGGAACTAAACGACGTATCGGGATGATACGTGTTCATGAAAGCACACGGACCGTAGTCAATCGTTTCTCCGCTCAGAACCATATTGTCCGTATTCATTACGCCGTGAATGAATCCGACCAGCTGCCAGTCGGCAATAAGCTCTGCCTGACGCTTCACTACTTCCTCCAGCATAGCGCTGTAGCGGTCTTCTTTTTCCTGGATTTCCGGGAAGTGGCGTGCGATCGTATAGTCTGCAAGTTTTTGAAGATCCTCTTCACTTCCGCCGCCCCGTGCAAATTCAAACGTTCCGACGCGGATATGGCTGGAAGCGACACGCGCGAGCACCGCACCCTGTTCGATATTTTCCCGATACACCGGCTCTCCGGTTGTTACGACAGAGAGGCTGCGGTTCGTGCGCACGCCGAGCGCATGCATCGCTTCACTCATAATATATTCCCGGAGCATCGGCCCAAGCGCTGCCCGGCCGTCCCCTCCACGGGAGTAGGGAGTTTTCCCGGATCCTTTCAGCTGAATGTCAACGCGTCTTCCGTCCGGCGTCACGTGCTCGCCGATCATCAGTGCACGGCCGTCTCCGAGCATGGTGAAATTGCCGAACTGATGTCCTGCGTATGCCTGTGCCAGCGGAAGCGCGCCGGGGGGCATCGCGTTTCCGGCAAGCACTGCAGTGCCTTCCACTTCTTTCAGGGCGTCAATATTCAGTCCGAGTTCTCCAGCCAGATCTTCATTCAGCTTTACAAGTTTCGGTGAACGCACCGGTTTCGGCTCTATAATAGAATAAAACAGCTGCGGCAGTTCCGTATAGCTGTGTTCCAGTTCCCATCCAACGTCCGTTTCTGTAAATTTTGAAGCCATATCTATCCCTCTTTTCTTTACGGTTGAGTTGCTTTTTAATCAAAAATCTTTTTGGTCGAATGCTGTAATAACCTTTACCCGATTTCAGGGAAGCACTATCTCATTTTAAACAAGTTGGGACTTGGGAACCAACTAAAAGGCACCTTCCACATAAACATGGAAAGTGCCTGTCAGGCTACAGCTGAATTTCTTTCAGCAGCTCGAGAGCCTCGTCGTTATTTTTTACACTGAGAAGGCGCTGGCGGTAGTCGTCGTCCTTCAGTTTTTTGGCAATCATCTGCATAATCCGCAGGTGCTGCTCTCCCTGATCGTCTTCTGTGTCCGCCACCATGAAAATCAGCTGCACAGGTTCTCCATCATGGCTGTTCCAGTCGACGCCGTGGGCAACGAGACCGAACGCCACCCCGGTTTTCAGCACTGCTTCCGACTGTCCGTGCGGAACAGCAACCCCCCGGCCGATACCGGTTGAGTCCTGTTCTTCCCGGCGCATAATGGCTTCTTTAAAATCCACCTTGGAATTAATGGCATCATCTTCTGCGAACCGGTCCACCAGCTCATCGATAATTTCTTCTTTTGTTAAGCCTTCCATATGCACATGAATCAAATTTTCCAGAATTAAATCTGTCAGCTTCATATTCCTGCCTCCTCCTGAGACCGGCCAGGCCGCTTATTCAGCCTATGTATATGTCTCATGCCGGATCGTCTATTACTGTTCCTTCTTTATAGTATATCAAACCTTTTCCCGTTTCCGGCATACATTAATGCGGATTTTCCCATTAATTTTACTGGAGAGCACATATGCAGCTGCTTAAAATATCACACCGCGGAAGCCCCTCCATCACGTTTCCTACAGGACACCGCTTCCCGTCATCATAAAATTAAAGTGGCACCGGGTAAATTTAATGCTATAATAAAAAACAGAGATTGTGAATTCATTCACTAATACTTCCCGCAGGACGTTTTATGCATAAAAAATGCTTACACGTCAAAAAAGTTGTGTTAGGCTGTATTTTATACAAAGAAAGGGGAACCATACATAATGAAAATTAATTTTCTCACGCAGATTTTTATCGCCTTTGTACTGGCGGTAATTCTCGGGGCCATTGTCGGTCCACCGATCGAGGTTGTTTCTCCGCTCGGGGATGCTTTCCTCCGTTTAATTCAGTTTATTATCGCTCCGCTCATTCTTGCGACGCTCGTTGTCGGGGTTGCCGGACACGGGGATTTAAAACGTGTCGGCCGTATGGGTGGTAAAACGGTTGCCTACTACCTGGTAACATCTGCGATCGCGATTTCTCTCGGGCTCGGAATGGGCTTTCTTTTTTCTCCGGGAGAAGGGGTCGACATCCCGGCCGAAAGCATCGACGAATCCGCTGCGGAAACAGAAGGAACGGACGGCATTGTCGATACACTGCTGAATATTATTCCGACGAACCCGTTTGAATCACTCGTGGAAGGAAACATTCTGCAGATTATTTTCTTTGCTCTGTTTCTCGGTATTGCTATTTCCGCTGTCGGAGAAAAAGCCCGGCCGGTACTGACCTTTTTCGAAGGTTTCTCGGAAGTCATGTTTAAAATCACCGGTCTCGTGATCATGCTCGCTCCGATCGGGGTATTCGGACTTGTCGCGCCGATTATCGGTACGCACGGGCTCGGCGTTCTGCTGCCGCTTCTGCAGGTAATACTTGCAATGATTGTGGCCTGTGTTATTCACGTCGTCATTACGTACGGTATCGCCGTAAAAACGCTCGGGGGAATGAACCCGATTACATTTATTAAAGGCATTGCGCCGGCAGCGATTTTTGCTTTCAGTTCGGCAAGCAGTGCCGGCACACTTCCGTTGACAATTAAAAACACGACCGAAAACCTTGGTGTTTCCAAAGGAACAAGCAGTTTCGTTCTGCCGCTCGGGGCAACGATTAACATGGATGGAACAGCTATTTATCAAGGGGTGGCGGTTATTTTTATCGCCCAGTTCTACGGAGTGGATCTCAGTGCGATGCAGCTTCTGACCGTTGTACTTATCGCCACACTCGCATCGATCGGTACAGCCGGAGTACCGGGCGCCGGTCTGATCATGCTGACGCTCGTACTCACGAATATCGGCCTTCCGCTTGAAGGGATCGCCCTTATTGCCGGAATCGACCGTATTCTCGACATGTTCCGGACTTCCGTGAACGTTATCGGTGACGCTTCCGCCGCTGTTATCGTCGACCGGAAAGAACCGCTCGATGAAGAAGAGGAAGCGGCTTGATCAAACTGAAAAAAGCTCCACGACGTGTATTTGCGTCGTGGAGCTTTTTAAATACCGGCTTTTTCTGTGGATTGGTTAAGTTTTTGAAAAAACGGTGATTGTGTGTGGAGGCTGGGTGGGTGCGGCGGCCGATTCTACCAACTCTTCCCGGATTTCTACCAACTTTCTCTGGATTATGAAGTTAGTATAAAAAGTAGACACGCCAAAGTGATAGAATACAGCTAACGAAAGCAACCGGAGGAGGAGAAGGAAATGGAGAAGGAGAAAAAACATTACGACAGAAGATTCCGGCGATATGTCG
>NZ_PZJJ01000041.1 GCF_003044065.1 Alkalicoccus saliphilus
TTATACAGGGAGGTTTCTTATTAACCAGATGAGGTGGTGGCTCCCTTTCCGCATCAGGTGGCTCTATGTTCCGCAAATGCTGGCTCAAAACTCCGCACAAGTGGCTCAATCTGGTCGCAATATTCAAGGGCAGGGTGGGTAAATACGTCCATCAGCAGTCCCAAAAAGCCGGGGGCAACGATGGAGGATGCCATCGAAAATAAATAATAAAGGCCGGTAAAGTAGCCGATTTTCTTTTTGCCGCCGAGGTCTGCAACGAGCGGATAAGCCTGCACGTTGATAAAGGCCCAGAACACCCCGCCGAGTAAAAGAAGCATCTGCAGAAGCAGCGTGGCATCGAGGCCGGGAATCGCCTGGCTGAGCATGGGCGCAGAGGGAATGGTGATAAAGACGAGCGGAAGCATCACGAGACCGATCAGCATCACCGGCGCTTTTCCCCACCTGTTGCCGATCAGCCCGGCAGGAATCGCAAACAGGACGAACGAGAGGCTGAAAAAGCCGAGCGTAAAGCCGGCGCTGCTTTCATCCATGCCGAGAAATTCCACGGCATAGATAGTAAACTGTGCTTCCACACCGGAGTAACCGATAAAATAAATGAAGATCGCTGTTAAAATAAACAGGTGACCCCGGAACTCCGGGTCCTTCAGCCTGGCGAGGCTTTTCCAGAAAGAGGAGCCGCTTTCCTGCAGACCGCTTAACTCATCTCCGGCAACTTCTGCATACGGCGGGTTCCGGTCAACGGTGATATACAGCAGCAGAAACGATAATAACAAAAGCAGGCCGGCAGCGATAAACGGGTACGTGCGGTCGATACCGTACAGTGCCGACAAACCGAACAAAGCGATAATAGCACCGACGCCTCCCATAAAATTAATAATACCGTTCGCAGAGGACCGTTTTTCAGGAGGCGTATGATCCGGCATCAGGGCAATCACGGGCGCTCTGTAAATAGTCATCGCAAAAAGAAAAATAATATCCACTACGAGAAGCACCCACAAGGTGACCATGGCCCCGTAAGGAATTAACATAAAAAACAACGCGGCGACAGGCATCCCGACAACGAGAAATGGCAGACGGTTTCCGATACGTGTATTAATCCGGTCCGACCACGCCCCGATGACCGGGATAAGCAGCACCGCCAGCAGGTTGTCGAGCCCCATAATCCCCCCGCGGATCGCCGCACTTTCTATAAAATCGCCAAGAATCAACGGCATGTAGGCATTGTAAAACGTCCAGACGAGCATCAGAGCAAAGAAACCACAGCCGATGACAAAGATTTTCGTATAGGAGACAGAGGGCGCACTCACAAAAAATCACATCCAATCCGCTTATATTTTGGAGGAGTAACTGTGCCCGGTGCGTTAAGTGAGCCGGTTCACTGTGTCAGAAGGAGAGCTGCTCCTTTACCGGCAGTTTATAACGTCACCTTCTGTTTTTATCGGAAAATCCCCTTTTAATTTACGGGAATTTTATAAAACAGAGGATAAGGAAGTTTCCAAAAGCACCGGACAATTTGTTATAGTAATTTTAACAGTAGAACATATATTCTCTGACGGGGAGCTGTTAGATACAAATCTCTTCAGAGCTGCTATAGCAACAGGAGTCAATTCAGATAAATAAAAGGGGTATGACACATGAAATTTTTCCATACGGCGGACTGGCACTTAGGAAAGCTTGTCCAGGGCTTGTATATGACGGAGGACCAGGAACATATTCTCGAGCAGTTTATGGAGGCGGTGAAGACCGAGAAGCCGGACGCGGTCGTCATTGCCGGCGATTTGTACGACCGGGCCGTGCCGCCGACCGAAGCGGTGCAGCTGTTGAACCGGGTGTTGGAAACGATCGCGATCGACTGCGGCATACCGCTTCTTGCGATTTCCGGAAACCACGACAGCCCGAGCCGCCTTCATTTCGGCCGGGAAATGATGAGGCAGTCCGGGTTTCATATTACCGGGGAACTGAAGCTGCCGATAGAGCCGGTGAAATTGACCGACGCGTTCGGCGACGTGCATTTTCATTTAGTGCCGTACACCGACCCGGCGCAGGTCCGTTTAGCACTTCAGGACGAAACGATCAAAACGCACGATGACGCCTTACGGGCGATCACGGCCAAAATAGAAGAAACGAAAGATCCCAAGGCCCGCCACGTGTTTGTCGGCCACGCGTTTTTGACGACTCACGGGGAAGAAAAAGAAAATACGAGTACGTCCGAGCGCCCGCTTTCCATCGGGGGCGCGGATCAGGCGAGTGCGGACTATCTGCACGGTTTTCACTACGTGGCGCTCGGGCACCTGCACCAGGCGCACAACGTCGGAAATCCGCTCGTGCAGTATTCCGGATCCCCCTTAAAATATTCCCTGTCGGAAGAAAATCATAAAAAAGGCTACCTCGTTGTGGAAATCGATGAAAACGGAAAAGTGGATGTGGAAAAGCGGCTGCTTGTACCGAAACGGGATATGTATGCGGTGGAAGGTTATATCGACGACATTCTGCAGCACGACGTGTGTGACGACTACGTGTTCGTCAAGCTGCTGGACGAGACGGTCGTTTTGTCCGCGATGGAAAAAATCCGCTCGGTCTACCCGAATGCGATGCACGTGGAGCGGGAATTCCCGGTGCTGAACGCGACGGAAACGAACGGCGCTTCCAAAGACCGGACGAAAATGGACGATTATACGCTGTTTCAGTCGTTCTACGAGGAAGTGAGAGGGTCGGAAGCGGCAGAAGCAACCGGCCGTCTGTTTAAAGAAACGCTGGAGGAACTCGCTGCGAAGGAAGGAGAGCGGAAATGAAGCCGTTAAAACTGAAAATGACCGCCTTCGGGCCGTATAAAAAACAGGAAGTGATTGATTTTAAGGACCTGCAGGAGCACCGGCTGTTTGTGATTTCCGGAAAAACCGGCGCGGGAAAGACGTCGATTTTCGATGCGATCTGTTTTGCGCTGTACGGGGACGCGAGCGGCGAGGACCGCAGCGAAATCCGCACGATGCGCAGTCACTTTGCGGAAGACGACCTGCACACGTCGGTCGAGTTTACGTTTGAACTGAAGGCACGCGTCTACCGGGTCTTCCGCCAGCTGCCGCACGTAAAAAAAGGAAACAAAAGCCCGACCGGGGAAAAATACGAGCTGTATGAAGTCATCGACGGAAAAGACGTGCCGCTCACCGACCGTTTTATCGTCTCGGAAGTGAACGAGAAAATTCAGGCGATCATCGGCCTCACAAAAGACCAGTTCAGCCAGATTGTGATGCTGCCGCAGGGGGAATTCCGCAAACTTCTTACGTCAGAAACAGAAAACAAGGAAGAAATTCTCCGGAAAATTTTCAAGACGAATTTTTACAAAAAGGTCGTCGATCATCTGGACGCCAAGCGGAAGAACGTGCAGAAAGAGTTTGAAGGACAGAAAAAAGCGCGGGATATACATATTGAAAATATGAAAGCGGCGCTGCCTCCCCGGGAGGATTCTGCTCTTTTTCACGTCCTGGAACAGGAACATTACAACACGTACCAGGTGACGGCGGCGCTGGAAAAAGAAATCACTTTTTATGAAGAAACGAAAAAAGAAACGCATGAAGCTTTTCTCACGAAAGAAAACACGGCGAAGAAGCATTCAGAAGAACTTCTTCAGGCGAGGGAAATGAATAAGCGACTGGACCTCCTCATGGAAAAACAGCAGGAGAAAAAGGAGCTGGAGGAACAGAAACCGCACGTGGAAGAAAAGGAACGCCGGCTGAAGCTTGCCGAAAAAGCAGGACAGCTGGAAATGTACGAAACGCAGGCGGAGGAAGCAAAAGAAGAAGCAGAACAGAAAAAGCAGCAGCGGGACAAAGCGGAAACGCATTACCGTACGTGCTGCGGTGAGCGGGACAAAGCGGAACTTTCGTTTAAGCAGGAAGAGGAAAAAGCCGGACTGCGGGAGGAAACGAGAAAAGAGCTCGATCAGCTCGAGGCGCTGCTGCCGGCTGTGGAGGAGCTTGACGGAAGGAAAAAGAAAGTGCTTCATTTGAAACAGGAAGCAGAAAAGCATGCCGAAAAAGCAGCTGCGAAAGAAAAAGAAGCAGGAGAGGCGAAAGAAGAAAGGAAGAGGCTCACCGAACAGCTGAAGCCGCTCGAGGAAAGTGTCCGGACGCTTCCATCAAAAACAGAAAAGCAGGCGGATCTCCGTGAAATCGTCGTGCAGCTGAAGGCGTATTTGAAAAAGAGCACGGCGCAGAAAAAAGCCGCGGAAGAAGCTTCTCTATTAAAAGAAACTTTTGAAAAGGAAGAAGAAGCGTTCCAGCGTCTGGAAAACCGCTGGCTTGACGGGCAGGCGAGCATTCTGGCAGCCGGCCACCTGCATGACGGAAAGCCGTGTCCGGTGTGCGGAAGCAAAGACCATCCGGAAAAGGCCGTCCTGACCGAGGACATACCGTCTAAAGAAGAGCTGGAAGCGAACCGAAGCGTGAAAAAGCAGAAAGAAATGGACTATGCGAATGCCCGGGCGCGCGTGAATACAGCGGCCGAGCAGACAGAAGAAGCGAAGCAGGAAGTTATCGCTTACGGGTATAATCCGGAAAACGCAGAGCACGACTTTCAGGCCATTTCCCGGGAAGGCCGGGCACTCGGGGAAGTGATTCAACAGCTGAAAAAAGATCAGGAAACGGTCGATACACTCCGGGCCTCCCTTCAAAAAACCGAGGAAAAGCTTGAAGCTGCTTCCAAAGAACTCGAAAAAGCCGGCGAAAAGCTTGCGGAAGTGCGGACGGACTATCAAACAGAAAAGTCCCTTTATGAGCAGAGCGTAACTGCGATTCCGGAAGAACTGCGGTCGCTTGAAAAACTGAAAGAGCGCACCGGGGAAGCGGCAAAGAAAAAGCAGCAGCTGGAAGACGCGTGGACCCGTGCGCAGGAAAGTAAGCAGGAGGCCCAAGAAAAGCTTCTGAAAGCAGAATCCGATTTTAAGCATGCGGAAACGCAGGTGAAAGAAGCGGAAACGAAAAAAGAGAAGCTGCAAAAAGCTTACGCTGAATCACGGGAAAAAGCCGGTTTTCCAACAGAAGCAGCTTACAAAGAAGCAAAGCTTCCGCCGGCAGCCCGCGAGTCGCTGCAAAAAGAAGTGGAAGCGTATTATACGAAACTGCACACGGTGACGGTGCAGGCAGGGGACTTGCAGGTAGAACTGAAAAATAAAGAGCGCGTGGACCTGGATAAATTACAGGAAACGCTCGACACGCTCAATCAGGAAATGGAAGAGGCAAGAAAAGCTTACCAGCAGGCCGAAAACTGTCTGGAAACGGCGGTGCAGGGCAGGGAAAAAATCGCCGAGGCGGAAAAGCAGCTGGGAGACGTGGAAACAGAATTTCAGCTCGTCAAAGACTTGTTTGACGTCGTCCGGGGAGATAATACGAAAAAAATCAGCTTTGAACGGTATTTACAGATTGAATTTCTGGAGCAGATTATCCACGCTGCCAATGAACGGCTGAAAAATCTCTCGAACGGCCAGTACTTTCTCGTGCGGAGCGACCGGCTGGAGAAACGGGGCAGACAGAGCGGCCTCGGACTCGACGTGCTCGATAACTATACCGGTCAGATGCGGGACGTAAAAACATTGTCCGGCGGGGAAAAATTCAACGCCTCGCTCTGCCTCGCGCTCGGGATGGCGGATGTGATCCAGTCGTACGAAGGCGGCATTTCCATCGAAACGATGTTTATCGACGAAGGCTTCGGCTCGCTCGATGAGGAGTCGCTCCAGAAAGCGATGGACACGCTCGTCGAACTCCAGCAGTCCGGCCGGATGATCGGGGTGATTTCCCACGTCCAGGAAATGAAGCAGGTCATCCCCGCGACACTCGAAGTCAAAAAATCAAAAGAAGGCCACAGCGAAGCAACGTTTGTCGTGAACTGAAAAAAGCCTGCAGATCGAGAAACGGAATAAAATGCAGCAAAAAGCCTCCCGCTTCTGTCAGCGGAGGCTTCTTCTGCGTCTCTATGTTTGACATTGAGAATTATTATCACTTATAATAGTGGCATTAATCTGATAATTGTTTTCGTGGAAAGACAAGTTCGGAATAAACATTCCGTAAAAGGGGGAGGAAGCTGTATGGTCGAGCGTTATATTGTTGCCCATTCCATCGAGTATCCTATGGGAGGCAGCAGTCACTCTGGAGAAGTGCATATCAGCCGCGGAGACATCGTCAGCATCTACCACGACCAAACGTATAAGCGGGCAGGCGAATGGTACGTCCCCGTGGAAGCAAATCAGCGCAGTTTCAATATGAACACTGACGACCTGAAGCATTTCTGTACTCAGCACGTGCTGCTTTCAGAAATGGACATTGAACTTCAGCTGAACGTCCTTCATTTTCAAATAGACAAAGCTCTGGACCTTGCCGATAAAAAGAAATTTAATGATGTAGCCAGGCAGTGGATCGAAATGAAAAAGTTTGGTAGAAAGCTTTCCGATGTAAAGAAAACGGAAAAAGTATCTTTGTAAATACCGTCAAGGCCTGTCAGTGTCGATGCTGACAGGATTTTTTGTTTTATCCGGGACGGCTGTTCTTTCTGGACCGTTAATGATTAATAAGGGGATGCTGTTGATTAATTCCTTTCGAAAAGAAGTTTATAATGATTAAAACTAATTTATGATGATTAAAAAACCTTATAATGACAATAAAACGGCTGTAATGATTAAACCAGCTCCTATGATGACAAAACACCCGTGGATAATGATTAATAGCCCGGAAAGCAGCCGGGTACAGCGACTGTTTTTTTAGGTATACTTATTTCATCAGCCGTTTTACTGGGTTAGGCGTATACATAAGAGGAGGTAAGGATATGCAGGACATACGATGGGGAATTATCGGCTGCGGGGACGTGACAGAAGTAAAGAGCGGACCGGCATTTCAGCGGATAGAACACAGCTCTCTTCAGGCTGTGATGAGAAGAAACGGTGCGAAAGCAAAGGATTATGCAGAACGCCACGAAGTGCCTTCCTGGTACGACAAAGCAGAGGATTTGATTCAGGACGCCGAAGTGGACGCCGTTTATATTGCGACGCCTCCTTCCTCCCATAAAGAGTACACGATCATGGCCGCCGAAGCGGGAAAACCTGTGTACGTTGAAAAACCTCTGGCGAACAGCACAGCAGAATGCGAAGACATGATTGAATCCTGCCGCAAGAACGAGGTGCCATTATTCACCGCCTACTACAGAAGGTCACTGCCGCGCTTCAACAAAGTAAAAGAGTTAATAGAAAGCGGAAAAATCGGGGAAGTCCGCTTCGTTTCGATCCAGCAGACGCAGCAGATCGTTCAAAAAGATGAAAACGGCGAATGGCCGTGGCGTGTTCTTCCCGATAAAAGCGGGGGAGGGAAGTTTTACGATGTAGGGTCCCATACGCTGGACTTTTTTGATTACCTGTTCGGTCCTATATACGATGTGAAAGGCCTGGCTGTGAATCTGGCTGATTCGTATCCAGCGGAGGATACGGTGAGCGGCGTGTGGAAATTTGAAAGCGGGGCAGTCGGAACAGGCATGTGGAATTTTTCCTCCTATAAAAACGAGGACGTAAACCGCATTGTCGGTACGAAAGGGGAAATAAAATTTTCCATGTTTGATGACAAGCCGGTTACCCTTTCCGATCGTTCCGGTGACGAATTGTTTTTTATCGAAAACCCTAAGCATATTCAGCAGAACCACATTCAAACCATTGTACAGGAACTGCGCGGAGAAGGAACCTGTCCGAGTACCGGCGAAACAGCTTTACGTACGAATAAGGTGATGGAAGAACTGGTGAAGGAGTATTATCAAGGAAATCGGTAGTGAATATTCCGTTGTTTTTCAACGGGGATTTTTGAGCTCTTTTTCCCGGGAGTATTTTTAAAACAGCGAGGCCGCCTGTTCTTTAGATTTGAACGAATTAGAAACACCCTGTTTGGAAAGGAAGGATAAAATGGAGGAGACAGAGTGGGATCCGCGGGAAGTGAAGCAATTAAAAAAGAAGCGTCTCGTGCAAAATAATCTTATGATGCTTATACTTTTTCTTCTGTTCGTTTATTACATACAGGCAGGAGGTCCGGCTGCTGCTTTATTACCATTCTTAGCTGTGTTTCTATGGATCCTTACAGCACGTATGCTGTACACAACGATAACGGGAAAGCCGCTGGGCACGAAAACAAATCAGGTTATTCAGGCTTTTGATAAACAGAAGAAAGGGAAAAGAAGCTGGAAGCTCAGAACCGGGGCGGAGGCTGTATTTACAGGAGCTGCCAGCATCCTCCTTACAGCTGTGATAATTTTTATGGATTTTGATGATTCCCCACTGAGAGCTTCCGCCATTTTCCCGTTTGCCGGCAGCTGGGTCGGATACAATATTGGGGAGATGTTCAGGATCAATAATATTCAGGAAAACGATTAGCACATCACTTTTCAGGAATGAGAATTTGCTGAGAAATGCGATAGGAAATCAGTTGATCAATTTTTACGACGTTGTTTTCTTCAGAGGCGGATTGGAGAAAGCCTCTTCCGGGAGTGAATCTGATCACCTTAAAACCAGCGCTTTCAAAAAAAGGGCCGCAGCAATAAAGCTGCGGCCCCTTTTTATATTGAACTGAGTTATCGTAACAACTTTTCCTCAAAAGGAAAGTCGGAGAAGTTTTCGACGCCGTCTTCTGTGACGAGGAGCTGTTCTTCCAGCTTGACGCCTTCTTTTCCGCCCGGGGAGCCGATGTAGCTTTCCACCGACAGGACCATGTTCGGCTGAATGATGCCGTCGTAGCCTTTTTCCTCAAAATCCTGGGGATAGACGATGTAAGGGTATTCGCCACTGAGACCTGTACCGTGAGCAACGGTAAAATAGCGGTTAGGGAAAAATTCGTCGGGAATCTGCCAGCTTTTTTCCGAGTATTCACGGAAGGACATGCCCGGTTTTAACAGCTCAATATTATTCTGGATCTGTTTGTAAGCCGTTTGATACAACCGCTTCTGCTCATCGGTCGGTTCGCCCTGTCCGCAATAAAATGTGCGGCTGATATCGGTGAAGTAGCCGAATGGCCCGTTCATATCGGTATCGAACGCCACGAGCTCGCCGTCCTGAATCACTTTGTCGCTGCATTCCTGAAACCACGGGTTTGTGCGGCTGCCGGAGCTGAGAAGTCTCGTTTCAATGTAGTCTCCACCCTGCGAAATATTCACGTTATGAAGGTTGGCCCATAATTCATTTTCTGTAATGCCGGGCTCCAGTGCCTGCTGCATACGGATCATGCCTTCTTCCGCTGTTTTAACGGATATTTTCATCGCCTGGATTTCCTGCTCGCTTTTAATGCTTCTCGCATGTTCAATCGGTTCCTGGCCGTCGACAATATCGATGCCTTCTTTGGCTAATTCAATGGCACCGACAGCTGGTACATAGTCGATGGCCAGCTTTTCCTTTTCTCCGGCATGCGTGCGGAACAGGTCCGCGATTTCCTTTGCCCAATCCCGGGCATTTTTATAAAGGTTCTCTCCGGACGCTACGTAGGAAAGCGTCGTGGCCGGCCTTACTTCGTCGATCGTTTCGATTCCGTCCGAAAGGTGCTCGCAGTTTGGAAAATCAAATAATGTCACCGGTCCTTCGACAGGAATAAACGCATAACGGGCAGGGTTCCGCAGCATGAATACCTGCATATTCCGGCTTCCTGTCGCGTATCTTAAATTGACGGGGTCAAAAATGACAATGCCCCCGTACCCGAGAGCTTTCAGCTGCTCGCGGACTCTGCCTAAGCGGTACTGCCGCATTTTTACAATATCGATCTGCGTTTTATCATGGCGGATACTCGTTAATTTGCTCATGATTCGCCTCCGTTTCGATTTTATCTTCAGTTAACATATTATAATAAGTATAAACTTATTGCAATAAGTTATAAGCTGCGGATCTACTCGAGTTCGATCGTATAGTTGAAAGCTTTCGGCGTATATTTTGTCATACTGTATTCAATGGGAGCAGCGTCAATGCCGAGGGTCGTTCTTTCAATCGTTATGAGAGCTTCTCCCGGGGCCATGCCGAGCAGGTCCGCTTCCTCCTGCGTAGCGTTTGCCGCGGAGACGTGTTCTTTAATATTTGTATGGTAAATCCCTCGTTCTCCTAAAGCAGGAAAAAGATCAAATTCCTTTTCGGCCGCCTGCTCTATGGTCTCCCCGGCTTCGACAGGAAAGAAAGACCGCTGGATGGCGATAGGAATTCCATCAGCGGTGCGCAGCCGCTCCATAAAGAAAACCTCCGCTGTTTCCGGCAGGGAAAGGTGATGTTTCGCGGAGTAATGCGTCCGGCTTTTTTCCATACGGAGAATAATCACCGACATCTCTGTCCCGATTTCGTGGTGGACGATACCGGGATTGCCAACGCTCTCCTCCGGAATTTCCTTTACTTTGGCAGGAGCTCCGCGGCTCGTTTCGAGGATGCCGTCCTGAACCATTTCCCGGATCGCCTGCCGGATGGTTGTCCGGCTGACGTTGTACTGCTCAATCAATCGGCTTTCAGAAGGGATGGAGACGCCGGGTTTCCACGTCCCATCTTTAATATTGGAAACTAATTTATTTTTTATTTGAATGTATAACGGCAGTTTTTTTTGTTTTTGACTCATCGCCGGTCACTCCTTCTGCATATGTCCTTTTTCCATACTATTTTCTCCACGCCAAATATACCATAAAGCGGAGTACGGTTAATCTACCGGAGTGGGAAAACTGCCTGGCCGTACTGCTCTTCTCATAAAGAACTTTACCGAAGTCAAAAAAGCCGGTGTGCTGGTAATTTGCCGGGGAGCAGAGTAAATAAAAAACGTAAAAGTTCTCTGCCGGTGGTTTACAAAAAATCAGCCGTGTGGTAAGTTTAAAATGTTAAATATATTAAATAAAAATTTAACAAAGTTAATCGCGCAGCACATATTAACTTACGAAGACACGAAGGAACCTTTCTTCCGAACGAAAAATCAGCTCCCGATGAAATGAGTATCCAGCCGCTGTATAAGCGGCCGTATTTTTGTGGGCGCGGTACGGAAGAAAACAATACGATGAACGCTTTTTATATACGTTCGGCCAGCGAAAGCTGAATTTTCAAGGAGGTTTTTACTATGAGTGAAACATTTGATTATGTAATTATTGGCGGAGGCAGTGCCGGTTCGGTACTGGCCAATCGTTTAAGCGAGAACAGCTCCCGGAGCGTGCTCGTTCTGGAAGCAGGACGCAGTGACTACGCGTGGGACCTTTTAATCCAGATGCCGGCGGCGCTTCCGTTCCCGGCAGGAAAAAGCCTGTACGACTGGAAGTACTTATCCGACCCGGAACCGTACATGGGCGGACGGCGCATTAAGCATGCCCGCGGTAAAGTGCTCGGCGGATCGAGCTCCATCAACGGGATGATCTATCAGCGAGGTAACCCGCTCGACTACGAACGATGGGGCGCTGACGAAGGAATGGGAGAGTGGGACTACGCCCACTGTCTTCCGTATTTTAAAAAGCTGGAAACAGCGCTTGCTGCAGAGAAGGATGACGAGTACCGCGGCCACGACGGTCCATTGAAACTCGAACGCGGCCCGGCAACGAATCCTTTATTCCAGGCGTTCTTTGAATCAGCGGTCGAAGCCGGCTACAACCGTACGAAAGACGTAAACGGCTACCGCCAGGAAGGGTTCGGCCCGTTTGATAAGCACGTTTATAAAGGCCGCCGGATGTCTGCTTCCCGTGCGTTTTTACACCCGGTCATGAAGCGGAAAAACCTGACGGTGAAAACCCGCGCGTTCGTTCAGAGCATTGATTTCGATGGAACGCATGCGAAAGGCGTGACATACAAGCAGAACGGAAAGACGTACCAGGTGAATGCAGGAGAAGTTGTTCTTTCCGGAGGGGCGATCAATTCGCCGCAGCTGCTTCAGCTTTCCGGTGTCGGGGATGCCGAACACTTGAGCTCTCTCGGCATCAAGCCGGTTGTTAACCTGCCGGGTGTCGGTGAAAACCTGCAGGATCACCTTGAGGCCTACATTCAGTACGGCTGCCCGCTGCCGGTTTCCGAGCAGCCGAACTTGAAGAAAACAAAAATGCCGTGGATCGGTCTGCAGTGGATTCTCGGACGTAAAGGACCTGCCGCGACGAACCATTTTGAAGGCGGAGGATTTGTCCGTTCGAACGATACGGTACCTTACCCGAACCTTATGTTCCACTTCCTGCCGGTCGCAGTGCGTTACGACGGCCAGAAAGCGGAAACGGAGCACGGATTCCAGGTTCACGTCGGACCGATGTATTCGGATGCCCGCGGAAGCCTGAAGATCAAGTCAAAAGATCCGAAAGAGCATCCAAGCATGGTCTACAACTATCTATCCACTGAGCAGGACCGCCGTGAGTGGGTGGAAGCGATCCGCATCTCCCGTAAAATTATGGAACAGCCATCGATGAAGCCGTTCAATTCCGGAGAAATTGCTCCGGGACCTTCTGTGCAGACCGATGAGGAAATTCTCGAGTGGGTGGCACAGGATGCGGAAACCGCCCTTCACCCAAGCTGTACTGCTAAAATGGGACCTTCTTCCGACCCGATGGCTGTCGTTGATCCGAAGACGATGAAAGTACACGGACTCGAAAACGTGCGCGTTGTCGATGCGTCGGTAATGCCTTATGTAACAAACGGCAACATCCACGCACCGGTACTCATGCTTGCGGAAAAAGCAGCGGATCTGATTCTCGGCAAAAAGCCGCTTGATCCGGAAAACGTCGACTACTACCGCCACGGTGTAGATCCGGCGGACGCAGGCACAGTCCAGTCGAATTAAGAACGTAAATGATTGAAAAAGACCCTCTTCCAACACCGAGCCGCTGCTTCAAGCGCTCCTGATTTGAAAGGGGGCCTTCTCTTTTTTGGGGGAAGTAAAAATCCCGCCGGCAGATGCCTGGCGGGAAGGGTCGTGTAGCCTGGTTACTCGTGCTTTTCTTTAGGCAGAAATTCAAATATTTCTCCGCTCTGAATGTTTTCAACTAAGTCCTGAAGCCAGCGGTAGTAGGTTTTTGAATCTTCCAGCTGGTCGTACGTTTTTCTTGCTTCGTCCAGCGTTTCCGTGCTGCTGCTGTCGTCGTTTAAGACGTCTTGTAAATCTGACTGCGCTTCTTCGATAGCTTCCATGTTCATTTTGACTTCTCGTTCCCACATCTGGCAGTAAAAAACCATAAAGGAACGGAAGAAATTTTTCTCGGCAGCATACGTATGTTTCCTGGAGCCGCGCGTATACGTTTTTTTAACCATGGCGTTTTCCTGGAGCTTGCGGACGCTCGTACTCATGCTCGGTTTGCTCATTTCGAGTTCTTCCCGCATTTCATCGAGCGTCATCTGGTCTTTAAAATACATCGTAGCGTACAAATTAGCGGCGGCAGGGGTGACACCGTAAAGGTCCATCGTTTCGGCAATCGCCCCGATCACTTTATCTTTTGCTTCCTCTACTTTTGCTCTGGAAGGGTCCCTGTATTCACTCATTGTATCGTTCCTTTCATAGTAAATGTATTAAATCACTTCTGAATATTTTTGACAAATTTTATATTTTGAATGCAGGTTAAATGGTAATGGAAAAACAAAAATTTAACAAGGAAAACGCAGGAAGGAGAGCCGGCTTCCGGACCTCTGTCCAATGTAGTATAGTGGAAGGGTCTTTGACAGCCCTATACAGTCATGTTACCATATTTAAAAATGTTAAATAAATTTTTAACAAACTTAACTAGATAAATTATGATAAAAATTGGAGTGGACTGATATGAATTTAAAACCACAGCATTACATTAATGGAAAATGGGTGGATGCCAAATCCGGAAAAACCCGTGATATTATTAACCCTTTCAATCAGGAAGTTATCGTAACTGCACCGGAAGGGGACGAAACAGATACGAAAGAAGCGATTGCTGCGGCAAGAGAAGCTTTCGATAACGGAGAGTGGTCTTCGACACCGGCGACGGAGCGTGGAGCGATCGTTCGAAAAATCGCCGAGTTTATCGAAAGAGACCGTGAAGAACTCGCAGAACTGGAATCACTTGATACTGGGAAAACAGTCGAAGAAAGCCGCGGCGACATGGATGATATCGCGGGCGTTTTCCGCTATTATGCTGAAATTGCCGATAAAAACGGCGGAGAGATGATTGCTTCTCCTGTACCGGATTCTGTCAGTAAAGTCGTACACGAGCCGGTCGGCGTATGCGGACAGATTACGCCGTGGAACTATCCGCTGCTTCAGGCATCGTGGAAGCTGGCACCGGCGCTTGCGACAGGCAATACGCTGATCATGAAGCCGAGCGAAATCACACCGCTTACGACGGTCAAAGTATTTCAGCTTATGGAAGAAGCAGGTGTGCCGGCAGGAGTTGCCAACCTCGTCCTTGGTGCCGGAAGCACCGTCGGGGCAGAGCTTTCGAGCAGCCTGGATGTGGATCTTATTTCCTTTACGGGAGGCATTGTTACCGGCAAGAAAATCATGCAGGCAGCAAGCGTTAACGTGAAAAAGCTTGCGCTTGAACTCGGCGGGAAAAACCCGAACATTATCTTTGCGGACGCAGATTTTGATATTGCGGTAGATCAGGCGCTCAACGGAGTGTTTTTTCACGCCGGTCAGATCTGTTCTGCGGGTACTCGTTTAATCGTTGAAGAAAGCATCCACGACGAGTTTGTGAACGCACTTGTCGAGCGGTTGAAAAACTTCAAGCTCGGAAGCGGTTTTGATGAAGACACGCAGATGGGACCGCTTATTTCTGCGGAGCACCTGGCGAAGGTGGAAGAGTACGTAGAGAAAGGCAAAAAAGAAGGCGCGACGCTTGCCGTAGGCGGCAGCCGTCCGGAAGCTCCGGAACTGCAGGACGGATTTTTCTATCTGCCGACTATTTTCACGGACTGCACAACCGACATGCACATCGTGCAGGAGGAAGCATTCGGCCCTGTCATCACGGTCGAAAAGTTCCAGACCGAAGAAGAAGCGGTTAAAACAGCGAACGATTCCATTTACGGTCTTGCTGGCGGCGTCTGGACAAACGACAGCGTCAAAGCAGAGCGCTGTGCCGCAAAAATGCGCATGGGTACCGTCTGGATCAACGAATTCAACCTGTACTTCCCGCACGCACCGTGGGGCGGCTACAAGCAGTCCGGCATCGGCCGTGAACTCGGCAAGCTAGGCATTGAAGAATACACCGAAACAAAGCACATCTTCCAAAACTTGAAACCAGCGGCAATGAACTGGTTTTAAGTGGCAGCTTAAAGAAGAATCCAGGTGTGAAAGTATCATATCTGTTTAAAGAATATAATTCTCTGACTGCCGGCAAGTCTCGATAACCTGAGACTTGCCGGCAGTTTTTGTATAGAAATATTTATCCTAAAGGAATAATTAACTTTGAATACTCGAAATTTTCCAGCTGTAAACTATTATTAAAATACCATATATTAGATATATTTATAGATGTGCAGTAAGCTTAAATTAAAGAAGATCATGGAAATCAGGCAGGCTTGATAGCAAATGACAAAAATAAAAAGGAGGTACTCAGCATGAATCAAAATTTTAAACCAAATGGCTATAATTCCTTATCTCCTTATTTAGTAGTGGACGGTGCACAAAAAATGATTGATCTATTGGAAAAGGTATTTAGCGCCAAAGTGCTGCGCTGGTACGATTTAGCGGACGGAAAAATTATGCATGCAGAAATTCAAATTGATGACTCCGTCCTAATGATTGGAGACGCATCGGAGCATTTTACTTCTGCCAGCCAGCTGCTTCATGTTTATGTCCCTGACGTCGATCGGGTTTTCGACGCTGCTCTCAGGGCAGGCTGCACTTCTGTGGAAGTACCGACTAATAAAGAAGGGGATCCGGATAGAAGGGGGACCTTTAAAGATTTCGCAGGCAACATATGGTCTGTCGCAACTCAGCTTTAATTTAGACTTATAATATCTTACGTTCGTTCAATACTAATCGTAACTGGGAGGAAAGTACATGAAACAGCCGGGAGAATACCGCACCGTTTCTTTTTCTTCGAGCAGAATAGCGACGATTGATATCGGTGCTGCCAGTAAACGCAAGCACCACGTACACGCTTTAATTGAACTGGATGTGACGGATGCCCGGCGGATGCTCCTGGAAAGAAAAAAGCAGCATAGCGTTTCTTTTAACGCCTGGCTCATTAAATGTATCAGCAGAACGGTGGAAGACTGCCGGGCTCTCCATGGTGTCAGAAAAGGCAAAAAGAAAGTCGTTATTTTCGAGGATATTGATATTTCCATCATGATTGAACGGGAAATTGAAGGGGAGAAAGTGCCGCTGCCCTATGTGATCCGAAAGACGAACGAAAAAGATACGAAAGAAATCCATGAGGAAATAAAAGCCGCCCAGTCGCAGACGATTACTGATGAAGGGGACTTTGTTTTAGGAGAGAAGAAAAACGAATTTTTAATGAAAGTCTACTATGCCATGCCTGGATTTATGCGTGGAATCGTATGGAAGAAAATTATAGAAAGTCCATTTCTCACGAAAAAGCATATGGGGACAGTTATGATCACTTCTGTCGGGATGATTGGAAAAATTAACGGCTGGGTTCTGCCGGTAAGCATTCATCCGCTTTCTTTCGCCGTTGGTTCCATCATTAAAAAGCCGGGTGTCGTCGATGGAAAGATCGAAATCAGAGAATATCTCTTTATCACAGCGGCCGTTGATCACAACGTCATCGACGGAGCGCCGGCAGTCCGGGCATTAGCCAAACTGACAAAGCTCGTTGAACAGGGAGAAAGTTTATAAAAACCGTATTACTGGAAATTCATAACCGGGAGTTAAATAAAAACTATAGGGAATACGAGGCGCTTAAATTTATGATATAAACATTACTTCTTGTTCAACTAACGAGGATTGTAAAAGATAGGAGAGGAGTAAATTGCAACAAGTATGGGAGAGATTTAAAACAATTAAAGGTTCCTTTTTAGCAGGGATTTTCGCGAATAAACTTGATACGTACAAAGTAAACAAAGATCTTATACTGCACTCTGTTGAACCTTTACTATGCATTAGAAAAACGAATTTATCTGACTTAAAATATTGGAAAATAGACTGGATCGAAGACAATATAGGTGATGACTTTCTGTTACTTAAAGAGCAGAAAACGCCTGAACCAATTGAGTACCAACTAATAGATGATCCGAAACAAAAACATATCATAATGGGTTCAAGTTTTTCGTTACAATCTGATTTAATAAAAAATGTAAGTGGATACGGTTTTAAGGATAGTAATAATGAGATTTTATCTTGCATTGTTTTAGAACTTGAGGACGTGTTTATTTCTATTATGACTGGAGCCGTTATAGAAATAAAAATTACAGAAGAGGAACCGGATGATTTAGGCAGCATAATTTTTACAACATAATCTATCGTGAATTATTGTACTTAAAATAACGGGAAGAGCATTACTTTAACAGGCAATATTATAAAGATGAAGCTTTCGTAGATTATGAAGTTTCATCTTTGTAAGTAATATCAACCTTAAATCGGAATATCTATCTTGTTTTCACCGAGTTTAAGTAAGAGCCTTTTATAAAAACAAGTATGAACCAGCAGCTTTCTTTCGAAACAGCCATCCTCCGCCGAAAAGTGCAGGAGATATTTAAGAAAAAATGATTTTATTTGATCTGCTTCCTGCTGAGAACCGTCACCGTCAGCAGAATGATCAGCATTCCAAGAAGTTGTATGCGGCTCAGATGATCCCCGAGAAGGAGAACGACGAATAATGAAGCCGTAACAGGCTCTACCATAGCGACCATCGAAGCAGTGGTCGGGGCTGTGTAGCGAATACCGATGACATAAAAGATAAACGACAGTCCTGCTCCGACGATTCCGAGCAGTAAAAACCATCCTATGTCACCTGACGTTACTACACTTGCAGCTTCATTCATGTCCGCAAACAAAATAAGAATAAGACAGAAGGAAAAAAAGGAGATAGTGAGGATCGTCTGCGGTCTGCCATAGGCAGAGGCATTTTTAAATCCGAAAATAAACAAGGCGTAGGAAAGCCCTGCAGCGAGTCCCGCAGCAGTTCCTAAATAACTGACGGAAAGCGAGGCAATATCGTATGAGCCTGTCAGCAGAAAAATTCCTGTAAGTACACTCCCGATACAGCCCCACTTAAACCACGTCGAGCGCTCTATCCGAAGGGCGAAGGACGTTAATAAAACAAAAATAGGAGCAGTGTACATTAACGTAGCGGCAACAGCGACACTGGAAGCCTCGATGCTCAGAAAATAAAACGTAAAATTACCGGCTACGCCGACACCCGCGAGCGTTGACCAGATAAAGACACGCCGGGAAACAGCCCAGCTTTCTCTGAAGCGGATAATGAACCACGTGAGAAAACATAAAAGACCGACAGCCCCCCGGTAAAATGAAATGACGATAGGATCCCAGCCGTTGCCTATTAAAATAGCAGCGATCCCCCCGCTGATGCCCCAGCATACAGCAGCAAGTATAATTAAAAACAACCCTTTAGCCCGCATCGGTGCCTCCTGAAATAAGTAATCTTTCCATTTGAAAAAAGCTTGTTCTTCTCCGCGGGGAATATCCGCCTAATGAGCTTCTGCGTATCCCTTTTAAAGAAGAACAGCTTCTGATCGTTGATTTACCCGGCCTGTTTCACGCTCAGGAAAGTGACAGTAAACAGGATGAGCGCCATGCCGAGAAGCTGAATGAGGTCCAAATAATCTCCGAGAAGCAGAACACCGAATAACGAAGCCGTCACCGGTTCCACCATAGCGACCATCGAAGCAGTGGAGGGAGCTGTCCACCGGATACCAATCACATAAAAAATAAAGGAAAGGCCGGCACCGACAAGTCCCAGCAGGATAAACCAGCCGACGTCGCTTGATGTTACGACACTCGCAGCCTGATTTCTGTCTGCAAAGAAGAGAAGAACGATACAGAAAGCCAGAAAGGCCATCGTCAAAACAGCCTGGGGCCTTCCGGCTGCAGAGGCATTTTTAAAACCAAAAATAAATGCTGCATAGGAAAGACCGGCAGTGAGTCCGAATATGGTTCCAATGAGGCTGACAGAAACATCCTCTGGATTGTAGGCACCTGTAAGCAGTACAATCCCCATAAGCACGCTCGCGATACAGCCCCATTTAAACCAGGTTGATCGTTCCATACGTAAAGCAAAGGAGGTCAACAGAACGAATACAGGAGCAGTGTACATTAACGTTGCGGCAACGGGAACACTGGAAGCTTCAATACTTAAATAATAAAACGAGAAATTTCCGGCGACCCCGACACCGGCTAAAAGGGACCAGAAAAACACCTGCTTGGAAATGTTTAAATTTTTTCTGAATTGAAGAAGAAACCATAAGGCAAAACATATAAGTCCGACAGCACCCCGGTAAAACGAAATAACAATAGGGTCCCAGCCCTTCTCCATTAAAATATCACCGATACCCCCGCTGATGCCCCAAAAGACAGCAGCGAGCATTACTAAGCCTACACCTGCAAACTTCATCACACACCTCCTGAATATTACTGATGGTACGAAACTGCCAACTGTATTTAAAATGATTTATAATGCGCTGATATCAGGCCTGACAGTTGATTTGAGAGTATATCTGAGACGGTCTTTACAAGGATACCCTTTTATTTCCTGCCCATAAACCTGAATCAGAAGGTATAAATACTGAAGCTGTGCAATACGTCTCTGATCCGGGTTTTTTGAGGATAAAAAAATTTTTAATCCCGAACCTGGAGCGTTTAAAAGCAGATCTGCTGCAAAGAATAAGGCTGCCTTGAAAATAGCTCGTTCATGAAATGGACATAACGCTCCTGCACTCTCAGTGGAGCTTCCCGAGGGCTTGTTCCCGGCTGATATTGGCAGGAAAACAGGCTGTCAAAGTTGATAGTAAAGTCTCTGTGGCTCTTCCGCCTGCCCCTTCCGTCCGGGAGGATCTTTCCCCTTTTCCTCAGGCTTCCCGAAAAATCACTTTGGTGCTTGTTTTTTACATAATATCTTTTTCTTGAAAAAAGGATTTTCATTGTAACGGGTAGGCAAACGAAGCGGAAACCGGCCCGTGGAAGAAGGAGGTCGGAAGATTCCGCAGGCTTGCCGAGGAAGCTGGAGATCTCCTCCACGGCAGGCCAGTTGGAGCGGAGTTTTCTCCGGCAATATCAAACTTAAACACAGCCAGGAAAAAAGAACGAAGCAGAGATTGATCGGCTCTCTAACCGGGTATTTAAAACATACGTCCAATTTAGAATTATTTACTTTAAGGGGGCTGAAAGTGACGAATACGTACATTGTTGTGAACACAAACTACAAATACAATGAAGAGGCCCATAACGAGATGCTGCACAATGGAAAAGCAGCAGCGTACTATTCGCCGTGGAAAGATAAAATCAGGCGTATTCAAAAAGGGGACAAAGTCTTTCTGTACAAGAGCGGTACGGGCATTGTCGCAGCAGGTATCGGCACAGGAACAGTCGATACAAAGGACTATAAGGGGGAACCGGACGAGGAATATTTTATGATACTTGATTCCTTTCGCAGGCTGAAGGAACCTCTTTCAGCGGGGGAAATAAGAAAAGCTGCCGGAAGAAACATTGTATTTCTTCAAACATTGTTTTCGCTGCCTGACGAAGCCGGGAAAAAAATCTGGAGACGTATCCACGAAAATCATTAATTACCAGCTTGTTGAAAGCTCAGCTTATGTAAACGACAGGAGGACTCGTAATGGTTAAAGTCAAACTTCAGGATATTATCGAAGAAATGAGCTTCCAATTTGATGAATGGTGCTCGTTTTTACATCTTGATACGGGGGAAGTTATTGGTATGCATGAAGACTTATTAATGCAGGCAGAAGAAAATGGTCCGGAGAGTGAAGACGGGGAAGAGGATTTAACAACCGCATGGGATATTTTCATTAACACTGAAAAATACGCAGCGCTGCCGGATCGATTTGAAATAAATGAATACAGTATGATGGAAGATTTCTGCTTGCTTCAGGAAGGAGAAAACAAAGAAAAGCTTCTTTATGCCATTCGGGGTGGAGGAGCTTTCCGGAGATTTAAAGACCTCGTTCTTGCACTGGGGATTGAGCAGGAATGGTACGATTATCGTGACAGCCGTTACAGACAGGTGGCCATACGTTTCTGTGAGCGGCACAACATGCCTTACGAGGAATAAAGCAGCTGCGCGCTGTAATTCTCCAAAGGAGGAAAAGGTTATGGCAAAAGTCATTGCAGGGATGACGATGTCACTGGATGGATACATCAACGACAAAGAAGGAAGTCCGTCCCGGCTTTATCAGGACATGCAGGAGCTGTTGGAGAGCAGTATGATGAAAGAAGCGATTAAAAATACCGGTGCGGTGGTCATGGGAAGGAAAGCGTTTGAAATGGCTGATGATCCCGATCTATACGCAGAAAACTATGAATTCCAGGTTCCTATTTTTGTCCTCTGCTCCACTCCGCCGAAACAGCACCCGAAAGAAAACGAACAGCTGACGTTTACCTTTGTGACAGAGGGCATTGAAAAAGCGGTGGCCGGGGCGAAAGAAGCTGCGGGAGAAAAAGAAGTACTCGTTTTAGCCGGGGCCGAGACCGTTCAATCCTGTATAAAAGCGGGTCTTGCGGATGAGCTGGAGATCGATGTCATGCCGGTCCTTCTGAATGGAAAAAAGAGGCTGTTTGAAAATCTCGGTGACACCCCGATTGAGCTGCATAAGCTTCAGGTTCGGGAAGTCGGGGAGAGGACAAGTATCCGGTATCGTGTTGTGAAAAAATAAGACTACCTTGAAAATGGCTTGTTATTAGGAGGTATCTAACGTTGTTACACTTTCGGCAGGGCTTGTTCTCGACTAATTTTGGCGAAAGACCTTGTCGCCAAAATGGATTCTCGAACGGCGCTGATCCTCTGGGTGTCCCTGCCTTCGTTCCACAGCATGAGCTGTTTTCATCTTTCATGGTGCCGTTTTCAACTGCATGAATGTCTCTGTTAAAGCTCCGTGTGGTTATTTAAGGTTGCCTGCGGCTCTTTTCACCTCCACGGCAGGCCGGTTGGAAGTGAAGTGTTTCTCCAGCTATCAACAGCGACCATAGCTAAAAATAAAAAATGGTGAAGCTGCCTTGGACGTTTTTCGTGCAGGAAGCTCTGCAGCTGGATTCCCAATTCCACGCATAAACAAATTCTCCGTAAAATACTTCATTTACGGGGAATTTCAGGCTGTTTATAAAGTGTTTTTTATACATGCCTATGCAATTTCCTGCTTTCGCCTCCTCAGGACGTTTTCCGGGCGGGCCGGCTTCAGCTAATTTCTTCCTCCCACTGTTCGGAAGAAATGGATCTTCTGCTCGTCCTATCTCGCCTCGGAGCATTCCTGTCAGGTTCGTCTGGCCCCTCTGGACATAAAAAA
>NZ_PZJJ01000042.1 GCF_003044065.1 Alkalicoccus saliphilus
CTGCCCTGCGAAAAAAAGGCCATGTGCAGGGCTTCTTCGGAATGTCCTTTTTTAAGCAGAAGCGTGGTTTTTTGACCCGGGAAGCACGCCCCGATCCGCCTTTCCTGCTTATTTCTTCAAAAAAAAAACACAAAAAGTATTGACTGCGGGTAAGAAAGCGTCCTGCGGAGGTGAAAGCAGGGAAATGCATAGGCATGTATAAAAAACACTTTATAAACAGCCTGAGAAAGCCTGTCAGAATTTATCTGACAGGCTTTCTGATGTTTCGCTCTGCTTTTCAGGATAGTTTCTACTAAACAACTTTTTCTGCTGCGGCGTTTTCAATTTCGTGGGCAGCTGCGGTAATCCGATCTGCAATAATTTCGGCAAAAAGATCTTCTGTTCCAAAGCACTCTGCCTGAAAAATTATGTTTCTTCCCTGTTTCTCATTAACTGCTGCCGCGGTTTTACGAATTTTTTTCACCATCGCCCCTTCGAATAAAAATCCGGGAAGAATCACAATCTTTCTCTTTCCCTGCTGAACCAGTTCCTCGAGCTTCATTTCGAGAGAGGGTGATGCAGCCACCATAAAAGCTGTATGAACCGGATCTCTCTGCAGCTTCTGTCCGAGTTTTACTGCAAGGTTTTTAATACTGCTGTTTCCTTCTTTATCGCTGCTCCCCTGGCTCACAAGCACTATTTCCGACTGTCTTTTCTGCGTTTCAGGAACACAGAGCAGCCGGCTCATCAAAACATCTGCCGTCAAAGGATGTCCTCCAAGGTACTCCCCATAATGGACTGCCGTGCCGGGATATAGTTTTCCCGCTTCTTCCAGGTGAACCGGGATATCCCGTTTGTAGTGACCGGCTTTTGACAAAAGTACAGGAATCGCAATAACATCTGAAGCCCCTGCCTCCGCACACTCCTTCACCCCTTCTGCAATGTCCGGCGCGGCAAGTTCCAAAAAGCAGTAATGGACAGGATAATGCGGGGCTTTTTTCCGAACAGTTTCCACCATTTCTTTAAACTGGGCAGTTCCTTCGCTGTCTCTGCTCCCGTGGCCGATCAGTAAAATGTGTTTCATTTGATAACTCCCTCCATAATTTCAGCTGCTGCAGCCCTTTTCCTGCTTCCAGCTTTTTTTCAGCAAGTTGTATTCCGTCGCAGATCGTCGGTGTCAAACCAAATAAATAACAGCGTACTCCTGTGTTATATGTGGTGAGCAGATGGGCATATTTCCCTTTTTCTGTACTGAGACCTTTGCCTTCCAGTACTTGAATGATCAAGTCTGCCTGTTCTGTCAAAGTAAGGTTTTCCATCATTTTGTTTCTTCCGGCCGCTATGCCTGCCTCTTTCGGGTCAATATCAATACAGCGTGTTTCCCGTTCCGTCACGTGATACAAAAAGCTTTTTCTGTGTACCGGGAGATCCTCCGACCCTTCCACTCCCTGCACCATGTACATATTTTTATACCCAAGAGCCCGGAGCAGCCGGGCATTCGTATCTACTATGGTGCGGTGGAAAATTCCTGTCATGATATTTTCAGCTCCCGGCGGACTGATAATTTTTTCTGTCGTGTTCAGTAATGTGCGGACCCCGAGTTCTTTCCTTATTTTACGCAGAGAAGCCAGCGGCGGGCAGAGCTCTTCGGTTTCTCCGAATCCTATTCCTGCTTCTTCTAAATTTTCGGCCGTTCTCACCGGTCCGGTTTTTAAAGAAATGCCAAGCTCAGCTACGATATCTTTCAGTGGAGTGCCATACCGCGGCGGCAGAGCATCACTGCTGTGAAGGTAAACCGGCAGCCCCATCTCTGCCAGCAGAAGCGAAGAGGGAATTGTTGCTGCAAATGTTTTTCTTCCAGTGTAAGGACCGCCGAAATCAACCAGCTTTTGTTTTAACGCCTGCGGCACCGGAATACTGCAGGAATGTTTTCGGAAAGTCTCCGCAAATGCCAGCGCCTCTTCCGGAGATTCTGTTTTCAGCCTTTCTGAAATAAGAATGGCTGCTGTCTGGGCATCCGTCGAATGTCCGGAAGCAATCGCTTCAGCTGCTGCAGAGGCTTCTTCATAGGAAAGATCTTCTGCTCTTTTCTTTCCTTTTGCTGTTTGTTTGATCCATCTCTGCATCTTTTCTACCTCCTCTAAATCGTGACAAACACGTTTTTTCCGATCACCTCCGTCCGATAGGTCTGGACGCACCCTTCATCCGGTGCCTGTACCTGCCCGTCTGTAACATCAATTTTCCAATTGTGGAGCGGGCAGAAAACGTGCCGGCCGCTGATCATCCCTTCGACAAGTGGCCCTTTTTTATGCGGGCATTCATTTTTTATCGTATAAAACTCATCTTCCGAAAGGCGAAAAACGGCCAGCTTCAAGTTTCCCGTCACAACTTCTTTGCTTATTTTTATCGGAAAGTCTTCCACCGGTCCGGCAAACACTTTATAGACAGTTTCCTGCATAATTATTCCTCCTGTTTTTTGTTAAGAAGTAGCTTTCACTTCAAAGTAGTCCTGCTTAATTTTCCCGCTTTCGATGATCTGCTGCCAAGGCTCATTGAAAGTGGAGAGAGCCGTTTCGACCCGGCTGTTCAGTTCCCTGCGCTGTTCGACATCGTCAACCAGGATGGATTTAACATGATCGAGCCCCACACGTTCCAGCCAGTGGGACGTACGCTCCAGGTAACGGGCCGTTTCCCGGTAATACTGCATGTAGGCACCGATCATCTCCATCAGCTCTTCGTCCGTATGCACCGTACAGAGAAGATCGCCTCCCCGGAGATCGACACCGCCATTGCCGCCGACGTACATCTCCCAGGCTCCCTGAAGCCCTACGACACCTATGTCTTTAATGCCGGACTCTGCACAGTTCCGAGGACAGGCGGAGACGGCCATTTTTACCTTGTGCGGTGTCTGCAGACCCTGGAATTTTTTCTCGATATCAATGCCCATCTGAATCGAATCCTGTGTACCGAACCGGCAGAAGTCCTGTCCGACACACGTTTTGACAGTACGTACTGCCTTTCCGTAGGCGTGGCCGGACGGCATGTCGAGATCCTCCCATATTTTCGGCAGGTCTTCCTTGTTCACCCCGAGTAGATCCAGACGCTGTCCCCCGGTTACTTTCACCATTTTTACATTGTATTTATCCGCCGTATCGGCGATTTTTCGTAATTCCTCCGGGTTCGTCACGCCGCCGTACATCCGCGGTACGACAGAAAAGGTACCGTCGTTTTGAATGTTGGCGTGCACCCGTTCGTTGATAAAGCGGGAGTTGGCGTCATCCTCTGCTTCCTCCGGCCAGAAGAGCCCGATATAGTAGTTGATCGCCGGGCGGCAGGAAGGGCATCCTTCTTCATTTTCCCATCCCATCACGTTCATCACTTCCCGGACGAGCGTCAGCTTTTTCTCTTTAATTTCTGCCTGTACTTCTTCATGAGTATGTGTTGTACAGGCACACACCGGCTGCTTCTGATCGGCTTCACTGAATGCTTCCCCGAGTGTATGTTCCAGCAGGTCGGAAACGAGCGGCTTACAGCCCCCGCAGGAGCGGCCGGCGTTTGTATTCTGCGTCACTTCCTGCACGGAGGAAAGTTCCTGATCTTTGATCGCTGCCGTTATATCGCCCTTACAGACGCCGTTACATCCGCAGATCGTTTCGGTGTCCGCCATGGCAATAACCGGACTTTCCAGATTTTCACCCCGTTCCTCCGACGGCAGAATAGCCACTTTGTTCATTTCGGAGATGTCCTGACCGCTTTTCATCATGTCAAGCAGACGGGGGGAATCGGATGTATCTCCGAAAAGTACCGATCCGATTACTTTATTGTTACGAACGACCACTTTTTTATAGAGCCCCTCAAATTCATCGTGGACACGGATCGCTTTCGTATCTGCTTTGTCCGTGAACTCTCCGGCGGAAAAAACATCCACTCCGGATACTTTCAGCTGCGTATACAAAAGTGTGCCCTCATACCCTTTCGGTTCTTTTTCACCTGTTATATGCTCCGCCAGGACTTTTCCCTGTTCATACAGAGGAGCGACAAGTCCGTACACCATTTCCCGGTGCTGGACGCATTCCCCGACCGCATACACATTCGGTGCACTCGTCTGCATATAGTCATCGACTACGATCGCCCGTTCCACTTCCAGTCCGGTTTCCCGGGCAAGAGATACGTTCGGTTTAATACCGACGGCCATGACGACCAGGTCAGCTTCTACAGAGGATCCGTCTTTGAAAAGCAGGCCGGAAGCCCGTTTTTTCCCGCGGATTTTCAACGTTTCTTTTTCCATGAGAAAATTCATCCCCTGCTTTTCCAGCTCTTCCTGAAGCATTCCTGCCGCCGGCTCGTCCAGCTGTCTTTCCATTAAATAATTGTGGATATGAACAACATCCACTTCCATATTCAGATTCAGCAGTCCTCTTGCTGCTTCCAGTCCGAGCAGCCCTCCGCCGATAACAACAGCTTTTTTATACTTTTTTGAAGTGCTGATCATCTCTTCACAGTCCTTGATGTCCCGGAAGGCAATAACTCCTTCTTTGTCCGCTCCATCCACCGGCAGCATAAAAGGATCGGATCCGGTCGCAAAAATCAATTTATCGTAGGAAGCCTCTACTCCTTTGCTGCTGTAAACCACCTGTTTTTCTGTATCCACGCGCTGCACTTCATCCCCTGCATGGAGTATAATATCGTGCTTTTTGTACCAGTCGAAGTCGTTCAGCACAATGTCATCGACACTGCTGTCCCCCTGAAGAACAGAAGAAAGCAGAATCCGGTTATAGTTCGGGTACGGCTCACTCCCAAAAATGGTTATTTCCCAGCTTTCCGTGTCCTTTTTCAGTATTTCCTCAATTGTCCGTACACCGGCCATTCCGTTTCCTATCAGTACGAGTTTCTTCATAAATATATTCTACCTCCACAGTGATAAATTTAAATGACGTGAACGAAAGGCATTTTATCGGACCTGTTTTCCTGATTTTCAAACCAGGAAAGCTGGTCATGCAGCTTCACTACTTCTCCGACGACGATGACTGCCGGAGATGTCAGCTGTACTTCTTCTGCCGTCCTTACAGCTTCAGCCAGCGTCGTCGTATACGTTTTTTGTGCTGCCGTTGTGCCCTGCTGAATAAAAGCAACAGGAGTCGTACTTTCCTTCCCGCCGACGAGAAGTTTTTCCTGAATATCAGGAAGGTTTTTGACCCCCATGTAAATCACCAGTGTGTCGACTCCCCGCCCGAGTTCTTTCCATTGAACACCGGGAGCTTCATTACGGCTTCCTTCACAGGCATGCCCTGTTACGAAAGCAACGGAAGAGCTGTAATCCCTGTGTGTTAATGGAATGCCGGCATAAGCAGGAGCAGCTGTTCCTGACGAAATACCCGGAACCATTTCAAAAGCTATCCCTTTTTCCGCACACAGCTGCGCTTCTTCCCCGACCCTTCCGAAGATGGAAGGGTCTCCTCCTTTCAGCCGCACGACAACTTTTCCTTTTTCTGCCCGGTCCACCAGTGCCTCCTGAATGTCTTCCTGCTTCATAAGATGAAACCCGGACCATTTTCCGCAGTAAATTTTTTCTGCTCCGGCTGGTACGTATTTCAGCAGTTCGCGGTTAATAAGACGGTCATAAACGATACATTCTGCCTTTTCCAGTAATTCTTTTCCGCGTACAGTAATGAGATCTGCATCTCCGGGACCTGCTCCTATTAAATACACTTTTCCTTTTCTCATCGTTAATCTGCTCCTTTGTTTTTAGTGCTTCCTTCTTTAAGCACCTGCTGGTGAAGGAAAAAGATCTCCGCATTCTGCGGGGTGCAGCCGCACATCGAATTTACAATAATTCACTGGAAGCTTACTGGTTTTTCTATCCATGTTTGTCATATTAAAATACATAGTTATTAAATACATCTTTTGTGTCAGAACTTCTAACACGGAAATTTCTGAATATTCCCTCACTGGTGTTTGCTGAACTTTCGGATTTTCCGCCTGCGAACCGGTTCCGCAGATGTTTCTAAAGACCGCTTTGGCTTTTATTTTTAAGCTGTGTTAAAGTTCGCCGGTTTCCGTTTCGTGTTCCTTCCATCAAAGAGACATTCCTCTGCTTTTCGGGAAGACTATTGTTCATTCAGCAAAAAATCATGCATGATTATATGTACAGTTGTTCAGCAGCTTCAAACAGAAGGTCAGAACTTCCTCCAGCAACTAATGAATTCAGCACAGCTTAAAATCAAACCGGTAACGCGTTATTAATGAAGCGTTTTCCACCTTCAGCGCCAGTCTTTACAGCTGCTTTTATATTTTCTGATTTTTTAAATAATTGGTTATATTACCTTACACAGTTAATGTTTTCCTGAAAACTTCCTGAAACAATGAAATAGAATATTTCTTTTGGAGGAGTGTTTTAATAGTGAAGTTAGCTGATTTAAGAAAGAGTGGTCATACCCCTTCCCTGTTGTCGTCGTTTTTGTACTTTGATATCAGTTTTATGATCTGGGTGCTTCTCGGGGCACTCGGGGTTTATATCACAGCTGATTTCGGTTTGTCCCCCGGTCAGGTAGGGCTGATTGTAGCGATCCCGATCCTGGCAGGTTCCGTCTTCCGGGTGGTTATGGGGATTCTTACTGACCGCTTCGGTCCGAAGAAAACATCCATCGGAGGCATGCTTGTGACAATGATTCCCCTCTTGTGGGGATGGCTGTTTGGATTCACGGTAGCGGAACTTTATTTTATCGGTATCCTTCTTGGTGTAGCGGGTGCAAGTTTCTCTGCCGCTCTCCCTATGGCAAGCCGCTGGTATCCCCCGCACCTTCAGGGGGTGGCGATGGGTATTGCCGGAGCCGGTAACAGCGGAACGCTGCTAGCCACACTTTTCGGCCCCGGCCTTGCCGAAGTTGTAGGATGGAATGGTGTATTCGGTCTGGCTCTTATTCCGTTATCGCTCGTTCTCATTTCCTACATTCTCATGGCAAAAGAACCACCAAATCAACCGAAACCAAAGCCGATTAAAGATTACTTTTCTGTATTAAAGGAACGGGACGCCTGGTATTTTTGTGCTCTCTACAGCGTTACGTTCGGCGGATTTGTCGGACTCGCCAGCTTTTTGAGTTACTTTTTCGCCTCCCAGTACAGTGTTTCCGGCGTCATGGCCGGCTATTTTGTAACTATTGTTATTGCTTCAGGCAGTTTTCTAAGACCTGTCGGCGGGCTGATAGCGGATAAAATCGGCGGTGTCCGGCTGCTGCAGTATCTCCTTGTCGGTGTAGCTGTGTGCATGCTCGGTGTCAGCCTGCTTCCACCGCTCACTCTCGTGATCGCCGTCCTGTTTGTCGGAATGGGTTGTCTTGGAATGGGTAACGGAGCCGTGTTCCAGCTTGTTCCTCAGCGCTTCCAGAAGGAAATTGGCATGGTTACCGGAATTGTAGGAGCTGCAGGAGGCATCGGCGGGTTTTTCCTTCCAAATATGCTCGGTTCATTACGAAGTCTCACCGGTACGTACGCAAGCGGCTTTATTGCCTTTTCCCTCGTATCACTCGCAGCCCTGGCTCTTCTTTACATGGCCCAGCTGGAGTGGAGAAAAGAATGGAAGCTTTCCAAAAAAACTGCTTCGGATTCCGTGAAAGTGTAAAAAGCCCATGCAGCAGTAAACAACATAATAAAAAGAAAGGCTGTCCCGGGACGTGGAATTCACGTTGGGCAGCCTTTTTTTCCGCTTTTCAGCCGGATGGCGGAGAGTAAGAAAGTTATTTTATATGGTAATAAGTCGATCAGCCGGGGGAAGGGAACGGCGATTCTACCAAATGACAGTGGAATACTTCCAGATGCTTCCGGATTAGTTTCAATGGGCTCCCGTAATTCTTCCAATATCCAATTTATTTCTACCAAATAAAGAAAATAGTTCCAAATAGAAACTTAATACTTTCAACTTTCCCCTTAATTCTACCAACTCACGAATGCACAGCTGCCTTCGCTTCCACAAGAAAGCTTCCTTCCGTACTCACCCCCACAGCGGAAGAATAACCTTCCGGAATTTCAGCCAATGCCGAAAGAAAAGCAGAAATCCTCAGTGAGAGAACTTCTGCTTTTCCAGCGTTTTGTACGCAAGGTATTAGTGGTTCCTTTTTATACAGAACGGGCTTTGGCTTCCGGATTATATCTTTTCACACAGACAGCGGAAGATTTGTAGCCGGGCATACGGCAGATCGGGTCAAGATCTTTAGGGATCAGCATGTTTACGTTCTGCTGTTCCGCCCAGTGAAACGGCACAAAAATTGTGTCTTCTCTTATTTTTTCTGTAAAAACACTGCGGACGACGATGCTTCCCCGTCTGGACTGCACCTCCACCAGCTCGCCTTCCGGAATACCGTATTTTTCAGCCGTTTCCGGGTGCATCTCCATAAATGATTCAAAGAATCGGGCCGCCAGATTGGAACTTTTTCTTGTCTGGACACCCGTTAAATAGTGGGATGCCACCCTGCCGGTCGTTAAATAAAGAGGATAGGCCGCTGTCGGCTCTTCCTTTGCGACTTCTGCTTCATTCGTTACCGGAGTAAGGAGCGCGCGCTTATCCTCATGCGCAAACTCTTTTTCAAACAGCCGGACTGTCCCCGGATGTTTCGTATCCGGGCACGGCCATAAAATACCTTTTTCTGTACGCAGCCGCTCGTAAGTCATGCCGTAATAATCTGCTGCTCCTCCTCTGCTGGCGGTCCGGAGTTCATCGAATATTTCCTCTGCTGAGGTGTAGGAAAAAAATTCTCCTTTCCCCATCACCCGGGCTACATCGCAGATAATTTCCCAGTCCCTCCGGCTGTTTCCGGCCGGCTTCCGTGAAGCTTCCCGCAGGGTGACCCGTCCTTCGACGTTCGTCATCGTTCCTTCGTCTTCCAGGTAGGAGGCTGCCGGCAGAACAAGATCTGCCAGAACTGCTGTTTCCGACATAAATAAATCTGCTGCCACAAAGAAATCAAGCTTTCCAAGAGCTTCTTTTACGAAACCGGCGTTCGGGTTGGAGACTACTGGATTGGAGCACATAAGAAACATGCCCTTAATTTCTTTTTCATGGACTTTTTCCATCATTTCATAGGCAGAGACCCCTTTTCCCGGGAGATCCTTTTCCTCGATTCCCCAGACACGGGAAATATACTCGCGGTCTTCCCTGCTTTCAATAGATCGGTACCCGGGGAGCTGGTCACACTTCTGGCCATGTTCTCTTCCTCCCTGACCGTTGCCCTGGCCGGTTACCGCCCCATACCCGCATCCTTTTCTGCCGATTTTTCCGGTGAGCAGCACGAGATTGAGAAAGTTACGGACCGTCATATGCCCATCTGTCTGCTGCTCGATTCCTCTCGCTGTAAATACCATACCGGAACCGGCTTTCCCAAAAACTTTTGCCGCTTTTGCAATATCTTTTAATGGAACGCCTGTTGATTCAGCTGCTGCTTCGAGATCCATTTTTTCGATATGTTTTTTAAGATCCCCGAACCCGTTCGTTTTGTTTTTCACAAATTTTTCGTCCACGAGTCCTTCCTGAAAAAGAACTTTTATCATCGTGTTCGCAAGAGCGGCATCGCGTCCCGGTTTTACTTTCAAATGAAGATCTGCCATCGCAGCCGTTTCTGTTTCTCTTGGATCAATCACTATGATATAGGCACCTTTTTGTCGTGCTTCTTCAAAATAAGGCATCATCGTAGGCTGACATTCAGCAATATTTGTTCCAGCCAGAATCAAGCACTCTGCCTCCGGTATTTCGTGTAAAGAACTCGTCAGTCCCCGGTCGATCCCGAGAACAGCTTTTCCTGCCGTTGCGGCGGAAGCCATACAGAACCGGCCGTTATAATCAATATGCTTCGTTTGCAGGCCGACCCGGGCGAGCTTCCCGAGCAGATAGGATTCTTCGTTCGTAATCGATGCGCTGCCATATACTCCAAGTGAATCGCTGCCGGACTGTTTTTGGATTAGCGTAAATTTCCTGCGGATCAGCTCGAGCGCTTCCTCCCAGCTCACCGGAACAAATTCACCGTTTTTCTTCATCATCGGTTCCGTCAGCCTGTCTTTATGAACTGCATGCTGATAAGCATTCATTCCTTTAATACAAAGCCTTCCCTGAGTTGTTGGATTATCAACACCTCTCGTTACGTAGCGCTTTCTTTTACCATACTTTTGTTCGATCACCTGCTTTTTGCACTGCATGCTGCAAAAAGGGCACTGCGTTTCAAAAATAGTTTCCGACTCCATGTTAAGCTGTTTTTCTCTATAATATGTGAGCATGGAATGCTTCATAGCGGACTCCTTCCGGGATAATTTTTAACAGCTGCTGTTTTCAGGAGCGACCGGGCTGTCCTCCGGCTCTTTCTTCAGACAAACGTCAACACCTGGCTGTCCTGCAGCTTTCGTTCTTTATCCAGCCTGTTTAAAAGCACATCCACCATTTCCGGATCAAATAAAACTTCCCGGATGTGCACGAAATTGACTCTCTCTGCCCATTCCGCTGCCGGCTCCCGGAACTTGGCCCCTTCCCGGTAATATTGAATAAGTGCCAGCATCAATGTAATAACTTCCTGCCGGCCGGAAGCTGCATAGAGAAGTTTTTCGCCGACGTACATCCCCCACCCTCCGTCACCAGCCAGAAGCCCGAAGTCCTGTTTTTGCATCTCCTCTTTTTCTTCCGGCGAAAAGCCGGTATACAAACGGACACGATAAGGAAACGGAAGGTTTTCCATCTTTTTCTCTATAAACGAGGCCGCCTCTGTAACCGGACGGCGGTTTCTTTCCAGTTCTTTCATTTCCGGCATAGTTCTGGCGGGTTTAAATGTAAAGGAGGCAGTCGTCAATAGATTCATCCCCAGTTCACGGATCAACCCGGAAAGATCCTTTTTTCGCACTCCGGAAAACTGCAGGCGCTGTTCCGGAGTCAGCTGCAGAGAAGCAATATGGTATTTTTCAGCAGCTTCTGCCGTCTTTAATAATTCCTGAGGAGTGATTTCCCCCCCGTACAGCTGAACTGTAAAAGTAAAGGTTCCATCGGTGTTTTCAACTACAGTGGAAGTACGGTCTGCTGCAGAGCGTTTTTCGGGGTACATCATTTCTACGTAATAAGTAACTGCTGGAAGACACAGAGGGCACCCTTCCGTATCTGTCCATCCGGAAGCCTCAAATACTTTCTGCACTGTATCCAGCTGCTGTTCCTGAATCCTTTTGATAATCTCTTCCTCAGTTTTATCCGTGCAGGAACAAAGTGTTTTTCTGCTCGGATATTCGTTAAAGTTTTCGCTCTGAATATACGCAAGCATATCCTCCACCAGCGGCCGGCAGCTTCCGCACGATCCTGATGCTTTCGTGCATGTTTTAATTTCCTCGGTGCTGCTGCATCCTTTCTCCTGGACGGAGCGGATAATTTCTTCTTTTGAGACACTGTTGCACTGGCATACGTGAGCATGCAGCGGGAGTGATTCGACGATTTTTTCTTCTGCTCCCGAAGACACCATTAAGTTTTGAAGAGCTTCATCCGAGAGAATTTTTTTACTGGAAATCAAATCAAGCAGCTTTCTCTGCTGCCTTACGTCTCCGTATAGTACTGCTCCCTGCACAGCTTCATCCTGAATAATAATTTTTTTATATATTTTATGAACTTCGTCGTACATCTGCATCGTCCGGGTGGTGTTATTTTCTTCTAAACTTCCGGCAGAAAATACATCCAGCCCGGAAATTTTCAGCTGGGTGTACAGAAGAGAACCTTCATATTTTTTGTTTTCTTTTTCCGTCAGCCGGGCGGCCAGTACTGCGGATTGTTCATACAGAGGCTGAACGAGTCCGTAGGTGATTCCTCTATGCTCCGCACATTCTCCTACAGCAAAAATATCCGGCACATTTGTCTTCATTTCATCGTCGACGATAATTCCGCGGGCTGTTTCGATACCGCTTTGTTCAGCCAGCTTTTTATTCGGCGCTATTCCTGCTGACATTACGACCAGATCAGCTTCGACACTCGTCCCGTCTTTAAAATGCACACGTTCAACACGGCTGTTTTCCCCTGAAATTTCTTCGGTCTGCTTTTCCAACAGAAAAGTCATCCCCTGTTCTTCCAGATCACCCTGGAGCATACGTGCTGCTGTTTCATCCAGCTGGCGGTCCATTAAGTAACTCCCGAGGTGTACGACATTCACTTCCATTCCAAGATGAAGCAGTCCCCGGGCAGCTTCCAGACCAAGCAGCCCGCCCCCGATAACTACAGCTTTTTTCATACGGGAAGAGGCCTCGATCATATAACGACAGTGTTCAATCGTCCGAAAAGGCAGTACTCCTTCTTTCTCTGCTCCGGGAACAGGAAGAATGAAAGGATTCGATCCGGTTGCAATAATCAGCTTGTCGTAGAATACTGTCGTGTGTTTGTCCGTCGTAACTGATTTTTTATCTTTATCAATCCGCGTAACTTCTTCGTCCGTGTACAGATCAATATGATGGTCTGTATACCAGGAAGACGTATGAATCGAAATATCTTCCAGGGCCGTATCTCCCTGCAGTACAGAAGAAAGCATGATGCGATTATAATTAGGGTGCTTTTCTTTTCCGAAAACCGTAATTTCGAACATGTCGGGATATTTTTCTACTATCTTCTCCACTGTGCGCATTCCTGCCATCCCGTTTCCAATAAGTACAAGCCTCAACTTAGACATGCTTTCCCTCCATATGCTGGCTGCTTTTTTCAACTTTCCGGCAATACAGCAAACGATAATGAAACTAATTTCCATTTGATGTTGATTATGTCACAGCCCATGAAAAAATAATGGGAGAACGAAAGATAATATGACAGGACTTTTTTCAGAATGTTCAATTAAAAATAATAAATGCAGAGCGGTGGCCTGTCCCTCTATCCAGAAACGAAACAAACGGGCCCTCCTGCTGGAAGGCCCGTTTTATATAATATGCTGCATGTGAAAATTACTTCGCACAGACTTTATAGATTTTATAACCGAGAAATGTTGCTCTTTCTGCCCATTCATACGGTATCAAAACATATTCGGAAGCTGCTTCATTGGCAATAATACATTCATCGTCTGAAGCTGCTCTTTCCGCTTCTTTCAGTGACAACTTCACTCTGCCAATGGCTTTGCAGTCTTCAAAAAACTGTTCTTTTGGTGTACGGTCCATGATCCCTCCTCCTCCTCTTATAAAGTATTCTTAGTTTAATGAATCCGGAGGAAAAGATCAATATTTATTTTGTGCTTTAACGGTGTCATAGCAGCTTTTTTAAAATTCCCAGTTTTTCCGTTCAATCCACTTTAAATGTTTGAAAGATATCCATTTTCCCTTGAATTTCATTTTCTGCTGCAGCTCCTCCACTCTTTCGACAACCCCGGTTTCCTCTTTAAAGAAGCCATCCTCCCATAATGTTACCGTAACTTCGATTTCATAGCTAAGGGAGTCCATTGCCGCTTTTCCCATTTCCATCAAATCTTCCCGGCATGGATCCGGCGGAGGCTCTTTTAATTTATCCCGATGATATTTTTCAAGCGCTTCCCGGTGTTCATGCAGCAGCATGCGGCTTCCTTCCCACATCATATTTCCCCGCTCTAAATATTTATCCATGTGATCCCTCCTTTATAAGAAAAAGGGATCACATGTTCTCACCTTACAACCTGCTTATGATTTTTCTTCAAAATTATGCAGCATACTGCTCAGAAACATCCCTATTCGGAGTTTCCCGAAGCGGTTCTTCCAACAGCATATTAATCGGAATTCCTGCTGTGTTATGCTAATTTAGAAAAAGAACAACTTTCAGGAAAAAGCGGGGAAAAAATATGGCTTCTGTGTTTATCGTAATCTTCTTTCTTATTATTCAGGTTTTTGCCAACCGGATTATTTCCAGTTCCTCTCTCGGGAAAATTAAATGGATGTCCCTCGCTGGAGGCATCGCTGTTTCTTACATTTTCGTTTACATTCTTCCTTCTCTTCACCATGAACAGGATGATTTTGGAGAGACAGCTTTTGAGCTGGCTATGGAATCCGAGCTGTATTTTTTCGGTTTGATCGGGATCGTGGTTTTCTATACGCTTAATAAACTCGCAGAAAGATACCGCTATAAAAAAGGCACACCGGTAGAGGACCACTTCTTTTTTGTACAGATCTGTCTGTTCTTTGTTTATAATATGCTGATTTCCTACATTATGTTTGCCGCTGACCAGACGATTCCCCAGCTGATGTTTTACGGGGTTGCCGTGGGGCTCCACTTCATGGCCGTGGCCCACGATATGTTCCGCGAAAACAATCAAAAGTACCGAAAATACGGAAGATACATGCTGGCAGGAGGAATTCTCTCCGGATGGCTCATTGCCGAATTCACTCCGCATTCTCCTCTCGTTCTGTCGATTGTTTTCGCTTTTATTTCCGGGGCTATCATGTTCAATGTTATTAAAAATGAACTTCCTTCCGAAGGCTCGGCCCACCTGCCGACATTTATAGCCGCCTCCTTCGGCTACTCGGCAATTACACTGTTTGTAAAAATCGTTTTTGAATGGTGACATTCATACCTACAAGAAAAGCTGTTCTCCCGAAATAGGAGAACAGCTTTTCTGCCGCTTTACAGCAGTTTGCTTAAAAAGGCCTGTGTCCGCTCATTCTGCGGATTATCGAACAGATCTTCCGGCTTTCCTTCTTCCATAATGACTCCTTTGTCCATAAAGATCACCCGGTCACCCATTTCACGGGCAAAGCCCATTTCGTGGGTTACAACGACCATCGTCATTCCTTCTTTAGCCAGGTCTTTCATTACTTCCAGCACGTCCCCGACGAGTTCCGGGTCCAGAGCAGAGGTGGGCTCGTCAAACAGCATTACTTTCGGGTTCATTGCAAGAGCACGCGCGATGGCAACCCGCTGCTTTTGACCACCGGAAAGACTTCCAGGATAAGCTTTGGCTTTATCACCAAGGCCTACCTTTTCGAGCATTTCCTGAGCTTCTTTTTCTGCCTGCTTTCTCTCCACACCATTGACTTTACGCGGTCCAAGAGACACATTATCAAGAACCGTCATATGGGGAAAAAGATTAAAATGCTGGAACACCATTCCCACCCGGGAGCGAAGTTTGTTGATATCAACGTTTGGGTCCGTCAGCTTTTCACCGTCGATCTCTACTTCTCCAGCAGTAATCTCTTCCAGCATATTCAAACACCGCAAAAAGGTACTTTTTCCGGAACCGGACGGACCGATGACGCACACAACTTCCTTTTCTGCAACTTCTGCATCAATACCCTGCAGTACTTTCGTTTCTCCAAAACTTTTATGAAGATCTTTTACAGTAATCATTTAAACATCCAACCTCCGTTCAACCCGTCGCAGAATAATCATCGACGGCACGGTAATAATCAAGTACCCGAAACAGAGCATAATGTAAGGGACGAACGGATCCCCCGTCGTGCTTACATACTGTCTCATCAAATATGTCATTTCTCCAAGAGATATAACCGCAAAGATCGACGTATCTTTCAGACTGATAATAAACTGGTTGCCAAGCGGCGGAATCATCCGCTTGAATGCCTGCGGCCACACAATATAGCGCATCGTCTGAGTGGATGTCATCCCCATGGAACGTCCTGCTTCTGTCTGTCCTTTATCCACAGATTCCACCCCGCCGCGGACGATTTCAGCAATGTAGGCCCCCGCGTTCAGTGCAATAACAAGAATACCCGCCTGAATAGCTGTAAAATTCAGTCCGATAAATTCCGATACACCAAAGTAAAGAAAAAGTGCCTGAACGAGAATTGGCGTGCCACGAAGTGCTTCTATGTAAACCGTGGCTATACCGTAAATAATTTTGTTTTTGGAAAGACGCATCAGGCCAAAAATACTGCCGATAACAAACCCGATAAACACCCCGACAAATGTAACAATGAGCGTCAGCTGCATTCCCTGCCATATGAATGGGAGAGCATTTGTGTAGTGGGGACTGCTGAACAGGACGGTTAAATTATCAAACATGCTCCGAAAACCCCCTCTGAAAATCCGCCCGGCACGATCCGAAGCCGCGCCGGGCGAAAAAAATCCTGCTGAAGATAAATTTACTTATTCTTCATTGTTGTCTGCGTTTTCTTCATCTTCCACGTTGTTTTCTGCATTTTCTTCCTCTTCACCGTCGTTTTCTTCCGCGTTCCCTTCTTCTTCACTTTCAGCCAGAATTTCCATTGCTTCTTCCGGGCTGTCCGCTAGATCGTCCAGATTTGGTTCATTTCCAAACCACTCTTCGTAAATTTCTGCATACGTCCCGTCTTCCATCATTTCAGCGAGGGCATCGTTTACATCTTCACGAATTTCCGAGTCTTCCGGGAAAGCAATACCGTACTGTTCACCGGTAAGGGTGTCCCCGACAGCTTCCATTTCTCCTACACCTTCTGTTTCAATGTAGTAAAGTACGTTAGGAAGATCGTAAATGGCTGCGTCCACACGTCCTGCCTGGAGATCCTGATAGGCATTTACGATGTCCGGAAATGTTACAACTTCCGCATCTGTATTCTGCTGAAGATATGTTTCACTCGTCGTGGCTGCTCGCGTTGCTACAGGACGCCCATCCACGTCCTCAATCGACTGAATTTCTTCTTCGTCAGCGCGGACGGCAAGAATCAGCCCGGCACTGTAGTAAGGATTGGAAAACTCAAAATTTTCGGCACGCTCTTCAGTGATAGTCATCCCGGCAATTCCGATGTCATAACGACCCGTTCCCATACCGGAAACAATACCATCAAACTCTACTACTTCGAGGTCAATTTCAAAGCCGACACGATCTGCTACTTCGTTAATAAGATCGATATCAAACCCTTCCATTTCCCCTGTTTCTTCATTCAGAAATTCAAACGGAACATAACTGGAATCCGTTGCTACAGTATATGTAGGCGTGTCCCCATCTCCATCATTCCCGCAGGCTGTAAGAACAACCGCTGCTGCAGCCCCCGCTGCAAGACCCATCCACTTCTTTTTCATCTTTCTATTCCCCTTTCAATTCGCATGATTTAGAATTTTGAGAAAATACGATGCATAGGAAAAAGATTAGCATAGTTTTACATAATTATCAATATAGCACTAAAACATTTTTCCTATATAACGAATAAATATATGGTCTCTACGTCACATCTGGAATAATTCAGAGCAGGATTTTTATGCAGAGCTGTCTTAAAATAGAATCTCTGCCGTGTGACGCAAACCATTTGAAGTTTCCACTTTTATAAACAACAGCTTTCGTTTTCGAGAGGTAAGTGGAAGTTGAAGACAGGGGCTCCCAGCTGGAGACAACCCCCAGGGGGAGATCTGTCTGTACCGGAGGACTTACTCATCATTCTTAGTTTAGGTTACATTATGAAATTTCTTCTTACGTGAATAACTATCCTTCTCTCTGTTTCACAGAAATATATTATAGAAAGAAAGTGAACTGCTGAAAGTTCGCTCATAAAGGAGCTGCAGGCAACTCTCAAAAACAAGACAGAGCTCTAGCAGAGAGATTCATGCACAATCATTGCACCAGGGCAAATGAAAAGGTCCTTTTCCAATAAGGTTACCTCCCCTCCACACAGGTGGAACGAAGCCTGTTTATGCGCTGTCTTTTTTTCCGTAAGATGTAGTGGACATGGAGGGACTCGAGAGCAATCAGGTCCGAGCCGAAGATCCGTTCAGAAGGATGGAATCAGCTGAGGCCGGCCAGAATGGAAGTAATTTCCACGCAAACGAAAGCAGACGTTCATTTTTTAGTTTCAAGTCAGCCTTCTCCTAAAAAAGACGAAGGCTTTTCAACGGCATGTATATTAAACTGTTATAGATAGTAAGATCAATTTGTATGGAGGACAAACAACTGAAACAGACCAGTAAAAAACGTATCTCTTTTCACATTAAAAAATCGAAAATTAATATAAATAGTTCTTAAGACGCTGAACTCATATAGATACTTTCATGTTCACTGAAAATATCCACTCTAATTCAGCGTCTTTAGAGTTAAAATTTTGTATATTTTATTACAATATGCCTACAGTTCACTAAAATGAAAACAAGCCATATGCTGGATTACTTTTTTTCTTTTCTTTCGCTACTCTAATAAATAGAAGGGAGGTTCTCCATAAAGAAAGTCTATTAAAAATTCACGAAAGGGATGATCTTTTAATGAAGAAAATTCTGTTTACAGCTTTAGTATTTTTAATGGCCTTCTCTGCGTTCATGCTTCCTGCAGGAGCGGTAGGAAAAGGACCTAACTACAATGGAAATGAAACAATAAAAGACGAAAGACTGACGAGCCACGAAGATTTAATGCAGCAGGTGGAGCGCGCAGCGGAGAGATCGGAAAGCATTGAACTGGAAATTATCGGCGAGTCCGTGAAAGGGCGTGACCTGCCGCTTGTGAAGTTTGGAAATGACGAAGATAATCCAACTATTTTATTTCTTACGCAGCAGCACGGAAACGAAGTACTTATTACAGAAGCTGCACTGAATGTTATTAAAAACCTGGCGACAAACAGCCGTCAGAACCGTGAGCTGGCAGAAGAAGTAAATATCTTTTTCGTACCACGTCTGAACCCGGACGGCGCAGCCGGTGATGTGAACTTTGATATTTCTGACCACGTCGGCGGCGGTCTTGCTACGAGAGCAAACGCTGAAAATGTTGACTTGAACCGCGATCACAATACACAGGAGCAGCCTGAAACGCAGGCTCTGCATGATAACGTACTTAGTGCCTACGATATTGATTATCTCGTAGATTTTCATCATCAGGGAGCCAAATCAGGCATCGATGGGGAACTTGTTTCCGGATCCATTCTATATCCTACAAATGAAGGAGTAGATCCGGAAGTTGTCGAAATGTCCAAGCAGCTCGGCTCGGTTATGTATGATGCTGTAGAAGACAGAGGGTTCGGCCTTCTCGGAAAATACAACGGCGGGGACGCCAACACGATTGCGAGAAACGGACTTGCCTATGAATATGATATTGCTACTCTCCTTTTTGAAATGCGCGGCATGATCGATCATTCCAACCCGAACCAGGTGCTCGGCCAGAAAAGCAACGGCTATTTGATCCAGCAGGGAGTAATATCTATGGAAGCTGCTATTGAAGCTATTGCAGACCGCTCTATCAGTTCAGCGGATACTACTTTCTGGGATACACTGGAAGTGCAGAGCTTTATTGGAGAAGAAGAGGAAGAAGGCGAATAACAATATTTTGGTTTGTCCCCCGGGGGAATATTCTCCTCCGGGGATTTTTTATGTGGTCAGCTGTGTCTTAGCGCTTGTCGTAATAAACAATACTGGTTTATATACAAAGTAGGCAGCCTATTTTTTTCATGTAATGGAATCATAATGTTTAAAGAGGAAATATACGGGAAAATAATCTTTGAATAGTAAAAAAATTTTAAAAAGGAGGAATATAGTATGAATGACCTCGGTAACCAGTTTCAAGAAATGCTGGGAGATCTTATTGGCGGCCTTGCAAACATAGTCATTGCTCTTTTACTTCTGCTTTTAGCCTGGGTAATTGCGCTTGCCGTAAAGAATCTCATCAGTAAGGGACTGAAAAAAGCGGGGGCCCACCGCGGACTAGCTAAAACGAGGCTCGTCAAAGATGAGGATCAGGGAGCTTCCATTCTCTCATCCATTGCAAAAGTCGCCTACTTCCTCGTGTTCCTATTGTTCCTGCCGGCTATACTCGACGCACTGAATATGGAAGCCGTCTCCGGACCAATTATGAATATGATGGAAACGTTCCTGGCCTTTTTACCTAATATCTTTGCCGCAGCTATTATTTTATTTGTAGGTATTTTCGTTGCCCGTCTCGTTAAAAATCTTATTGCGAACCTGCTGGACAGCGTAAAGATCGATCACTGGTTCAACCGTGTAACGAATATGGAAGGTAAACCGGATGCTCAAGGTCCTAAACTTTCCAATATTATTGCAAATGTTGTCTTTATCCTGATTTTGATTCCAATCATTACGGTTGCGCTGGAAGCTCTGAATATCCAGATGATTTCTGAGCCGATCAACAACGTATTCAGCATGATTCTGGAAATGATTCCAATGGTCGCTGTAGCGATTGTACTCATTCTTGTTGGTTACTTTATCGCCAAGTTCGTTGGAGACCTTCTGTCGAGTCTGCTTGCCCGAACAGGTATCAACAATGTCTACAGCTTCTTCCAGATGGAAGGACCAAAAAAGGAATCACTTAAACTGTCCAACATTCTTGGACAGGCTGTAAAAGTATTAATTATTTTATTCTTTACAGTAGAGGCTCTGAACGTACTGGAGCTCGGCGTATTAAATAACATCGGTGAAGCCATTCTGGCATTCCTGCCGCTGCTTGTAAGCGCCCTGCTTATTCTGCTACTTGGACTTTTCCTCGGTCATTACCTTGGAAACCTGATCCGGAAATATGCAGACAGTGCACTGATTTCCAACATTGTTAAGTACGTAATCATTGCTTTTGCCGTATTCATGGCTTTCGATCAGCTGGAATTCGCTTCTACGATCGTTAATACAGCCTTTATGCTTATCCTTGGATCTCTCGCCGTAGCATTTGCGATCGCCTTCGGTATCGGCGGACGCGACTATGCCCGTAAAAAGCTTGAGGAAATGGATACGAAAGCAAAAAAAGAAGGAAATAAACCCGGAAATCCGGCGGCTGAGCCAAAACCGACGGACGTAAAGGATGACGGCCCTTCGAATACTACGAAGACATTTAAGCCGGATCCAAATGAAACCGGACGCCGCGATGACATGCTGCCTCCGGAAGAATAAAAAAGCACAAAAATTAAGCCTCCAAAAGCGGTTCCCGCTCTTGGAGGCTTTTTTCTGCAACGGCACCTGCTTTACATCAGGCTCCTTTATTGTAAGTTTATAAAACGGCCGGTTTCTCTCCCGACCAGGAGGAAATCCGCTCCACCAGCCCGAGGGTGATCAGACCATTTCCTTCGGCTGTAAGTGGATGCCCGAGGGGCGTTGTGCGCCGGATAATCTGGGCATACATTTCTGCTTCTGAAATTTGGCGGTTGAAACCTTCCTCGGCCCAGTTTGTTACCAGGGCGACAGCTCCTGCTACATGAGGGGCCGCCATGGACGTTCCTGTCAGTTCGGAATAACCGCCTTCCAGATACGTCGACTGGATGTATTCCCCCGGAGCTACGAGATCGATTTCGTCATTTGTGTTCGTAAACTTCGTCAGTTTTCCGTCGAAATTTACAGCTCCTACCTGGATCACTTCATTGTAGGCTCCAGGATAGGCAAATTCATCCGTGTCGAGGTTGCCGTCTCCTTCATTTCCTGCAGCGCATACGACAGACACCCCTTCCAAAACAGCATTTTTTACTGCCTCGTGAAGTTCCGGTATGTCCTGGGGGCCCCCGAGAGACAAATTCATTACACGGACACGCTCTCCATTTTCACCGCGCCAGGAAACAGCATAGTTCACTGCGTCAATAATCCCCTGCATATCTCCTCCGCCGCTGCCTTCAAGCACCTTCAGAATAAGCAGTTTGGCTTCCGGTGCTACTCCGACTACCCCGTTACCATTTTCTTCTGCAGCAATCGTTCCGGCTACATGGGTTCCGTGACCGTTGTTATCTTCGAAATTGTTTTCGTCTCCTCCGTAATCCCGGGTAAAATTTTTCCCGCCGATAATCTGGTTTTGGAGATCCGGATGATCAGACTGACAGCCTGTATCAAGTACGGCAATGACCTGTCCGGCTCCTTTTGTTTTTTCCCAGTAGACCGGAGCTTCCACCATTTCTATACCTTTTGGCACCTGCGAATACGTCCGGAACCTTTTCTCCACCTTGAATGGAATCAGCCCTACTTCCCGCTCCATACAAAACCCTCCTCGTATAGTATGTTTAAGTCCCTTTGGAACTTATCAATTTCTCTTGCTTTCTTCTCAAGGATACTTTCCTCTTGGACACCTCGAGATATTTCTAGATAATGGTCTTAGGATCATTTGGGAC
>NZ_PZJJ01000043.1 GCF_003044065.1 Alkalicoccus saliphilus
TATGATGGTTTTTGGTTTAGCAACTGCATCATATCGGAGGATCTTTTTTATGTCCAGAGGGGCCAGACGAACCTGACAGGAATGCTCCGAGGCGAGATAGGACGAGCAGAAGATCCATTTCTTCCGAGCAGTGGAAGAAAGAAATTAGCTGAAGCCGGCCCGCCCGGAAAGCGTCCTGAGGAGGCGAAAGCAGGAAATTGCATAAGCATGTATAAATAACACTTTATAAACAGCCTGAAAGCCTGTCAGATATTATTCTGACAGGCTTCCGTGCGTTATAGATGCTCTGATTTTTCAGCCGCTGATATATCTCTGGTAGAGAGCGAGGGCTTCTGTTTCCTCTGACGTGTCATGTACGAGTGCTCTTCCGTCTTTAAAAAGAACTACACGCTTTCCTTCCAGACTGACCTGAAGCAGGTAGCTGTTCATTTTTGGGCTGTAGGGAGCGAGCGTCCTTTTGAGTGCATCAAAACTCACGTCGTGCGGTGGACGGATCTGTACGGTATCTCTTCCGCAAAGCACAGCGGTGCGCGTCTGGTTTCCAGCCTGAAGATAAGGGTATTGAGGGTTTTCCCCACAGGAAGGACAGCCGGTATCTTTCAGGCGGTTCACCCCGATTTTTCTTGTTTCGTTCGTCCACACATCGAATTGAATAAGTTCCTCTCTCAGCGCTTCTTTGTTTCCACCAAGGAGTTTAAGTGCTTCTGCCGTCTGTAAGGAGGCAGTCATCTGCACTGCAGGAGAGATCACCCCGGCCGTATCGCACGTGTCCCCACCAGTGGGAACTGTGCCCAGAATACACGAAAGGCAGGGCTTTTCTCCTGGAAGAATCGTATAGGAAAGACCGTAACTTGCAACACACGCCCCATATATCCACGGAATATGATATTTTTGGGACGTATCGTTTATAATCATCCTCGTCGCAAAATTATCCAGTGCATCTATAATAAGATCGGCGTGCTGATACCTCTCCAGTGTTTCCGGTACTACATCTTCAATTATTCCTTCTACGTCAACATCCCGGTTGATGCTCTGCAGTCTCGCTTCTGCGGCCGCTGCTTTAGGAATTCTTTCATCCGCATCGGCTTCCGTGTAGAGCTGCTGGCGCTGCAGATTGGAGTATTCCACGTAGTCCCGGTCAAGGATCGTGACTTTCCCCACCCCTGCCCTTACAAGCATTTCCGACGAAGCACTTCCGAGCGCCCCGGCTCCTACGATAACAACGTGGGAGCCGGACAAGTTCTTCTGGCCTTCTTTTTTTATTCCGTTGAACAAAATCTGTCTGGAATACCGGTCATTCATGTTCGCGGACTCACTCCTTCAACTGGGCTGCTTGGCGAAGCAAGTGGAGCTTTCTCAATACGCCCGGCCTCAAAACCGTAACGGCCGGCATGAACTGCAAGCTTCATTGCTTCAGCCATCTTCACAGGATCTCCTGCTTTCGCAACGGCGGAATTAAGAAGAATGCCGTCCGCTCCAAGTTCCATCGCCTGCGCTGCGTCTGCCGGGCTTCCAAGGCCGGCGTCAACGATAATTGGCACCTGTGCCTGTTCTATAATTCTCTGCAGATTGTACGGGTTCAAAATACCGAGGCCTGAACCTATCGGAGAAGCTGCAGGCATTACTGCATGACAGCCCATTTCTTCCAGCTTTCTGGCAAGAACTACATCATCAGAGGTGTAGGTTAGAACGGTAAACCCTTCCTTTAACAGTTCCTCCGAAGCTTTTAACGTTTCGACAGGATCCGGAAGAAGTGTCTTGTCACATCCGATAACTTCTACTTTCACCATATCACAAAGACCAGCGGCCTGCGCAAGTTTGGCTGTTCTTACCGCCTCTTCTGCTGTGGCTGCCCCTGCAGTGTTTGGAAGGAGCTTAAATTTTTCCAGATCCAGTCCTTTAAAAGCATCTGTCGATCCCTCTTCCAGAGACATTCTGCGTACCGCAAAAGTTAACACGTCGGTTCCTGAAGCAGCAACGGCGTTTTTCTGCACTTCGTGGTTTTCATACTTCCCTGTTCCGAGCATCAGCCTTGAAGAAAGTTTGATATTTCCAATTTTCAGCATGTTATCCGCCTCCTACAAAATGTACGATTTCAATCCGGTCTCCGTCTGACAAAGCTGTTTCCGGCCATTCTTCTTTTTTTAATATAACCCCGTTCTGCTCGACAGCTGTTCGTTCTCCACTGATGTTGTACTCAGAAAGCAGATCGGAAATTGAATGAAGAGGCTTATGAATCTCATATTCATTTCCGTTAATTTGAATATTCAATGGTTTCCCTCCTGTCGGGCTGCAGAAACTGCAGCGCTTCTGAATTTTTTCCCGTCATCATTTCAGCAGTTTTTCTGCCGCTGTATCCTGACATGAGTATCCCGTTGCGATAATGGCCGGCAAGCACATATAAATCTTCTTCCAGCTTCCCTGCAAAAGGAATTCCGTCCGGGCTTTTCGGGCGGATGCCAGCCCAGATTTCGTCCACCGGGGCCTCGTTCAGCTCAGGAACGAGAGCCAGTGCGCGGCCGAGAAGATACTGCACAGCTCCGGCCCGGACTGTTTTTGACAGTTCCCCTTCTGTCTCCGTGGCACCAACGATCACTCTCCCGTCTGCCTTCGGAACGAGATACACTTCCGGAGTCACTATCGTACAGCTGAAGGGTTGTTCCTTTGGAAGGAGTGCTATGCATTCTCCTTTCACAGGAATCATTTCCGGCATTGCTGCCCCTTTAATTTTTCCATTCCCGTGTGCTAAAAGTATTTTTTCAGAGTGGAAATTCCCGTCCGGCGATGCGGCCTGCCATTTTCCAGAAAATCTGCTTATACCACGAACTTCTGTCTGCTCCCGAATTTCTCCACCTAGATGCTGAACTGCTTCAATCAGTGCTGCAGTATAACTTCTTGCATCCACCTGCGTTTCATTTTCAAAAAATGCCGCCCCGGATACTTCCTTCTTTTTCAGAAAAGGGAGAGCCTTTCGTACGTCCTCCCCGCTGAAATATTCCGCCGGCTCTTTTTCTTCGTGATGGAGAGCAGTCAGTTTCTTCAGTCTCTGCTCTTCCTCTATCCCGCAGGCAAGCCTCCACGCCCCTTCCTGCCGGTATTGAATCGTCAGACCGGAAGTGTTCTCCAGTTCGCCTGCCAACCCGCAGAAATAGTCTCTGCACGTAACAGCAAAACGGAACAGTTCCCTGGATGCATGCATTTCTGTCTGGGCTCCGAGCATACCAGCTGCCGCATGGGATGCTTCCTTTCCTGCCTTTCCTTTTTCAAGCAGGAGGACCTTTTTTCCTTCAAGCAGCAGGTGATATGCAGCAGATAATCCGTTCACTCCTGCGCCGATCACAATGACATCATACATCTGCCCGCCTCCCTCACACATTATTTAAGAAGTTTCCCAGCGTCTGATAACTTTTCTGTAATGTTCTGCCGCAGCAGCAGGGTCCTCCTGCCCCATAATCCCGGACACAACTGCCGCTCCATGTACTTTGCCGGCCAGTTCCCTGAGACGGTCTGGAGTCAGCCCCCCAACGGCGATAACGGGGATTTGCAGTCCTTCTGTCATTTTCAGGATGTTTTCCATTCCTCTCCCCTGCACACCGTTCTTCGATCCTGGATCAAATACCGGACCGGCCATAATCCAGGAGGCACCGGCACGTTCTGCTGCCAGAGCTGCTTCTCTGCTGTGTACCGAAATTCCCCATTTTCCTTCAGGTGCCTGATTTAAAAATGTTTCCGGCAGATGAAGAGGCAAGGTCGATTTCGTCGCTCCTGCCGTTTTGGCATTGACGATAATTTTCCTTCGGTCTCCGGCTCTTTCTTCATACAGCTTCAAAGCTTCTGAAAGATTCTTTTCGTTCCAGAACGGCTCCCGTATATGAAGAAAGTCCGCTGATTTCTCGACAAGTGCCGCTTTACGGGCCCAGTCTTCGGGAGCCATTTGCCCTGTAGAAAGAACATGAAGTTCCATCGGCCCCCCTCCTTTCTATTTTCTTATTGAAAATAGCTGCAAGGTATCTTTTGAATGTGGCTCGGCTGAAATTGATCATTCATTTATAAGTTGTATATCCTGCGGTGACAGTTCCCTTTACTTTCCCTCCTGAAGAAGATTTCCACGGCTTCGGAAACATTGTCAAAGAACAAAAAAAGCCGCCTCCCGGGAAGGGAAGCGGCTGTACGTCACCGATAGTCATCGTGCTTTACCAGTTTTCGCATCACTTCCCTACGCCAGTACAACCTGGATCAGGTTCCGGGAGTCCCGAAGTGAAACTTCGATCTCAGCCCTTTTAAAAGGCACCTCCAGTGATTTCTATTTAATTGGTACTTTCTACTTTAGTGGCTGGGTCAGCATATGTCAAATAATGATTGTTATACGCTTACATGTTTTCCTTCTTCACTGTCGAAGTATCCCATATCCGTCAGTTTTAATGAAGGAATCACCGGCAGACACATAAAGGAAAGCGCCGACAGCGGATTGAAGTCCCCGCTGAAACCGAGGTCGGTAAATCCTTCCTCCACCGCAGTAAGATCTCTCACTGCTTCTTCTGCTGAAGCAGTGGACATCAGTCCAGCAAGGCTTAACGGGAATTCTGCCGTTATTCTGCCGTTTTTAACGAGCACGAGCCCTCCCTGAAGATTTTGTACCCGTTCTACAGCAATCCGCATATCTTCATCCGAAAGACCGGCCGCAACAATATTATGAGAATCGTGGGCTACCGTCAGTGCGAACGCCCCCTCCCGGAAAGTCAGTCCACGGATAAAACCGAGCCCGATATTTCCGGTCAATTTGTGGCGTTCAATTACCGCGAGCTTCATCACATCCTTGTTCACGTCTGCCTGAAATGCACCGTTTTTTACAGGCAGTGCAATTTCAGCTTTATTGGTAACGATGCTGTTCGGCACGTAATCAATGACGAGGGCATGTCCGGCAGTGTTTCCAGGTATGGTGAACGCCTTTTCGGACAGCTCTTTAACATAAACAGTCTGCGTAAGCGCTGGTGGAATTGGTTTCTGTACTGTTTCCTGAAGTACTTTTCCGTTTTCTGCTGCAAGAATCCCCTGCTGATATACTGCTTCTACATTCATATCTTCGAGATTATCAATGATAAGCAGATCAGCATCATATCCGGGTGCCACAGCACCTTTTTCTTTCAGTCCGAAACATTCAGCGGCATTAAGTGATGCCAGCTGAATCGCTGTTACAGGATCCATTCCCATTTCCACTGCCAGTCTGACATTGGCATCGATACTTCCTTCAGCCATGAGTGCATCCAAATGCTTATCGTCCGTGCAGAAAAGAAACCGCCGGGAATTTTTTTCATTTACTGCCGGCAGGAGCGCCTTTAAATCTTTTGCAGCAGACCCTTCCCGAATAATAACGTACATACCACGCCGTACCCGTTCTTCTGCTTCTTCTGCTGTCGTGCATTCATGATCTGTTGTAATACCGGCAGCCCGGTAAACATTGACCTGTTCGGGAGTAAACCCTGCTCCATGACCATCGATATTCGCATTTCGTTCCATCGCATCTGTAAGCTTTGCTGTCATGTCCGGGGAAGCAGAAGCCACTGAAGGATAATCCATGACTTCAGCAAGACCGATGACTCTCGGGTGGCTGTAAAATGGTTTCAGATCCTCCGCTTTCAGGACAGCGCCTGAATTTTCAAATGGGGTAGCAGGCACACAGGAGGGAAGCATAAAGAACGCATTCAACGGCGAATCTTCGGAATCATCAAGCATATACTGAATCCCCTCCCTCCCTGCCACGTTGGCAATTTCATGGGGATCCGTAATAATTGTCGTTACTCCGCGGGGAACTACAACGTCTGCGAACCGGCTCGGTGATACCATAGAGGATTCAATGTGTACGTGCCCATCGATAAATCCGGGGGCAAGATATCTGCCTTCCATGTGTATCTCTTTTATCCCTTCGCAGGATCCGATACCGGCAACCTTTCCATTTTTCACGGCGACATCAGCTGTTTCTATTTCTTGAGTAAAAACATTGACGATATTCGCCTGTTTAAAAACGAGGTCGGCTTTTTCCTGACCCCCGGCTGCATAAATTAATTTTGGATCGGACTTTTTGGACATATTTTCCACTCCTTTTGAAAAAACGTGCATGCTAATGTTTTTATTATACCTGAACAAGAAGTCTGACGTCTATATAGTCTGTCAAAATACACCCTTTTCTGTGCTTATAAGTTGTTACCCCGGAGCGGGAATGATAAACTAATCAAATTGTACATAGAAACCCGAAAGGAATACGCCTTATGCCTAAACACCCTAATAAAAAACTTATCGCTGCCGTACTTCTTACCGGATCGTTTATTACTGTACTTAATCAGACATTGATGATCACTGCCATTCCTCCTATCATGCAGGAGATGAATATTACGGCCAATACTGCCCAGTGGCTCACTACTGTTTTCATGCTCGTAAATGGGATAATGATTCCCATTACTGCTTTTTTAATTGAAAAATTCACGACCCGCCAGCTGTTTATGACAGCGATGATGACATTTGCAGCCGGTACTATCATTGGAGGCCTCGCCCAGAATTTCGAAGTACTCATCGCCGGCCGCGTGATTCAGTCGGCCGGAGCCGGAATCATGCTGCCGCTTATGCAGACGGTTTTTCTCCTTATTTTTCCTGTGGAGAAAAGAGGTACGATTATGGGATTTGTCGGACTTACCATTTCATTTGCTCCGGCACTGGGCCCTGCCCTGTCCGGGTGGATTACAGAAACGTTTGCCTGGCGCTACTTATTCTGGTTCGTCCTCCCGCTTATTCTGCTTATTATGATAGTCGCTCATAAAATTCTCGAAAACGTAACAGAACTGAAAGATCCAAAAGTGGATCCTTTATCAATTATTCTTTCATCTGCCGGTTTCGGCGGACTGCTTTACGGGTTTACGAGTGCCGGAAATCAGGGCTGGTCCTCCCCGGTTACTCTAATCACACTGGCTGTAAGTGCCGCTGCCCTGTTCCTGTTCATTACCCGGCAGCTGAAAATGCATCATCCTATGCTTGAATTCCGGGTTTTTAAACTCCGCACATTTACAATTGCCACGATTATCGGAATGATCGGATTTCTCGGACTTATAGGACTTGAAACGCTTATTCCATTGTATATGCAGGAAATGAGAGAATTTACCGCACTTGATTCCGGACTTGTTCTTCTCCCGGGAGCCCTTATATCCGGGTTAATGTCACCTCTTACCGGTTATATCTTTGACCGGATCGGAGCACGGGCACTCGCTTTCACCGGTTTTACCATCATGACGATCGCGACACTCGGCTTCGTGTTTGTTGATATATACGCCACGATGGCACTGCTCGCTTTTTTATTTGCTCTTCGGATGTTCGGTTTTTCAATGGTCATGATGCCAGTCACCACCTCCGGCCTTAACGAGCTTCCTCGTAAGCTCATTCCGCACGGAGCCGCCATGAATAACACGATGCGTCAGATCGCAGCCTCTGTCGGAACCGCTCTGATCGTTACAATTATGACAACAACAGCCCAGACCGTAGAAACGGATGCAGCTCATACGACACCGGACATTATCGGCCTGAACACTGCCATGGGATCTATAACGATTCTCACGTTTATTGGGTTTATCCTTACCTTTTTCCTGAAAAATACTTCGCCGATGACTGACGAAGAATGGGACGAACGGGAAAGAAAAGCCGCCGAACGAAAAAACTGACCTTTTCAGGACAGCTTCTGGCTGTAGAAAAGGTCAGCATAAAATCCATTTGTACGAAGAAGTTCTTCGTGGCTTCCGGCTTCCATCACATTGCCTTCGTTCAGCACGATAATATGATCAGCTTCACGAATTGTATTGAGACGGTGAGCAATAACGATACTTGTTCTTCCGTGCATAAGACGACGGAGAGCCTCCTGAATCTTCAGTTCGGTGATCGTATCGATGCTGCTCGTTGCTTCATCCAGTACGAGCACCGCCGGGTCGGCAAGGAGGGCTCTAGCAATAGAAAGAAGCTGTTTCTGGCCCTGGCTGATGCCGCCTCCCTCCGCATCGATTTTCGTATCGTACCCTTCCGGCATCTTCGCTATAAAGGAGTGGGCGTTCGCGAGCTGTGCTGCTTCCTCCACTTCCCTGTCGGAAGCATGAAGTTTTCCGTAGCGGATATTCTCCCTGATACTTCCTTCAAACAAAAACGAGTCCTGCAGCACAAACGCCATATGGCGGCGCAGCGACTCTTTTTTTATGTTCCGGATATCCCTGCCGTCCATACGGATCGTTCCTTTGTCCGGATTATAAAACCTCGAGAGCAGACTGATAATCGTTGTTTTCCCTGCACCCGTCGGCCCAACGAATGCGACCGTTTCTCCTTTTTCAGCTGAAAAGGACACGTCGTCGATTGTAATTTCATTTTCGTAGCCGAAGCGGATATTTTCAAACGCAAGTCTTCCCTCCGAATATTCCAGCTCTTCAGCGTCTCCTTCCTCTTCCAGTTCATCCTTTTCGTCCATAATCTGGAATACCCGTTCAGCACCGGCAATCGCAGAGAGCAGCACGTTAAACTGGTTGGCCAGATCGTTCAGCGGCCGGGTGAACTGGCGCGCGTACTCAGCAAATATAACAATAACCCCGATCGTCACCATTCCGTTCATTGCCAGAAGCCCCCCAACACCGGCAATGACGGCAAAACTGACATTGTTGAGCATGTTCATCAGCTTGGGAATAAATCCTGATATCGTCTGCGCCCAGAACCCGGAGAGGCGCAGACGGGAATTTCTTTCCTCAAAATCTTTCATTACCCGCTCTTCCTGGGAGAAAGATTTGATAATCGGCTGTCCGCTCATCGTTTCCTGGACATACCCGTTGAGTGTACCGAGATTTTTCTGCTGGGCTTTAAACAGCGGCCCGGTGCGTTTCGTAATCCACTTCATACCGAAATACATACCGGGTACGATCAGCAGTGTAATTACTGTAAGCAGCGGGCTGAGATAGAGCATAACAATGAGAATCCCGGTGAGCGTCAGTACACTTTGAAAAATTTGTATAATGGAGCTGTTTAAGGTGTTACTGATATTTTCTATATCATTTGTCAGCCGGCTCATTAATTCTCCATGCTGCCTGCGGTCAAAGAAGGGAATTGGAAGTTTCTGCAGATGATCAAATAATCCCGTACGGATCGTGTAAACTGTCTGCTGAGATATACTGACCATAAAAAAGTGCTGCAGAAATACGGTCAAAGAATGCATTAGGTAGACCGCACCGAGAAGGATCAGAACGTAAAAAATAATTTCTGCATTTCCTTCCACAAGAAACGTGTCGATGGACAATCCGACAATAAGCGGCCCTGCCAGGGCAAAAAGAGAACTCAAAGCAATCATGAAAATAACAAGATAAAGTCTGGCCCTGTGAGCCATTAAATAGTTCCAAAGCCGCTTCAAGGTGCCTTTCCAGTCTTCCGCCCGCTTTTTATCATCTTCAGTGCGAGCCGAGTCTGTATCGAGCTTCGGCTGTTTAAACGGTTCAATCCAGTCTTTATGCATGATCTCCCTCCTCCCCGAACTGCGACACGTAAATGGCCTGATACAGCGGTGAGGAGGCGAGCAGTTCTTCATGCGTCCCTTCCGCTCTGATTTTTCCATCTTCCAGAAGAAGTACCCGGTCAGCTTCCATTGTGGTGCTCATTTTTTGAGTGATCATCAGTGTCGTACAGCGGTACTTTTTTAACGATTCGAGCAGACGCTTTTCCGTCTTTACATCCAGAGCGCTCGTACTGTCATCCAGCAGCAGGATACGGGGCTTCCGGATAAGCGCTCTCGCAATGGATATACGCTGTTTCTGCCCGCCCGACAAATTGACGCCCCGCTGACCGATACGGGTGTTCAGCCCTTCCGGAAGTTCAGCAATCGTCTCATAAATCTGGGCATCCCGGAGCACATCCACCATTTCCGCTTCTTTTGCTTTTTCTTTCCCCCAGCGGAGGTTATCGGCGATTGACCCGGTAAAAAGCATCGCTTCCTGCGGCACGTATCCGATCTGGGAACGCAGACTTTTCCACGTAAACTGGTCCACCAGATGACCGTCAACCCTGACTGACCCCCTATCCACGTCGTAAAGTCTCGGAAGCAGCTGAAACAGAGAGGTCTTTCCTGAACCGGTAGCTCCCAGTATCGCCACTCTTTCTCCTGCCTTTACGTGAAAATCAATGCCTTCCAGCACCGGCGTTTCTTTCCCCGGATAGCGGAAGTAAACATTGTCATACGTAATATCTCCCCGGAAGGAAGGCGCTTCCGCCGTATTTTCCTGCATATCTTCTTCCGTTTCCAGTACTTCTCCGACCCTTTCTGCAGAAGCTTTGGCACGGGAAAAAATAATAATGATCATGGAAAAAATAGACAATGCCCCTGTCATCCGGGTGATATAGTTAATGATTGCTACTACTTCCCCGACAGAAACGTTCCCGGCATTCACTCCAGTTGTCCCGAACCAGAGAACAGCCATAATGCATACGTTCATTATAAGAAGGATTAATGGCATGGTCGCTTCGACAATGCGAAGGGTGCGGACTGTTTTATGCTGAAGATCTTCAGAGGCCCCGTGGAAACGCTCTGATTCGTACGGCCTTCGGGAAAAAGATTTAATCAGACGGACAGCTTTCAAATTTTCCTGAACGACATTGTTCACACGATCGACTCTCGCCTGGACTTCTTTAAACAGACGTCCGGCCGTTCTCATAATCATTAAAAGGATAATAAGAAGGAGCGGGACCGCAGCGACCAAAACAAGCGCCAGCTGCCAGTTGACGATAAGAGCCATAATAACCGATCCTGCCACTAAAAGCGGGGCCCGGAGCATAATCCGGAGCGTCATAAAAATAGTATTCTGAAGCTGCTGAATATCATTGGTGATCCGTGTAAGAAGAGAAGAAGTAGGAAACTGCTGAAAGTTTTTGAAGGAGAGCGTCTGAATACGGCGGTACAGATCCCCACGAAGGTCATATCCCGTATTCTGACTCGCATAGGCGGCATAAAACGAGTTTATAATCCCCGCTGCAAATGCGACCAGAGAAAGAAGAAGCATAACCCCTCCCCACGTGAGGACAACACTCATATCCTCCATCATAATACCTTCATCGATAATTCTTGCTATTAAAAGCGGCTGGACAAGCTCTACACCAAGCTCCAGCAGCGTAAGAAAAAGTGCAGCCGCCACTGCTAATTTATATTTTTTCAGGTACTTCCATATTAACCGCATAATTTTCGCTGCCTTTCTCGCTTTTCTGTCATTTTATCACTTTACCATAACTATTTCCTGAATCGAAACGTTTGTACTGTCAGATAAGCTGACTGTGATCCTGCCGGCGGTCCATTGTGTTTCCTTTGTGAATCCTTTATCATATGAAATGGACGTAAAAGGAGCTTTCAGCTCTTTTCTTTATTTTATGTACTCATTCAATCGACTGTACAATAATAAATTTCCGGTTTCGTTACCGATCCCTGCCCGTATTCGGGCAGATTTCATTTTATGGAACTTTAACGAAACTGTTTAAAAAATCAATGGGGTGAAAGATATGAAAAAAGTTTGGTGGAAAGAAGCTGTCGGTTATCAAGTATATCCCCGCAGCTTTCAGGACAGTAACGGCGACGGTTTTGGTGATCTGCAAGGGATGATTCAGCGTCTCGACTATTTAAAAGATCTCGGAATTGATTTTATCTGGATCTGTCCGATGTATAAGTCCCCTCTGGATGACAATGGCTACGATATTTCCGACTATCAGGATATTCTCGAGGATTTTGGTACGATGGATGACTTTGATGCGCTGCTTAAAGCTTGCCACGAACGAGGCATGCGGCTGATCATTGACCTCGTACTTAACCATACGAGTGATGAACATCCATGGTTTATTGAGTCCCGGGAGGACAAAGATAATCCGAAAAGAGACTGGTATATATGGCGTGATCCCGTGGAAGGCAGGGAACCAAACAACTGGGAAAGTATTTTTGGAGGATCTGCATGGGAATACGATGAGCAGACCGGGCAGTATTACCTGCACGTGTTCAGCCGCCGGCAGCCGGATTTAAACTGGGAGAATCCAGAGGTCCGTGAAGCACTTTATGAAATGGTAAACTGGTGGCTTGATAAAGGCGTGGACGGATTCCGCATCGATGCGATCAGCCATATTAAAAAACGTCCGGAATTCCCGGATATGCCCAACCCGAAAGAGCAGAAATACGTTTCCTCCTTTGAGATGCACATGAATCAGGAAGGTATTCATACATTTCTTGAAGAATTCAAAAACCGGACGTATGAAAATTACCCGAACGCGATGACTGTCGGTGAAGCAAACGGAGTAAGCGTGGAGGAAGCTCATCTCTGGGTCGGTGACGAAGGTAAAATGGATATGGTTTTCCAGTTTGAACATCTGGATTTGTGGGAGCATGACTCTGACGAAGGCCTGGATATTTATAATTTGAAAAAAGTATTGAGCCGCTGGCAGCAAGCGATGGATAAGGATGGCTGGAACGCACTGTTTATCGAAAATCACGATAAAGCACGTGTTGTTTCCACGTGGGGAGACGATAAATACTACTGGTATGAAAGTGCCACCTCCCTCGGCGCCATGTATTTTTTGATGAAAGGCACTCCTTTTATCTACCAGGGCCAGGAAATCGGTATGACCAATATTTACTTTGATTCTATCGAGCATTACGATGACGTGGCAGCACTTAACCTCTACGAAGAAAAAGCAGCGGACAACCAGGCTGAAGAAGCGATTTCTGCTCTGGCTCTTACGTCCAGGGACAACAGCCGTACGCCGATGCAGTGGTCAGAGTCTGAAAACGCCGGATTTTCTGACGGTGCTCCGTGGCTCAAAGTAAACGAAAACTACAAACAAATTAACGTTGAAAAACAACTGAATGATCCTCATTCAATTTTGTCCTTTTACCGGAAAATGATACGTCTCCGACGGGACAATGAACTGTTTGTTTACGGCTCCTACGATCTTCTTATGGCGGAGGATGATCAAATTTATTCCTACGTCCGTGAGATGGACGGACGTAAAGCCATAATCATGTCAAACTTGACAGAAGAATCTGCAGACTGGCACGTCGTAGTTCAGGGACTTGAAGTATCGGCGCAGGAGCTCGTTCTTCATAACTATAAAGATATTCCCGAACACAGCCGGACAACCCGTCTTCCGCTGCGACCATATGAAACTCGGGTTTATATTATCGAAAAGTAAAAGGCGTATCTTTTTCTTATCGCTGCCTTGAAAATAAAAAGGAATGTCTGCTTTCGGTTCCATGGAGAGGCTTTCCGAGCGGGCCGCCCTTGCTCTGGAGTCCCTCCATTTCTCCTCCAGCTTCCGGTCAAAAGACCCTATCCTTTCATCTTTTGAAGGAAAAAGCAGGAGGTATAAACTCACTGATAGAGAAAAGTGTTTTCACCTCTCATGACGTAATGATTTTGCATGAATGTCTCTGGTAAAGCTTCGTGTTGTTATTTAAGGTTGCCTGCGGCTCTTTTTTCTTCGCTTGCCGCGGTTTTACAGAAGAAAGAACAGGGTTCACGAAAAGTAGAACTTATCTTTTTCTGTGAAAAGAACGAAACGGAAACCTGCCCGTGAAAGATGGAGATGGGGGTACAGGGCGCAGTCAGCCCGAAAATCTTCTTTACAGCAGGCCGGTTGAAAGCGAAGTTTATCTTCAGCCCTCAAAAGCGGACGCAGCTTTTCTTATAAAAATAAAAGCTGCTGCGTTAACTTCATCTTAAACGGAAGAAAAAAACCGAAAGGGAATCCCTTTCGGTTTTTTTCTTATATCGAATGTCGGTTTACGGTATTCTCCCCGTATAAAGCAAACCCATTTTTGTTTTTCTTTTTTTTCAAGTACATTGCTTTATCTGCATTTTTAAGCAGTGTTTCTATATTCATCCCGTGATCCGGATAAAGTGCCGCTCCACTCGAAGCTTCAACTTTCAGAACATGCTCCCCTATCTGCATTTCCTCCTGAAACTGAGCCATCACCGAACTTGCTGCGGTTTTTAGATTCTCTTCCGTATAAATATTAGTAAATACAATCAAAAATTCATCTCCGGCCATTCTGGCTACCGTATCTGTTTTTCTTACAGCACTTTTCAGCTTTTCCGCGACTTTCACAAGCAGCTTATCCCCTGTATCGTGCCCATATACATCATTGATTGACTTAAAATTATCGAGATCAAGAAACAGCACCCCGAGCTTTGTGCCTGTTCTGCTCGTCTGCCGGACGAGCTGCTCCATCCGGTCAAATAGAAGCCGCCTGTTTGGAAGGCCGGTCAGCGGGTCATGGTAAGCCATAACTTCCATCTGCTCGGCAAGGGACCGGTAGCGTCGCTCACTTTCCCGAAGAGCAAATTCCGTCAGTTTACTGTCCGTTACATCTGTAATATAGCCGCTCCACATCGTTTCGCCGCCTTCCATTTTCCGGGGATCTGCTGATGCTCTCAGCCATTTCACAGCTCCGCTCCGTTTGACAAGGCGAAACGTTTCATCGAACGGCGTCTTTTCTTCCCTGGAAATATCAAGGCTGTGATAAAGATCCGGCAGATCTTCTTCGTGAACAAATTCCTCCAGTTCAAGCTCTGAAATATCACGATTCGCAAGGTGCGCCCCGAAAATTTTGTGAAGACTTCCTGTAGCAGTCGAAAATCGGTAATCCCCCGGACCCTGGCTGACCAGCTGGTAAATAACACCCGGCACCTGGGCGGATATCCCTGAAATTAATTTGTCTCTGCGGTCGATGGCCTCTTCTTTTTCTTTCAGTTCCGTAATATCATACGTGTACCCGTAAAAACGCATGACGCCGGCCTCCAGTTTTGTCGGTGAAGCGTTGCTCCTGACCCACCTTACGCCCCGATCAGGATGAATTACACGGAAATCCTGATTCCACATCTTTTCACTCTGCTTGCTTTCCTCAATCAGGGCAAGCATGTTAGGTAGATCATCCGGATGGACGCGCGCAAACATCGTACTTATATCTTCATACACCGTTTCAGGGCTCAGCTTTATGAGATCCCATATACCGTTGGAAGTGGTGACAAGTTCATGTTCTCCCGATGGATGGACATTAAACTGATAAATCATGCCCGGCACCTGTGAAAAAAGCCCGCGCATTTTTTCTTCACTTTCTTTTAATGCAAGCTCTTTATTTTTTTCTTCCGTTATATCCGTAATGTATCCGTGCCATATAATGCTTCCGTCTTCCATAAAAACCGGCTTCGAGCTGGCACGTATCCAGCGCACATCCCCCGCCAGCTTTCGTATGCGGACTTCTGTAAACCAGCGGCTTTGCTCCTCTTTCGAACGAAGCAGTGACTGCAGGGCTTTGTCCCTGTCGTCCTCGTGCACTTTTTCGAAAAGAAGATACGGACGGTCCTTAAGTGTTTCCCGTTTTATTTCAAACATTTCAAGAAATCCGTCAGAGTAGTAAGGTAAAGTGAACCGCCCTTCCTTGTTAATTTTCAGCTGACAGAGTCCCCCTGGTATTTCCTCTGTCAAATTTTTCAGCATTGCTTCCCTTCTTTGTATTTCCGTATCCCGGATAGACCTTTCTGTAATGTCCAGTGCGGTACTGTAAATATTTCCATCCTGCTCAAACAAATGCCATTCAATAAGCCGTTTTTCCCTTTTTTTCGTCAGCACACAGTTCACATGTCCCCGGACAGCTTCTCCTCTTCCGGCTATATGGAAGACACGGCACGCTTCTTCCCGGTCTTCGTAACGGATAAAGTCTGTCATTTTCCTGCCGAGCATTTCGTTTCTCGTATAACCTGTCACAACCTCCCATTCGGGATTTACTTCCAGTATTGCTCCCGATGAATCCAGTCGCGCAAGCAGACCAAGACTGCCTGAAAAAAAAGTGTCCAGCATGGAGAGCGTCGCTTTTTCTTCTGTAATATCCATAAATATTACAGAAAAAAGATCTTTTCCGTGCGGAATAATCTGTACTTTGTACCAGCGCTGAAGAGCATGGGAATACCTCTCCAGAATCATCATCTCTCCATTCGTAAGTACTTCGTTATAAGTCTGTACCCAGTCCCTGTGCTTTTCTTCCGGTGCCGGGAGAATTTCCTGCATGCGTTTATCGACGGTGTCATCCATCTGCAGACCAAGAATTTCCTCCATTTTGTCGTTCATGTCCAGAATGAGGTAATCTACAGCTTCCCCATCTTCAAAAATCATTTTTTGATAAGCATACCCTACAGGAAGAGTCCGAATAATATTTTCATAACAAATACTGCCCAATTTGCTTCCCTCCATTCGTCCCAGCAACAAAACAACTACCATTATTATACATCTTAAGGATTGTTTTTCCTAGTCCACCTTTTTCATGTCCACATGCGGGATGTTATCTTCCAGATAAGTTTCTGAAATTCTTTGAAAACCAAAGGACGAATAAAACTTTTCTGCATATTCCTGCGCCTGCAGACGGATGCTGCTGTAATTCATTTTATCATTCAGAAATGCGACCGACTGCTCCATAAGCTCTTTTCCTAATCCGCTTCCTCTGTATACTTCGGCAACAAGGACACGACCTATCGCAGCTTCTTCGTAACTGAGTCCAGGAGGGAGCAGCCTTGCGTAAGCCAGTATCTCCCCATGTTCTTCGGCATATAAATGCCAGCAGTCTTTATCTTTACCATCAATTTCCGGGTACGGGCAGTTCTGTTCCACAACAAATACTTCCACCCGGATCTGCAGAATGCGGTAAAGTTCTTCTGGTGAGAAGTCTTCAAATTTTTTAATATGCCATTTCATTATACTTTCCCCTTTCCATATGAAACTCTCTTTTCGAGCAGTTTTTCCAGGAGGCCTCTGCGTCCCTTCTTATGGAAAAACTTTCACGTGCCTCTTTATTGAAGGATACATTCATAAATTTGTTTCTGCTTAGAATTCTTCCAGCTGCAGATCTGCCGGCCTGAGCCGTTTGTATTTATGATAGACTATGAACAGGTACATTTCTACAGGAAGGCGGTTCAGTATGTTCAATAGAAAGAAGCTGACAGTTAAACGAAAGGCACGACGCACAAGACAGTGGTTTGAAAAAGTTCATGTTTATCCTTTCCCTGCAGAAGAAGGTGGAGAAGAATACTTTCTGGTTGACTACATAAAAGCCCGGCAGGTCACCGGTTATGCCGTGATTTCCCCCGGACAGGAAATTTCAAAAGACGCCTTGAAAGCTCACCAGAAACTTTTTCTGTTTTATTCGCTTACTTCTAAAATTAAAGAGGACGGCCGGATGCGCGCTGGAATCAATCTGGACTTTTTCCAGGCTCCGCTTAAACTGATGGGAAAAGAACCGGCTCCTGCCCTTACTGAAGGGTATCAGACGATCGAAACGGTCCTTGCTCTTCAGCTGAAGTACCGGACAGCATATGAAAACTTTCAAAAGCATCTGGCTGAACTGGAGTCTGCAAAACGTCCCCTCACCGCAGCGGATGTTCAGGAGGCAGTGGAAACCGCAGCGATGCTTGATGTGCTTCAATATGAAATTATCCGTACCCTTTCTGAAAAATCAGCTCTGCTCGATAACTGGGTTGAACAGATGAAAACAGAAAAGCTGTGGGAGCGGCTCAACAAATCCCAGCAGGTATTCTACATTCAACTGTTAAAAAATGAAGAACTAATGAAGGAAGAAAGCCGCCGTATGACAGTTGTTAAAAATGATAATCCGGATAAAATGCTTCAGCTTAATACCGATAAAATGAAAACTTATAAACGAAAAGAACAAATTGAGCAGGAAAAAGCCCTCCGTCAGCCGTAATCGGAAGGCTTTTTCTTTATTTTACATAACCAGCCCGATGCAGAAGACGTTCTGCCGGTCTAAGTTTTTAAAATTCTATATCATGAACCCCTTGGAAATTTAAGTTACAATTACATGTCATAAATGTTACAATCTTATTGCGCTACTTGTTTTTCCTATATAAGGGAGTAGTATTTATGGTGTAAATGCACTTTTGTAAGACTTTTCTATTTTTAAAAAAGAAAGAGGCGAACTATCATGAAAAACTGGATGCTATCTCTTGGTCTTATTAGTTCTATCGTCCTGACACTTCCGGTATCTGCATCAGCCTACTCCGGCGAAGATAAAGAGTCCTGGTTTAAAGATGAAGTGAACCAGCTGTCGGAAACAGGGCTTATCGAATATTTTCCTGGTGAACCGTTTGATCCTGAGGCCAACTTGACGCGGGCAGAAACTGTTGAACTGCTGCACGCTGCCTTTCCAATCGAAGAAGGAACCGAACAGCAGGAAGATGCTCCTTTTGAGGATGTTGCCACAGATGACGAAGAATACGAAGCAGTAAACGCTCTCTACAATAAAGAAGTAATTGAATCAACAGACGATAAACTTTTTCACGGAGAAAATTTAGTAACTAAAGGAGAATATGCTGTGCTGCTTTCCAAAGCGGCAGAACTGCACCAGAGTGATGCTGAAAACTTTTATGCAGATGTAGATGGAGAAACTTCTGAAGCGGTTCATGCTCTTTTAGAGGCAGACATTCTTCTTGAACAGGAAGATGAGAATTTCTACCCGGAGGAAGTACTTACTAATGGAGAAGCAGCGGAACTCCTGCTTCAAACATTGAATTACTACGAAAATAAAGATGAAAACGGCAGTCCGACTGAAGAAGAACCGGTGTTTGAAGTGAAAGAAGCCAATCTTACCGATAAATCTTTTTCTCTTACTGAGGACGAAACTGAACTCGCAGAATCCATTAACGCCTACCGGGAAGAAAACGGTCTTGAGCCGTTGACTATTTCCATTTCCCTCACTCAGACAGCCCGGGCGCACGTTGAAGATTCCAACGCTCACGCTCCGGAAAATGAGCGGGAGGAATGCAGCCTGCACAGCTGGTCTTCTCATGGAGAATGGACGCCGGTATGCTACGGTTTTGACAAGAATTTCGCTGAAAAGAGCTGGACAAAGCCAAGCGAAATTACTGGAGGCGAGTATACTGGATTCGGTTTTGAAAATTCCTACTGGAACAGTATCGAAGCTACTCCTGAAAAAGCACTTAACGGCTGGCAGAACAGTGACAGCCACCGTGCTTTACTTCTCGGGGAAGGCTCCTGGGAAGATATTGAGTACATGGGTGTCGCTATAGATGGAAACTACTCCCACGTGTGGTTCGGCCGTGCTGAAGATCCGCAGGGATATGTTGAATAATGATTTACGGAGAGTCCTGTTTTTAAACAGGGCTCTTTTTTGTCTTTTTTCAGACTTTTAAAAGGAGGTGAAGAACTGCTTTCGGGCTGCCCGTCTGACTGTTTCTAAAATACTCAAAAGGAGTGACAGGAAATGCCGAAAACTCGATTTAAAGTGGATCTTACGAAAAAAATGGATCAGCAGGACGTGCCGGGACATAACAGATGGCACCCGGATATTCCGGCCGCTTTCTCAGTAAACGCCGGGGAATCGTTCCGTATGGAATGTCTGGACTGGACGGATGGACAGGTATCCAATAACGACGATGCTTCAGACATTCAGCATGTCAACTTAAACCGTGTTCATGTATTAAGCGGTCCGGTATATGTCAATGATGCCGCTCCCGGTGATCTGCTTGTTGTTGATATTTTGGATATCGGTGTATTTCCGGAAGCAGAATGGGGCTTCAACGGTATCTTCGCGAGAGAAAACGGCGGAGGATTTTTAACAGAGCACTTCCCTGAAGCTGCCAAGTCCATATGGGATATTAACGGTATTTATGCCACTTCCAGGCATATTCCGGGAGTGTCATTTGCCGGGCTTATCCACCCTGGTCTGATCGGTACTGCCCCTTCAAAAGAACTTCTCGATGAGTGGAACCGGAGGGAACAAGAACTGGTCGATAAAGATCCACAGCGTGTTCCTCCCTATGCCGAACTCCCTAATAAAGACAGTGTGGTACTCGGAAGCCTTTCAGGCGAAAAGTTCGATCAAGTCGCCAGGGAAGGAGCACGCACAGTCCCTCCCCGTGAAAATGGCGGCAACTGTGACATTAAAAATTTAACGAGAGGTTCCCGGGTATATTTCCCCGTGTTTGTAGACGGAGCAAAACTTTCTGTTGGAGATCTGCATTTTTCACAGGGCGATGGGGAAATTTCTTTCTGCGGTGGTATCGAAATCCCCGGATGGATAGATTTGAAAGTGGAAGTTATTAAAGGAGGCATGGAAAAGTTTCAGATTAAATCCAACCCGGTCTTCCGGACAAGTCCAGTAGAACCTCATTACACGGATTATATTGTTTTTGAAGGTGTGTCTGTAAATGAGCATAATGGAAAGCAGCATTACCTTGATGCCCACCTCGCCTACAGAAGAGCCTGCCTGAATGCGATTGACTACATGAAAACACTCGGCTATACAGGGGAGCAGGCCTACATGCTTCTCAGCACAGCTCCCGTGGAAGGAAGAGTCAGCGGAATTGTCGATATTCCTAACGCCTGCTGCACGGTGGCTATACCAAAAGATATTTTCGACAAAGATCCTTTCCCGGAAAGCAGGTGATCTGATTGATTCCCTACTCTTTTAAGTGCCCCGCCTGTGGTGTTTTTACAGAGTACCACCAGTCCATGCAGGGGCAGAAAAAAATTTCATTCTGTCCGGACTGCGGTCTGGAAGCTTCGAGAACCTACCAGCCTCCGCACGTGGCGAGAATGGACGGACGTGTTAAGAAACGGTTGGAAAAAGGTATGGAACCGCGCGTGATAAACCGCTCTGAAATAAATGGCACACCCGTCCGTTCCTCTGTTTCTCCTTCCCGTCCCTGGCAGGTATAGAAAAACAACATTTCTGCATGCAAAAAGGCCGTCCCGAAGTTTTACTGATAAGCTCCCCCTATAGTAGACAGAGAAATAATAAAACTCTCTATCTACTATAGCGGGGAGTTTTTTTATGAGTAAACGACAAACCCATCATACACCGAACGAACGGGAACAGCTGGTGCTGACCGTGCTGAGAGACAAGGTCCCCCTGAAGCCCACCGCCCATCAAGCTGATACTCTGTCAAGAAACTAGACACGTATAATTGGGATTTGATCGTTTCTTCTACCGCGCTCTCGCTTGGTGGCATTCGATAGACAATCAGGGAGACCCTGAATGTCTATCGAATGGACAGATGA
>NZ_PZJJ01000044.1 GCF_003044065.1 Alkalicoccus saliphilus
CCCAAATGATCCTAAGACCATTATCTAGAAATATCTCGAGGTGTCCAAGAGGAAAGTATCCTTGAGAAGAAAGCAAGAGAAATTGATAAGTTCCAAAGGGACTTAAACATACTATACGAGGAGGGAAGTATATGAAAAAAATCTGGCGGGCGCTTTGACCGTCCCAGAAAATTGTGTTCCTGGCAGGAGCAGCATTCGTTTTATTTCTCGCTTACACAAATATGTTTATGTAACGACCTTCTGATAGATGTCCGTTCCGGTTTTCCGCTGGAGCGGACGTTTTATTTCCACCCTCCGAAAAAATTTTACAGAGATTAAAAGAGGGAATACAGGGGGAAGAAGCGAACAAAAGAAGTTGGAAGAAGTTTTAACACGGAGGAGGACGTGCCATGTTCTGGAACACGGCGGAAGCTATGGAAGATTTATTGTGCGAATTGACGAGCTGGGAAAGCCGGACGTTTTCCCAGGGAGAAAAAGATTTTCCTATTAAGCTGCAGGCTAAGCTCCGGCAGCTTCCTTATTTTCAGAAATACAAAAATTATGTGAGGCTGCATGATGCAGATAAAGGAAGACGGTCATTGACGGCACTGTACCGGCATCCGGATACTGATATTAAAAATACTGTCGTACTGCTGAGTCACTTTGATACAGTACAGACAGAAGAATACGGCCACCTGGAGCCGTTTGCCTTCGAGCCGCGGATTCTTACTGAAAAGTTCGGGGAAGAAGCGGAAACCCTGCCGGAAGCAGCCAGAAAAGATCTGGAATCAGGGGATTATCTTTTCGGACGTGGGACGATGGACATGAAAATGGGTCTTGTGCTGCATCTCCACCTTATTGAACAGGCAATAGTTGAAGAATGGCCGATGAACCTGCTCATAGTAACAGTACCCGATGAAGAGGTGGATTCCGTCGGTATGCGGACAGTCGTACCTGAACTGCTGAGGCTTCAGGAACAGCATGAGCTCTCCTATTCTCTGTTTTTAAACAGCGAGCCGTCTTTTACGCAGCGTCCGGGAGACGGCCTCCATTATATTTACACTGGAGCTATGGGCAAGATCATGCCTGCCGCCCTGTTTTTCGGTAAGGAAACTCATGTCGGAGAACCGCTGAGTGGTATCACGGCTACATATATGGCCTCCTACGTTTCCCAGGACATGGAGTGGAATCCCTCGTTTCGTGAAGAAAAATTCGGTGAGAAAACACCCCTTCCAGTGTCTCTTCAGCTGAGGGATCTGAAAACAGAATATTCTACGCAGACCCCGTACCGGGCTGCCTCGCTGTTCAATGTTTTTACACTGGAAAAGGACGCCGAAGAAATTCTCGACGTTTTTGAGCGTACTGTCAAAAAAGCGATGGAGAGGTGCAGCAGCGATTATAAAGCTCTCTGCCGGCGGGAGGGGATCGAAGGGATGGGAGCTGTCCGGACAATCCGCTATGAAGAGCTGTACCGCTACGTCGTGGAAAAGTTCGATGAGGACATTATTGGAGAATCAGTGCGGGTAGTAACAGAGGAAGAATCGTGGGATGATCGGGAACAGTCTGTCCGGCTGGCAGGGGAATGGATGCTTCTTTGTCCGGAACTCGCTCCCGCAACGGTAATATTTTATGCCCCCCCGTATTACCCTTCCGTCAATTCTTCCTATGAAAAGAAGATCGAAAAGGCAGTGGAGGAAATTGAAAAAGCATCGGAAAGCAGCGATTTCCCGATAAAAAGAATTCACTATTTCAACGGGATATGCGATCTCAGCTACGTTAATTATGAAAAAGACGAAAGTGAGCTCGATGTCTACCGTCGAAACACACCAGTATGGGGAGAAGGCTACACGGTTCCTTTTCGTGAAATGAAAAAGCTCCAGGCTCCGGTTCTCAACGTTGGACCGTTTGGTAAAGATCCGCACCAGCGGACAGAACGTCTGCACCGGGAAAATGCGTTCAGACACACACCGGAAATGCTTCGAATACTGCTGAAAGTATGGCAGGAAGCCGAATAAAAAACTGCCGCCGATTTTTTCAGCAATTATTTTAGATTTCTTTTCATTTTCTAGAGGTTTATGCGACAACTATTTGGGGGAAACCTGTTATAGTGGAAGCTGTAAGAAGTTAAGTATACCCCCCCACTTTTTTTCATGAAGATTTCCCCCTTAAAGATCTTCATAAAAGCAGAAGCCGTCCGGATAATTCCGGGCGGCTTTTGTCATGTTATTCCCTTTTTCAGAGTCGTTGACACAGATAAATTCAGATGGTAATATACCCGTATAGGTATTTAGCAATGAGTAACAAAAAGGGGGAAAGTAAACAGATGGATTTTTTTATTAACATGGCGTTTGCAGCTGCAGCCGTTTTCCTTTTCTGGAAAATGTTTATGCCGGCTAAAGGCGTCAAAAATATTTCCACAGAGGAACTGAAATCACGTCTCGGAGAAAAAGACGTTCAATATATCGACGTCAGAACGCCTGCCGAATATAAAGGGAATCATATTCGGGATTTTAAAAATATACCCCTGCATCAGCTTAGTTCCAAATCAGACAAGCTGGACAAAAGCAGGGAGACGATGCTTATATGCCAGAGCGGCATGCGCAGCAGCCGGGCAGCAAAAACACTGAAGAAGCAGGGATTTACGAATGTAGTTAACGTAAAAGGCGGCATGAGTTCCTGGAGATAACAAGAAAAAATTAAGAATAACTAACACCACTGTCTTTGTGAGCAGCAGGGAAGCTCTTTCCTGAATGCCGGGGGCAGTTTTCTTTGCTTTACAGAAAAAGAAGGTGGCGTCGGCTGGAAATCTCGTCCTCTCTCTGATTATGTATCTTTTCATACCTCCCCTGTAGTAAAATGGCATGAATATTCAAAATAGGAGGAGGGCGTTTATGATTAAGGAACTGAAGGAGTTTGCACTAAAAGGAAGCGTAGTGGATTTAGCCGTTGCAGTCGTTTTTGCAGCAGCTTTTGGCCAGGTTATTTCCGCCTTCGTGAATCATATAATGACTCCGCTGATCGGTGTCGTCATTGGTGGAATTAACATTGAAAGTGCAGCTGTTGTTATTGGAGAAGCAGAAGTGCGTTACGGAATGTTTCTGCAGTCCTTAATCGATTTCAGTATTATTGCCCTGTCTCTTTTCATTTTTGTGAAAACTTATCAGGTGCTGAAGCAGAAAGAAACGTCAGAGCCGGATGAACAGACGCTGCTTCTGCGGGAAATTAGAAACTCCCTGCAGAAATAGCAGAATTCTTATTTATACCGTTTTCCTTCATATTTGAACCGCGATTTCTCATAAAAAAACACAAACAGTCCGCTTGAACATCAGGGCTTTTTCAGCGGATAATAGAGGAACAAGAAAGATTGTGAGGGGGCCGTATTCATTATGGAGTGGAAGGAAAAAACGCTTGTCCCGACCCATATTGAAGTAGTATGGGACATATTTCAGGATCAGTATATAACAAAACTTATGCCCAAGGTCACCGAGCATAAACTGATTGAAGGAGAACCAGATAAGATCGGTGCGAGGTATCGTCAGACTTCCCGGGATGGAAAAAAAACAGAAACGTACATTGTGGAAACAACCCAGTATCTTGACACTCCTTCCCGAAAGGAGAAAGAGCTGCATTTTTTCCCCGATAACGCTTTTGAAGTAAAACTTCGTTTCGTGCTGATTAAAATTAATGAAAATGAAACGGAGCTTATTTATGAAGGCTGCAAAAAGCCGGTTAATTTAAAAGGGAAACTTAAGCAGAAGCTTTCCACCACCCACGCCCGCAGGCAGGGGATTCAAAAATTTGTTCAGCATATTATCCGGGAGGCAGGGGCATAAGCGCTGTATTTTCCCTCGGAGTACGCATAAGAACTTTTACTAAAGTGGAATAAGGCTGCCGAAAAGTGTTTTTATTTAAAAATAGACGGTTTTTAACTTTCGCCTCCGTAGGACGCTTTCCGGGCGGGCCGGCTTCAGCTAATTTCTTCCGCCCTTAGACCGGAAGAAATGGATCTTCAGCTCGTCCTATCTCGCCACGGAGTCGCCTACTACAGCTCCAGCAGTAAAAAAAGAGGGCTTCTCTTCTAAAAAACGTATTTATTTCGCCCTATGTTCCATTCAGGAGATACTTTTTCCGCTGTAAAGTTCGGCGGACACTACAGATTGCGAAGTCGGAAGATGCTTCACGGCTGAAGTTCAAACAGCTGATGACAAGCTCCACCGCAGGGTGAGCCGGAAGAGGCTGATACGACGGAATAATTATTCCGGAGATAAGATTTAATCAACACTTTGGAAAAAAAAAGGCTGTCTCTGCGAAAACCGGAGACAGCCTTTTTTTCCATCATTTAGGGTGAAGTACAGTCGACACCCTTGAACTCCAGCGTCACTACTGAAATTTATGGGCGGGAAGGCCCTGCTTTTCCAGCTCTCCCCAGAGGAAATTTTCCAGAGCATAGGGAGCTTTATTCTGAAGCTCTAAGGACTTTTCCCGTGTCAGGTTAAGCTTATACCTTTCTTTTCCTCCCTGGACGACGATATAAAAGCTGCCGTTAAGAAACGACTGTCCGGCATCCACCTCATAAACAAAATCCTTCATCTTTCGGTACAGTATTCCTGCTACGGTTTCAAAAAACTTCTCGGGTGTGACGGCTTTGCTGAAATAACCAAATGCCATACTCATTGCAATCGCTCCTCTTAAAGAAATTCAACATACATTTCCAATAGAAGAACAAAAAATCCCCGGTTTCATTAAAAGTAATGAAACCGGGGATCAGCCCGTAACTATTCATTCATCACTCAAAGCTTCTGCTTTGCTGGAAGGGGCACCTTGCACAGGCAGGTTGCCGTGGAGTCGTCGAGCCAGATCTCTCATCCACTCTGGATAAATGTATGTTGTTAAAAGCAGTATAAGGCATGTGCCTGGAAATGCCCAGAACGTTTACAGCTGCAGTTCTTTCTTTTCTTCCTCATTGAAAACCCGTGAGCGCGTCAGGAAGCGTTTTCCTTCCGGGCCTTCGAGTGAAAACATGCCGCCGCGGCCGTCCACCACATCGATAATCAGCTGGGTATGCTTCCAGTATTCGTACTGGTCTTTAGCAATATAAAACGGAGAGCCGCCGATTTCCCCGAGATGTACGTCCTGGTCTCCAATCCGCAGTTCACCATCCGGATAGCACATCGGGGAGCTGCCGTCACAGCATCCTCCCGACTGATGGAACATAAGCGGTCCGTGCCGTTTTTTCAGCTTTTCAATCAGATCAAGCGCTGCGTCGGTCGCTGTTACACGTTCTGCCATGGTGTTTCATCCCTTTCTTAGAAAAATCCTTTTGGCTCTTCACTGTAGCTGACGAGCAGGTTCTTTGTCTGCTGGTAATGGCTGAGCATCATAAGATGATTTTCCCGTCCAATACCGGACTTTTTGTACCCGCCGAACGCTGCGTGGGCCGGGTAATCGTGGAAGCAGTTCGTCCATACACGTCCGGACTGGATGGCACGTCCGAAATGATACGCTGTGTTGACATTTCGCGTCCAGAGGCCGGCGCCGAGGCCGTACAGCGTATCGTTGGCCGTTTCGAGCGCTTCTTCTTTATCCTTAAAGCTTGTCACAGAAAGAACCGGACCGAAAATTTCTTCCTGGAAGATACGCATTTTATTGTGTCCTTCAAAAATAGTCGGCTGCACGTAGTATCCGCCGCTCAGGTGACCTTCAAGCTCGGCTCTTTCACCTCCGCAGAGAAGTTTGGCGCCTTCCTGCTTTCCGATATCAAGGTAGGAAAGAATTTTATCAAACTGTTCCTTGGATGCCTGGGCTCCCATCATTGTTTCTGTATCGAGCGGGTCGCCGACTTTGATTTTCTTTACGCGTTCCACCGCTTTTTCCATAAATTTATCGTAAATGGATTCCTGAATCAGGGCCCTTGACGGACACGTACATACTTCCCCCTGGTTCAGGGCAAACATTGCGAATCCTTCGAACGCTTTATCGAGGTAGGAATCATCCTGCTGCATGACGTCCTCGAAGAAAAGGTTCGGTGACTTACCGCCAAGCTCGAGCGTCACGGGAATAATGTTTTCAGAAGCATACTGCATGATCAGACGGCCGGTGGTCGTCTCTCCTGTAAAGGCAATTTTGTCAATGCGGGGGTTGGAAGCGAGCGGTTTTCCGGCTTCCACACCAAATCCGCTGACGACGTTCAATACGCCGGGCGGCAGAAGATCTTCTATCAGCTCAAGCCATACGAAGATGGAGGAAGGTGTCTGCTCGGCCGGCTTCAGTACGATACAGTTGCCACCCGCAAGCGCCGGCGCAATTTTCCACGCTGCCATCAGAAGCGGGAAGTTCCACGGAATGATCTGGCCGACAACGCCGACCGGCTCATGAAAGTGATAGGCGACAGTGTCCTTGTCTATCTGACTGATACCGCCTTCCTGCGTACGGATAGCAGAAGCAAAATAACGGTAATGATCGATCGCCAGCGGAATGTCGGCAGCGAGTGTTTCCCGGACGGCTTTTCCGTTTTCCCACGTTTCTGCTACAGCAAGCTTTTCCAGGTTAGCTTCCATCCGGTCGGCTATCTTATTCAGAATGTTGGCTCTGTCTGTAACAGACATCATGCCCCAGTCTGCTTTTGCTTCATGTGCAGCATCGAGTGCGGACTCGATATCTTCTTTGGAGGAGCGGGCTATTTTAGTGAACGCTTTTCCTGTGACAGGAGTCACGTTATCAAAATATTCCCCGTTTGCCGGCGGCTGGAATTTCCCGCCAATGTAGTTATCGTATTTTTCTCTGAATTGTACTACGCTTCCTTCTGAATTAGGTACTGCATACTTCATCCACGATCACCCTCCTGTTTATATGGTAAATGTGTAAAACTGTAAGCGGTTTCATAATACCATAAAAGGATGAATTTTCAAATAATTTTGTTTTGGTTAAATCTTCCCTGGGAATAAAAGAAATAACAGCAGGCAATAAGAAGAGGGGGAGTTATGTATGAAAAGGGAACTGCCTTTACGTGCTTCATCGCTGTGGAGAGAAAAAGAGCTGCAGTCCTTTCCGGCACTTGAGAAGGACCTCGATACAGAAGTGTGCGTAATCGGCGGCGGAATAGCCGGGGTGACGACAGCTTTCGTACTGGCGAGACGAGGTTTTCGGGTTACTTTAATTGATGCCGGCCGGATGGGAGGAGGAGCAACTGGATATACGACAGCCAAAGTGACTTCCCAGCATGGAGCCGGCTATGCCTCGATGGTAGATACGTTCGGAGAAGATAAGGCTGCCTTATATTACGATGCTCAGGAAGATGCCATCGCGTGGACGGAGAGAATGTGCCGCAAGCTGAATATCGACTGTGGATTTGAACGGCGTCCGGCAATTCTCTATGCAGAAACAGAAGACGGCTCCCGGCTCCTGGACAAGGAAGCAGAAGCCTACGAGAAGCTCGGTCTTGACGGAAAATTGACAGAAAAACATGAGCTTCCTTTTCCCGTGAAAAAAGCCTTGATGATGCACGATCAGGCGCAGTTTCATCCGGTCTGTTTTCTTGCCAAGCTGCTCCGCTATCTGGAAGTCGAAAACATGCCGGTGCATGAGCACACGAGAGCTGTGGACATAAAAAGAGGAGAGCGGCCGGAAGTCATCACAGAGAATGGGCATACCATCACGGCAGATAACGTAGTAATGGCTACCCACTACCCCTTTAAAGATTTGTACTCTCTTTATGCAGCCCGGCTGCACGTGGAGCGTTCGTATGTTGTTGCGGTGGAGCTGAATGAAAAAGTGCCGCAGGGCATGTATTTGAATGCAGAAAGTCCAAAACGTTCGATGAGACAGACACCGGGGCCCGGCGGCAGGGACTTTCTTCTTATCGGAGGAGAAGGACATACGTCCGGTCAGAAAACGGATACGATGGAAAATTATCAAAGGCTGCTTGACTACGCCGCAAGACACTTTAATGTCAGAGGAGCCCACTACCGCTGGTCGGCACAGGATATTTCCACATTGGACGGTCTTCCCTACATCGGTCCGATGACCCCGGGGAAAAAAGATGTATATATTGCCACTGGTTTTGCCAAATGGGGAATGACAGGTGGCATTGCAGCCGCCCATATCATTGCGGACGGTATCCAGGGCAGAAGGAATCCTTATGCCTCCCTGTTTACGCCTTCCCGCTTCAGCCCGGGACAGGACATGAAAAACGCCGTTAAAGAAAATATGGATGTAGCAAGAAGTTTTGTTAAAGGAAAGCTCGACCGAGGACACCGGAAAAATCCGGAGGACCTGTCCCCCGGCGAAGGATCTGTGATCCAGTATAAAGGCAGCCGGGCAGGAGCCTACCGGGACGAAGAAGGCCGGCTTACCATTGTCGATACAACGTGTACACATCTCGGGTGTGAACTGGCATGGAACAATGGAGAAAGTTCGTGGGACTGCCCGTGCCACGGTTCCCGGTTCGATCCGGACGGAAAAGTGCTGGAAGGTCCGGCGCTGAAACCGCTGAAAAAGCTTTCTGAAGAAAAGTAGAGGGAAGCACTTCAAGCGGGAAAAACTGTTCATGTTATAGTTGGTTTACGGCCGGTAAAGACACCGGAAAAACCCGGAGAAATTTCAGTAAATTTCTCCGAGGTACATCTCAGCCCAAATTATTCAAGGAGGATGTTTATGCTCAGCAAAAAATTAACCGAAGCACTGAACGAACAAATGAACTACGAATTTTATTCGGCGCATGTTTACCTCGCCACTGCTGCTTACTGTTCGGCGGAAAGTCTGGACGGCTTTGCCAACTTTTTTCTCGTCCAGTCGGTAGAAGAACGGTTCCATGCGATGAAATTTTATAATTTTATCAACGACATGGGCGATAGGGCAGAAATCAGCGGTATGGATCATCCATCCAACACGTTTAACTCTGTACTGGAAACGTTCGAAAAATCTCTGGAACATGAAAAGGAAGTAACGCGCCGCATTTATCACTTGGCGGACCTTGCGATGGACGAAAGAGAACACGCAACAATGACTTTCCTGAACTGGTTTATTGAAGAGCAGGTGGAGGAAGAGGCGTCCTTTGATACGCTGATACAGCGTCTGAAGCGTATCGGAGAAGACAAAAATGCCTTTGAAATGCTTGATTCGGAACTGGCGAAAAGAACTTTCACCCCTCCGGAATAGAGGAAAAGAGCTGGACTGCGGCAGGTGATTCCGCTAATGGTGAAATCAGCCGAAGACCTATGTTTAATCGAAAGCAAATCCGGCAATACTAAACACTAAGCGATGAATTACAAAAAGGAGGCTTACATCTATGCCAATTTTAGAACTTAGTGTTGTACCAGTCGGAACAGGATCAGAAAGCTTCGGAGACGATGTAGAAAGAGCAGTAGCCATTATTGAGCAGAACGGTCTGAACTATCAGGTAACCCCGACTTCCACTATTGTGGAAGGAGATATTGATAAGCTGTTTGATGTAGCTCAGGCTATTCATCTAAACGAAATTCAAAAAAACGCATCCCGTGTTGTGACTACGATGAAAATTGACGATCGTAAAGACAAGGATATCTCCCTCGACAGCCAGGTAAACCGGGTAAAAGAATAAGAGAACGTAATAAAGCTCCCGCATTATTTTATGCGGGAGCTTTTTTTACCTTTCGGAAACGGCGGCTGTATTTTGAAATTCCTCTTGCTCATTTTCCTGATTTAACCGGGCAGCTTCTGTTTTTCGAATGTCTGCCTTAATCAGAAGCGTACAGATGAGTGCGAGAGCCATCAGGCTGAGAAAAATATAGAAAACCGGAATATAGCTGCCGGTGCGTGCATACACCTGCGTCACAATCTGCGGGCCGATAATACCTCCGAGTGACCACGTCGTCAGGAGATAGCCGTGGATCTGTCCGAGACGCATCGTGCCGAATAAATCTCCGACGAAAGCCGGCAGGTTGGAAAACCCTCCACCATAACAGCTGACAACAATAAAGATAAACAGCTGAAACAGGATAACACTCGTAATATTCGGAAAGCTGAGAAAAGCGACGACCTGTACAACAAAGAAAATCATAAAGACGTTGGATCGTCCAAGGTAATCTGAAACCGCAGCCCAGGCAAGCCGGCTTCCCCCGTTAATGATACCCATAATACCTACCATCGTACCAGCCGCGGCAGCAGTCATCCCGACGGTTTCCTGGGCCATCGGTGAAGCGACGGAAATCATCATAATACCGGCACTCGTGTTAATAAGCATCATCGTCCAAAGAAGCCAGAAGCGGCGTGTCCGGACAGCCTGGGCAGCCGTCATCTGGGAAAGGTCCCTTTTTACAACTTTTTTGCCGGAATCAATGTCGTCCTGCATTCCGGGAGGCATCCAGCCTTCCGGCGGCGGAGCGATGTAGGCAGCTCCAAGAATCATTAAGATAAAGTAGGCGATACCGAGCACGTAAAAGGTGCTGGAAATACCAATTGTGCCCATCAGGTTCGCGGCGATCGGAGCGGTGATCAGTGCACCCATACCAAAGCCCATAACGGCCATTCCTGTTGCAAGCCCCCGGCGGTCCGGGAACCATTTTACAAGTGTGGAAACAGGTGCGATATACCCAAAGCCTAGTCCAAGTCCGCTTAGAAAACCATATGTAAGAAGGAAAAGCCAGACGGAATCAACAGCAACAGAAACACCCGCACCAATCTGTCCGGCGCTGAAAAGTACTGCTGCGTAAAAAGCAGAACGTTTCGGTCCCTGTCTTTCGACGAAACTGCCAAAAAAAGCAGCTGACAGTCCGGCAAGAGCCATCATGATCGTAAAGGCAATGGTGATTTGAGTGGTGGACCATCCCATTGCTTCATTAATAGGATTCGTGTAAACACTGTACGCATAGGCGGCACCGATCGACAAATGTATGGCAATAGCCGATAGTGCAATTAACCAACGGTTCTTCATGGAACATCCCTCCAGAAACCTTGTGAATATTTTAACTATTCTAACTTAAGATAGTAAGCGTTTGCACATGATAAATCAATAACTGTGTCCAATTTGTGTAAAATAGGTGCTTTTGTCTGGTAAAATTTCGGGTATTTCAGTTATTTAGTAATAGGGTGAAGGACTCTCTATATAATTGACAGTTCATTATTCAAATGGTAGATTAAGGATATACGTTCGTTATTGAGAATGGTACGCTGTTATTTAGGTATGCGAAGCTTATTCGATGCCCTTTTCTTCGTTTTACGAGGTGGTTCTGTTGAATCTCAATTTTTTCGCTGTGTTCGCTGACGGCTGGAGAAACACTTCGCTTTTTCATAGAAAAAGAAAAGTTCTGCTTTTCATGAATGCTGCTCTTTATTCGTAAAACCGATGCCCGGGCAGAGACGCCTGCGGAAGGCGCGCAGATACTCCTGGACAAAAGGACAGCCGCATGCTTTCTCTGCGGCAGGTGTAAAGAGCCGCAGGCGACTTTCAAAAACAATACAAAGCTTTAATAGAGCCATTTTTTTGAGAGTGCCTTTAATACCTGCATGACAGACTGTGAGGGACGTCATATCCTTCATTAACTAATAATGAATTTCAGCTCAGCTGGCAGAAAAGAGGTTTCGAATAAAATGGAACAATAGGAACGGTTCGTTCGTTAATTCAATAAAGGAGGGATAACTGGTGGGAGCGGTTGCAGGCGTTATCCGTGCGGCCCGGAAAATAGAAGCAGAGGAAGAAGAGAGGGTAATCCGTACACTGGAAACGTATCAGTCGGATGCTCTTCAGGTGTGGCGTGATGAAGGGGCGGTTATTGCCTGTGCGCATCAATGGCTCACCAGTGAAAGTGTAGGAGAGCGGCTTCCTTTTGTGTATAAAGACCGCTTTGTCGTTACGTCAGATGCGGTACTGGATAACAGAAAAGATTTGTTTTACGACCTCGACATTCATCCATCCCGGCGCCGTTACATGACCGATACGATGCTCCTGGCAAGAGCGTTTGAAAAATGGGGACTGCGGATGGTGTACAAAGTGCTTGGAAGCTTCGCGGTATCTGTCTGGGACAGGCAGGAACAAAAACTTTTTCTGTTCCGGGACAGTTCAGGTTCACGGACACTCTACTACTTCCACCGGAACAACACAGCAGCTTTTTCTTCGACGAAGGAAGTGCTGTTTCAGCTTCCGGAAGCGGGGAAGAAGTTTAATGATGACTGGATTGCCCAGTTTATTGCTCTTCCGTCCAACGTGGAGGCGCTGGACATGAATATAACCGTATTCCGGGACATTCAGCAGGTACCGCCTTCTGCCGTGGTTATTATCAGTGAAGAAAAAACGGCGGTCAAACAGTACAGTCTGATCGATCCGCATTACCGTATTACACTGAGCCGGGACGAAGAGTACGAGGAGGTTCTCCGAAGTATTTTGGCAGAGTCCGTACGCAGCAAGCTGAGGTCCATAGGAAAGCAGGGCTCTCTGCTGTACGGCGGGCTCGAATCAGGAATCGTTGCAAGCATAGCAGGCAGAGAATTAAGTTATCCTCTTCACACGTACACCGTGAAACCGAAAGAAGACTTTTATGACTGGGCAGACAGTCATAAGGCTGCTGAAGAAATAAAAGCGTTGGAAGAGACGGTCCGCTGCGCCGGCAATATAAAAAATAAAATGCTGACGCTGGACGGTTCCCATCCGCTGGAAAAGCTTGATAACCATCTAACTATGCTGGAAACACCGTTTAAGTCAACGGATACTTTTTTCCGCCGGGAAGAGGTGCACGAAGCAGCGAAGAAAGACTCCGTACGGGTTCTTCTGAACGGCTTCCGCGGGGGGGATACTATTTCCTGGGGGTCTCACCGGCTGAACCATTATTATTACACGGAGCTGCTTAAGAAAATGAAATGGAAACAGCTGAACGGGGAGCTGAGTTCCTACGCTGCCCGCTACGGGATGGCCCGGACAAAGCTGCTTCCGGTAATGGCAAAAAAAGCACTGAGACAAAAAATACGGGACTCCGGCAGTATGCCGAACTGGATCAACCCGGATCTGGCGAAAAAAACCGGCGTGTTTGAACTGTGCAGAAAATACAGCTATCCGCTGAGCGATCCGGAAGAACATGACCTGAGCGACTTCCGTAAACGGTCTTTAATGCAGAATTTCCACTGGAATAACGAAGGCACTGCCTCAGCAAAGCTGTCGCTGCACACCGGCTTATGGGAAAGAGATCCGACAGATGATTACCGGGTCATTCAGTTCTGCCTCGCGATCCCTGAAGAACAGTTTGTAAAACACGGGCTGGAGCGTTCGCTTGCAAGAAGGGCTTCCAGGAATATCCTTCCGGAAAGTGTACGTTTCCTCCCACACCGGGATAATCCTGCCGCAGCAGATGCTGTCTATCGGATGAAGGAAGCTTGGGGAGATTTTTGTCTTGAAGCGGAAGAGATGGTAAGGGAAGGCCGGCTTGCAGAGTGGGTGGATATGACCTACATTGCCAAAATCGCTGAGGAAATACCAGGCTGCCCAACCCCTTCTTACGGAGAGGACGTCCGCTTCCGTATTTTAAGCCGGTGCCTTGTTCTTAATCGATTTATTAAAATGCACGAATTGGGATGATTTACGAGCCGTCAAAAAAGGAAAAACGATCTATATGAAAAAGTGCAGGACGAATCCCGTCCTGCACTTTTTCAGCTCTCGGGGGCAGTTTTGATGGATAATTAAAGGGGTATACTAATTTTTGTTTGCATTTATATTTAGAAGTGCTATGATAAGAATTGTCGACTAATTGATAATGAATCTCATTATCATCAAAATATTACACAGGTACTTGTGGTTTTCAAGTGGAGGAACGCTATGAAATTACGCTATGTACTCCTGCTTCTCGGCGTCCTCGCATTTGTCAGTTTGTTTATAGGCGTCAGCTCGTTATCCATTACTGATCTTTTCAGCATGACCGAAGAGCAGCGGGAGATCTTCTGGTCCAGCCGTATACCTAGAATGCTGAGTATTCTGATCGCCGGAGCAGGAATGGCGGTTGCGGGGCTTGTAATGCAGCAGCTTACCCAGAACAGGCTCGTCTCGCCTACGACAGCGGGGACGATGGATGCCGCGCGGCTCGGGATGCTCGTTTCCATCCTGTTTCTTGCCGGGGCCCCGGCGCTCGTTCGTATTGGCACGGCGGTTGCGTTTGCTGTCGCCGGCACGTTTATATTTATGTTTATTCTGGAGAGGGTCCGGAGAAAGGATCCGATCTTCATTCCGCTTGTCGGACTGATGTTTGGTAACATTCTCGGCTCGATCACAACATTTTTTGCCTACCGCTACGATTTGATCCAGAACATGACCGCTTGGCTGCAGGGAAACTTTGCATCCGTCATTTCCGGAGAATATGAACTTCTCTGGCTGACGGTTCCAGTTCTTCTGTTTACATACTGGTATGCGGACCGGATTACCGCGGCGGGAATGGGAGAATCTTTTGCAAGAAACCTCGGTGTTTCCTACCGGACGGTAATTAATACCGGCCTCGTTTCCGTGGCACTGATTACATCGCTCGTCGTTCTCTCAATCGGAATGATACCGTTTCTCGGTCTGATCGTACCTAACCTCGTTACGATCTTCCGCGGGGGGCACATGAGGAAAAACCTTCCGTATACGGCGGTTGCAGGAGCTGCTTTTGTACTTATCTGCGACATTTTCGGAAGAACAATCATCTATCCGTATGAAATACCGATCGGACTGACGGTCGGTGTTATCGGAAGCGGGATCTTCCTTTATCTTCTGCTAAGGAGGGGCCGTCATGGGAGTTAAACAAAAGATAGTCATTTTATTTATCATGATGCTTCTTCTGATAACAGCCTTTTTAACAATTGGGGCAGACGGCAACTGGGAGTACGTACTTCAGCGCCGGGGCCGGATGGTGGCAGCATTCATTCTGACGGGAGCAGCAATAACTTACGCGACCATCGTGTTCCAGACGATTACCGGGAACCGGATTCTTACACCGAACATTATCGGGCTTGATTCCCTTTATATGCTGCTGCAGACGTTTATTGTATTTACGTTTGGTTCGCTGAGTGTAGTGATGGTCCGTGCAGAACTCAATTTTCTGCTTTCCACAATTCTGATGGTCGGTTTTTCCTTTTTGTTTTACAGGCTTCTGTTTAAAGGAGAAAGCTATCATCTGTATCTGCTGCTTCTTATCGGGTTCGTTTTCGGGACGTTTTTTTCGAGTCTGACTACTTTTATGCAGGTACTGATTGACCCGAACGAATTTCAGACGGTGCAGAACCGGATGTTCGCAAGCTTTCAGCGCGTGCAGACAGATCTGCTTTACGTGGCCGGAGCGGGCTTTATTCTGCTGACCGCTATAGGCATGAGAAGCCGGAGAATGCTTGATGTCCTGGCCCTTGGAAGGAGTCATGCCGTCAATCTCGGCCTCGACTACCAGCGGCTTGTCCGCCACCTGCTCATCCTGGTGACTATTCTCATTTCCCTTGCTACAGCTTTAGTCGGTCCGATTATGTTTTTAGGTCTTCTTACAGCGAATGTCACGTATGAATTTATGCGGACACACGAGCATAGATGGCTGCTTCCGGCAGGCATGCTCGTCGGCATCAACACGCTGCTCACAGGGCAGATCATTGTCGAGCATGTCTTTACGTTTGAAACGACTCTCAGTGTCATTATCAACTTCATCGGCGGCGTCTACTTTTTATGGCTGCTGCTGCGAAAGGAGAAACATAGATGATCTTTGCAGAAACGCTTGTGAAAAAATACGGAGGAACAGCCGTGGTAGACAATGTAACAGCGTCCATCGCGCAAGGAAAAATGACGACATTTATTGGTCCGAACGGAGCGGGGAAGAGTACGCTTCTTTCCATGGTCAGCCGTCTGCTTTCCCGGGATGGCGGATCTGTGTCGATTGACGGGACGCCGATGGAACACGTAGAGGACAAAGAGCTTGCTAAAAGGCTTTCGATTCTGAAGCAGTCCAACGAAATGAGCGTCAGGCTCAGTGTAAGAGATCTTGTTTCTTTCGGCCGTTTCCCCTATACACGCGGCCGGCTGACAGACGAAGATGAACAAATTATTGACGATGCGGTGGCGTATGTGGAACTGCAGGAGATCGAAAATAAGTTTTTGGATGAATTGAGCGGAGGACAGCGCCAGCGGGCATTTATCGCGATGATTCTCGCCCAGGATACGGATTATATTCTGCTCGATGAGCCCTTGAATAATCTCGATATGAGGCATTCCGTACAGATAATGAAAGTTCTTCGCTCCCTCGTGGATGACCTCGGGAAAACCGTCGTACTCGTTATTCACGATATAAACTTTGCTTCCTGTTATTCCGACTACATTGTAGCGATGAAATACGGAAAAGTAGAAATGGAAGGCAGGACGTGGGATGTTATTCATCCGGAACATTTGAAGAAAATTTACGACATGGATTTTCAGGTGCAGGAAGTAAACAATCAAAAAATCTGCGTCTACTTTTCCTGAAGGCTGCCCCGGAGAAAAGGCGCTTCAGTCCCCCCCTCCTGAAAAGCGTCCGTACAGGGGCAGCAGTTAATCTACTTAACAAAATTGAAAAAAGAAAAATAAATATGCCCTTCGCTGCACGAGCCGGGGCAGCCTGATATCCATCCCGGGTTTTAATAGAAGATGATTTTATAAAAAGCTCCGCTGCCGGTGGAGCAAAAATAAAGGAGAGAAATACTTATGAAAAAGATATCATTTGTTATGCTGGCCGGAACAGCCGCGCTGCTTGCAGCCTGTGGGGAAAGTGAAGGAAGCGCCAGCGGCGGAGAAAACAGCTCCGACGAAGTGAACAACACTGCCGAAGAAAACAGTGCGGAGACCGGAAGTGACGAAGCTGCAGATGAAAACGATGGAACGATTACTATCTCCCACGAACTTGGTGATACGGAAGTGCCTGTTAATCCTGAAAAAGTAGTCGTGTTTGACTATGGAGTGCTTGACGTGATGGAAAACTTCGGCGTAGAGCCTGCAGCCGTACCACAGGGAAACATTCCTTCCTATTTAAATGGATTTGAAGGAGAAGAATATGAGAACGCAGGAACTTTATTTGAACCGGACTTTGAAACGATTTACGGGATGGAGCCGGATTTAATTCTGATCGGAGGCAGAACGGCGGAAGCCTATGATGAACTCAATGATATCGCTCCGACAGTGATGATGTCTGTGGATCAGACAGATTATATAGCTTCGTTTGAAGAGCAGGTGACCCAGCTTGGGGAAATCTTCGACCGTCCGGACGAAGCAGAAGCTTCGCTGGAGCAGGTAAAAGAAGAATTGGACGCTCTGCAGGCTGTGTCAGATGAGGATAAAAACGGCCTCATGGTAATGACAAATGAAGGACAGGTCAGTGCCTACGGAGCGGATTCGCGGTTTGGAATACTTCACAACGAATTTGGCGTAACACCAGCAGATGAAAACATCGAGGACGCCAATCACGGACAGAATGTTTCCTTTGAGTACATTCTGGAAATGAACCCGGACATGCTTTTCGTTCTTGACCGCGGTGCGGTAGTCAGCGACAGCGGGGAAGAAGAAGACGCGGCTTCCACCCTGGACAACGACCTCGTCAATCGGACAGACGCGGCAGAAAACGATAATATTACGTACCTCAACCCGGAATACTGGTACCTCTCCGCCGGAGGAATTACGTCCGTTCAGGAAATGATTAAAGAAGTAAAAGAAGCAGTGGAATAAAATCAGAAATACTTTATCAACCGCCTGAAAAACCTGCCTCTCCGGCAGGTTTTTTCTTTACGGAATTTTGCCGGCAGGGAAAGTCAGAGGCAGTGGCGGTCTTTCCGGCAGCAGCTGTAAAAACATTGGCTCAGGGAATATTTTTTTGAAATAGTAAAACGGCTAAAGGGCAAGAAACGAGGGTGGTTTAGAAGACTATTTTCAGTAGAAAAAACACAGACAGGGCGTTTATGGTATAATTTTTCAGGGTAATAAAAGATAAATTTACAAAAAAAGGAGGTAACATCATGGCAGATTGGTTTGCAGCGGATACGTGGTTTGGGAACCTTATCGATATCGGAAACGACCTGCTCTGGACCTACATACTAATTATTTTCCTGCTGGGTCTGGGTCTCTATCTCACTATCCGCACGAATTTTGTCCAGTTCAGGCTGTTTCCGACCATGGTCCGTGAGCTTTTTAAAGGGACAGACAGAACTGCCTTCAGAGAAAAGAAAGGGACGACGCCGTTTCAGGCATTTGCTATCAGTACTGCAGCACGTGTCGGAACAGGAAACCTTGCCGGTGTAGCAATCGCCATTTCGGTTGGTGGACCGGGGGCTATTTTCTGGATGTGGATTGTTGCACTGATCGGTGCAGCGACAGGGTTTATTGAAAGTACCCTCGCACAGATTTATAAAGTAAAGGACAAGGACGGCTTCCGGGGCGGACCGGCCTACTACATGCAGAAAGGTCTTAATTCCCGGCTGATGGGGATCATTTTTGCTGTGCTGATTGTTCTCTGTTTCGGACTCATCTTTAACGGAGTACAGACCCATACGATTTCCGACGCGTTTGTCGGGGCATTTGAAATTCCTTCGATTGCTATCGGTCTGGTCATTGCCGGAATTATGGCTGTAATCATTTTCGGCGGGGTACGCCGCATTGCTGTTGTAGCCGAAGTCATCGTACCGATCTTTGCAGTTACATATGTGATCGGTGCGATTATTATTACAGCTATGAATATCGAGCAGGTGCCTGCCATCTTTTCGATGATCTTTGCCAACGCATTCGGTATCGAAGAAATGGTCGGAGGCGGTATCGGCGCAGCAATTATGAACGGTGTCCAGAGAGGGCTCTTCTCCAACGAAGCCGGTATGGGTAGTGCACCGAACGCGGCTGCAACCGTATATGTCAGCCACCCGGTAAAACAGGGACTCGTCCAGTCTCTCGGGGTGCTTGTCGATACGATTATTATATGCAGTGCGACGGCATTCATTATCCTTCTGACAGATGTTTACACCATTGGGGACATGGAAGGAATACAGCTGACACAGGCAGCCCTGGCCGAACACGTCGGGGAAGGGGCCGCCATCTATGTGACAATCGCGATTTTCTTCTTCGCCTTCAGTTCCCTGCTCGGTAACTATTACTATGGGGAAGTAAACGTTGAGTTCATTTCGGAAAAGCCGATTTATCTTCTCATGTTCCGGATTGCTTTTCTTATGATGATCCTCGTTGGAGCAACAGCCGACCTTGAAATTATCTGGGCCATGGCTGATCTGTTTATGGGCTCGATGGCACTCGTAAACCTCGTAGCTGTACTGCTTCTCGGTCATGTAGCGATAAAAGCTCTGCGGCACTTCCAGAATCAGAGCCGCCGCGGGCTGGATCCAACATTCCACCGTGACAGCATTAAAGGCCTGAAGAACATCGACAGCTGGGACTCCAAACACGATAAATAATAATCCAAAGTGAACAGCCTGGGAACCTCTATAACAGTATAGTTATGGAGGTTCTTTTCTGCTTATGAGTACTTAATGAACCGTATTGGCAGCGTCTAATAAAGACTTATACTGCCTGCGGTTTGTTCTTTTACGTTAGTTCAGGAGCGGGGACGGGAATAGTTTCTTTATACTTTCATAAAAGGAGAGATAGCATGCGCAGAGATAATGTGTACTATAAAGAGGATTTTCTTTCCCACCGAAAAGTGACAAAAGAGCTTGCCGAAAAAATCGATAAAAAAAATTACGGCTACCGGCCGACGGATACGTCTATGACTGCCGAAGAGCTCGTTACGCATATGCTCAGCTCCTTTCACCAGTTTGCCTGCATGGCAGCCGGACAGGAACCGGAAAAACTGCATGAAGGAACGGAAGACGTTTCATTAAATGAACTGGCAGACCGCTATACGGAAGCTTCAGTCAAAGTGATTGAATCGATGGATGAGGAAACACTGGAACAGACGGTTGACCTGACCGAAATGATGGGTACTAAGCTGCCGGCGTGGCGGCTGCTGGAAATAGCAATCGATCACGAAATTAACCATAAAGGAAATCTGTTCGTGTATGTGAGAGAGCTCGGATATAATCAGCTGCCGATGTACGTAAAAATGTAATTTTTCAGTTCTGGAAAACGGGGCAGAAGCAACTTATTCCCCCAATCTAAAAGAGGCTCTTCCGTTTAAATCAGACGGAGGAGCCTTTTTTTACCGGCTGCGGAGGTGGTTGTTTAATCTTTATCGAGTGATTTATTGTCATTAACGGTTAGGCCCCCTAATTCTGGACACGTTCTCACTCATTCTCCATGGGTCTGTCTTTTTCGTTTTTTCGTTATCAAACCCATAGTTCTTGCCGGGGAAGACGACCTTCCATGGTTTGTTGATGAAAG
>NZ_PZJJ01000045.1 GCF_003044065.1 Alkalicoccus saliphilus
CGCGAAGCAGGATGCTTCGCTTGCAAAACGGAATCTGGCTAAAGATTCTTTTTAAAAAATTGACAGAGAATGATTCATTCTCTTTTTCCTTCACAATCGTCTTTTGTTTAGTTTTCAAAGGGCAAATCATCGCGCCGCCGTTTTTGGCGACTTAATTAATATACCACGAAAGCTTTTATAAAGTCAACAATCGATTTTGAAAAACTTTAAATGCTTCCGTTGTTTTTTCGCCTCGTTGAAGCGACAAGTAATAATATATCATCTCCTCAATAACACGTCAACAATATATACAACTTTTTTATTTTATTTTTTGTTTTCCGTGACGGCCTTGTTCAACGGCTGCTTTCTTTCATTAAAGGAACAACACGATCCTCTCCTGAAAACAAAACACAGAAAAGGATCAAGTAATTATATTAATAAAGTGTCGTCCGGCGTTCCCGCGCTTCCCGCAGAAGAAAAAGGTATTTTGCCCGCTCCATTTTTGCTTCCCCAAGTATCTCTTCCTGGGCTTCAAAAGAATAATGAATGTACTTTTCCTGTCTCTCTGCTTTTTTCTTTACCTTCTCCAGGCAGGCTACCAGTTCTTCATCTTTTTTGCGTCGGAGTTTCCGCTTTTTACTTTTCTGCATGTCAGCCCCCCCGGATTCTAGAGTTCTCTCCGTCCTTCAATCGCTTTGGAGAGCGTAACTTCGTCTGCATATTCCAGATCTCCCCCGACAGGAAGTCCGTGGGCAATCCTTGTGACGCGCATGCCCGTAGGCTTTACGAGGCGGGAAAGATACATGGCGGTAGCTTCCCCTTCAATGTTCGGGTTTGTCGCAATAATCAGTTCCTGAATTTCCTCGTTCTGAAGGCGCTTCAGCAGATCCGGAATATAAATGTCTTCCGGGCCGATGCCGTCCACTGGAGATATAGCACCGTGGAGTACGTGGTACAATCCTCCATACTCCCGCATCTTTTCCATTGCAATAACATCTTTGGACTCCTGCACGACGCAGACAACAGAGCGGTCGCGTGACTGATCCTCACAGATCCGGCATGGATCCGTATCGGTAATATGATGGCATACGGTGCAGTAAGTCAGTTCCCGCTTCACGCTGACAAGCGCACGGGCAAAATCGAGAACATCATCTTCTTTCATATCAAGCACATGAAAAGCAAGTCTTGCAGCCGTTTTCGGACCGATGCCGGGAAGCCGCATAAAACCATCCATTAATTTTGATATCGGCTGGGGATACTGCATATATTCAACCTCCGCATTTTTCTACTATATAATCAGCTCTTTTAAAGTCTATCGTTGGATAAATATAGAAAACTCCGCTTCGTTTTTCTTCCATAAAAGAGACATACTCCTGCTTTGTATGAAAAACATTTTTCATACGGCACAGCGCTCCAATAACAACCTGGATCTCTAACAGAGCCGGATAATTACTGCTTTTAAGACTTTAAAAGAGCTGCCCTTCATTAGATTCACAGGGCAGCTCTTTATCCTTCTTTAATACAGCTGGTGTCAGCTGCTTACATCATGCCGGGAATATTCATTCCTTTTGCGAATTTACCCATGCGCTCTTCTACGAGCTCGTCCACTTTGGAAAGCACTTCGTTTGTTGCAGCTAGTACAAGGTCTTCCAGCATTTCCACATCGTCCGGGTCCACCGCTTCTTCACTGATCTGAATATCAAGAATTCTTTTATCACCGCTTGCGATAACTTTGACGATTCCGCCTCCGGCTGTCGCTTCGACCGTTTCTTCCTTAAGCTGCTCCTGCTCCTTCGCCATATCTTTCTGCATTTTCTGCATCTGCTTCATCATATTACCCATGTTTTTCATTTTCATCGTCCTCTCTATTAGTTATCTTTCTATGCTAACTTATTCTTTAATTTCCAGCAAATCTCGGCCGACGAGCTTGACGGCTTCATCGATCAGGGGATTTCCCTTCTCTTCCTCTCCGGTTTCCTGTCCGGCACCTTCCCCGTCATTCTCCTGCTCCGGACTTTCTTTGTCTTTCTGACTTTTGACGTAGCTTGCCTTAATTTCCTCCCAGTCGGAAAGAAGCACTGTGTGCAGCGTCATCTGTTTTCCCATCGTCTTCGCTGCAGCGCTTTCGACCATCTCCCGGAATTTATCGTCTACCATAGCCCGGTGCATTTCATTGCGGAAAGCCAGTACAAATTCGTCCGGAGAACTCGCCGACGGCTGACAGTCATTCAGCCAGGCAGAGGCCGGTACACTCTGCTGTTTTACCTGCTCCAGCACGTTCCCCCACTTGGACTGAAGGTTCTGAAGGTCCGCTTTGGAAGCCTGTCCGAGCATACTTTTGATCCGTTTGGCATTCGCTCTGCTTTTGTTCGACGTCTGAGCTGCCCGGGGCTGGGCACGTGCAGGCGCCGGTTCGGCCGGCTGCGGCTGGCTTTTTACGCCTTCATCCTGCAGCTGCTTTAACGACCTTTCGAGATGCTCCACTTTCTGCTGAAGTGCTTCCAGCGTGGAGGAATTCGTCTGTTCCGGTTCCTTCGATGGGAGAGAGGCCGGCTCCTGTGCTGCCTGAACGATAAACATCTCCAGAAACACCTGCGGATGACTTGCCCATTTCATTTCCTGCTGAAAATGATTCAGCCGTTCCATCATACTGAAAATCCATGACTGATCGAGCTGCTCAACCACGCTCCGGAATTTTTCATCCGTCTGAAGGCGGTCCTGGGATTCCTCCAGCTGAGGAGCTGCTTTTAACATTAAGGCGTCCCGGAAAAAGAAAATAAGATCTTCGATAAAACGATTCGGATCCTTTCCTTCTTCCATCAGCCTGTCGACCGCTTCCAGTCCTGTACCGACGCTTCCTTCCCGGACCGCTTCCACGATCTGATAAAGCATGTCGTGGGAAACAGAACCGATCACCGCCAGAATATCGTCGGAGCTTATTGTACCGTCTGCAAAGGACACTGCCTGATCAAGCAGACTGAGAGCGTCCCGCATCCCGCCTTCCGATACGCGGGCAATGAGCGACAGTGCCTCCGGGTCGATGGAGATACTGCTTTCCCGCACAATTTCCTCCATCCGCCCGAGCATAGCCTGCGACGTAATCCGTTTGAAGTCGAAGCGCTGGCACCGGGAAATAATTGTCAGTGGAATTTTATGAGGCTCTGTTGTTGCGAGAATAAAAATAACATGCGGAGGCGGTTCTTCCAGCGTTTTTAAAAGAGCATTGAAAGCTCCCGTTGTCAGCATGTGCACTTCATCAATAATATATACTTTGAAGGCGGCGGCACTCGGAGCGAATTTTACTTTGTCCCGGATGTCACGGATTTCGTCCACACCATTATTACTCGCTGCGTCGATTTCCATAACGTCTACGATGCTTCCGTCCTGAATCCCCCGGCACGCTTCGCATTCGTTGCACGGTTCCTCTGTTGGAGCCCGGTGGCAGTTCACAGCTTTAGCAATAATTTTTGCCGCACTGGTCTTTCCTGTACCGCGCGGACCGGTAAATAAATAGGCATGGGACAGTTTCTGCTGAACGAGGGCATTTTTTAACGTTTTGGTTATATGTTCCTGTCCGACCACATCCGACAGCCGGTGCGGACGCCAGACACGGTACAGCGCTTGATAGCTCATCAGGGTTCAGCTCCTTCGAATACTTTCACCTCTATTAATTATACCGGCTGCAGAGAGTGATTTCAAAATCTATCTGCTGATTTCAGCCGGTTTTTTTACACGAAAAAAGGATGAGCTGTTAAGGCTCATCCTGAATATATTTGCTGCCGTGCACCTCTCTTCGATCGCAGATCCTCAAGCGTTACCTAAGCAGTTTGCTCGATCCAGGCAACTCCACGGCACACGGAAGAACCCGCTTACTGCTGCTTCCTTCCGGACCTGACAGGGTTCACGGGATTCCGTTGCGTGGAACCCGGATGTCAACACCACTTACTTAGGGCAGACCATGAGGATCGTGCAACCTCAGAGAGGAATTCAGCCTCGCTATAGCGGATTGCGAGTACAGGGCACCGCTACCTCCCCGCTTAGCACGGCAAATTTGATAATGTTGTCAGGCGTCTTCAGCGACGCAGAACCTAGTATATCGCTTCGCGTAAAAAAATGCAATCCTTACGCATGAATCGATAGTTATTCTTCCTCCCCGGATTTCTCTGCCTCTGCCTGCTGCAGTTTGGCCATGAGAATATGCGGAGGAGTATGCATCACGTGCTCCAGCGGCATGTTAAGCTTTTCTGCCATCATCTGGGCTGTTTCGAGAGAGATCTGATTCGGACGCATAAGTCTGCACCTCCTGTTTTTTTCGTTTTTTTTCAAGCCGGAGCTTTTTAAAGAAAGCAGTGAGAATGTCCCCTGTTTCTTCCTTCATTATACCAGAAGTCACCTCTGCCCGGTGATTAAAACGTTCATCCTGTACGAGATTCATCAATGTTCCGCAGCAGCCGGCTTTCGGGTCATCCGCTCCGTAGACGACCCGCTCGATTCTTGACTGGATGATAGCCCCTGCACACATCGGACACGGCTCCAGTGTGACATACAATGTACATCCTTCCAGCCGCCAGCTTCCGACAGCTTCGCACGCTTTTTCCACAGCTGCTATTTCCGCGTGGCTTGTCGCTTTCTGGGAAGCTTCCCGCAGATTGGCCCCGCGTGCAATAATTGTCCCCTCTTTAACAATGACGCAGCCGATGGGAACCTCTCCCGCCTCTCCGGCTTTTTCAGCTTCCTGAAGCGCTTCGTTCATAAAATATCGATCTGTTTCTTCCGTCTCCATGTGACCGCTCCCGCTCTGTTTGTTTCTTTTATCATACAGGAATTTTCATACGGAAAAAAGGCTCCTTATTGGCTGACGCTTGTGGTTTTGGAACAGAAACAACTGTCCGTACGGTTCAGAAGACTTTTTCGAATAATATTGATGATTTTCACTTTAGACAGATGCTTTCCGCGGGGCTCGTCTTCAACTAATTCTTCCAGTGACCTGCACTGGAAGAATGGATTTTCAGACTTCGCTTTCTCCCGCTGGAGTCACTGTCTGCCGTTTCAATCATCCGATTTTACAGAAGGATATTTGTGTTATAAATTGATAAAATGTTCGTTAAAATGACTTAATAAATATATTATAAAATTGATTCATCTTATTAGAAAAAGACATTTTCATTCTTCATGGTGCAATGATTCTGCATAAGTGCCTCTATATAAAGTCCATGGTCTATAAACGAAGAAAACTCCGCTTCCACTCGGCCCGTCGTGAAGGAGAGCTGAAGGTTTTAACAGGCGAAAAAACGCCGCAGCATGAGCCATGGCGTTCCAGTTTGTTTATTAAATGATCAGTGCAGAATTTGTATTCCATTTGTTGCACAAGCTCCTCTCTTAACGAGCCTGCCGTAGGGCTGATCTTCAGCTATTTGGCCTGTGCAGTGGTCTGACTGCGCTTATTCCCACTGGCCTCTCCACCGCTTCAGAAAAAAAACCGTTTCTTTATTGGAGAAAACGGCTTTGAATAGAGGGGTTTTTCATCGCAGAAAACTTTTCGATTTCCCTGCAGCAGCCGCAGGGACGACTCCTGGGCGATTAAGGACGAGGCGAAGATCCATTTCTTCCAACCTGCGGGCGGAAGAAATTAGCTAAGCCCGTCCCGCCCGGAAAGCGTCCCGGAAGGCGAAAGCAGGGCAGCGTCTATCTATACAAATAAAAATACTTTATCAACAGCCTGAAACGCCGCAGCATGAGCCGCGGCGTTCCTTTTCTTATCTGGCTGAACGCGGGTTGAAGGCGTCCTTGATACCTTCCCCGATAAAGTTAATTGAAAGAATCGTAAACGTAATCGCAAGGCCCGGCGGAATCCACACCCACCACTGGGTACGGATGACGTTCGGGTCACGGGCTTCCGTCATCATGTTCCCCCAGCTCGGTGTCCCGGAAGGAACCCCGAAACCGAGGAAGCTGAGCGCAGTTTCAGCAACGATCATAACGGCAAGAAGAAGCGTCGCCTGAACGATGATCGTCGTCATCACGTTTGGAAGAATATGCTTGCGGATGACTTTAAACGGTGTCCCGCCGATCGAAGTCGCCGCCATGACGTATTCATTTTCTTTCTCCGACATGACTTTACTCCTTACGACCCGCGCTGCCCCTGTCCAGGAGAGCACGCTCAGAACAATGATAAGAGCCCAGATCCCGGCATCCCGGAAAATTGAGGCAAGGACAATAACGAAAACGAGAAACGGAAAGTTCATGACGAAATCCGTAAAACGCATTAGTACAGAATCCACCCAGCCGCCGAAGTACCCGGCCGTCGAACCGATAACCGTAGCAATCATAATAACCGCAAACGTAGCAACAAAACCAATCGTAAGGGAAGTTCTGGCACCATACATTAGAAGCGTCCAGATATCCCGGCCGGAAGAATCTGTTCCGAGCAGGTGACCTTCTCCCGGCTGCAGGTTCCGGCTCATAATATCCACCCGTCCGGGATCGTAGCCGGTAATCCAGGGTGCCATATACGCCATAGCGGTAATCACGACGAGGAACGTCAGGCTGATCATCGCCAGCTTATTGTGCCAGAGCTTTCGTCTTGCAATGGACCAGGGGGACTGCTTTTTTGCTTTTTTCTCCAGTTTTACTTCTTCTGCTGCTTCCATCAAAGCTCCCCCCTTCTATTCCATTCTTATCCGCGGATCGATAATTCCATAGAGCAGGTCGGCAAGCAGATTTCCTAATAAGGTAGCTATAGAAAGCATAAGGAAAATCGCCATTGTTACAGCCGAGTCACGGTTACTGATCGATGATACGAGCAGTTCCCCAATACCGCGGTAGGAGAATATCGTCTCGATGATAACCGCTCCGCCGATAATGCTGGCAATATCAAAGCCGAAAAGCGTGACAATCGGAATGATCGAGTTGCGCAGAATGTGTTTGTTATAAATTTCATTTTCACTCGTCCCTTTAGCACGCGCTGTACGTACATAGTCCTTCTGGGCACTTTCGATAATGTCGTTTCTAAGAAACTGCGTGTAGCTTGCTGTAACGAGCATACCGAGTACGAGTGCCGGGAGGAATGTATGGTACAGCTTACTGCCCCAGTAGGCGAGCGAACCTGTTTCCAAGCCTGAACCGACACTTCCTGTTGCCGGGAACCACCCGAGCTGAAAGGCAAAAATAAAGATTGCAAACAGGGCAGCTACAAAGCTTGGAATTGCAAGCATAAGATAGTTGACTCCCTGAATTGTATAGTCCCCTTTAGTGTAAGGGTTTCTTCCGGCATAACGCCCCATAAAGAATGCCAGTATGTACGTAATTACCAAAGACATCACTGATAATAAAATCGTATTCGGCAGTCTCGTGCCAATTAATTCCGTCACGTCCATTCTATGTGTGAATGAGCGGCCGAAATCCCATTGAACAATATCGGATATCCAGCGTCCGTATTGAACGTAAACCGGATCGTTCAATCCGAGTTCTTCCCGCATTTCTTCAATGTATTCCGGGCTGGAATCAGCCGGGTTTATTTGGCCGGAAAGGGCATCCCCCGGCATAGCTAATGCCAGGGTGAATACCACAATGGAGACTAAAAACAATATAGGGATCATGGTGAGAATACGTCTCAGCGTGTAAATTAACATGATCATTTCTCCTTGCTGATCAGAATGCCTTACTTTCCGAAGTGAATTTTACTCTTCGTCGATGTACCACTCGTGAGAGTCAGCTGCCGCATGACGTACTCCGGCTGTCACGCCGCCTACGTCACTGTTGATACCGTAGATGTTGATCGGTGAATTAAGCGGAATAAGCGGAAGCTCTTCATTCACGAGCTGATGCCACTCCTGATACACTTCCTGGCGGTAATCCTGATCGATCGCCTCTTCGCTGATACCTTCTGCAATCAGCTCATCCGACTCTTCGTTATCCCAGCGTGGGAAGTTCCAGAAGTCATTGCTTCTCCACAGGCCGGATGGATCCGGATCTGCTGTCGCAAGACCCCACGCACCGAGGAAGATATCGATATCTTCATGATCTTCTTCCACAAGGTCGTAGAAAAGATTAAAGTCAAGCAGCTGGCCGTCCATGATCTGAGCGTTGATGCCGACGTCCTGAAGCGTCTGGATAATGTACTGGGCACGCGGCTCGGCAATATCAGCCGGCGTATCCATCGCTGCAAGGTTCACCGTGAACTCCTCGCCGTCCGGATCTTCTACAAAGCCATCGCCTGTCTGGTCTTCATAGCCTGCTTCTTCCAGAAGTTCGCGGGCGCGGTCCGGATCATATTCATACTGGTTCAAGTCACTCTCATCCGGGTAGGACCAGCGGATCACAGATTCCGGAGCATTGATGACCGTTCCGTAGCCTTCACTGAACTCTTCAACAATTCCCTGGCGGTCAATGGCGTAGGCAAAAGCTTGTCGAACTTCTTTGGACTGAAATTTTTCATTGTTCATATCCACGCGCTCTTCTTCCGCATCCCACTCCCCAAGCTTAAAGCCAAGGTAGCTATAGGAAAGAGCTTCGATTTCTTCCAGTGTCACAGCTTCATTATCTTCCAGAGGAGATGCCTGTGTAGGCTCGAGCTCGATAATATCCACTTCTCCCTGGGCAAGAAGTTCTCCAGCCTGCGCGCCGTCGACAATACGGTACGTTACTTCGTCCAAGTTTGGCGCGCCGAGGTAGTAGTCTTCAAAAGCAGTGAACTCGACCGTCTCCCCTGGAGTAATGTTGGATACTTCAAACGCACCGAGTCCTACTGGATTTTCACGGACTTCCGGAGCATCTTCCAGCTCATCGACCGGGATATCTTCCAAGTGGGCTTTAGGTGACGGGTAAGGCCAGAGCTCTTCCAGGTTGTTTGCGAGTGCTTCCTGGAAAGTTACTTCCAGCGTGTAGTCGTCGACTACTTCAACACCTTCAAGTGAATCTGCGTCACCGGCACGGTACTCATCAAACCCTTCGATCCGCTCTACGTTGGATAGACGCGGGCCGTCATAGTCCGGGTGCGCAATTGTTTCATAGGAGAATTCAAAGTCTTCCGCTGTCAGCTCTTCCCCGTTATGCCACATCACGCCTTCTTCCAGCGTAAATGTTACTGTCAGGTTGTCATCCGACCATTCCCAGTCGCTTGCCAGACGAGGAGCGAGGTTGAATTCGTCTTCCTGATCCACGTCATAAAGAGCTTCTCCGTTAAAAATCGTCAGTGGATAGCTGTCGTCTGCACCTTCATACCAGTTCCAGTCAAAGAGACCGGCAAAAGGCGCTGTATATCCGTATGTAACCGAACCGCCCTGCGGTGCATCTCCATCTGCTTCTGCATCGTTGTTATCCGCATTGCCATCGTTATCGTTCGTTTCATTTGTTTCATTCGCTCCGTTATCATTTCCGTTCGTGTCTGCTCCGTTATTTTCGTCTGCGTTATTACCGCAGGCTGAAGCAATAAGTACGGCAGAAATCATGGAAGCACCTAATAAATATCGAGAACGTTTCATTTTATTTCCCCCTTAAATGTAGTTAAAAAGTATAGTGATTCAGCTGAAAAGTGACCTTTACTCATATAACAGACACGCTGCGCGGTGATCCCGGTTCACCTCCTTCAGCTGAGGTTTAACTTCACTGCAGTGCGGCATAACTTTTGGACAGCGCGGGTGAAACGGACAGCCTGTCGGCGGATTCTGTGGACTCGGAACATCTCCGGAAAGAATGACCCGTTCGCTTTTATTCCGTGGATCCGGCTGTGGAATGGCAGAAATAAGCGCCTGTGTGTACGGATGTTTCGGGTCTTTATACAAATCTTCCCCGTCGGCGACTTCCACAAGGTTTCCGAGGTACATCACCCCGATCCGGTCACTCATATGCTTTACAACGCTCAAATCATGAGCAATGAAAAGCAGTGTCAGCTGAAATTCTTCCTGCAGTTCCTTCAGAAGATTCAGCACCTGGGACTGCACGGACACGTCGAGTGCAGATACCGGCTCGTCTGCGATAATCAGCTTCGGTTTTAGTGCAAGCGCCCGGGCAATGCCGATCCGCTGGCGCTGACCGCCGGAAAACTCATGCGGATATTTGTAGTAAGCGTCTTCCGGAAGTCCGACCCGCTTCAAAAGCTCCATTACTTCGTCCTTCAGTTTTGATTCGCTTCCCATTCCGTAATTGATCATCGGCTCGGATACAATGCTTCCAACCATCATCTTCGGATTCAGAGAAGCATAGGGATCCTGGAAAACCATCTGAATATCCCGCCGGAGATCACGCAGCCCGGAACCCCGGAGTTCAGTAATATCTTGTCCTTCAAAGAGAATTTTTCCTCCGGTCGGTTTGAAAAGACGCATGATGGTGCGCCCTGCGGTGGATTTCCCGCACCCGGATTCCCCAACAAGGCCGAATGTTTCCCCGCGCTTCAATTCAAGTGAAATGTTGTCCACGGCTTTCACATCTCCTACTTTACGCCGAAAAAACCCTCCCCTTACCGGATAGTACTTTTTCAGTTCCTGAACCTGCAGAAGGTGCTCTGATTGAACTGTTTCTTTTGTCATTACTGCACCTCCGCTCTTTTATCGCTGCTCTGCGGAAAACTTTCTTCGTAGAGAAAACACCGGACAGCATGTCCTTTATCTGTTTCCCCTAAGATCGGATCCATTTCCCGGCATACGTCCATCGCAGCCGGACAGCGGTCTACGAACCGGCATCCTTTTTCCGGCATGTTTTTCAGGGAAGGAACAATTCCTTCAATCGTATTCAGAACGTCTCTTTTTTCATCCATTTTAGGAATCGACTCCAGCAGTGCCTTTGTGTAAGGATGCTTCGGTTCATAAAACAGCCGGTCGACGTCTGTTTCCTCCACTACCTGGCCGGCGTACATGACGACGACGCGGTCTGCCATCTCAGCAACCACTCCGAGATCATGTGTAATGAGGAGTACTGCCATGCCTACTTCTTCCTGAATTTTTCCGATCAGCTCCAGAATCTGTGCCTGAACCGTTACGTCCAGAGCTGTTGTCGGTTCATCAGCTATAAGCAGCTTCGGCTGACAGGCAATGGCAATGGCAATCATCACCCGTTGCCGCATTCCTCCCGACAGCTGGTGCGGATATTCGTTAACAATCTGATCTGCACGTGAGATGCCGACCTGCTTCAAGAGCGAAACACTTTTGCGGCGGATTTCCTCTTTAGAGATCGTTGTATGGTTAATCAGCACTTCATCAAGCTGATAGCCGATGGTGAGTACCGGATTCAGTGCTGTCATCGGCTCCTGAAAAATCATGCTGATGTCCTTGCCGCGGATAGCGTTCATTTCCTTTTCCGAGAGCGGGGCAAGGTCCCGGCCTTCAAAAAGAATTTCTCCCTTATCGATTTTTCCATTATGTTTTGGCAGGAGGTTCATAACGGACAGGGACATCACGCTCTTCCCGCAGCCGGATTCTCCAACGATGCAGACGACTTCCTTCGGCTTAACGGAAAAAGAAACGTCTTTTACGGCATGATGGACCCGGCCATCGATATTAAATCCTGTATGTAGGTTCTTCACCTCTAGAAGTGTGTCCTGGCTGCTCATCGGATATCAAACCCTTCAATATTTTCTGAAAATAATAAGTATACGTATAATAGAGGAATAAAGCTTCATTCTTTCCTGATTGTGATAAAGTGTCACCTTCAGTATAGTTACAATAATTTTAATTGTCAGACTAAAGAAAGTAAAGGTTTTTTTGAAACAAAAACATGATTTCTGTCTAATTCCCTATACTACTTTTGTAGTAAAAGGAGCTGTTTATACATTATTTTAATATACAAAAATGTCTTAAAAATCACTTTGAAGGACCGCAGCAGACGCTTTTCCCCTTTAAAATAAATGAATGTTCATTCATTGTGGTCCCATTTTTAAAAAGAGGGTAAATTCAGGTTCCCCAAAATTTTCTCTCTTTCTGCATTATATACATTTACGTGTATAAAAGTATAGTATTTTAAGAGATTTTCTTACAAAGTTTTTGAGATTTACCCAGCAGAAACTAAAAACAGGAGAACTTTTTGGAATCCCTCTACTCTATATATGGTAGCGCTTTCAATAAAATGTTTACAAACATCTATGATGCACTTTTGCCATCTTCCGATTCACGAAACATATAAATGTATATTAATACACTTTATGAATACAAACCCTTTAGCACTTTAAAGAATGTTAATCTTTGGAATACTTACAGTAAAGCCTTTTTCAGTATATGCAAAAATTATTTCATAGCAGATCATATTGACGTCCTGTATATATATAACTTTGGCCGCTTTCCTGTAATGGAAAGCGGCCGGGAGACTGTTACTTCTTTTTTTGCTGGATATGAGTCCGCCCACCCATATATGGACGAAGTACTTCTGGAATTTCGACACTTCCGTCTTCCTGCTGATAATTTTCGATAATAGCAGCTACCGTTCTGCCAACGGCCAGACCGGAACCGTTCAGCGTATGCACAAATTCTGCTTTCGCCTTTGTATCCCGCTTAAAGCGGATATTTGCCCGACGGGCCTGAAATGCCTCAAAATTACTGCAGGAAGAGATTTCCTTGTATTCATTGTAGCTTGGGAGCCATACTTCCAGGTCGTATTTTTTCGCTGCTGTAAATCCGAGATCCCCGGTGCACATTTTCAGGACACGGTACGGCAGTTGAAGATCCTGAAGAATTTTCTCTGCATGGCCGGTCAGAAGCTCCAGCTGATTGTAGGATTCTTCCGGACGGACAAAACGCACGAGTTCTACCTTGTTAAACTGATGCTGACGGATAAGACCGCGTGTATCCCGGCCGGCAGACCCGGCTTCCGACCGGAAACAGGCACTGTAGGCAACGTAGGCTTTCGGAAGATCTCCCACATCGAGAATTTCATCCCGGTGCATGTTCGTTACCGGTACTTCTGCTGTTGGAATCAGGAAGTAGTCATCTTCCTCAATTTTAAAAGCGTCTTCTTCGAATTTTGGCAGCTGGCCTGTTCCTGTCATGCTGTCCCGGTTCACCATATAAGGAGGGAGAACTTCTTCGTAGCCATGCTTTTCTTCGTGCAGATCCATCATGTAATTGATTAAGGCACGCTCCAGGCGTGCTCCAAGCCCTTTATAAAAAACAAAACGGCTTCCCGTCACTTTAGCGGCCCGGTCAAAATCAGCAATGTCCAGTTCCCGGACAATGTCCCAGTGTGCCTTCCCTTCAAACGCAAATTCGGGTTTTTCACCCCACGTGCGGATTTCCACGTTGTCGTCTTCGTCTTCCCCCACCGGTACGTCTTCGTGAGGAATATTTGGGATCGTCAGAAGCTGATACTGCAGCTCTTCTTCCACTTCCCGCAGTTCTTCATCCAGCTTTTTAATTTCAGTAGATACTTTTTTCATTTCTGCAATCATATCTGACGCATCTTTCTTTTCTTTTTTCATTTCAGAGATTTCCTGGGATACTTTATTTCTCCGGCTTTTCAGCTCCTCTGTCTGCTGAATAAGCGTACGCCGCTTTTCATCCTTTTCCTCAAATTGATCCAGCGCGGAAATGTCTTCATTTCTTTTTGCGAGTTTTTCTTTTACTCCTTCAAAATCATTGCGCAGCAGCTTCATATCAAGCATGCAGACCACTCCTTTTTTATAATATAGTTTATGTTCCATTACATCAGTATATAAAACTAAAGCTCTGTTAAAGTCCAGGGTTGTTTTTGAAAGTTGCCTGCGGCTGTCCCTTCCGTCCGGGAGGATCTTCGCGCTTCCGCAGGCATCTCTGCCCGGGCATCGGTTTTATGGAATTAAGAGCAGCGTTCATGAAAGCAGAATTTTTCTTTTTCTGTGCAAAAAACGAAGCGGAAACCGGCCCGTGGAAGAAATAGATTGGAGGATAGGGTGCAGCCTGCCCGAAAATTTCCTCTATGGAAGGCCGGTTGGAAGCGAAGTTTTTCTCCAGCCGTCAGCGAACTTTGACATAGCCAAAACTAAAAAAGCTGTAATAAAAAAAACGTCCCTGAGCGTTTCTGCTCAGGGACGGTTTAACCGCGGGGCCACCCTGGTTGAAAAGCAACGGCTTTTCCACCTTGAACCTGATAACGGCAGGTACCGTGAAAGCTTCATCACTTTCATGCTCCAGGATGGATTCACGGGGTTTTCCACCGGCTTTCACCTGCCGCCGGCTCTCTGTAGGAAAAACGTCCCGTTACTGCTTCCTGTCTCCGCGTTTTTTTATTCAGCAGTCACTCCGACTTTGATGGAGTCCCGGACCACCTGGACAAAATACTGGTGGAAGCGGTCGTCTTCTGTCAGTTCCGGGTGAAAGGAACAGGCCACAAAAGGACCTTCCTGCGCTGCGACAATTTGTCCGTCGTACTCGGCAAGTACTTCTACTTCCGGACCGACACTCTGAATGATCGGGGCCCGGATAAACACAGCTTCAATATCCTCTCCGACATGCTTCATCGGAAGATACGCCTCGAAGCTTTCCCGCTGGCGGCCGAATGCGTTGCGCTCCACCGTCATATCCATGACGGAAAGGTGCGGCTCGGGCTGTCCGGCAATTTCCTTCGCCATGAGAATGGCTCCGGCACACGTACCGAACACCGGCTTTCCTTCCCGGGCAAACTGTTTAAGCGGCTCATAAAAACCGTAAAGATTAATGAGGCGGCGCATCGTGGTACTTTCCCCGCCAGGGAATACGAGCCCGTCAATTTCCTCGAGCTGCAAAGCTTTTTTAACAACAACGACGTTTACATCCGGTGCCTCAAGGGCACGCACATGTTCGCGGACAGCTCCCTGCAGTGCTAATACTCCGATATTAATCAATACTGCCACCTCTTTCGTTTCTTAAAACTTCTATTTTACCAGCCGCGGTCCTGCATGCGGTCTTTGGCTTCAAGTGTAGAGATTTCAATTCCCTTCATCGCCACACCAAGGTCTTTGGAAAGTTCAGCAATGAGTGAGAAATCGTCATAGTGAGTCGTTGCTTCCACAATAGCGCGTCCAAATTTCTCCGGGTTATCCGATTTGAAAATACCGGATCCGACAAACACGCCGTCCGAACCAAGGTGCATCATCAGTGCTGCATCCGCCGGCGTTGCAATACCGCCTGCCGCGAAGTTAACAACCGGAAGACGTCCTGTTTCGCGGATATCCTGCAGCACGTGGAAAGGTGCGCCGAGGTTTTTCGCTTCCGTCATCAGCTCATCGTCGGACATGCTGATCACTTTGCGTACCTGCGCCTGGATAAGGCGCTGGTGACGGACAGCTTCTACGATGTTGCCTGTCCCCGGTTCACCTTTTGTACGAAGCATGGAAGCACCTTCCCCGATACGACGGGTTGCTTCTCCAAGATCCTTCGCTCCGCAGACGAACGGTACTGTATAGTCGCTCTTATTTAAGTGGAATACTTCATCCGCCGGTGTGAGTACTTCACTTTCATCGATATAATCGACACCGAGTGCTTCCAGAAGGCGTGCTTCCACAATATGACCGATTCTGGCTTTAGCCATGACCGGAATAGAAACAGCGTCGCGCACTTCTTCCACAATCGTCGGATCTGCCATCCGGGCCACTCCGCCTGCTGCGCGGATATCAGAAGGTACGCGTTCGAGTGCCATTACTGCCACTGCTCCTGCTTCCTCTGCAATTTTTGCCTGCTCGGCGTTAATAACATCCATGATGACGCCGCCTTTTTGCATTTCTGCCATGCCGCGTTTTACGCGCTCTGTACCTGTACGTTTTTCCATGATGATCCCCTTTCACTCTTCAGCTTTTTATTTAAACTCTGCTTGTTTTCCTCTTATATTATAACGAAAGAATGCCTGCGTGAAACACGAAAAACTCAGAATTCGAAAAAAATTTCTTTATCCAAGCCTCAACGTTAAATTTTACCACAAAACCTGCTTTTTTTCAACTTCCGGCCGTTAGCTCCCTTCTAGAAAAGCCCGGAGAAGAAAGAGCCGATGTTGCGCATCGTCAGACTGAAAAATCCGGCCCGCTCTACAGAGTCCGATGCTGTAATCTCTACGGATAGTTTTTCTTCGTCGATCCCATTCAGGAAGTAGAGTTCTGTATCTCCATTATACTCGGCCGTTACATGTCCAATGACCTCCCCGGCCTCCACCGGAGCTTCGAGTTCTCCATCTTCTGTAAGCTTCTCCTCATCCAGTTCCACCTCGTAGGAATAAAGGTCTTCCTCTCCTGTTTCAATCATTACGGAAAGATTTTCTGCTACTTCTGAACCGACTTCCCCTTCTTCTCCATTCACGACCGGTATCGTTTCATAGGAGTTCACAGCCTCACCTTCAGACGCAACCTCCATCTGTTCGAAGTTCTCAAACGCCCACTCCATCACTCTTTCCGTTTCCTGGAAACGGTGAACTTCTGAGTCCGCTCCCATCACTACACTGACGAAACGGCTGTCGTCTTTTTCCGCCGTACCGGTAAACGTAAAACCTGCCGCTTCTGTGTAGCCTGTTTTCAGACCGTCCACGTATTCATAATCAAGATCACTGTACTGGGTACCTTCGAGCATCCAGTTCCAGTTCTGCATATGAATTTCATCCGCAGTGCCTTCACGGAACGTTTTTTCCGGAATACTTGCAGTGTCGAGTACTTCCGGGTAGTCGTTGATCAGATGGTAGGCAAGGGTAGCCGAAGCACGGGCGGACATATAATTATCCTCGTCCTCTCCCGTCCCTTCCGGCTGGCTGCCGTCGAGAAGATGGTTCGGAAGCCCGGTGGAATTTACAAATTGAAAATCTCCCTGTTCCATTGCAGCGATTTCTTCCAGATTTTCTTCTCCTTGTTCTGCTCCTGCCTCACGAAGCAGTTCTCCCATTCCGATTTCTTTTCCGCGTTCATTCATTTTCTCCACGAAAGAACCTTCCGAACCAGAAATGTGGGAAGCCAGAGCCATCGTTGCAGCATTGGCAGAATAAATCGCCACAGATTCATACAGTTCTTCTACACTGTATGTTTCATCTGTCCGCATCATCACGTTGGAAAGGGACCGGTCGTGGGAAAGAGCAGAAAGATGGTCATCCACCGCAATTTCGTCATCCCAGGAAATTTCTCCTTCGTTTACAGCTTCCAGAATTAAATATTCACTCATCATTTTCGTCATACTTGCCGGCGGCAGTGGATTTTCTGCATTCTGTTCAAAGAGTACCTGGCCTGTTTCTGCATCCGCCAGAATGACCGTTTCCACCGACGGTTCATAGGCCTCTACGGAGGCTGCTCCGGCAAATACCCCCGCCGCAGCCAGTCCCGCAATTCCAGTTTTCTTCATCATCTTTATTCATCTCTCCCCGGTTTTTCTATGTAAAAAGTAAGTCGCTATCTCGTTCAGCATACAAGCGGTATTTTACCACAGCCGGACATAAAAAAATAGATAGGGGAGACCCCTATCTATCAGCTTTATGAAACACATTAAGAATAATTTGGAGACTCTTTCGTAATCTGCACATCGTGTACATGGCTTTCTTTCAGTCCAGCTCCAGTAATACGGATAAATCGTGCGTTTTCCCGCAGTTCTTCGAGGCTGGCTGTACCACAGTAGCCCATTCCCGCACGAAGGCCGCCGATCATCTGGTGCAGCGTATCCTTCAGTGGTCCTTTGTAAGGAATTCGTCCTTCGATTCCTTCCGGCACAAGCTTTTTCTCTTCTTCCTGGAAATATCGGTCTTTGCTTCCTTTTTCCATCGCTCCGAGTGACCCCATGCCACGGTACACTTTAAACTGACGCCCCTGGAAAATTTCTCTTTCCCCCGGGCTTTCCGAAACACCTGCTAGCATACTGCCGAGCATAACGGCATGGCCGCCTGCAGCAAGTGCTTTAGTTATTTCACCGGAATATTTTATGCCACCGTCTGCGATAATTGCTGCTCCATGTTTTTTCGCTTCTGAAGCACAGTCGTATACAGCTGTAATCTGCGGCACGCCGATTCCGGCGACTACACGCGTCGTACAGATGGATCCCGGACCGATACCGACTTTAATAATATTGGCCCCGGCTTCGATCAAAGCACGTGTAGCTTCTGCTGTAGCAACGTTGCCTGCTACAATATTCAGCTCCGGATATTTGCTTCTTACTTCCCTCACTTTTTCAATGACACCCCGGGAATGACCGTGTGCGGTGTCGATTATGAGAACATCCACTTCTGCATCGACAAGAGCCTTCGTTCGTGAATCAGCGTCACCACCAACACCGACTGCCGCTCCTACAAGCAGCCGTCCCTGGGAATCTTTCGCAGAATTCGGGAATTCAATCGCTTTTTCTATATCCTTAATCGTAATAAGGCCCTTCAGTTTCCTGTCTTTATCAACCAGCGGCAGCTTTTCTATCCGGTGCTTCTGCAGAATCTGCTGAGCTTCCGGCAGCGTCGTTCCGACAGGAGCTGTGACAAGATTTTCGCTTGTCATAACATCTTTAATCGGAATCGAGTAGTCCTCAATAAACCGCAGATCCCGGTTTGTAATAATTCCTACGAGCTTTTCATTTTCATCCGCAATCGGTACACCGGAAATCCGGTACTTGCCCATCAAATGCTCCGCATCGAACACCTGGTGGTCCTGGGTTAAGTGGAAAGGGTTTGTAATAACTCCGCTCTCAGAACGCTTGACACGGTCAATCTGCTCCGCCTGCTCTTCAATGGACATGTTCTTGTGAACTACACCCAGTCCTCCGGCACGGGCCATAGCGATAGCCATATCCGCCTCAGTGACCGTATCCATTCCGGCACTCATAATCGGAACATTCAATTTCAGTGTTTCTGACAGTTCTACAGCGACAGAAACCTGGTTCGGCAGGACATTCGACTCATCCGGCATTAGCAGTACATCGTCAAACGTTAAACCTTCTTTAGCAAATTTTTCTTCCCACATTATTACATTCCCCTTTCAGCTGGCTGAAAATATTATCAGTAGATTAACAATAGGACGAACAAGTGTCAAGAAAATGGCGATAGTCTTATTATTCAAAGTATTCAGTTACACAACGTATGGATAATAAGGAAATAATAGGAGGGTAAATAATCGTTGAAGCTCTCTGAATATGCAAAAAAAGCACGCTGCCATGGGCAGCGTGCGGGTAGTGACCCAGCGACGTCCTACTTTTGCAGGGGGAGAGCCCCCAACTATCATTGGCGCTGGAGAGCTTAACTTCCGTGTTCGGCATGGGAACGGG
>NZ_PZJJ01000046.1 GCF_003044065.1 Alkalicoccus saliphilus
ATTATACAGGGAGGTTTCTTATTAACCAGATGAGGTGGTGGCTCCCTTTCCGCATCAGGTGGCTCTATGTTCCGCAAATGCTGGCTCAAAACTCCGCACAAGTGGCTCAATCTGGTCGCAATATTCACCTGCAGGCAGAGTGTTTCGGCATTTGTTTTTCTGCACAATTAATTAACTTTTCACTTGTGTCCTTTCATCCTGTGATTTTCGAAGTTCCCATATGAAGGATTCGCCTTCTAATTCAACGTCTTTGTATGTGATTACTTCTCCTTTTGGGATACTGCGTTTTAACTTTACTTGTTTATTAACAAGTCCGATAGGCAGAGCCTGTAATTCTTCTGCTTCTTTATATTCGTAAATTTTTCCATAGACAGTATATCCGCCTATCCCGTCTAAATAGTTTCCTTCTTCTAAATCCTCTTTAGCTACAGCTACAGTTTCTGCAATCAGCCCCTTATATGGAGCAATAGTAGGCTCCTGATCGAAATAAGCTTTCGCTACAGAAAGTGGGGTTTCAAGGCTGGTGAGGTGATAAGGGCGGTACAGAACGTAGTGGGGCCCGTCTCCCATGCTTAAATATTTCATTTCTTCATGAACTTCTTGTTTATTGGAGGTGATAATAGCAAATACTCCCGGAGCCACCCCGTTAATATAATCTACGATTTTATGCTTTTCTATTTTCCCGCCATTTTCTTTTGTCTGAAAAATAGAAGGGAGCTCTTTGACACTGCCTGAGTAGCCATGCATACCGGGTTTATCTGGAATAAATCCGGTAGCATTGGCGACACAGTTCATTTCAACCATCGTCTTTGTCCCATCCTGAAAGGAAGCAATCATTTTAGGGCTGGCACCTTTTCTTTTTGCTTCTTCTTCTGTCACAGTTGGATTGGACGCGATATTAAGCGGATTGTTTTTTCCTTTTCCGAGCGCCACAATATCAAAGCCGAGGGCTTCAGCGAAGTCATGCAGTTCCATGACAGCTCCGGGTTCATCCCCGGCAGAGCCGGTGTAAACGACTCCTTTTTTCGCTGCTTCTTCATATAAATAGTGCCCTACTGTTACATCTGCTTCTACATTCAGCATTACGATATGTTTGTTGTTTTGAATGGAATTCCAGGCAATTTCAGCTCCAATGTCCGGCACCCCTGTCGCGTCAACAACTACGTCCACCTGTTTGCATTCGTACACAAGGTTTGCCTGTGCAGCCGCCGCATATTTTCCTTTGGCAAGCTGTTCTTCTGCTTCTTCTTTGCTCTTCACTTCAACCACTTGATCTTTCGGCACGTTAGCTGCTTCGTATCCGTGCAGCACGTTATCCAGCTGAATATCAGCGGTTATAACGACCTTCATGCCTTTCATTCCTTCTATTTGAGAGATCATTCCACGGCCCATCTGTCCGGCCCCGATGAGTCCTACAGAAATAACTTTTCCCTCTTTTTCCAATTGTTCCAGTTTGCGATTCATTCCTAGCATAATAGTGTCACCTTCTACTCTCTAATAATTTTTATTTCCTGTGCTGCTTCCAGTGCAGGGATCGTTTTAGCTTCGACACAAATAGTTCCGGGAAGGTCTGAGGTGGACTGACCGTTAAACTGTATTGTGGCATGTCCCATTTCCTCGAGCGTTTCGTTGGCTTTAGAACCGACAAATAAGATTTCGAATTTTTCTTCGTTGAGCACTAAATAATCTCCGCTTTCTACTTTGTTCTGTAAATTTTTATTGTTATGCACAACCGCAATTTCTTTTAATTCCTGGGGAACATCTTCATGGAATAAAATCAGCATATTTTCTTCTTTCATCATGTCACACTCGCCACCAAGTTCTGTAATTGTAGAATAAAGTTTTGTCATCATTTTCATTCCTCACTTTATTTAGTTGGTTGTATGTTAATAAATAAGAAAGCTGAACAAGAAAGCGATCACTACAGCTATCGGCCCGGTAATAACCCGGGAAAACAGCACGGCCGGCACCCCGACTTCGATTGTTTCCGGTTCTGCTTCACCAAGCGTCAAACCTACGGGAACAAAATCAGCACCTACCTGCGGGTTAATGGCAAATAAAGCAGGCAAGGCCATTTCAGGCGGGATATTACCTCTGCCGATCTCCACCCCGATTAAGACCCCAACGACCTGGGCTATGACAGCCCCCGGACCGAGTAATGGTGAAAGGATAGGCAGGGAAATAATCATGGAAAGAATGAGCAGTCCAAATATGTTGCCTGCCAGCGGTGTTACAGCTTCGGCAATAATGTCGCCGATCCCTGTATACAAAATGACCCCGATCAGCATCGAAACAAACGCCATAAATGGAAGAATGTTTTTTATGACCTGCTGGATGGTTTCCCGTCCGGCTTGATAAAAAACGCTTACGATGTTGCCCATAAATCTTCCGAAGCGTTCTATGAAGCCTTTTTTCTTATTGCTGCCGTAGGTTTCTGCAGCTTTCTTTTTAGCTTCTTCTTTTACATCGGTTGCTGTTTTTTCTTTTGCTTGTTCTTGAATCGATGGTCCTTCTTCTGTTGAAGCGATGTCTTTTTCTCGTACTCCGGAAACAAAATTGTCTTCTTTAATAAATTGCATCAAAGGACCAGCCGGGCTGGTTCCATGGAGGTTGACTGTGAGTACGTTGTTTTTAGGGTAAATGCCGCACCTTGCCGTACCTCCACAGTCAATTACAGCACAAGCCATTTTTTCGTAAGGAATACTCGTAGCAAAACCGTCTACGGCTTCAGCACCTGTTTTATCAGCAATATCCTGGGCTACCGGATGGATGCCGCCTCCTGTAATAGAAACGACGTATTTTTTCGTTTCATCCGGGGAGATGATCAATGGACCTCCCCAGCCTCCTGAGCCTTTCGTTATTTTTACAGCACGATAGTCCGCCATTTTATCCCTCCCCTCTCGGGATTAAGTTTCCATTATCATCAAGCATGCCCTGCTTTTTCATCATGCGCACCGTAATTATCTCCGTAACAATTCCTCTTAATAAAATAACTACAACTCCTGTAATGAAATACATAATCGCAAGCGGGCCGAGGGATAACCCCAGCGTAGTCAGCCCGGTGGAAATTCCAATATACACAAATAACTCTGCCGGGTTAGCATGCGGGAACAGTCCGGTAACCGGGTGTACAAATGAAACGGCCGAGTCATAAAAAGCCGGTTTCTGTCTTTCCGGCAGAAAACGCCCGAAAGTATAAGCCATTGGATTCGTAAGGAAAAATACAGCTAAGACGGGAAATATTGTGTAGCGAAGAATGAAATACTTAGTCATCTTTTTAGCAAAAAGCGTAATTCGTTCTTCTCCTACGAATTTGATCACCGCGTTAACAGCTGTTATGAGGACGATAAGCAAAGGAATGATGCCTGTAACGAGATCCATAAACACCTCGCCGCCCTCTTCGAACATTCCAATAAAACCTTCAGCTAACTGAACAAGAAAATCCATGTTTTATCCACCTGCCTTCTGTAAAGTATGGAACCGCTGGTCGTCAATTTTTTGAATAGCCATTTCAACTGCTTCAACTAATTTTGGTTCTTCCACTACTTTGTATACATCATTTAAATGAATCCCCACTACATCATCGAAATTCTCGAATCGGGAAAACACCGTAACACCTGACATTCTTTGAGCATCTACAATGACACCTTCATTATTAGTAACTAAAATCGCAACAACTCCTTTTCCGAACTTTCGTTTATGAATACCGACTCCTAAAAACCCTTCTTCTTTTCTGCTCATTTTTCTTAACGTCTGGTAATAGTTCTTCATTTGGTAATGCGCCATATAAAACTGCAAAACCCAAATACCGGCGAATACTATAAAGAACAATCCCCAATACGCCATAAAAACCACCCCTTTACATATGTTCGTTATGTTTACTAATGTGAATTCTAAAACGCTTTCATGAAGTTGTCAATAAATTTTTGAATATTCTATATTCGTAAAAAACATTTATTCTTATGTATTGACTTATTTTCACGAACCCTATAAGCTTGTTACAAATGTTTTATTAAAGAACATATGTAAAGGAGAGTAATAATATGAGTAATTACACTGTAGAGTCAATGGACCGGGAAAAATTACTGGATCTGTATCATCAAATGTGGTTAATACGTTTTTTTGATGAAAAAGTGGACGAGTTTTTTGCTAAAGGAGAAATTCACGGTACTACTCACCTGGCTGTCGGCCAGGAAGCTTCAGCCGTAGGGTCATGTGCAGTGCTGGAACCAAAGGACAAAATTACCAGTACCCACCGGGGACATGGACACTGTATTGCTAAAGGTGCAGATGTGAATTTAATGATGGCGGAGCTTTTTGGGCGGGAAACCGGATACTGTAAAGGAAAAGGCGGGTCCATGCACATTGCCGATCTGGAACAAGGAAACCTTGGTGCCAATGGTATTGTTGGCGGGGGATTTGCCATTGCAGCAGGTGCAGCTCTCACTTCTTCTATGAAAAATGAAGGCTATGTGGTGCTTTGTTTCTTTGGAGATGGGGCTTCCAATGAAGGGAGTTTTCATGAAGCATTAAATCTTGCTTCTATTTGGGATCTTCCCGTCGTTTTCATCTGCGAAAATAACCAGTATGGAATGTCGGGTCCCGTAAAAGAAATGACTAATATTGAACACATAGCTGTACGGGCAGACAGTTACGGTATACCGGGAAGTGTAGCAGACGGCAATGATGTATTCGAAGTCATGGATAAAGTGGATGAAGCAGTTCGCTATGCCAGAGAAGGAAATGGTCCGAGTTTGATCGAGTGTAAAACCTACCGCTGGAAAGGTCATTCGAAAAGTGATGCGAAGAAATATAGAACTCGTGAAGAAGAAAAAGAATGGCGGGAAAATGATCCTATTAAAAGAATGAGAGAACAAATGATTCAAAGCAGTATCTGTACAGAAGAAGAACTGAAATCTATTAAAGAGAGAGCTAAAAAAGCCGTGGAAGATTCCGTGACCTTTTCGAAAGAAAGTCCGGAACCTTCGCTTTCCACACTACTTGAAGACGTTTACGCCGACTAATTGGTTAAAGGAGGAAACAACATGCGGGAAATTACATTTGTGGAAGCTGTAAGAGAAGCCTTAAGTCAGGAAATGAGACAAAATGAAGACGTTTTTATGCTTGGGGAGGATATAGGTGTTTATGGAGGAGCCTTCGGTGTTTCCAGAGGAATGATTGAGGAATTCGGGAAAGAGCGTATCAGGAATACCCCTATTTCTGAGGCTGCAATTTCAGGTGCAGCTGTTGGTGCTGCTTTAACCGGAATGCGGCCTATTGTAGAACTCCAGTTTTCTGATTTTATTACTATTGCCATGGATAATCTGGTGAACCAGGCAGCTAAAATCCGCTATATGTATGGAGGAAAAGGATCTGTCCCAATGGTTTTAAGAACGCCGGCCGGTTCAGGAACTGGAGCTGCGGCCCAGCATTCCCAGAGTCTCGAAGCCTGGGTGGCCCATGTACCCGGATTAAAAGTGGTCCAGCCTTCTACAGCAAGTGATGCTAAAGGTCTTCTTAAAGCTGCGATCGATGACAACAATCCAGTCATTTTTTACGAACATAAGCTCCTCTATAAAACCTCAGAGCACGTTCCGGAAGAACAATACAGTATTCCTCTAGGTCAGGCTGATGTAAAAAGAAGTGGCAAAGACGTAAGTATTATCGCCACGGGCATTATGGTACACCGGGCATTGGAAGCTGCGGAAGAATTGGAAAAAGAGGGTGTTGAGGTGGAAGTCGTCGATCCGAGAACCCTCGTGCCGTTGGACACAGAGACGATTATAAACTCTGTGAAAAAAACCGGGCGGGTGATTATTGCTCATGAGGCAGTAAAACGAGGAGGGTTTGGAGGAGAAATTGCTTCTACTATTGTAGAGAGCGAAGCTTTCGATTTTCTGGATGCACCGATTAAACGGTTCGGAGCAGCTTCTGTGCCTATCCCTTACAATCCAACACTGGAAAAAGCTACGGTTCCCTCAGCTGATGACTTAAGTGCAGCAGCCCGTGAGGTTGTATCTTACGCTAAACAGGAGGTCTAGTATGGCAAAAGAAATATTCATGCCCAAACTTAGTTCTACAATGACAGAGGGGACGCTTCTGGAGTGGTTTAAGGAAGAAGGAGAAGAAGTAGAAACAGGAGATCCGGTTTTTGAAATCATGACAGATAAAATTAATATTGAAGTTGAAGCCTATGAAGACGGTATTCTCTTAAAAAAATATTATAAATCAGATGATATTATCCCGGTTAACCAGGTCGTTGGTTATATCGGGGAGACAGGAGAGAAAGTACCTGACACCCCTCCGCTGATTGACGATTCAGAAGGAGAAGCTGCCGGGGAGGCAGAAGAATCCGATGAGACTCCGAGAACTTCTGCATCAGAAGAAAGCGGTGAGAAAGAAGAGTTGGAAACGTCCGGTTCCCCGGATAAAGTACGAGCCACCCCGGCAGCCAGAGCAGCAGCAAGAGAAAAAGAAATAGACATTACTACGATAAAAGGAAGCGGCCCTAAAGGAAGAATTCATGCAGCGGATGTAACGGCCGTGCCTCAGACGGCTGCTACCCCACTGGCGAAAAGAATCGCTGACGATCATGACGTTAATCTTCAGGAAGTAAAGGGCTCCGGCGTCCACCAAAAAATTAACAAGCAGGATGTGCTGAATGTTGTTTCTTCCTCCACAGAAGAAGCACAAACCACCGAAAAACTAAAAGGAGTTCGCAAAATCACCGCAGAACGGATGAGCGAAAGTGCTTCTGCGATTCCTCATGTCACGATGAATTTCTCGGTTAATATGACAAAAATAGCAGATATGAAAAAGACTCTGGGGCCAACAATAGAAGAAAAAACCGGCAGGAGACTTTCCTTTAACGACCTGTTTATTTTCATAACAGCCAAGGCGTTAAAACGTCATCCGGAATTAAATGTTACTTTCGATGGTGAAACGATCACTTACCATGAGGCCGTACACATGGGAACGGCGGTAGCTATTGATGAGAAGCTGTTTGTCCCGGTACTTCCAAACGCTGAAGCTTCTTCTCTCACGGAAGTAAAGAACAACAGTGCCACCTTAATTGAAAAATCCCGCAGTCAGTCTCTGGCAGTCGAAGAAATGCAAGGAGGTACATTTACGATCAGCAACCTGGGAATGTATGCGATTGACTCTTTCAACCCTATTATTAACCAGCCTCAGGGAGCAATTCTCGGCATAAGCGCCATAGAAGACAAGCCAGTAGTGGTAAATGGGGAGATAACTGTGCAGCCTGTGACAACGTGCAGTCTCTCATTTGACCATAGAATCATCAATGGTGCGCCCGCAGCAGCTTTCTGTACTACATTAAAGCAGCTCATCGAAGAACCATATGAGCTATTTGTTTGAGGAGGGGTTTGATGTACGATCTAGCGGTTATTGGTGGAGGTCCTGGAGGGTATGTTGCTGCTATCCGTGCAGCAAAAAAAGGGTTAAAAACCATCATTATTGAAAAAGACTTTCTGGGCGGGACTTGTTTAAACACCGGATGCATCCCTTCCAAAGCGCTGCTGCGGCACGCAGAAATTATAGAAGACTTCAAGCAGGCTGAGGCTTGGGGGATAGAAGCTGACAACCTTCGTTTTGACTGGAGAAAAATGTTTGAGCGACAGCAGACAGTAGTAAAACAGCTCCGGCAGGGTGTCGCTTCTCTTATGAAAAAGAACAAAATAGAAGTGCACGAAGGTGTAGCAGAGCTGAAAAATTACGATAATGGGAAATGGACGGTGGCTTTAAAAGACAGCGACTCGATTCAAGCATCCCATGTGATCCTGGCCACCGGCTCCAAACCCATTATTCCTCCGATCCCGGGAGTAAAAGAGTGTGATCCGTACACTACTGAAACTATTTTTTCCATGGAGAATCTTCCAGACTCCATGCTGATTGTCGGTGGGGGAATCATAGGCGTCGAATTGGCTACAGCTTTCGCCTCAGTCAACGTGAAAGTCAGTATAGTAGAAATGGCAGACCGCCTTGTTCCAACAGAAGATTATGAAGCGTCGGACTTATTGAGGAAGAAGCTTGAGCAGTTGAATGTGCAAATTTTTACTGGTACTTCCGTCGAGTCTTTTCAGAGTGATAATACTTCAACAACTAAAAGTTTTTTATCTAATCAAGAAACGATCGAAACGGAATCTGTATTAGTGGCTGCAGGTCGATCACCTAATACAAGTGTTCTTGGAGAGATAAAGACTAAATTAGAAAACCAAGCTATATACACTTCGGACACTTTGGAAACTTCTCTACCGAATGTGTATGCAGTGGGTGATGTGAATGGGAGAGTCCCTCTGGCCCACACGGCAAGTGCAGAAGGCCTGACAGCTATCGAGAATATTCTTGGAGCTTCACCCAAAAAGAAAATGAATTACAAGACTGTGCCGCGTGTTATATATACTCTGCCTGAAATAGCTTCTATAGGGTGGGATGAAAAAGAAGCAGAAGACGCAGGATTTGATGTTAAAACATCTAAAATCAATTTCCATGGAAACGGTCGAGCGTTAACAGCCGGACAAACTGATGGATTTGTTAAACTTATTGCTGATAAAAAATATGGAGAAATATTAGGAATTACGATGGTTGGTTCTCACGTAACCGAAATGATCAGTGAAGGCACAGCATTTATGGAACTGGAAGGGACGGTTTATGAGCTGGCCGATACGGTTCACCCCCACCCGACCTTATCGGAAACAATGATGGAAGCTGCTAATTCATGGTTAGATTTAGGTGTTCATGAGTGATAATATCCAACCGCTATTATTTATTGTATGATAGGAACTAGAAGGGGGGATGTACATGGGCGGTGCTTTAGATGATCGGAGAATAATGGTAAAAGTAGCTAAATTGTATTATATGGAAGGAATGACCCAGGCTCAAATTGCTAAAGTTATCGGCGTCTCCCGACCTATTATCTCCAAACTGCTTACCCAGGCCCGGGAAAAAAACGTAGTAGAAATATATATAAAAGATGAAAGTGCTCACACGGTCGATCTTGAAATTCAAATTGAAAAAGAATATGGCATCGGACAGGTCATTGTGGTCCCAAGGTCTGATCATACCCCGGAAACCGTTCGTAAAATACAGGGGAAAGCTGCTGCCTCCTATCTCTCTAAAAAAATGGACAGCTTAAAATATATTGGTATTAGCTGGGGAAAGGCTCTTTATCATTTCGTCGATGAATATCCTTTCGAAAAAACTGAACAGGTCCATATCGTACCTCTAATCGGAGGAATGGGAAGAAGCTTTTTAGATTATCATTCGAATATTCTGTCATTAAAATTAGCACAAAAACTCCAAACGACGTGCAGTTATTTGTACGCGCCTGCAATGGTGGAAAGTTCGGATCTGAAAGAACGTCTGTTATCATCTCCCGATATTGCCGGCGTACTTGAAGAAGGACGCAAGGTCGATATAGCAATTGTAGGCTTAGGTAATCCCACTCAAAATTCGACTATGGAAGAGATTGGATACCTCTCTGCAGAAGATGTAGCTTCCTTAAAAGAAGCTCAGGCCATAGGAGATATAAACTCGCAGTTTTATGATATAGAAGGGTGTACACTTAAACACCCGTTGAATGAGCATGTAATTGGACTTACTTTAACAGATCTTAAAAGTATCCCAGAAACCATTGTGATTGCCGAAGGGAGAAATAAAGTTGTCAGCATGCATGCTGGTCTTTTAAGCGGTTGTATAAACACATTAATTACAGATGATGATACAGCTTCTTGTTTAATGAAGTATGCAAAAGAAGGGATAGCGCCCAGCTAAGCTTTTCAAAGGGGTGGATAGTATGTTAATGAAGAAGATCGAAGCAGACTTGTACTGTATTCATTGTTGTGAAGAAGTACCACATGAAGTGACGTACATCAGAGATCAGATATCACACATTGAATGTTTGGAATGCGGGAAAACGCTTGAGTTTAACCATGACATTTTCAAAGAATACAAAAAGCATGTGTACAAATCTTTTATTGATAAACCGAAACAATTTACAGAAGAATCGAGAAAAGACCTTTCAAAATTTTTATTTGATCTGCCGGTACGTATTATCACAAAACCGTATCGATTTGCGAAAGAAGTCAGAGAAGATGTGCAGGATGTCTACGAATATAAAAAAAGGAAAGATAAAGATAAAAACAAAGATCAACATGACTGATAGTTCGTCAATTGCCTACCCTCGTGGCTGGCACGAGGGATAGATCCAGAAGCAAATGTATTTTCCCTTATAAAAAATGCTCTTCAATTAATCACTCAGCTTCATCTAAATCCTCCTTTTCTCAGTTAAAAACTTTTTAGTAGTCCTGTTTCCAGGGCTGCTTTTTATTTGCCTTACTGTTTTAATAAAAAGGGCACGAAAGCTGATCAGCCGGAAGCTTGGTTTTAAATGCTGTATTGCTTCCGCTTTCTAAGATTTCAGCACCTGCCTTATCTGCCGCACTTCATCTTCCGCCAGGCGTGTGGAAGCTTTCATCTCTTCGTGAACTTTATCGAGAACCGCAGAAGGATCAGAAGAGGATACATACCCCGGTTGGTCGTTTTCTTCCCCGCCAAGTTGAAAGTTTCTTAAGTTAACCCCGAGAATTGGTGCGTGAGTCTGCGGACGGATAGAAAAGATCCAGGGCAGTTCGGGTGTTTCTTCTTTACCGGAAGCAGCAGAGCCCGCAAGGAGAAGACGAAGCATTTCCCGCTCGAGTTCTCCTTCCTCCTCTTTTACATCTGCGCTTAAACATAAATAGTACCTGTTCCCGGATTTTAAAAAGAAAAAGTACAGCTGCTGCTTCTTTTCATACCACCAGCCTTGGTGGGATAGAAACGACGATCCGGAAGGGATTCTGTCGGCTGGAATCTGCTTGTCTGCCTGTAAAAGAAGCTGCTCCATGCCTTCCTGGAATAAAAGTTCCTTACTTTCTATGGTCAGGGGCTCCTGTTTTATGGAATGAAGAGAAGCAATAACGTGGCAGTAGTTTTTCGTTGCAAACGCCTCGTTGAACGCTTCCAGAAGCTCCTCGAAATTTTCCTTATTTTCTTCTGTCCGGTCATTGATCCATTTCAGGCGCTGGGCACCCGCACGGTCGAGAAACTGGATCCTTTCCCTGTACGTCAGTTCTTCAAATTCAATGCCGGTAGTCGCTATTTTCCGGATTTTCCGGTTTTCGACGATGAGGATGACGAAAAGCAAGGTGGCAATAGCCAGAATCAGAAGACCGGCTACTGCTTCCATCGTCAACTGAAACGCCCCGGTTAAAAAATAAACAGTAATAAGGACAAACATCAGCCCGTAAATCACGAGCCGGAATCTGCGTATAAACTGATCGAGCTGGCTTAAGGAGGTCACCTTTTTTCTTAATCCGTGTTTAAACCCTGCGAGAAGCATCAGTATAATTAAGTAGCTCCCGAATAAAATTTCCGCCATGACGTTCCCTCCCGGTTTCAATCTTTTATTTTCATTATACGGGAGATGAGCCTGAAAAAATAAGCCATCCCAGTTACTTCGTTTAATCGAAGGCTGGAGATGGCTTTTTGTATGTGATTACTAAATTCTTTAAGTGTCTTTGGGGGTGGTTATTTCTCCATCATTGATTCAAGACACGATGCGACTTTACTGCCGGCTTCGGCGGTTGTGGCTGTACCACCCATATCCGGTGTGAGAACATCTCCATCAGTGAGTGTTTTTTCAATTGCCTGCAGTACTTTCTTTCCCCATGCTTCCTCGCCGAAGAAATCGAGCATCTGACTGACCGACCAGATGGCGGCCAGCGGATTTGCTTTCTGTCCGCCGGCGATGTCCGGGGCGGAGCCGTGAATCGGTTCAAACATCGACGGATACTCTTTTGTCGGGTTGACGTTCGCTCCAGCTGCAAGGCCGAGCCCGCCGGTGAGCCCCGCGCCGAGATCCGTTAAAATGTCGCCGAACAAATTGGATGTGACGACGACTTCAAAGCGGGCGGGGTCTGTTACGAAAAACATGCTCGCCGCATCCACTAAGTACGAATACGTCGTAATTCCCGGATAGTCCCGGCTTACTTCCTCAAACACTTCGTCCCAGAACACCATTGAGTAGTTCAGAGCGTTTCCTTTACTAATGCTCGTTACGGACTTGCCTGCTGCTCTTGCTTCTTCAAACGCATAGCGGATGATCCGTTCGGTTCCTTTCCGGGAGAAGACGCCGGTCTGAAGCGCGACTTCCTCCTTCGTTCCCTGAAACAGCCGGTCGCCCGCTCCGGCATATTCCCCTTCGCTATTTTCCCGGATAACGAGCATATCAATATCTGCGTACTCCGAGCGCAGTGGCGACGTCACGCCGTCCAGAAGTGTGATCGGGCGGATATTCACGTACTGATCAAACGACTTTCTAATTCTTAATAGCAGGTCCCAGAGCGAAATATGATCCGGAACGCCGGGATAGCCGACCGCGCCAAGATAAATAGCGTCGAACGGTTTCAGCTGCTCAATTCCGTCGTCGTCCATCATTTTGCCGTGGCGGCTGTAAAATTCGCATCCCCATGGGAATTCTTTGGACTGAAAACGAAGAGAAGGATCCAGCTTCTCGATCGTCTGCAAAATCTTAAATCCTTCTGCGGTTACTTCCGGTCCGATCCCGTCCCCGGGAATGCTTGCGATATTGAATGTTTTGGTCATTATATTCACGCTCCATTCGATTGATTTAATTAAGACGAAAAATTAAAAAATTTCAAAATCGATACTTTTAGAAATGCTTTCTGCGGCTTCCAGAAGAAGCGGCAGAAACTCTTTTTCTACTTTCTCTCTGCTTGAACGTCCGGAGTGGGTAGAACAGTTTACTGCAGCAACTACTTCTCCTCGTACATCCCGTACCGGTGCAGCTATGGACATCAATCCGATCTCCAGCTGGTCCCTGCTGAAAGCCCACCCATTTTGCCGGATGTTCTTTAACTCTTCCCGGATTTTCTCTTCCTCAATAATCGTTTTATCGGTAAAAGGCTTGAGCTCCGCTTTTTGAAAGTACCGGTCAATCTGCTCATTAGTGGAATAAGCTAACAATACTTTTCCCATCGATGTAGCATAGGCAGGAAGCCGCGTGCCGATAGCCAGGGAGTGACTCATGATTTTGTTCACCGGTACCCGGGCAACGTAAACAACTTCCGTATCATCCAGCTTACACAAGGAGCTTGATTCCTGTATCTTTTCTGAAAGAGCTTCTAAGGAAGGGGTGGCGGTCTCCCATATGTTCAAAGAAAACAAGTAGCTGTAACCGAGAGAAAGCATCCGCGGGGTTAGAGAAAATTTACCGTCTCTGGAAGTGGCATATCCAAGTTTCTGCAGAGTTAAAAGTACCCGCCTTGTAACGGGACGTGATAAACCGCAAATTTTAGCGGATTCACTGATCGTGAGATGGGGGGCATGCTGAAAGGATTTGATTACGTTTATTCCGCGTTCCAGCGTTTTTAAATAATCACTTTCTTTCATTCCAAACTCTTCATCGAACGGAGTGGATTTTTCTGTTTCATGTGAATTTTCTAAATTTTCGTTTGACAAATTAATCACCTCTTGTATAATTAAAAACAGATTGTACGCATACCGTTTACTTGTACTATTATCGTACAAAAAATACGGAGAGAAAGCAACTATTTTTTTGAATTAAAATGTATGCGCTTTCTTATAAAGTACATGATCAAAAATTTAAGTTTTTTACTATAGGAAGGGAGGATTACTATGGATAAGGTTATTTCGCCGAAGGAAGCGGCAGGAATGGTAAACGATGGAGATACGCTGCTTGTCGGCGGGTTTGGACTTTCAGGATCACCTCTTTCATTGATTGACGAAATCGTGGAAGCAGATGTTAAAAATCTTACGGTAGTCAGCAACAATTTAGGAGAGGAGGGCCGGGGACTGGGAAGGCTCCTGAAAAAAAAGCAGCTCAAAAAAGCGATCGGCTCTTTTTTTACGACAAACCGTGAAGCAGTCAGGGCCTGGGCGGATAAAGAGCTGGAAATTGAACTCATTCCTCAAGGGACACTGGCAGAATCTCTAAGGGCCGGAGGCGCAGGTATCCCGGCATACTATACAAGAACTGCTGTAGGAACAGATCTGGCGGAAGGGAAAGAAGAAAGGTCATTTGAAGGAGAAAAATACATTCTCGAAAAAGCCATTAAAGGCGAGGTTTCATTAGTAAAAGCGGTAAAAGCCGATAAGCTGGGCAATCTTTATTACCATAAAACAGCGATGAACTTTAATCCGGAAGTTGCTACCGCCGGAAATATAGTGATCGCAGAAGTGGATGAAATAGTAGAACCGGGAGAAATTTCGCCGGGAGATATTCACACCCCTCATTTATATGTAGATTATCTCGTGGTAAACGACCGCTATGTGAAGGAGGGAGGACGTTATGTCGAAAAAAATGCTTAAAGAAGAGCGCGTTCAAATAGCGAAACGTGTGGCGGAAGAATTTGAAACAGGAGACATTATTAATTTAGGTGTTGGTATTCCCACGATGATACCGGATTTTTTAGGAGGTAAGGAAGTTTACCTTCATTCTGAAAACGGTCTGTTAGGTATCGGTCCTACCCCGCCGGAAGAAGAAATTGACATGGATCTTATCAGCGCAAGCAAGCAGCCGATCACGATGAGTCCGGGAGCTTCATTATTCAGCAGTTCCGATTCATTCGCGATGATCCGCGGCAGTCATGTGGATGCCGCCGTACTTGGAGCGCTGCAGGTAGACGAAACCGGACGCCTTGCCAACTGGGCGGTACCGGGAAAAAGTATTCTGGGCGTAGGAGGTGCCATGGATTTAGTTGCAGGAGCGAAAAAGATTATCTTGTCGCTGACCCATCAGTCAAAAGATGGTACACCGAAATTAGTTGCTGAATTAACATATCCTAACAGCGGATTGAGAAAAGCTGACATGGTTGTGACAGAAAAGGGGGTTTTTCGTTTCATTGATGAAACCATGTATCTTGTGGAAATTGATGAAAACATAACGGTGGAGGAACTTCGTAAAATTACAGATGCGCACTTTGAAGTTTCTTCAGATTTAAAAACGATGAATCAATAACCCTAAATAAATATAAAAGGAGAATTTAAATGAATAAATACTTTGTATTATCTTCAGTTGTTTTGTCGGGAATGCTGATGGCTGCTTGTGTCGATGATGGAGGAAATGGAGGAGGAGCAGAAGGAACCAATAACAATGAGAATAATTCGGCAGACGAAGCTGCTGGAGGAGATAACGAAGATAATGCGGCAGAAGAAGTCGATCTGGAAGTGGAGGAAGCTTCCGGGGAAGCTCCGGCGGACTTCAGCTTTGGCTCAGCCACCGTAGGCGGACTGTGGTATACACTGTCTGGAGCTATGGGGGAAGGTATTAACGATATGTATCCTGACTCTTCTGTAACCGTAGTGGAAGGCGGATCTATTTCCAATCTGCAGGGACTTGGGGAAGGCATTTATTCCATTGGATTCAGTAACGGACAGAACGTGCCGGAAGCTGTTGACGGAGAGGCGGAATTTGATGAGCCTATTGAGAACCTGGGTACCCTTGCGACGATGTATCCGAATGCGATGCATATTATGGTGCCGGAAGATTCTGATATTGAAACAGTAGAAGATCTAGCAGGGAAAAGAGTCAGCCCGGGTATCAGGGGGTACAGCGGGGAAATCGCTTTTGAAGAAATCTTAGACATTGTAGACATGGATGTTGATGATTTGGAGCATATTGAATACACCGGTACAGCAGAAGCAGCTGATCTTATGCGGGATGGACATTTGGACGCATTTGTGGGGATGCTTGCTGCTCCGGTAGGTACTGTTCAGGAATTGGATACGACCATGGGAATCCGCCTCATTCCCCTCGAGGATGAACTCGTTACCGAAATGCACAGTCGTAATCCCGGTTATATTGAGCACACCATTGAAGCAGATATTTATGATGGAGTAGACGAAGATATTAATACAGTTGCAGGCTATACAGTCCTGCTCGCTAATACAGAGCTGATCGATGAAGACGTCGCTTATGAGTTAACAAAAATGGTCGTGGAGAATGCAGACCAGTGGGAAATGCTATCGGCTTCTATGGCAGAATTCGATGCGGAATATTCGGTGGAAAACAATGTAGGACCGCTACATCCCGGTGCGGAAAGGTACTACGAAGAAGTAGGAGCGCTTGACTAAATTATATCAACAATAAAAAGGACCGAAAATTTGGAGGTAGAGAGCTCAAGCTCCCTATCTCTCGTTTTTCAAGGAGGTGGGGAGTTTGACTGCTAATAAGGAAGAGTCAGGTAAGGAAGAGGTCAAGTTTACGGAGGAAGAGGCCAGCCAGGAAGAATTAATGCCTTCGAAAAGAAGGAATTTAAGAGGAATTGTTAATACAGCAGTTATTTTGATTGCTGTGTCCATGTCTCTCTTCCATGTATATACTGCTTTATTTGGTGTCTTTGAATCAATTTTGCAGCGCTCTGCTCACTTAACGTTTGCTTTATTGCTCACATTTGCTCTTTATCGCCCTTCTATGAAAAAAGAGCAGAGGACGATACCGTGGTACGATTATTTGTTAATCAGTCTCGTTATTTTAACCTACACGTACTACATTTTTAATGCTCCAGATATTTCCTCCCGCATGTCTTACGTAGAGTCGTTAACCGGATGGGAAGTATTTGTAGGAATTGTCAGCCTGTTTCTCCTGCTGGAAGCTACGAGAAGAGTAGTGGGAATGGCATTAATGATTATCGTGGCCGTTTTTCTTGCTTACGGAGTGTGGGGGCATTTGTTTACCGGGTTACTTTCCCATAGGGAGTTCACTATTATGTGGATTATCGACCACCTGTTCTACACTACTTCCGGTGTTTACAGTACACCTCTCGGAGTATCCGCCACCTTTATTTTTATGTTTATCCTTTTTGGTAAGTTTTTGGAAGTGTCGGGTGCCGGTCAGTTCTTTATTAATCTGGCAGTTTCCATGATGGGGAAATACCGGGGCGGACCGGCGAAAACAGCCATCGTGGGAAGTTCCATTTTAGGGACAATTTCAGGAAGTGCAGTGGCCAACACGGTAACGACAGGTTCCTTTACGATTCCATTAATGAAGAAAACAGGATACAAAAAGTCATTTGCCGGCGCTGTGGAGGCCGTTTCCTCGACAGGCGGACAGATTGTCCCTCCGATTATGGGGGCTGCAGCGTTTATCATTGCTTCCTATCTCGGTGTGCCGTATATAGATGTCGTACTGGCAGCCATCATCCCAGCTTTGCTTTACTACTTATGTTTGTATTTTCAAGTGGATTTAAGAGCGAAGCGGGACGGTCTGCATGGCCTTCCAAAAGAGCAGATACCAAACGTATGGAAAGTGTTAAAACACGGAGTATTGTTTTTTATTCCGCTCGTCATCATCGTTTATATGCTCGTTTCAGGATATTCGCCGATGCGCGCAGGTTTGTTTGCGATTGTAGCAGTCGTTATCGTGGCGATGGTGAAAGCTTCAACGAGACTATCTTTTAAACAAATTGTGAAAGCGCTTGAACTTGGAGCCCGTGCGTCGTTGGAAACAGCGATTGCCTGTGCGGCAGCCGGGGTCATTATCGGAATTATCAGCCTCACAGGTATTGGATTGACATTCAGCGGATTGATTATTGATCTGGCTGGTGGAAGTTTATTAATTACCTTGATTTTTACGATGATTACTTCGATCGTCCTAGGAATGGGTCTGCCGACCGTCGCAGCTTATATTGTGCAGGTGCCGCTTACGATTCCAGCACTGATTGAGCTCGGCGTATCACCGATGGCAGCGCATCTGTTTATTTTCTATTTTGCGATTATCTCAGCCATTACGCCTCCGGTAGCATTAGCTGCGTTCGCTGCAGCAGGGATTGCCGGGTCCGAACCGATGAGAACAGGAATAACTGCTTTAAAACTTGGAATTGCAGCATTTATTGTACCTTACATGTTTGTGTACGGGCCTTCGCTCCTGTTAATAGGGGATTACAGTGCCATCGCGGTTAACGCATTCACAGCAGTCATCGGCATTATGGGCGTTGCAGCTGCCGTCGAAGGCTGGGTTTTCCGGCATGCGTTCTGGTACGAACGTATACTGTTACTTTCCGGGTCAATCATGCTCGTTCAGCCGGGAATTCTATTTGATGGTATTGGGGTCGTGTTGCTGCTCTTAGCGGTCATTCTTCAAAAAATAACGTATAAGGGATATGTGTACAAACCGAAAGAAGCCGAGTCAGTTTAAAAGACCTGCGGTAGTATGTCAATGAAAAAATAAGATGATATTTGTTTATCAAAGGACATATTCAAGAAAAAAGCCCGTAGGAAAGAACCCTAGCATTTTTGGTAAAAACTAGGAGTTCGAAAGG
>NZ_PZJJ01000047.1 GCF_003044065.1 Alkalicoccus saliphilus
GCAGCCTGAGCCTCTTCGGGTGGTTCAAGCTGTTTCGGAAGAAACCCACCGCTTTCCTACATAAAAAAAGAACCAAACGCAGGCCGGAACCATGTATTTGGTAATAACAGTTAATCAACACTCTGAAAAGGGAAGGCCCGGGGGCCTTCCCTTTTTATTAAACTTCCATAATGATAGGCAGTATCATTGGTTTTCGTCGAGTCTTTTCGTAAAGAAAAGGACCGAGTGTATCAGAAATGGAATTTTTAATTTCAGACCACTGAGTAGTTTTGGAACTCATCATATGCTGCAGATGACCATGCAGCTTACGCTGAGCTTCGTTGATCAGGTCGCTGGATTCTCGCATATAAACAAATCCACGGGAAATGATATCCGGACCGGAGGCGACTTTGTAATCTTTCATATTCAAACTTACTACGACAACAACAAGACCTTCTTCAGACAGAATGCGTCTGTCACGCAGCACAATATTTCCGATATCACCAATACCGCTTCCGTCTACATAAATAGAGCCGGCTGGAATTTTCCCGGCAGGAGCTGCTTCATTTTTGTCCATGGCGAGAACATCCCCAATGTCCATAACAAAACAGTTTTCCTCAGGAACTCCACAGTCCTGAGCCATTTCAGCATGCATTTTCAGCATACGGTATTCGCCGTGTATAGGCATGAAATATTTTGGCTTCATAAGACGGAGCATCAGTTTCTGCTCTTCCTGGCTTCCGTGTCCCGAAGTATGGATATCATTAAGAGATCCGTGAATTACTTCTGCACCGGCACGGAAAAGCTGATTGATAATTTTGCTTACGCTCAGCGTGTTTCCAGGAATAGGGGAGGAAGAAAACACCACGGTGTCCCCGGGAATAATCTGAATCTGCCTGTGAGTTCCATGAGCAACTCTGGACAGGGCTGCCATTGGCTCACCCTGGCTTCCTGTACACAAAATCAAAACTTGATCTGCAGGAATTTTATTTAACTGGGAAGCTTCTATAAAAGTGCTTTCGGGAGCTTTAATATAACCGAGCTCTCTTCCGATTGTAATAGCAGATTCCATGCTTCTTCCAAAAACTGCTACTTTTCGCTGATGTTTAACAGCAGCTTCCACAGCCTGTTGAAGACGGTAGATGTTAGAAGCAAACGTAGCAAATATTATACGCCCGTCTACCTTACGGAAAATGGATTCAATACTTTCGCCCACTTTCCTTTCCGACATCGTGAAACCTGGAACTTCGGCGTTGGTGCTGTCGGAAAGAAGACAAAGAACTCCTTCTTCTCCGATCTTAGCCATTTTAGAAAGGTTTGCCGGATGACCCACCGGTGTGAAATCAAATTTGAAATCACCAGTTTGAACAATATTGCCGGAAGGCGTTTTTACAACTACCCCATAGGAATCCGGAATACTGTGAGTAGTGTGGAAGAACGATACAGAGGTTTTCTGGAATTTAACTACAGTATCCTCATTAATTTCATGGAGTTCAGAAGTTCTGAGAAGGCCATGCTCTTCCAGTTTGTTCCGGATAAGAGCGAGAGCAAGCTTCCCGGCATAAATAGGCACGTTAATCGATTTCAAAAGGTATGGAATTCCGCCTATATGATCTTCGTGCCCGTGAGTAATGAAGACCCCTTTGATTTTATCCACGTTTTTCACAAGGTACGTGTAGTCCGGGATAACATAGTCGATACCGAGAAGTTCATCTTCAGGGAATTTGATGCCGGAATCAATAACGATAATTTCGTCCTGAAATTGTACTGCATACATGTTTTTACCGATTTCCCCCAGACCCCCGAGGGAAAATACGGCTACTTGATGATTTTTAACTTTCATTAATCCAACGTCTCAACTTTAAAATCTTCATTTGTTTCTTTTTCGTAAGCTAGAGCGGCATCAGAAAGCGGGGTCACAAACTCAATATTATACTCTCTGTCTTTTAAACCTTTTCGTACTTCTTCCTCTGTTTCGGCCTGAACGTATAAAGAATGGGTACGTTCACGCACTGGAACCTCCGAAAGAGTTTCCTGGTAATAAACCTTATAAATCATTCCTATCCTCTCCTTTTATATCGATTGCTGAATAAAAACCAGGTTTTAAAGTCCGACATTATTTCAAAATCTGCCTATGCAGATTTTTCGGGAAATTGCTGACATGGAATTCCATGCTTCCGGCTGTACAATTTTCCCTTCTGCAGTAAGCTGCTTCGAAATCCGTTCTCTCCACCTTTTACATATTTTAAACCTTCCGCTCTGTCAATTCAAGGTTGACGTTTAAGAGAACATTTGCTTTCAGACGTTTTATCCCTGTGAATGAAAACAGTCCGGACAGGATATTCTACTTCCCTGGCCGGACCGAAAGCTTATTTTCTTTAATTCTAGCTATGGTTGCGGTTCTTACTCAAGAAAGCGGGATCCTTTACATGCTCGTTGATCTCAACGGGTACAACTGCTGAAAACACCGATAAAAAGGACTTAAGCAGATAAAGTTCACTGGTTTAATTTACGGTTATTAGAATGTATATCCTAATTTCACCAATTTTATTGAAAGAATCCTTATGAAAAGGAAAGCGGACGTGCAGCACTTATATATTTTATTTGGAGCTGAATTAATGTTAAATCTTCAGAATAAACCAGTTTAAATGAAGGTTTCGTTTTCACTTCTTATCACTACTGATTTCGAAGGGACAGGTCTTTTAAACTTATCGTGAAGTCCTTCTATGCGGTCATAAAACATTATGCCGTCAAGGTGATCAATTTCGTGCTGAAACACAATAGCTTTATAGCCACGGAAACGATATTTCACTTTCTCACCGGCAATATTAAACGCCTCGATTTTAATTCTCGAGTAGCGTGGTACTATTCCCTCTACCGTCCGGTCTACCGAAAGACACCCTTCTCCAGATTCGAGATAGGTTGTTTCCTGTGAATGACTGACAATTTTAGGATTGAAAAAAGCGTACTCTTCAGTTTCACCTTCATCCTCCATTGTCCGCACGACAATCATCCTCTTGCTGATATTAATTTGGGGAGCGGCGAGTCCCACCCCCGGTCTGAGGCTGAACTCTTCAGCAATATCCGGATCCTGACTGTTTCTTAAAAATCCCATCATTTCTTCAAGCTCTTCCTGTTCTTTCCTTGAAGGGGGCATATCCACCGGCTCCGCCTTTTGACGAAGGGTCGGATGGCCTTCTCTTATAATATCATTCATTGTAAGCATCAGACTTACTCCTTTCTTAACGCATCTTTATCTATTTTAATATAAAAATTGAAAAACTGAAATTATAATATTTATTCTGTTTGCTTCCAGGGTAATTAAAAGCATCAGGAGACTGTAATATTACTCTGCCGGTAATCTATAGTGGATTTTTTACAGAGCCGGGAACTGGAGTCCCTTCACTCTTGTATTTTATAGGTGAAACAGACTTCGTAAATTAAATGGATAATTTTGATCGGGAGAGGGTATAGTGATTAACGGTATGCCAAAAAACAAAGCTCATGAAAAAATTAATAGCAAGGAGGTGTAACAGATTGGATGAGCGAATAATACAGTTGCAATAACAATGTGAAGCAGATAACAAGCAGATGACGGAAAAAAGGGGTTTGTAACTAAGTAAAAACGTTGACGAACGATCTTTCTCTCGTGTAAACTAAAAGTCGTAATTGCAGGGTTGTATTAATACTTTTTGAAAGAAACGTATTACAGTAAGCACTGTCGTGCTGTCCGGGGCCGCTGCTTTATAAAAGCCGGTTTCCTGAAGTCGTATTACCGCCGATGAGTTTGCAGGACAGAAAGCTTGTTAAATTATAATGATGAGGTGAAGCTTTTCATGGAGAAAACAAAAGAGCTACAAAAGGTCGAAGAACAGTTTAAAACATTTCAGATTCTTGATGAAAAAGGAAAAGTTGTAAATAAAGATGCTGTACCGGATCTTTCGGATGAACAGCTGAAAGAAATGATGACCCGCATGGTCTATACACGAATTTGGGATCAGCGTGCTATTTCGTTAAACCGACAGGGGCGACTTGGCTTCTATGCACCTGTAGCAGGTCAGGAAGCTTCAATGATCGGTTCTCAGTATGCACTCGATAAAAAGGACTGGATTCTTCCTGGTTACCGGGATGTTCCGCAGATTTATTACCATGGTCTGCCGCTTCACCAGGCTTTCCTCTGGTCCCGTGGCCATTTTAAAGGAGGGCAGGTACCGGAAGGTGTACGTATTATGCTTCCTCAAATTATTATCGGTGCCCAGATTACTCAGACAGCAGGAGTTGCAATGGGACTGAAAAAAGACGGAGAAGAACAGATTGCTATCACGTATACCGGAGATGGTGGTGCTTCCCAGGGTGATTTTTATGAAGGAATGAACTTTGCCGGTGCTTATAATCTTCCAGCAGTTTTTGTCGTTCAGAATAACCGTTTTGCTATTTCTGTGCCGGTGGAAGAGCAGTCAGCTGCTAAAACTATTGCACAGAAAGCTGTTGCTGCCGGTATTCACGGCCAGCAGGTGGACGGAATGGACATCCTGGCTGTTTATGCTGCTACTAAAGAAGCGAGAGACCGCGGACTGGAAGGAAACGGACCAACGCTTCTTGAACTTCTGACGTACCGGTATGGTCCTCACACTATGGCTGGTGATGATCCGACAAGATACCGTACTTCAGAAGAAGACGAAGAATGGGAGAAAAAAGACCCGCTCGTAAGATTCCGGAAATTCCTTGAAAATAAGAAGCTATGGTCTGAAGAAGAAGAAGAAAAAATTGTGGAGCAGGCTAAGGAAGATATTAAAGCGGCTATCAAAGAAGCAGATGGTGCCGGTAAACAGAAGGTTACGGACCTGATTGATATCACTTATTCTGATGTTAAGCCCGCAAACCTTGAAGAGCAGCGGAAAGAATACGAGAAGAAGGAGTCGAAGTAAGCTATGGCCCAGATGACAATGATTCAAGCAATTACTGATGCAATGCGTAATGAATTAAGCAACGATGAAAAAGTACTCGTATACGGAGAAGACGTCGGCAAGAACGGTGGAGTTTTCCGGGCGACGGACGGACTGCAAAAAGAATTTGGAGAAGAACGCGTATTTGATACACCGCTTGCGGAGTCAGGAATTGGAGGCCTCGCGCACGGTCTCAGCCTGACAGGATACCGATCCGTAATGGAGCTTCAGTTCTTTGGTTTTGTGTTTGAGGCTTTTGATTCCGTGGCCGGTCAAATGGCCCGTCTGAACTATCGGTCCGGTGGTGTTTATAATGCCCCTGTTACAATCCGTTCGCCTTTTGGCGGCGGGGTTAAAACGCCGGAAATGCACGCAGACAGTCTGGAAGGGCTTATGGCTCAGACTCCGGGGCTGAAAGTAGTTATTCCTTCAAACCCTTATGACGCAAAAGGACTTCTAATTTCAGCTATCCGTGACAACGACCCTGTAGTTTTCCTTGAGCATATGAAGCTTTACCGCTCTTTCCGTGAAGAAGTACCGGAAGAGGAGTATACCGTTCCTCTTGGAAAAGCAGATATTAAGCGGGAAGGCAGCGATATTTCCCTTATTGCCTACGGAGCAATGGTGCAGTCATCCCTTAAGGCTGCTGAAGCACTCGAAAAAGATGGTATTTCAGCAGAAGTAATTGATCTGCGCACAGTAAGTCCACTGGATATCGATACAATTATTGAATCTGTGGAAAAAACCAATCGTGCGGTAGTTATTCAGGAAGCACAGAAACAGGCTGGAGTAGCAGCCACTATTGTAGCTGAAATCAACGATCGTGCAATCCTTAAACTCGAAGCACCGGTAGGGCGTGTAACAGCTCCTGATACTGTATTCCCATTTGCCGCAGCAGAAGATGTATGGCTGCCAAACGAAAAAGATATTGCAGCGAAAGCAAAAGAAATTATCGAATTTTAATTTAAAAACCGATCAGAAGGGTACTTATTTCTATAAATAAGTATCTTCTCTGTCTTAATACTGGGCATTTATAAGAAATGGAGGCATTTACATGGCATACGATTTTAAACTTCCTGACATAGGGGAAGGTATACACGAAGGTGAAATTGTTAAATGGGAAGTGAAAGAAGGGGACGAAATTAAAGAAGATGATGTCCTTTGTGAAGTGCAGAATGATAAAGCGGTAGTAGAAATTCCTTCGCCGGTAGAAGGGACAGTGAAAAAAATTCACGTAGATGAAGGTACCGTTACGACAGTGGGTACTGTAATCGTAACGTTCGAAACGGATGCAGAACCACCGGCAGACGACGAAGAAGAGGAATCTTCTGAAAGCCAGGGCGAAGAAGAAGCCCCTGCTTCAAAAGAAGATACTAAAGAAGATAACGCTGCTGAAAAGGAAGAAGATAAATCGGAAGAATCGGAAGATGACGATTCCCGAATTATAGCGATGCCGTCTGTGCGCAAGTACGCGCGTGAAAAAGACGTGAATATTCGAAAGGTTCAGGGATCCGGCAAGAATGGACGGGTTCTTCGTGAAGATATTGAAGCTTATCTTTCAGGCGATCAAAAGTCTGCTGCAGAGTCGGACGCTGAAGCCGGCGAAGAATCATCAAAAGAAGAGAAGCAGCCGGCCGCTTCGTATGAACCTGCTGAAGGCCAGGCAGAAACACGCGAAAAAATGAGCGGTATGCGTAAAGCGATTTCCAAAGCGATGGTTAACTCCAAGCATACAGCGCCACACGTAACACTCATGGACGAAGTTGATGTCACTGCACTCGTTGCGCACCGTAAACAGTTTAAGCCGGTAGCTGAGGAAAAAGGTATTAAATTGACTTTCCTCCCGTATGTAGTTAAAGCTCTTACAAGTGCTGTGCGGGAATACCCTGTGCTTAACACTTCACTGGATGACTCAACAGAAGAAATTATTCACAAGCACTATTACAATATCGGAATAGCAGCAGATACGGATAAAGGGCTGCTTGTGCCGGTAGTCAAAAATACAGACCGTAAATCGATTTTCAAGATTTCGGATGAAATCAATGATCTCGCTGGAAAAGCCCGTGATGGTAAGCTCGCTTCTGAAGAAATGAAAGGCGGATCCATTACCATTACTAATATCGGTTCTGCGGGAGGCCAGTGGTTCACACCGGTTATCAATCATCCGGAAGTAGCCATTCTCGGAATTGGCCGTATCGCTGAAAAGGCAGTTGTTAAAGACGGAGAAGTTGTAACAGCTCCTGTTTTAGCCTTGTCTTTAAGCTTTGATCATCGTATCATTGATGGTGCGACAGCGCAGCACGCAATGAACCATATTAAGCGTCTGTTAAACGATCCACAATTACTAGTTATGGAGGGATAGTGCATGGTAGTAGGAGATTTTCCAGTTGAGGTGGACACGCTCGTAATCGGTTCCGGTCCCGGAGGGTATGTAGCGGCGATCCGTGCAGCTCAACTTGGCCAGAAAGTAACGATTGTAGAAAAAGAAAACATGGGTGGAGTATGCCTTAACGTCGGGTGTATTCCTTCCAAAGCAATGATCGAGGCGGGGCATCGTTACCATAATGCCAACAATTCCGACGATATGGGAATTTCAGTCGGTAAAGTAGACCTTGATTTTTCAAAAGTACAAAAGTGGAAAGCATCTGTAGTTGAAAAGCTGACAGGAGGAGTAGAAGGACTTCTCAAAGGTAATAACGTAGAAATTATTCGGGGAGAAGCTTATTTTGGTGAAGACTCCACCGCTAAAGTTATGGACGAGAAATCCTCCCAGACGTACAAATTTAAAAATTGTATCGTTGCTACCGGCTCTTCTCCAATTGAACTTCCGAAATTCAAGTTCAAAGAAGGTAAAGTAGTTTCTTCCACAGGTGCACTAGCCCTGAAAGAAGTTCCGGAGAAAATGGTTGTAATCGGCGGAGGCTATATCGGAGTTGAGCTTGGCTCGGCATATGCCGACCTAGGTTCAGAGGTGACAATTCTGGAAGGGACAAAACAGATTCTTCCAGGTTTTGAAAAGCAGATGAGCCAGCTCGTTTCCAAGCGACTGAAAAATAAAGGCGTTACAATCAAAACAGAAGCTTTTGCACAGGAAATGGAAGAAACTGATGATGGTGTAAAAGTTAAAGCGGAAGTTAAAGGCAAGGAAGAAGAGTTTGAAGGTAATGTGCTTCTTGTAACTGTTGGACGCCGTCCAAATACTGACGAGCTCGGTCTTGAGCAGGCAGGGATTGAATTAGATGATAAAGGTCTGGTAAAAATTGATAACCAGTGCCGTACGTCTGTTTCCAATATTTACGCTATTGGTGACATAGTTGCCGGACCGGCACTTGCGCATAAAGCTTCCTACGAAGCTAAAGTAGCTGCTGAAGCTATTTCTGGGGAACCAACACAGATTGATTATACAGCTATTCCAGAGGTAGTTTTCTCCGGTCCTGAGCTTGCCCAGGTAGGACTGACGGAAGCGCAGGCAAAAGAAGAGGGCTATGAAGTCACTGCTTCCAAGTTTCCTTTCCAGGCAAATGGACGTGCACTTTCACTGAACGAGTCTGAAGGCTTTATGAAAATGGTTACACGTAAAGAGGACGGACTTGTACTTGGTGTGCAGATCGCGGGTCACAATGCCTCTGATATGATCTCAGAAGCCTGTGTAGCGATTGAAGCAGGTATGACTGCTGAAGATCTTGCACTGACTATCCATGCTCATCCTTCACTTGGTGAAATTACAATGGAAACAGCAGAGCTCGCTCTGGGCATGCCTATACATGTTACAAAATAGTTAACAGGAGCTCCGCATTGCGGAGCTCTTTTTTTAATTACATTTACTTTAGATGTGTTTTATCGAGAAGAAGGTCTAATTATCAATTCAGAAGTTTTTTATACAAAACCCTTGTGCTAAAATAATAATAAGCTTTATGGTTCTAATATTATAAAACCATTCATCACGTGACGGTTCTTTAGAAATTGTTTAGAAGATCGGTTTATACATATTAATTTCAAAGATTAGTAAGGGCACCGTTCATACCGAAAACTTGACTGCCATCCGCCGGGAGCAGATTAAACCACACGAACCTTTAATAAATCATACTCAAACAGCTGGCAGATATACATTGCCGGAAAACAATCGAAGGAGCTAACATAATGAAACGTATATTAACGTGCTTATCCGCTGGAAGCTTTCTAATTTTGATTGGAGCCTGCGGGTCTGAAGAATCTACAGGGAACAATAATATAAAAAGCGAGCAAAATCAGAACAGTCAAAACAGCGATGCTGAAAAAACCAACGAAGAAAACGAAAAATATACGAACACTCTGGAAATTGTTGAATTAAGCAGTCAGGATGAGAAATTAGTTGTTCTGGAGGACTTAGTGGAAGAGATAAACGGGGAATTGGATTATGATACTGTAAACAGAACTGCCCGGGCTTCAGTAGGAGAGAGAGAATTTTACATGGTGGAGGATATTCCCGTAGTGGAAGTGAACGGTCAATACCTTCCTTACGACGATATTCAATTATTTTTTGATGAAGAAACTCCTTACGTTACTCTGGCTTTTTTGGATAAGGCACTGGAAGGTGACTACCAGCTTGAAGAAAGCAATGTGAATTTCACGATAGAAGATGAAGAATGGGAAGAAATAGGTAACGACGTTTCTATTCACGATAAATCGCCTTCGGAAATGGTAGATTTTCTAAGCTTTCTGGAGAGACCGATCGAAGGCGCCTCAGTCAGTACGGTAGAAAGTCATCTTCCGGGAGCGCCTCGGGATTATCGAAACGGAAAACATGAAGGGATAGATTATTACGATTATGCATCGGGAGTGGAAATAACTACCGACACGCCAATCTATGCTATGGCTGAAGGAACTGTCGTCAGGGTGGATCATGATTTTGAAGAATATGATTCTCACGAGGAAAGAAACGCAGAACTTGAAAAAGCAGCAGAGGTCGGGTTTACTCCTGAATACATACTCGATCGATTAAGAGGAATGCAGGTATGGGTCCAGTATCAGGATGGGGTAATGATACGCTTCGCCCATTTGGACAGTATTCCGGATGAGCTGGAACTTGGGGAGAAAGTGGACGAAGAAACTGTCATAGGGTATGTAGGGAATACCGGTACAAGTGATTCACTTAATGGGGGCGACGGAGGTCTGCATCTGCATAAAGATCTTTTGATAAATGGAGAATTATTTTGGGAACCTTATGATCTTGAAGAGACAGCTGCCATTCTCTATGACTTATGGTCATAAATATTTTACTATTAATGGGAAATATTCAGGAGTAAATCACTCTGAATATTTCCTTTTTTATTCGACTTTCGAATCATTTTTACCTATTTATATAACTTTCAAATTTTTTTGACAAAAGACGACAAGAAGAAAAATTTAATTGTGTTATCATAAGCTCAATTAGTTTGATAGAGTTAAAATATAAAGCTGGTGGTGATTTTATGATGAAAAAATCAGATTTCTTAGATGAATTAAGATTGGAAGTCGGGCTGGCCTATGATTATGCATCGAGTCAGGAAGATTTTATTGTTCGAATTTTAAAGACTATTCATACAGTAGCGAAAAGGGAAGCAGTACTTACAATACATTCCCTCCAAAATGAAAAATTAAAGCTGACATACGCTCTCGGCATCCGGGGCCTTACGAAAAAGCAGGAGCTTTTTGGTCAGGGATTTTTATTTCCAGACCGTCTTCAGATGGTGACCTTTATTCAAAAAGAAAACGATCAGGTGCTTTTTCTTCCAATTTATGACCGTGGAAATCTTAAGTTTGTTATTTCAGTAAAATTAATGAACAGTAATTATAAAATAACAAGGCAGGACATTATCTTTGCACAGGAACTTGCACAATTTATTCAGGCTAAACAGTCAACTTTTCAATAAAGTGAAAAGTTGACTGTTTTTTATTTCCGCTGTGTTAAAGTCTACGGTTGATGTCTGAAGAAACCTCCGTTTTCAACAGGCCTGCCGTGGAATCTTCCAATCTCCTTTTTTGCTTCGTACATTCTTTATGGAAAAGAAGGGTTTCTGCTTTTCATGAGCTCTGTTCTTTATTTCATAAAACAGGTGTGCGAGCAGAGACATCTGTGAAAAGCGGCCGGTCTTTACTCAGCTGCTTTACCTTTTACAGGAGGTTAAGAAAAGCTTTAAAGCAAAGAAATTGAAAGGATTGTTTAATAGTCTGAATTTTCGTATAATATTAATGAGGAGGGATTAATGTGACTATGTACAGAGAACTTTACAATGTTCACGAAAAAACAGATGTTCAGTTTGTAGGAGTCGATATTGCAGGGGATCGTTACGACTTTGCAGTTCTTTATACAAGTATGTTTTTCGGGAAAATTCTTCTTATCTGTATGCATACCGGCAGACAGGTGCTGCTGGAATATGACCATCTTGACGACATCACAAACCTTTCCGGAATGCTTCATGTGGACGATGAAGAGGATATGGCTATTCTAGCCGAATTTCTAAAGGAATCCCTCGGGATGTATGCCGCCCGTCCACCTGTTAAATTATAACAGTGGAATTGGATACGTTGTAAATACATGAAATACTATAATAAAGTTAAAAAGTAATGTGATTTTCACCTGTTATGATTTATTTTATAATGGTTACAAAAGGATATACTTTGTAATGATGTAAAACAAATAAAAGCTGCCCATTAGATGGCAGCTTTTATTTGTATTTAAGCACTTTAGATAATAGCTTTTCGTTCTTTTATAACAAGCAGATTTTTCAGGGTAGGATCTTCGGGTCCCTGGACTGGAAGGCCGGTGTCGATATTTTTCTGAATATAATCGAGATTTTCCTGTTCGATTATTTCCCCCGGTATGAAGATTGGAATACCGGGAGGATAAATCATCATAAATTCAGCGCTGACTCTTCCAGCGGATTCATGAAGCGGAATCGACTCCGTCTCCGCATAAAAAGCTTCCCGCGGGGAATAAGCCAGTGTAGGGATGTTGGGCACGTCTACGTGCCATCCGTTCTCAGGTGGATTATCCGAAGTTCTAAAGCGTTCAGACAGTTCTTTAAGAGCTTCTATCAGTGTTGTAATTGTATTTTCACTATCACCAAAAGTTATCAGAAATAGAATATTGTATAAATCAGAAAGCTCGACTTCAATATTTTTTTCCTGACGGAGCCAGACTTCCGCTTCGTAGCCGGTAATATGGAGATTCTTAATAGAAACAGTAAGTTTAGTAACGTCCATATCAAATCTTGCGTGATTATTTAAAAATTCTTTTCCGGGTGAAAAAATACCTGGTATATTGTTAATTTCATGCCGGGCAGTCTCGGCCAGTTTTCGAATTCGGGAAAGTTCCTGATTTCCAGAAACCGCAAGATAGCGTCGGGCAGTGTCAAGAGAAGCCAGCAGCAGATAGGAAGTGGAAGTAGTAGTCAGCATGCTGATCACAGACTGAACGCGGTTAGGCTGAACAAGGGTACCCTGTACGTTCAGCACAGAGCTCTGAGTCAGGGACCCTCCAAGTTTATGAACACTTGTAGCGGCCATATCTGCCCCTGCTTCCATTGCAGATAAGGGGAAATTTTCATGAAAATGAATATGCACACCATGGGCTTCGTCTACAAGTACGGGTACATTGTAGGAATGTGCAGTTTCTACGATTGCCTGTAAGTTGGCAGAAATACCAAAATAAGTTGGATTAATCACGAGAAGTCCTTTAGCATCCGGATGCACAGTCAGGGCTCTTTCAACAGATTCAAGAGAAATTCCATGTGAAATTCCGAGATCTTCATCCAGCTCAGGATGTATGAAAATTGGCGTTGCACCGGAAAATATAATAGCGGACATAATAGACTTGTGTACGTTTCTAGGTACAATAATTTTGTCCCCTGGGGCACATACAGACATAATCATCGTCATTATCGCTCCGCTCGTACCCTGGACAGAAAAAAAGGTATGCTCAGCCCCGAACGCTTCTGCAGCATATTCCTGGGCCTCTTTTATAATTCCGTGAGGATGATGGAGGTCATCAAGAGGAGCAATATTAATCATATCTATAGATAGAGCGTTTTCTCCTAAAAATTCCCGGAATTCAGGATCCATTCCGGTACCTTTTTTATGTCCGGGAATATGAAACTGAAGCGGGTTTTTGGATTTGTGTGCAAGCAGCCCCTCGTATAGAGGCGCTCGGGATTGGTCATTCGAATACAAGGGAGGAGCCTCCTCTTCTTTAGAATTACTCTTTTTTTTGGTATGATATTTTAAGATCGTTGGAACAGAATGAAGTATACTAGATTGTGAATAAAATGAACAGATAAATAACCAGGAAAAGGAGATATATATGAATAAAGATATCAGGTTTCCAATTTCAATGGACTGGACAAAAGATGAAATTGTCGATGTTGTAAACTTTTTCGAAATCGTGGATCAGGTGTATAGTAAAGGTGCTGAACGGAACACCATTCTTACACTGTACAACTATTTTAAAAAAGTTGTTCCTTCTAAAGCAGAAGAAAAGCAGCATTTCAAAGATTATGAAGAGCAGACGGGACAGATTCCTTATGAAGTTATCAAAAAAGCAAAAAGCAGCGGGGAATCAATTATTAAAGTTTAGACTTTGTTAAGATAAAACTGGATTTCGTTTTATTTACTGAGGCAGGTCGCTATAGTAAGCACAATTATATATACAACTAAAGCTGGATTTAAAAAAGCACAGTGGATTTTATCCGCTGTGCTTTCAGTGTCAAAACGTGCAGTTTAAACTTTTTGTTCATACAGCTCCATACTTAACTCGTAAAGAGGAAGAAGGGTAGTAAAGGCCTCTTCTATTCTATCAATCAGAACTTCTCCGTCTTTTACAGCGGGATCGTCGTCACCGAGAGTAATTCCGCACAAAATCTCTGCTTTCTTTATTTCAGAAAGGCGGTTTGTTATTTTTTTAAAAGATTCTTCAGTTAAGTCGGAATGGGAAAGTGTTTCCGGTTTAGTATGATCTATACTCCATTCAAACGAGTTCGGGATGTCCCGCAGGATTTCATCTGCTTTTTCATGGAGCTTGTGGCCAAGTGCTTCCTTTACAGGAGACTCATAAATAACAGCAAACCATACGAAGACGTGTGAACCAAACAGTCCGATCTGAAAATGAGGAAGCTTTTTATAACCCCTTTTACTGTTACCGAAAGCTACCCATGTATCATCCGGGGGATTAACTTTTCTACGGGCATGCTTCGCTACATGGTAATAAATATCACTGCCGGTTTTTTGTGTTAAAAATTCTTTGAAATGTTCTCCGAGGAATTCAAGTTTCGGGCGGATATTCTCCTTTAATGCGTCCATGCGCTCATCAAGACCTTCTACAGCAAATACGTCAAAATCATCTTCACTGAATCCTTGAAAGTTCATATTACCACCATCTTTTCTAAAATTAGCTCTGTAGGCGTTCAGCTGTTCAGGGTTCCACTTCAGGTTTGCCGAAAAGACCGGAAATGTTGAATACTGTTAAAATAGAGTGGTTTTCCTGCAACTGGAAGCGCCTATACACATTAAATAAAATCTAGAACAACCATACAATAAACTTTATTGTAGCAAACGTAAATAAAGAATTAAAATAAATAGGTTTAAATAAAGTTAAAATGTGGAATTTTAAAAATAACTAAATAAATAGTTGCAAAATTCCGATAAATGCACTAATCTTATAATAACTCCATATAGATATGCATAGGGGTATTTATCGAGTTAAAAAAATCCGAATATTCGGAGAAAAAAGGGGTGCGAAACATGGAGAAGGTCATTCAAACGTTGAAGAGAAAAGATGGGGAGCGTCGTATCCCTGTGCTCAAGCTGGAGATCGATTACGAACTACAGACACTTTTTGACGCTATGCAGGCAGAAGAGTCGGAGCAGGTGGAACTCAGCAAACATAAGCTGGAAGAGCTGCGCGGAGAATGGCTACGCCTCGAAGCATGATAATGTGGCAGGTACTCGTCATGAATTGCAGCTGATTTGAAAAGTATAAAGATAATTAAGAAACTGTGGCATATTGCCCTTCATGGATGTATTTTTCATGGAGGGATTTTTACGGGCGCTCCTGAATTAACCTCTTTAGTACCTTCTCCATCACCTCAATAAATATTTGCCTGCAGCTATCCTTGTGTGATATAAGTGAATACATCACTGATACGACAAAGGATGTGTAAGCAGGATGAATAAATTTACCCTCAAAGCGACAGCTGAATCCTATGTCAGGGAAGCAGCAGAATATATTCGGGAAAAAATGCAGTATTCCTATGGTATTGATACGAAAGAAGATAAAAACGATCTTGTAACAGATGTAGATAAAAGTGTTGAAGATCTTTTTAAGAATAAAATTAAGGACAATTTTCCCGGTCACCGACTCATGGGGGAAGAAGGGTCTTTTGAAAATATTAAAGATTTAGAAGGTACGGTCTGGATACTGGATCCTATAGATGGAACAGTAAATTTTGTTCATATGGGAACCAATTTTGCAATTTCTTTAGGTATTTTTGAAGACGGGGAACCTTTGATTGGAATTATTTACGACGTTATGAATGATGAATTGTATACCTCAATTAAGGGAGAAGGGGCTTATTTGAATGATGCGAAACTTCCTGAATTAAGGCACAGGTCATTGGAGGAGTCGCTTGTAAGCTTTAATACAGGGTGGGTTTTAAAAGACGAAAAACTACAGCGTATTGTACGAAAAGTGAGAGGTACACGCTCCTACGGCGCTGCTGCTATAGAGCTTGCATACGTAGCTTCAGGCCGAATAGATGCGTATATAAGTATGAAGCTTGCTCCATGGGACATTGCGGCCGGCTATGCCCTTCTTCAGGAAGTAGGCGGTATAGCTACAAATTATAAAGGAGAACAGCTTCAGTTTTTAAGTAAAGATACATTATTTGCTGCAAATCCGGCCGTCTATAAGGAAATTGAAGAAGAACTGTACCGGTAAAAACAAAGCCTCCTTAAAAGCGGCACATGTTAACTGCCTGCTTCGTTTCAGGCATTGCAACGTTAAAACTTGTTAACCGAAATTAATAATGAAACAGCCTGCTCTCTCATAAGAAAGCAGGCTGTTTAACGTACAATTTTATTTATTAGGCCGGGCGTACTTTGAAAGTCCGATATGCTCTTCAAAAAATTTAATCAGGAAATACGTTAATATTAGTCCAATTGCTCAGATTCAGAAGCAAAAATAGCTTTTTTCCGCTTGAACCCGTAGGCGAGTGATCCGCCGAAAAGACCACCAAACAAAAAAAACAGTATAAGACTCATCTGTGCCAGAGCAACACCGAGACCCATCATACCAATAGTGCCGATAACTGCAAGCATAAAAAAAACAATGTCAAAAGACCTCATAGCAGTTCCTCCTTTAATCATTAAACTTATTGTACTTTATATAATCCCAAAATAAAAGATTGTTTAAAATATTCAATTGCTGAATAAAAGGATCATCATATTTTATAAATACAAGCTGTGCTGAAATTCAGTGGTGATTACTGAAGGAAACTACGCTTCAGGCATTCTCATATCAGCACGGAGTCTGGTACTTGAGTGAACCGGATAAAAATAAGATGTATATTCAAATAAAACTGGAAGGTATTATCCATTAAAGGACTTTCTATCAACAGTTTCAGCAGAAGGATCCGCTGAGATAAACGGGTATAAAAACGTCTTTCTTTCCTTACGTAAAAACCCCGGGATTTAACAAGAGCCTGAATACAACAAAGAGACTCTTATATATGTCTCATTTTATTAATTTATGCTATAGTAGAAAAAGTGAAAGAAATACGGCTTTAGGAGTGTATAAATACATGATACTAGCTTCAGGTGCAGGTAATACTGCTTCTCCAAACATGGCCCCGCTTGCTGATTTTCTTGGTGCCGGCGATCCCGAAAACTTTTTGACCGCTTTCTGGATTTTATATATTATTATTAATCTGCTTAGTATTCTCGTTTTTAATCTTGGATTTGCCCGGAAGCTTCCGCTTCTAAAAAATATTGTTGTCTACGCAGCGATGCTCTTCGGAAACATGTTCATAACTTTTTTAGCTTTTACGCTTCCAATTATCGAATCTCTTTTCATTGCTGCTGTCGTACTTGGTATGTACAAACTGCAGCTCAGGCGCCACAAAGCTGAGGATGAAGAAGAGAAACAGACTTCATAAAAAAACTCTGAGTGCTTAATAAAGTGTACCCTATAGAGTAGACACATTAAAAAGTCTACCTATAGGGTACTTTTTTGTATAATGAGAAATAGATAATGAGTAAAGATCGGGGAGAAGATCATGACGAAAAAAACATTCACAGAG
>NZ_PZJJ01000048.1 GCF_003044065.1 Alkalicoccus saliphilus
TCCCAAATGATCCTAAGACCATTATCTAGAAATATCTCGAGGTGTCCAAGAGGAAAGTATCCTTGAGAAGAAAGCAAGAGAAATTGATAAGTTCCAAAGGGACTTAAACATACTATACGAGGAGGGATCGATCTGAAACTCATATTTTTGCATGGATCGGGAGGAAGTGTAAGTAAATGGCGGCTGATTAAAAAGCATCTGGAAAATCCGGCTGATTTTCTTCCGCTGCATGAATTACAGCAGGGTCCGGACGTGACGATTTCCGATTACGCAGAAAGTGTCAAGAAGCATCTGGAAGAAGAAACTGTCGTGTGCGGCCATTCCATGGGCGGACTGATCGCACTGGAACTGATGGATCATCCGCTCGTTAAAGGTGTGGTGCTGCTTTCGAGTCATACAGAGCTGCCGGTGCATCCGAAAATTCTTCAGCAGCTTGCTTCCGGTACGTACCCGGAAGGACTGCTCCGTGCCATGTTTGCAGAAGAAACCGGCTCAGAGCTGCTGGAGGAAGAGAGAGAACGTTTGAAAAGCGTTTCCCTTAAAAAAACGTACAAGGATTTTGCCGCCTGTGACAGTTATAAAGAAGGAGCGGCGAAACTCCGTGGGTCGCAGACTCCACTGCTCGCTGTTTATGGAACCGGAGAAAAACTGCTGCCCCAGGGAGCGGAAGGAAATCTGCGGGGCGTGTACCCGGCTGCAGCAATTAAAAAAATTCCCGCAGCCGGTCACGATGTCATGCTTGAACAGCCGGAAAAAACAGCGGAGGCAGTTAATCGTTTCGTGAAGTCAGTGGAAAAATAAAGGAGCGTTTCACCGTGAAAATTGTAATGATAGTAGGAAGCATTCGAAAAGAATCGTACAATCAGCAGGTTGCTGATTTTATGACAAAAAGATTTAAAGACAAAATGACAATCGAACAGCTGGATATTAAAAGCCTTCCGTTTTTTAACCAGGATGAAGAAGAAGATCCGCCGGAAACTGTTAAAATCTTTAAAAATAAAATCAAAGAAGCTGATGGAGTACTGGTTGTAACACCGGAGTACAACCACTCCGTCCCGGGCATGCTGAAAAATGCAATTGACTGGGTTTCCCGCGGCGACCGGGTTATGACGGGAAAGCCAGTGATGATTGTCGGGGCAACGCCAGGATTTCTTGGAACAGTACGATGCCAGATTCATCTCCGTCAGATTATGGCGGCGCCGGGAGTCGGAGGAAGAGTACTGCCGGGCAATGAAGTTCTCATCGGAGGGGTGAACAAGAAGCTCGACGGGGAAGGCGGCATGACGGACACAGCAACTGTTGATTTTCTGGATACGGTAACGGACAATTTTGTGAAATTTGTTGAAGCATAAGGAGGAGTAAGGATGGGAATCAGAATCGTACGTTTTAATAAAGACGGAGTAAAATGGGGTGTGCTGGAAGAGGATACTATCTACGAAATTCCGGGGAAATATCCGACGCTCGCTGAGTTTCTTGAACAGGGAAGCGGGGAAGCGGCCTCCCTTGATAAAAACACCGCCGCATCGCTTGCGGTCTCGGACGTTGAACTGCTGTCCCCGGTAACATCCCCTGCCCAGATTGTTTGTCAGGGAGCGAACTACTCGGCCCACCGGGAAGAAGGGGGACTTGATGCCGGCCGGCCGCCGTTCAATATGATTTTCACGAAAGCACCGAGCTCCCTGACCGGGCCGGATCACGATATTGAATGTCCTTCTTCCGTTCAACTGCTCGATTACGAAATTGAGCTCGGACTCGTCTTTAAAAAGAAACTTTCCGAAAAGCTGCCCGAGAACTTCTCCAGCCTGTCGGACTACATCGCCGGATTTGTCATTACAAATGATGTATCTTCGAGGGACATGCAGTTTACAGAAAACCAGTGGTTTAAAGGAAAGAGTCTCAGAACATTCTGCCCGGCCGGACCGGTACTTTATTTAATTGATGAAGAAGAAGGGGCTAAAGTGCATGAAATGGAGCTGAAACTGACGGTGAACGGGGAGATCAGGCAGGAGGCTGGGACCTCCCAGCTGCTGTATAAGCCGGAGGAAACGCTCGTGGAACTTTCCGGAATGATGGATTTTTACCCAGGGGATCTTCTCATGACAGGAACCCCGGGAGGCGTCGCACTGAAGCTTTCCGCTGAAGAAATGAATCAGCTGCTCAATCCGTTTGAGAAGCTAGGTGATAAAGTGGAAACGCTGAATAAAAGTCAGAGCAGCAACGGAAAGTATTTAAAAGAAGGGGACGTTATCGTCAGTGAGATTAAAAGTACGGACGGAACAATTGATTTAGGGAAGCAGACTAATCGGGTCCGTTTCGTCTAAGGACCTGAAAAGAAAGGAAGTTTGAATGTGGAGATGCCTGCAGAGCAATCATCCAAAGATATTGTATTCAGTAAGCAGGGAGCTGTCGGTGTGGTAACTATTCAGCGGCCGGAAGCGGGAAATGCTCTTACACGGGAAATGTGGCAGGAGCTTTATGAAATAGGCAGAAAGCTGCACGAAGACAAAAATATCCGCTCGGTTCTTTTTGAAGGAACGGCAGGTGCTTTTACCGCCGGATCAGATATAAGAGAGTTCAGCCGGATGACGATTGAAGAAGCGGATGAAGCATTCCGGACGATGGAAAAGACGATCCGCTGTTTTGAAACCCTTCCGAAGCCGATTATCGCAGCAGTGGACGGTCCGGTATTTGGAGCAGGGTTTATTTTTTCTCTACGATTTGATTACACCATCGGTACAGCAGGAGCAAGAATGGGAATTCCAGTGGCCAGACTCGGTATACGGCTCGGAGCTGCTTTTCTGCGTCGGATCGAAAAAGCTCTTGGAACAAAGCAGGTACGGGCCCTCGTAGCCGGCAGCCACATATACAACGCAGAGGAAGCCCGTCAGCTGGGACTGCTGCAGGAGATTGTGCCGGAACGACAGCTCCGGGAAAAAGCTTCAGCGAAAGCGGAGGAAGCAGCCCGTGTTTCTCCGGGGACGCTGGAAGTGTTCAACCGCTGGATGGATGAAACAACAGACGATCAGTTTCTGTACGCTGATCCGGAGGACTTCCACGAAGGATGCCTGGCTTTTATAGAAAAAAGAGAGCCGCGGTTTCCTTCTGTTTACAGTTAAAATCCGTATAAAAGGAGCAGAATACTATGCAGAAAACGTTATTAAAGGGCGGGACTGTCCTTTCGATGGACCGTAACGTCGGCGACTTTAAACAGGCAGATGTATTATTTGAAGGAGATGAAATTCTGGAAGTTAAACCGGAGATTGAAGACCATGGGTATGAAATTATCGATGCACAGGACATGATAGTTCTGCCTGGTTTCGTGGACAGCCACCGTCATACGTGGGAATCGGTTGTCCGCAACGTCGGTGCGGACTGGTCCCTTCAGAAATATCTGGGGAGTATTTATTACGGAAATATCGGCTCTATGCGGCGTCCGCAGGATGATTACATCGGTAACCTGCTCGGTGCCGTGGAAGCACTGGATGCAGGGGTGACCACACTGCTGGACTGGACGATGGTTATCTCGAGAGACCACACAGAAGAAATGATCCGCGGCCTCAAAGAAAGCGGGGTCCGGGCTGTTTTCGCCCACGGATGTCCTGGAGACGGGGACTATTGGAACGGGGAGAGCACGCTGGATAACAGTGAAGATGCCAGGTGGATCAAGGAACGTTATTTTTCTTCCAAAGATCAGCTGCTTACGATGGGCCTTGCCGTCCGCGGCCCGGAATTCTGTTCGTGGGACACCTCTGTCAAAGAAATTAAGCTGGCAAGGGAGCTGGATGCCGTTTGTTCCATGCATTTAGGCTTTGGAACGTGGGGTGGAGCCGCCCGTTCTATTGAAAAACTCCACAATGCCGGACTGCTTGGCCCGGATTTGAATTTTGCACATGCCAACGCCGTAAGCCCGGAAGAAATCAAGCTGCTTGCAGAACATGGAGGAAGCGTTTCCGTCACGCCGGAAATTGAGATGATGATGGGGCACGGCTACCCGGCGACAGGTCTCTGTCTCGAAAATGGCATAAATCCGGCACTCGGTGTGGACGTCGTGACTTCCACAGGCGGAGATATGTTTGCTCAGATGAAATTTGCCCTTCAGGCAGAGCGGTCACGGGTAAATGAAAAACAGCTGGCAGAAGGGGAGATGCCGGGACCCGATTTAAATATTTCAGCAAAGAAAATATTGGAAATGGCGACGATTGACAGTGCCCGCAGCCTTCTTCTCGATGATAAAATCGGTTCTCTTACCCCGGGTAAGCAGGCGGACATCCAAATGATCCGTAAGACAGATCTGAATATGTTCCCGCTGAATGATCCGGCAGGTGCTGTCGTGCAGTGCGCTCATACAGGCAATGTGGACAGTGTTTTTGTAGCAGGAAAACCAGTAAAGCGAGACGGCAGAATGCTTCACACAGATAACAGGAAACTCCGTCAGCTGGCGGATGATGCGAGAGATCATATCTTTTCAAGCTACGGCAATCCGGATAATGCCTGGCTGATTTAGAGAGCAGAAAAATCCGGCTGTAATAAACACCTTCATGACAAAAAGTGTCATGAAGGTCAGGCTGTTTATAAAGTGTTTTTTATACATGCCTATGCAATTTCCTGCTTTCGCCTCCGCAGGACGCTTTCCGGGCGGGCCGGCTTCAGCTAATTTCTTCCTCCCACTGCTCGGAAGAAATGGATCTTCAGCTCGTCCTATCTCGCCTCGGAGTCGCCTGCTGCAGCTCCAGCAGGAAAATAAAAAGAAGGTTTCTCTTCTAAAAAACGTGTTGATTCCGCCCTTTCTTCCATTCAGGAGAGGCATTTTCCTCCGGAACGTCCGGCGGGGACGCCGGTGGGATAAAGCGAAGTCGGAAGATCCTTTTCCATGGCGCAGGCCATGGAAAATAGCTGACGACAAGCCCACGGCAAGCTTCCGCCGGGGAGTGTAGGAGGAAGCTATACATTCAGAAGAATAATTATTCTGAAATCAAGACTTAATCAACACTCTGAAACACCTTCATGACAAAAAGTGTCATGAAGGTGTTTTATTTATGAATTAACCGGTTCGTTTCTCCCGACAGGCTGAATCTTTTTGAGAAATATACTTGTTTGTGACAAAATAATACATATAAAAAGATTGTATGCTTCTGATCGATCGTGCTGCATCGAATGGAAACGATAAACTTCGATAAGAAGGAAAGAATGAGGGGACGCAGATGAAAGGCTGGCTGGAGTTTACCTATAAAACAAAAAAAGGGTTGGAAACGACCATGACTTCGGATGAACTTGTGATGGAGGAAGCGGTTCTTTTTGCAGAGGATCTGCAGCGTACCGGGAGGGTAAAGGAAGTTGTGTTTCTGGATGATAGGGACAGTTACTGGACTGTCAAGGAAATGCATAAATACCTTCAGGAAGTGGAGACGGAACCGCATAATATAACCGTATACTTTGACGGGAATTTTGACCGGGATCAAAAAAGAGCCGGAATAGGGCTGGCCGTCTATTACGAAAAGAATGGGAAACGCTTCCGGACAAGAAAAAATCTTCTCATGGATCACCTGGAAACAAATAATGAAGCGGAGTATGCGGCTCTTTATGCCGGGGTGGAGGAGCTGGTGAAGCTTGAAGTCAGGCACATGCCGGTGCGTTTCGCCGGAGATTCCCAGGTCGTTATTAACCAGCTGTCCGGAGAATGGCCGTGTCTGGAAGAAAAACTGCACCGCTGGGCGGATAAAATTGAAGCCGAACTTAAACAACACGGCGTTACTCCGGAATTCCACCTTCTAGACAGAAAAAACAATCAGGAGGCGGATCAGCTTGCTTCGCAGGCTTTGAAAAATATCAGCATATCCAGCAGTCTGGAACTTAATTGAAAGTAGGCATCGTCAACCGTCTGAAAGCAGGAGGGCGTTATTATTAATAATAATTCTGAAGAAGAAATCCGCAGGGAATTAAACAGCATGCGGAAAACGCTGGAAGAAATAAATCAGAAGATGGAGCCGGCTGAATCAAAAAGTCTTTTGAAAGAAAGTGTTCGTGCGCTTCTCATAGGGATTTTCCTTATCGGACCGGCGGGAGCGGTACTGCTGGCGGTATTTTCCTTGTAAAATAGGCTTCTGCTTTTATATGAAGTTTTGTATGTACTATCTGCCTGCAGGCTGAAAGGGTCTATGAATATTTTGTTAATGGATAAGACGGAGGTCTGCACCTGCTGCAGAATTATAGATAAAAACACTTTAACAGGCTGAAAAACCCCCTCTTTTTGTGAAGAAGGGGTTTCAGCTTGTTATATTTAAAAAAACGTGTTTTCGGCAGTAATTACAGGTGTACAGTAACGTCAGCGTCTTCGCGGAGTTCATCCACGACTGCTTCGGTCTGCTCTGCCTGCTGTTCTGATTGAGCCTGTGCTTCCAGTTCCGGTTTGATTTCTTCAAAAGAAGGAAGTTCCATGTCATCTCCACCTTCGCCCATTTCTTCCTGCTGGGCAACGAGCTGTTCATACATTTCTTCCAGCTCTTCGTCAGAAACTTCTGCTTCTCCGGCTTCATCTTCAATTACTTTTTCCATTTTGATCTGTGTTTCGATTTCTTCCATGGCATCTTCTGTATCCATGCCCTGCTCTTCCAGTGCTGCAAGGAGCTCATCTCCGGACTCCATACCGCTCTGGGCAGCGATTTCATCGAGCATTTCTTCTATTTCTTCGTCAGAGGCTTCATAATCACGCTCTTCTGCTTCCTGAAGAAGCAGTTCCGTGCCTACCATACTTTCGGCAACATCCTGCTGAAGCTGTTCTTCATCCGCTTCTTCACCAGTCATCTGCGCCTGCTGCATCTGCTGCATGAAAGCATCCTGATAGACTCCTTCAAATTCTTCTTTAGTAATCTCTTCACCATTTACTTCGGCTACAATGTCCGGAATATCTTCTGTATCAGGTTCAGGCATTTCACCGTGAGGCTCCTCAGCTGGATCTCCAGCCTGGTCACCGGCAGCTTCTTCATCTGCAGTTTCTTCAGCTCCGGCGTTTTCCTCCGGCTGGTTTTCTTCTCCTGCGTTTAAATCATTCCCATTATCACCACACGCAGCCATAAAAGTTAGAACGGAAGCAGCAGCTGCGCTTAAGTACATTTTTTTCTTCATGTTGAATGACTCCCCCTTCAAAAACTTGTTAGTGAGGAGTGTAACACAGGTGCCGACCCGCTCAAACAAGAAAGATCGAGAGAGAAGCCCGGTATATTAATTTGTGTGAAATGCTGGTAAGGAGTAGAACATACAGAAGCCGGCAAATGGGTGTTCAATGCAGAAAGACGGGGAGGAGAGGTAAAATATAAAAAATAGTGTAACTGGAGAAAAGAGAGGAAGTCCGGCAAATGTTTTCCCATAAACAGGATGTTTTAAACGACCCGGTCTGCTGAAAGATTGAGGAGTGTTCTCAATGAAAAGAAAAATTGTCAATCTGTGAAAGAGGCTGCTATTGAACTCCGGCAGCCTCTTTCAGTTCCTGAATCGACAATCCAAAAGACATCTGGAGGTGAGGATAATCCTTGAAGTGATCCCAGTCACCACCCCACTCAAAGCCCAGATCCTTAGCTATATCAACCACTTCAAGCCAGTCCGCCTGACCGCTGCCGTTAAAGTCACTTTCGATATCCCAGACGACGCTGCCTTCCGGACTGCGCAGTGCAAAATCAACGGCCAGTCCGTAGTTGTGATAGGATTCTCCTCCGGCAGCATTTGTAACAATATCGCCATCGGCTGAACGGCCCCGTTCATAGAGGGCCTGCTGTTCTTCGATGGAGCGGTAGTCTTCAGTAATGACAATATCAATACCCCGCTCTGCAGCTTTATCTTTTAATTCTTCCTTTTTATCTTCAACAATCGGGTGCAGGCCATCCTGAGCGGCAGCTTCGGAGGCGGTCACCCGCGGATCCCTTTCTTCCTCTGTCAACTCCGGCCAGCCGATTTCACTGTAGGAAAACGCAGCAAGAGCAGTGACAGCAAAAAGAATCATAATAATTTTCATGACAGCGTCTCCCACCCCCCGGAATCACTTATAAAAAACAATTTATTAACAAACTTCCTGATTAATAATATCACAGTTTCCTTCAAAAGGAGGATTTCCTGTTTCAAACCGGGTATAGATAAGTAAACGGAGCCGCTGTTTACAGAAGGAGGAGAAAATAATGAGTCAGCCACTGCATGTAGTGCTTGGAGCGTCCGGTGCCGCCGGAAGGGAAGTAGTGAAAGCTCTTAAAGAAAGAAACGAGGAAGTGCGGGCTGCTTCGAGGTCGAAAGAGTTTGAGGACATCGAGACGGTTCCTGCTGACCTGCGTTATCTGGCTCAGGCAGAGGAGTCTGTATCCGGAGCGGACTACGTCTATTTATGCGCCGGTCTTCCTTATGATACGAAAGTGTGGGAAAAAGAATGGCCGCTTATTATGAATAATGTCATTACTGCCTGTGAGAAGACAGAAGCCCGGTTGATTTTTCTGGATAATATTTATATGTACGGACCTCCGCCGCTTCGGCTGCCTTTTTCGGAAGAACATCCGCAGAAGCCATCTTCCAGAAAAGGAAAAGTACGTAAGAAAATAGCGGATGCTCTTATGCTTGCCCACCGGACAGGTCGGGTAAGAGCGGTGATCGGCCGGTCGGCTGATTTTTACGGGCCGGGAGTGGAAAAAAGTATTTTGTATATCTCCTTTCTCGAGAGGATGCTGAAAAACAAAAATCCCCAATTCATCGGTAAAGATCCCAAGTTAAGCCGTACCTTTGCCTACACTCCGGATATTGGGCGGGCACTGAGAACCCTCGCGCTGGATGAAGACACGTACGGCAAAGTATGGCATCTGCCGGTCAGTGAGCCGGTAACAATGGTTAATGCCGCTGCAGAGTTTAATCGAGTACTTGGGACCGACCGGAAAGTGAAAACGATACCGAGAAAAATGTTTTCAGCTGCCGGGGCCTTCTCTTCCGATTTAAGGGAAGTGAAAGAAATGCTGTACCAGTATGATCATCCGTATATTATGAGCACGGCTCAATTTCATGCCCGCTTTCCGGACTTTCAGGCTGTGACGTTCCGGGAAGGCGCCCGGGAAATGGCTCATTCGTTTATGGAGGAGAAAGCCATAACAGCAAAATAAGCATGTTTATTATGAAATAACCTTAAAAGTCTGCAGGCAGAGAAAATAGCTGAAGCGTTTCGTTTGATTCTTTCTGAAAGGATCTTTATACTATATTTTTGTAAGTGAAAAATCAGTATATCTTCAGGAGGAATCATACATGGCAAACGTATTATTTATTAAAGCAAATTCCCGTCCGGACGACCAGGCGGTCAGTGTACAGATGTACAACAAATTCAAGGATAATTACTTGAAGGAAAATCCTAACGACCGTATACAGGAACTGGATCTCTTTAAGGAGAACCTTCCTTATTACGATGTGGATAAAATTCACGGTATGTTTAAAACAGCAAAAGGGATCGAAATGACGAAGGAAGAAGAAGAAGCGGCAGAGCTTGTAAAAGGCTATCTGAACCAGTTTCTTGAAGCAGATAAAGTAGTTATCGCTTTTCCACTCTGGAACTTCAGCGTACCAGCTGTTCTTCACACGTACTTCGACTACCTCTGTCAGGCAGGGACGACGTTCCGCTATACAGAAGCAGGACCGGAAGGCTTAATGTCCAACAAAAAAGTAATGCTTCTTAACGCCCGCGGCGGTGTGTACTCTGAAGGCGCAGCTGCTTCCATGGAAATGGCAGTCAACTACGTAGAGACGATCATGCAGTTTTTCGGCATCGAAAACCGTTCCAGCGTTATTATCGAAGGACACAATCAGTTCCCTGATAAAGCGAAGGAAATTATCGAAGAAGGACTTCAGAAAACAGAACAGCAGGCGGCAAACTTCTAATAAAAGCCAATAAGAAAGACCCCGGGGGGGTGCTCCGGGGTCTTTCTCTTATTATTTAGAGGGGGTATTTATCTATGTCTATAAGGTAGATCACCCAGAGGCTGGAATAATTCAACAGCACCAGCAGGTAAAGCGAATATCATAAGCGCCAACAGAGTGAAGAAAAATATTTTCATAAATAAAAAACCTCCTCATAGATTATAAGAATGTGTTCAGGCTGTGAACATCTCCTTGAGTGAATTATGACATATACTTATATAAGGTGCTTTTTGCGTTTATCGGATTTATACCCGGATTAATATAATATTGCTTGGTTTTTCTTTACATTAAGGTAAAATATATTCATATAGGAATAAACTGAAAAAGAGGGGGGAAGGAAGTATGGAAATTGAATTCGGGCGGAAAATAAAAGAACTCCGGCATTTTTATGGGATCTCACAAAAAGAAGTCTGTGAGGGGATATGTAATCAAAGTTATATCAGCAAGCTGGAAAAGGGGATGGTGCATCCGTCCGCAAATATGCTGGCAATGATTGCCGATAGGCTTGGAGTAAGTCCCCAATATTTCTTTGATGATTTTGCAGATGTTACAAAAGTAAACTATGTTTATCAAGTGATCGATTATATTTCAAAAAATATGGAACGGGCTAAGTACGAGGAAGTTCTGGAAATGGTAGAAGGAGAGAAAAATAATCCTTTGTTTAAGAGACCGCATTTACAGCAGTTTCTTTTATGGCGTAAGGGTATCTGTATTTACCATTTGTATGGAGATGAAGCAGAAGCAGTAGCTCTTTTTGATCAGTCTTTAGCACACTCGGAAACAACCAATAAAAACAAGTCGGAAAGAGAACTGGATATTTTACTTAGTAAAGCAATTATTTATAGTCTTGAAGAGAAATATCCCGAAGCAAATGAAATATACGAAAAACTTCTTTTCGCTAGCAGAAAACACCCATATTTACCTAATGAAACATTAATTCCAGTAATCTATTATAATTATAGTAAAAATAATTATTCACAAAATAAATATTCTAAAGCCCTAGAGCTAGCAAAAAAAGGTGTAATTGTCTCTTTAGAACACAACTCGATATATATGCTCGGAGATCTTTATTTTCAATGCGGAAAGTGTTTATGGTTTTCAAATAAAGCCAGTCTTAAAGAATCACTGCATTACCTGGAAATGTCCAAGCAGGTTTTTATTTTAAGAGAAAACGAAGAGTTTGCAGAATTAGTTCAGGAAGAAATCGATGAAATTAAAGCAGAGGCAGCGGAAACAGAAGGAGAAAATATTCCTGAATGAATAATTGTTAAGCAGCGGAGCGTGTGGATGCTTTACCGCTTTTACGTTCCGTCTGAGCAGTCCGCATAAGAAATTCACTGTAGTGAAATTCTTTCTATACTTGCAGGAATTCTTAATAGAGGAGGCAGTTATTATGTGGAGAAAAATTAGTTTTATGACAGCCATAATGCTTGCAGCACTGTTTATGCTCGCGGGGACAGCTGGGGCAGAAGGTGCTGAAAAGAAGGAATATCTCATTGGTTTCCATACGAGCCCCGATGAGGAAACGGTCAATTTCGCCGGTGGGGAAGTCATCCGTGAATACGACTACATGGATGTGCTGCACGTGACTCTGCCGGAACCGGCGGTGAACGGACTGGAGAACAATCCGAATATAGCTTTTATTGAAGAAAACATTGAAGTACAGACAGCCCAGACAGTGCCGTGGGGCATTGACCGTCTGGAAGCTCCATCCATTCACAGCAGTGGTCTTACGGGAAGCGGAGTTTCGGTAGCAGTTCTTGATACGGGAATTGAAGCTTCACATTCCGACTTGAATGTACAGGGAGGAGAAAGCTTTGTAAGCGGGGAGCCTGATCCATATTCAGATAGTAACGGGCATGGAACCCATGTGGCAGGGACAGTCGGAGCACTTGATAATTCCCACGGTGTTCTTGGAGTCGCTCCGGCAGCTGATCTGTACGCTGTAAAAGTACTCGGTGCTGAAGGCGGGGGAACACTGGATGGTATTATTGCAGGAATTGAGTGGTCCATTGCCAGCGATATGGACGTAATAAATATGAGTCTTGGTACGCCGACTCATTCCCAGGCGATGGAAACAGCAAGCAATAACGCTGCCGACGCAGGAATACTTGTTATTGCCGCAGCCGGTAATGATGGAACAAACTGGTTTGGCAGCAACACCATTAACTACCCGGCACGTTATGATTCTGTAATGGCGGTAGGAGCACTCGACAGCAATGATAACCGTGCTTCTTTCTCCAGTGTAGGTAATGAACTGGAAGTGATGGCGCCGGGAGCAGATATTAACAGTACGTATCCCGGAAACTCCTACGCTTCCCTGAACGGAACGTCCATGGCAGCACCTCACGCAGCAGGAGCTGCAGCTCTGATGATGGATAACAATCCATCGCTTTCCAGTGAGGACGTACGAAGCACGCTGAATGAAACGGCAGATGATCTCGGCAGTACCTTTTACTACGGAAACGGCGTAATCAATCTTCCGGAAGCACTATATCAGTAATTAAAAATTTGAACAGCCTGCCACGTCGGCAGGCTGTTTTTTTATTGTTTCAGCTGCAAATGTTATTTGTTAAATGAAAAATAAAAATGGCGGAAAGGTGTCTCAGTTTCAGAAAATAGGGAACTTACATATAATAAGACTAAACAATATACGGGAGGAATGAAACATGGAAGTCGATGTACACGGTCTGACGCTGGAAATCGTCCGGGGGGATATAACGAGACAGGAGGATGTGGAGTGTATTGTCAGTGGGGCGGAATCACGCATCCTGAAAAGTGAAGGTGTTTCAGGAGCAGTACAGCGCATCGGCGGTCCGCAGCTCACAGAAGCAGTCAGAAGAATGACACCGGTACGTCCTGGAGAAGCCTTTATTACCGAAGGGTATTACCTACCCAATGACTACGTGATTCACTGCCGCGGGCCGGTCTACAAAAGAGATATACCGGCAGATGTGCTTCTTGTAACCTGCTACCGGAATATCCTTGCACTTGCCGAAAAATACCATATTGAAACGATCGCCCTTCCGGCGCTGGCGACAGGGAGGGGAGGATACCCTTTTCATGAAGCCGCGGAAATGGCCCTTCATACCGTGATCGAGCAGGCACAGTACTTGAAATATGTGAAAAGAGTTCGTTTCGTACTCGACAGTGCTGAAAAAATCGTCCGCTTTAAAGCTTCCATGAATGAAATTACTGTAGAAAAAGAATTATCCTGAAACGCGTGCTCTATCACATCCTCTGAAAAGAGATGGTAACAGGGGAAGATGCTTTGAAAATCCGGTGCAGCTTTTCTGAAAATATTATTTAACCGCTAAAAAGGCCGTCCCGGTATGAACAGCTCCCCGTCAAGTAGACAACGAAATAATAAAACGTCAGGCTACAGCCTGGTTCCGGTATTCGACCGGGGCCAGGCTGTTTAATTTCTTCTGGTATCGTTCATGGTTGTAAAAATAGATGTAGTCGTCGATGTCCTCGCACAGCGCCTGGAAATGGGCATAGTTTTTCCGATGATACCGTTCCGTTTTCAGGTGGCTGAAAAAGCTCTCGATCGGCGCATTATCAATACAGTTGCCCACCCGGGACATGCTCCGTTCCATCTGGTACGCGGTCGTCTGGAGCCGGTACCTTTTGGAGGTATACTGGCTGCCCCGGTCGCTGTGCAGAAGCGGGTGAGCGGTCGGATGGGCGGCCTTTGCTTTACGGAGGGTCTCCAGCACCAGGTCGTTGTCGTTGAAATGGCCGACGTGGTACGCCACGATCGATCCGTCATACAGGTCTTTAATGGCGCTCAAGTACGCTTTTTTGCCCTTCCCATACCGGAGATAGGTGATGTCGGTCACCCATTTTTCATTGGGAGCTTCTGCCTGGAACTCCCGTTCCAACAGGTTTTCTTCGATATTTTTATAGCTGGTTTTCGTACAGCCGGACGTTTTCATGCGGATCAGGGATTTTAATCCGAGAAGACGCATCAGCCGCAGAATCCGTTTGGGGTTATACTGCTTCTTGTACCGGCGGTTGATCGTCATGGTCAGACGGCGGTATCCAAGAATGCCTCCGAAGTCGGCGAAGAGACGCCTGATCCGGGTCATCAGCCGGGTATTTTCCTGATGGTCGGCGGTCGGTTCATAGCGCCGCCACTTATAGTATCCCGAACGGGAGACTCCGAGCACCCGGCACAACAGCGTAATCGGAAGCCCGGTGTCGGCATGGTATTCATCAATGGCCTGGTACCGGTGCAGGTGCCGGCCTAGCTGCGGCGATCCCTCCTTTCGATTTCCTTCCACTTTTTTAAGAGGCCGTTCTCCGTCTCCAGGTACTGCGTACGGTGCTCCAGTTCCCGGATCCGTTGTTTCAGCTTTTCTTCGTCGGTCAGGGCTTCCCGGGATTCCAGGTTCTTTCCGCGGCGGTCCTGCAGCCCCGTTTCTCCCTGGGCTTCATACTTTCGGACCCAGCTGTACACCTGCTGGTAGGACACCTCATACGCTTCTGCCGTATGCTGGTAGTCTTTATCCCGGGCCAGCGCTGCCCGGACAATCTCCAGCCGTTCCTTAAAAGTCGTTGGTCGTCCGTTCGTCATGGGGGATCGTCCTTTCCTGGGGGATGGATCGTTCTTTCCCTCAGTATACGCACGAATCCACCGACGTAAAACCGATGGGGAGGAAAGATGATACGTTTTACAAATATCCCACTGGCTTCCCCGGCCCTGAAGAAAATCATCGACGGCCCTGGATTTGACAGCTTCCGGATACGGCTTCCAGGTTTTCTTCGGCTGGAGGCCGGAAGGTCCGCTGGTCTGGTACTTCTGAATCCACATCTTTAAGGTGAAGGGAGAAATACCCGCTTGATGCTACTCTAAAAACTGGACACAGCTAATTGGGGGAAAGCATGTATAATGATCTGTACATGGAACCCACATTAGAGGAGTGTTCAAGATGGTAAAACGAAAATATGATAAAGAGTTTAAACT
>NZ_PZJJ01000049.1 GCF_003044065.1 Alkalicoccus saliphilus
GAGATCCCCCCTTCTATCAGGGCAGAGGCCGGATGAGGGGAACCGGGCCCGGCAGAAAAGGAAAAACGGGATCGTAGAGCGAAAAAAGTTGATAGACTTTTGTCTACTTTATTGACAGAGGCACAATTTCTACCAACCTCCACTGTTTTTCTTCCAACTGCCGGTAATACTACCAACCCGCTCCGTTTTTCTACCATCTTTCTGTGGAATTCTACCAACTTTTCTGGGCATCCGGAATTTTTGCGGCCGCGCCTGTCTGGACATCCGCAACACAGTGCAACGAGCAACATGCCAACATTCCGTTTATACGTTATAACACTTAAAACGCATACCTTTCAAAAAAACACACAATAAAAAATCCCGGCAGAGCCACGGGCTCCCGGGAATAATCTATTTAATTTCGTTCTACGCTGACCCATCCGCGGCGGATGACTTCCACCACCGCTTCTGTACGGTCTTTTTTTTCGAGTATACGAATGATGTTACTAATATAGCGCTTCACCGTTTTAGGCGTATAAAATAACTCTTCCGCAATTTCTCTCGTGTTTTTTCCGTCGAGGAGAAGCTGTAAAATTGAAATTTCCGACTTTTTCATCAGTGTGCCGATTTCACTTTCATTGAGCTTCAGGCGCTCGACCGGCAGTTTACGTTTCTGTGCTCTGTCGATCTGATCAGCCACCTGAAAATTCAAGTTTGGATCGAGCATGAAATTATCTGCTGAGAGCTGCTTCACAGCCTTTTCCGGATCTTTCATAAATACTTCACGCGAAATAACTCCGTCAATTTCATAGACAAGAGCGTTGATGGCTTTTTCAAGAAGGTGACTCGGAACCACAAAAACGACTTTCTTTGCAATCCACCCGTCCAGCATATTACGTTCCCGTGCTGCTTTAAGCAGCTCTTCGGGGTTGTTTGCAAAAACAAACAGCGTATCTGCATTATCGGGAAGCACCGGCTGTTGACTGTTTCCTGATTTCACTTCAACATGCTCCGGGACTTGGAGCTTTTCCAGTTTTTTTTCAAAATCTTTGTCGAAGCAGAAGAGCAGGACGTGTTGGGTATCATCTTGTTGTGTCAGCATCGCTTTCCCTCCCAAGAAGTGCAACATACATTCATTATACGTCCAAGGTTAGCATAATTCGAAGATTTCGTTTCGGTTTTGTTTAATCTTTGTACATAATTTTATAGGTGGTACCTATAGACTCATAACATTTATGAGGCTAACGTTAAAATTATTTTCGTTCAGTGAAGAAGTGCCGGGGCATAAAAAAAACCTGGAGAAAAAATTCTCCAGGAGGGACTTTTGTCGCTTTTTTATTTCCAGAACATCCACCACGGTTTTTTTGGCTCCTGTGCGCTGTTTTCCTCAGGCTGAGACTGCAGCGCTTCGGCTGCTTCTGTAACAGCCGACTCTTCTGCTTCGGACATTCCTTCTTCTTCATCGGCGGTTTTGAATGCATCTTCCATTTCCACAATTTCTGCATCCTGAATGTTTTCTTCTTCGAAGAATGTTTCCTCGCTCGGTTCTCCTTCCGTCGTTACCTCTTCGGTTTCTTCAACTGCTGCCCGTTCCTCCGGTGACCTGTCTGTTTGTTCGTGAGCCTTTGGAAGTGAACGGTCCGCCCTCGCTTCTTTTAAAAGAGCCATGAGTTCTTTTTCGTGCTCCATGCGCTCTTTTTCCCGTTCTTCCTGTTCTTCCAGTTTTTCGAGAAGACGTGAGGTCATCTGCTGCTGCTTCATGAACATCTCTTTCCAGTCCTGCATGGTATGGCTCAGTTCTGATGATTCATTATAAGGGATCGTTTCCGGAACGCTGTCCGTCACGCTGTTATCATTATGTACCGACACGACAGCATAAGCCGCCTTTTTAAGCGTCATAGCGGGTGATTCTTTTGCAGAGATAAACCGCTGTAGAATGGTGATATCGTTGTTTGAAAACGAGCGGTGGCCCCGCTTGTTTTTCATGAATTTATGGCCTGCTTCTTCGAGTGCGATGCAGTACTTTCTCAGCGTGGATTCCTGAAGGCTGAGCATTTCCGACACCTCGGAGGCCGTTCTTAGTATACGATCTTCTGTCATGTTTCGTCACCCTTTCTATCTCTATCGGTGTTTCACCGTTATATCGCTTGTTTCATTATAACGGAACTTGGCGCATAAATAAACCTATTTTGAAGCGTTTTTTAGTCCGTTATAGCGTACGAACGGCCGGCGGATTTTCATTATAAAGAAAAAGCCGCCCCCGGAGGGACGACTTATTCATGTTTCTTAGTTGTAGTACTCAATAATTCCTTCATATAAAGCGGCTGCTGCCGCGTTGCGGAAGGAGTTCGTTTTCATTCTCTGCGCTTCGGCATAGTTTGTCATAAAGCCGAGCTCGACAAGAACGGAAGGAATCGTCGTATTGCGGATAACGTAGAAGTTAGCCTGCTTGACGCCACGATCCCGTGTATTGAGTTTATCTACCATTTCCTTCTGGAGACTGTCAGCCAGGCTGCGGCTGCTGCCGGACCAGTAGGCTGTGTTAAAGAACGTTTCAGTTCCTGAGGCTGAAGTTGCTCCAGCTGCGTTCGCGTGAACACTGATAAAGATGTCCCCGCCGGAACCGTTTGCTGTTCTGACACGGTCTCCCAGAGTTGGATACCAGTCGGATCTGCGTGTCATCACAACATTTGCTCCCGCTGCTTTGAGTTTTGTTTCCAGCCGCAGACTCACGTCCAAAACGATTTCTTTTTCATGGAGACCGTTTGCTACTGCCCCAGGATCACTTCCTCCGTGACCTGGATCAATAACGATGGTTCGGCCCTGGAGCGTGTTGGCTGCATCCGGATCAATCACCTGAAGGTAAAGAAGTGATACATACCCTTCGATCGATCCTGAAGATACTTTTGCCCAGCCGCTCTCCATTTCAAGAACGTCTACTTCTGTGCCCCGCGGAAGTGTTCCCACACGGTCATAGGAAGTCGAAGGACCTGTTCGTACGTTCAGGTTAGCTGCATCAATTACAAGGCCTTTGATCGTTGAAGGAGTGCTTCCTCCTTCTCCATCTACATCCAGGTAACGCATAGATACATAGCCTTCGAGGGAAGCCGTGGAAATGCGCGCCCAGCCGTCTTCAATTTCGTGTACGGTTACGGTCGTTCCTGTTGGAAGCGTGCCGACACGGTCATAAGAAGTAGATGGGCCTGATCTTACATTGAGGTTTGTTGCATCTACTACCGTCCCCTGCACTTCGGAGCTTTCCTGCTCGCTCTTCAGGTCAAGGTAGCGGAGCGATACGTAGCCTTCAACATCGCCGTTGGACACTAAAGCCCAGCCGTCTTCGATTTTTAATACATCTACCGACGTGCCGTTTGGAAGAGTAGAAATACGGTCGTAGGAAGTGGCAGGTCCCGAGCGGACGTTTAGGTTTTGTGCATCTACTACCGTTCCTTCATCGATCGGCTTATACTCTTCTTCCTCAGCTTCAAGCTCCAGGTAACGTAGTGATACATAGCCCTGGATCGAATCCGTCGAAATCAGCGCCCAGTTATCGAGCAGTTCATGCACGTTAACGGTCGTTCCATTCGCTACCGTACCAACAGGCGTGTTCGACGTTGTTGGCTCCGGACGGACGTTGAGGTTCTGTGCCTCTACGATGGTCCCTTCCAGCTTCACTGGCCCAAGATCCGTGTTGCCCGTTTCCTCCTCGGCTTCAATCAGCTCAAGGTAGCGGAGCGACACATAACCCTGAATCTCGTCTGTCGAAATCAGTGCCCAGTTATCAAGCACTTCATGCACGTTAACGGTCGTTCCATTCGCTACGGTGCCGAGAGGTGTGTTCGACGTCGTCGGTTCCGGACGGACGTTGAGGTTCTGTGCCTCTACGATGGTCCCTTCCAGCTTCACTGGCCCAAGATCCGTGTTGCCCGTTTCCTCCTCGGCTTCAATCAATTCTAGATAGCTCAAGGATATGTAGCCTTCGATTGAATCCGTAGAAATGAGTGCCCAGCTGTCGAGAAGCTCATGCACGTTGACAGTGGTTCCATTTGGAATGGACCCAAGCGGCGTATTGGAAGTTGTCGGTCCCGGACGGACGTTGAGGTTTTGTGCCTCTACAACCGTTCCTTTCTGTTTCACCGGTCCGAGTTCCAATTCTGTCTCTTCTTCCTCTTCTGCGTCCTCTTCTACTTCTTCTATATTCTTCAGGTAGCGTAATGATACATACCCTTCAATAGAGTCTGTAGAAATAAGTCCCCAGTGAGAAAGCTCTTCATGGACATCTACTACCGTTCCCTGTGGAATCGTTCCGGTTCGGTCGTAGGAGATGGAAGGCCCTGGACGTACATTCAAGTTCTGTGCATCCACTACTTCTGCCTGATGTGTTACCGGTCCGAGTTCCAGTGCAGAAGTTTCTTCTGAAGATTCAGACTCGTCCTCTTCAAGAGAGTCTCCCTCTAAATCCAGAAATCTCAGTGTGATGTACCCTTCCACGGAATCCGTGGAAATATACGCCCAGTGGCTGAGAATCTCATGCACATTTACGGTGCTGCCATTCGAAACGGTCCCCACAACATCACCGGAAGTTGAAGCATCCGAGCGAACATTTGCATTCTGCGCTTCTACTATAGAAGCTTCCTGCAGAACGGGTCCAGGATCTGCGCTGACAGCTGCCGGCACTGCAAACAGTACGAGAAGCAGAGCTAAGCTTATTAAGTTGATAAAACTCTTTATCATATTCCCCTCCTTTGCAATAAATTTTAGGATTAAAACCAGCAGCGGACTTAGAATGAATAATGCATTAACCGATTCTAAATAGTGAACTAAAACAAAAAGTAAAACTATAGCTGAGAATGTGCGGACTGGAAAAGCCCCGCTGCCCGTACCAGGAATTTAATCCCAACTTCAGTCTACCACACACCTTAAAAATTACGATAAGGCTCATGTCATGATTTATGTAACATTGTGTAACACTAAGTGGGCATTTTTTGCAAATATACTTTCTTTTCTCTTTTAGGAAGATAAAAAAAGAAACATAATATGGGTGAATACTCTTAGATAGTTCTCGAAAAAAGGCAAATAGATATTGGTAAACGATTATATAATCAAATCTGGTTAACTTTCTTCAGGTTCCTGCGTTTCGTATGGAAGTAAAATCAGAGACTAAACCGCATAAAACTTTTTTAAAATTTAAATAGAAGATTTGAATTTTAGAAATTTATGCATGTTAGTAAATACTAAATTAAGTTTGAACACATTTCACCAGTAAATAAACTTTCCAGTACACTCAATAAGTGAGCATGGAGATGTCCGGCTGTTAAAAATCGAGGTTACTCGTTCAGTTTCACCATTTGAATTTAAAGCACGGGATAGAATTTTTATAATTAATTGAATCACAAAGGTTTTTTAAAACCATTAATAGTTTACAGGTATCACTACTCCATTTTAATACTATTTATAGCACAATAATTTTTTTTAATGAATTTTTGTTAATTTGTAGTTTAACGATGATCTCGAGCGGCTATATTACAACCATAGAGTTGAAACCACCACTTTCATCTCTCCCCCCTATCATTTTTGATAGACCGGCAGTAAAGCCGGCCATGGAAACAGCGATGCCTGCCTCCGTCCCAAGGCAGTGTGTCGCTTTTCCATTTTTGAAACTATCTCACTACTTAAATATAGACATCTATTTGGAAGCCCTGACTTCCGCCAGCTAAGCGTGCTGGTGAAACACAAAAAAACAGCTCCCCCGGATGGAGAAGCTGTTTCAATCATCTTACTGCATATCGAGAAGGCTGAGTGATACAAAGCCTCTTGTAGAACCGTCAGTTACGACAGCATAGTAGTTGTATGTCTGAATAACTTCTACAGTAGTTCCGCGTGAAATGCTTCCTATACGGTTCGCTGTGCGGTAGCCGCGGTCACGAACGTTTGCTGCTGTGTTGGCTGTAACAACTGCTGTGTCACCGGAGCTGCTTACGCTGCTGGAAGAGCTTGATGAGCTGCTGCCTGTGTCACCAAGAAGGCTTTTTGAAACAAATCCTCTTGTAGAACCGTCGGATACAACAGAGTAGTAGTTGTATTCCTGAATTACGTTAACCGTTTCGCCCCGTGGAATAGACCCGATACGGTTTGCTGTGCGGTAGCCGCGGTCACGAACGATTGCTGCTGTGTTGGCTGTAATTACTGCCTGGTCAGCTGAGCTGCTGGAGTCCGTTGTAGAAGCAACGCTTTCCTGGCTTCCCCCGCTGATGATGCGTCGTGCGGAATGATATTTTGGAGCCCAGTATGAATTGCTCATAGATGTAATTGTTACTCCCTGTGAAGCAGAAGCGTGAAGAAACTGATTGTTACCGATGTAAATTCCGTTGTGGCTCACGCTGCTTCGGTATGTACCTGCGAAAAATACAATGTCCCCCGGCTGCAGATTAGAGCGTGATACGAATGAACCTTCTCTTACCTGGTTAGCTGTTCCAAGCGGAAGACTGATTCCAGCCTGGCCGTATGCGTACCGTACAAACCCTGAGCAGTCAAAACCGGTAGATGGTGTTCTTCCTCCCCATTGGTAAGGTGTCCCCATAACCTTTTTACCTTCTGAAATTACCTGACTTGTTGATGAAGCTTCAGCTGTTGGTGTGTCTATACTCATAATTGAGAAGACCATTACCACTGCTAAAAGCATCCCCCACCACTTTTGCATGAAAAATCCCTCCTGTTTTTTAATTGCGATATTTAGTTCCAAAAATTAACTTTTTCTCTTTGATCCATAAACCGAAGTTTAGCACAGCTTTTTACAAAATAGTGTAACAGGGATGTTACAATGTGTTTACACGGTCTTTTATCAGTGCCAAAACACTGCTGCGAAGCCGTTCTCTACAGATTATTTTTTTAAACATTTTTTGAGTTTTTTTGAGTTTTTTCAATTAACCCTTGTGCCCCAAGGGTTACAGCGTTTTGTATATTTTCACTGATTTTCATTACCACCCTGTCTTTGTTACAGAATCCTTACGTAAGGATGATAAAATAGGACCTTGAGCTGTATCGCTAGGTCTTTTATTGATAAAGGAACAGTTTATTTTTTATAAAAAAACTTAATTAAAACAAAAAAGGGGCTTACAGGAAGCCCCTTCTTACTTTATATAATTTTATTTAGTTATCAAGAAAACGCAGGGAAACATAACCTTCTGTTGAACCATCTGATACTTTGGCCCAGTAGTTGTGCTCTTCAATTACTTCTACGTCTGTCCCACCGGAGATGTTTCCAACAACTGAGTCAGAAAGAGAAGCTCCGCTGCGTACATTTACATTGGAAGTGTTAATTACTTCTGCGTCGCCGGAAGAAACGCTTGCGCTTGTGCTTCCGCCGCTGCTGTCAAGATCAAGGAAGTTAAGAGATACGAAACCTTCTGTTGAACCAGTAGAAACTTTTGCCCAGTAGTTGTACTCTTCAATTACTTCTACTGTTGTGCCTCCGTTGATTCCACCGATCACAGAAGCGGAAAGGGAACCTCCGTCACGTACATTGACACGGGAAGTATTTACGACTGTTGCTGAATCTGCAGAACTGCTTGAAGCAGATGAGCTGCTGGAAGAAGTGCTTTCTTGACTGCTCGGCGTGCTGTCTGATGTAGATGCTACGACTTCCTGTCCTCCGGAAGAAGCTACACGGCGTGCAGAGTGATACTTAGGTGCCCAGTAAGAGTTGTTCATAGATGTAATTGTTACACCCTGGGAAGCTGAAGCATGAATGAACTGATTGTCCCCTACATAAATTCCGTTGTGGCTGACGCCGCTTCGGTATGTACCTGAGAAAAAGACGATGTCTCCCGGCTGGAGGTTTGAACGGGATACGAATGATCCTTCGTTAACCTGGTTAGCCGTACCGAAAGGAAGATCAATTCCTGCCTGGCCATATGCGTACCGTACAAAACCGGAGCAGTCAAAACCAGTAGATGGTGTTCTTCCTCCCCACTGATAAGATGTTCCCTGAAGTTTCTTTCCTTCTGATACTACCTGACTTCCTGTTGCTGCTTCTGCTGACTGTGTGTCCACCACAGTTACAGAGAAAAGCATAACTACTGCTGCTACTAAAATCCACCACTTTTGCATTCTCTCATCCACTCCTAAAAATAAATATTAACGCTTATGTAAAACGTTGTTCTCTTGGCCACAAATCGTAGTGTAGCACAGGAGACCCTCTAACTGTGTAACACTCACATTACAATGTATTTACGCGTTCTATAACTGTTACAAACGGCGTTATGACAGTATTTATTTTTTAAAATTATTTTCTTGGATTTTTTTAGGTGATCTTTTTGTGTTGTTTAGAGAACCTCACAAACACTGATATAACAGCGTTTATTTGGTCTACTTCTTTAAATATTTCTTTTTTTATAATTTTCTATATTATTACCGAACTATTACACCACGTAGTTTTTTATATCATTTACCGTTACAACCGTTCTATATCGTGGAATTTACAGGCTTTATTTTCCATGTCAGTTCCATTTTATGTAACGCTTCCTAAAACGAGCCTTTTTTAAAAAAAGCAGGCCCGGCAAGCAGTAACTTTCCTTTTCAATTCCCTACCGTTACAGGAGGCGTTACAGAGAAGACGCCGGTGTTCAACACTTTTTCAGCAGAAGCGTTGACGTTATATGTACCGATACTGAGCTTCCAGCGGATCCCGCTCCGGGCAGAAAGATCAAAACCTTCTATAGTATAAACACAGAAGAAAAACGCTTCGGATACCGAAGCGCAGTTTGTAAAATAATTGATCGATGCAAAATAGTTATTTCAGTCGTTTCGTAAGCTCCTCCTCCTGCTCTGCCTTAAGCCTGGTCTTCAACTGCTTGGCCTGCGGTGCACCTCCGCCGTTTCGAGGGAAAAGCCTCTCTTTATCGAAAAAAGCGAGATTTTTCGTCGCAGAAACCTATTTTGATTTCCCTGCAGCAACTGGGCGGGCGAAGATCCATTGAGGCTGTCTCAAAAGGTTCATAGAGACAGCCTGAAAAGCATGAGTGAAGCCGTGCTCCTCCCTTTTTGGGACCTCCATAATCAGCTGAGCCCGGTCCGTCCGGAAAGCGAAAGTAGAGCAGTGTTTTCTATACAAGCAAAAATACTATATCAGCAGCCTGACACTTCGGATACCGCAGCGGCGTCAGCAATTAAACTTCTTCTGACTACAAAGAACACTTTATTCTTATCTTTTTTTGCTTGCAGAGACAGCTGGTCGCAGTAATATAACGCTTATTAATGGCATTCGTTCCAGCTGCATAGATAGTAAGTTCAATTTGTATAGTAAGGACATATTAATGCTTTTTTCTATACACAAGCCTGCTGTATGAAGTGAAAAATATTACCGCAGTCTTCTTCTGTTGTTATTAATTTCAGGATGGCAAACAGAAAGTGACTTCCACTGACAGTGTTTGATGTATAACGCTGTGCGGAGAGAAAAAAGCCTTTATATCAGTATTTTAAATAAAAATCGTGCGGATAGACGTCACAAAAATCATTCCGTTTTCCGGGACGGATGCAAAATGATTTTTGTTCTCTATATTTATTTTTGGTTCACAGAAAAAAAGAAAAAGCTCCGGATCAGCTCCGGAGCTTTTAAGCGTAAATTATTACTCTACGTCTTCTTCTTCGTTGTTCATTTCAGCATCATCTTCCATGCCGTCGTTCTCTTCGTTCATTTCAGCATCATCTTCCATGCCGTTGTTTTCTTCGTTCATTTCAGCATCGTCTTCCATGCCGTTGTTTTCTTCGTTCATTTCAGCATCATCTTCCATGCCGTTGTTCTCTTCGTTCATTTCAGCATCATCTTCCATGCCGTTGTTTTCTTCGTTCATTTCAGCATCGTCTTCCATGCCGTTGTTTTCTTCAACGTCCTCTGCAGGCTCGTCGTTCATTTCAGTGTTTTCTTCTGTGTTGTTTGCTGGATCATTTTCGATATCAGTAGTGTTATTCTCTTCGCCGCCGCCACATGCAGCAAGCATGCCTGCAGCAAATACTGTAGATAGTACCGTTAGGGATAGTTTCTTTTTCATGATTTCATTCCTCCAGAGTTTTTTAAGTGTTAGTTTTTAGAAAGTCCTCTTTTGAGGAGCTGTGACAATCATATATGCCATAGGACTTAAATACAAGCCTTCTTGCAGAATTTGCATAGTGTTCAATCTTTTACATTACTCCTGCGTCATTCTGCGTAATTCTTGTGTGAAAATGTGGAATAGAAATAGATTTCTCTGCCTATTTTCTACACTGCTCCCCGCTTCACTGCCAAAAACTCGACTTTCCTACCTTAACATACTCTTTCCTCTTAAGAAAACAAAGGAAAGAGAGTCTCCGGATACAGCTTCTATAGCGATACTCCGGTGAGTCTGCGTATGTATAAAGAAGTACTTTTCTTCCGTTTCAAAGTAAAAAGCTTCCTCAGGGGGATGAGAAAGCTTTTTAAGGGGGGACGTATTACATACCGTCGTTATTTTCCATTCCGTTATCTTCCATCGGGTTGTTTTCCATTTCGTTGCCGCCGCCATTGTTCATTTCGTCACCGCCGCCATCGTCACCGCACGCTGCAAGTGCTCCGATTGCGAACATTCCGGAAAGTAGTGAAACCATCATTTTTTTCTTCATGTTACATTCTCTCCCTTCATGGAATATAATTAGTGAAACAATAAATAATAACCTTGTGTCCGACGGCTAGTCTTCATCCACATTATTTACAGGGTCATCGATGCCTTCGTTTACTTCGTTATTTTCATCCAGTGACGGATTGTTTTCTTCCACGTTTTCGCTGTTGACGTTTTCACCGTCAATGTTGTTTTCTCCACAGGCTGTGAGCGTTCCGAGAAGAAACAGCGTGGAAAGTGAAACTGTTATGATCTTCACGTTATAACGCCCCTTTTCTGATTCGCTGAAAATTACATGTCGTTCTCTTCCTCTTCCTCGCCAAGCTCGTTGTTGATGTTGTCTTCACGTTCCGCGTTATCGTCTGTTTCCTCATTTTCCGTTCCGGTATTTTCGGTATTGTCATTCATCGGCTCTTCGTTTTCTTCAAAATTCTGGTCATCGTTCATTTCCGTATCGTTATCCATGCCGTCGCTGCCGTTCAGTTCACTGTTGTCAGCGGTATTTTCATTTTCATCCGGCCCGTTGACATCACCGCAGGCTGCCATTGTTCCGAATACGAACATACTGGAAATAGCGGAGGCTACCAGCTTCTTTTTCATCTTAATCACTCCTGCAAACGGTTCTGTTTAGTCTACTTGTCTTTTACCTTAAGAAACAGGAATAAAACGTTTTCTGCCTCTTTTTTACAATCTCTCACAATTGTCACACATACTAAGAGATTTAATAACCATAAAAAAAAGCTGTTCCCCTTTTTAGGGGAACAGCTTTCCTCTCAATTATCCTTCCTTTTTATCACCGAGAGCAAACATGAGCTCTGCTTCTGCGACGACTTCTCCCTCAACAGAGGCGGTGGCTTTTCCTTTTCCTACAGGTCCGCGCAGCCTTGTAATCTCAACTTCCAGCTGCAGCTGGTCACCGGGTTTTACCTGGCCTTTAAACCTACACCCGTCAATTCCTGCAAAGAAAGCGAGGCGGCCTTTGTTTTCTTCTTTTTTCAAAATAGCTACCGCTCCCACCTGGGCAAGCGCTTCGATAATCAGGACACCCGGCATCACCGGATAATCCGGGAAATGTCCGTTAAAAAATTCTTCATTGGCGGAGACATTTTTCAGCCCGACAGCCCGTTTCCCTTCCTCTACTTCAAGAATCCGGTCGACAAGCAAAAAGGGATAGCGGTGAGGGATAATCTCTTTAATTTCTTCAATTGAAAGCATTGCAGACATCCTTTCCATGCAGGATTAGTACCTGCTCTTAATCTGTCGCTTTGTTTAGTGTACGATGTTTTTTCTGTTATCACAACTGGTTTATGTCCGGCCATGAAAAAATGCCTTCTGAGCCGGGTGGCCTGAAGGCATCAAACTATTTCGTACATCTGCGCGTATACGTTATCCACCGTAAATAATATCGAATATATGAATCCACGTATCCGGATTAAGAACTTCCATCGGATTCGTTCCATCACCTATTAGTGTGTACCCGATCATCGCACCGGCAACTGCTGCCAAAAGAATCAGAACAAGGCTGAGCAGTATCCGAAACCAAATTGGAATAAGACGCGTTCTTTTCCAGAACCAGGCGTTTTCTTTTTTCTTTTTCTTATTTCTGCGCGGCTCGGTGACGGTTTCTTCATTCAGTTGCTGATTTTCCTGCTCTTCCAGCTTTGTTTCGTTATTAGTCATACGTTTAGCTGCTCCTCAATCCTTAATTATTTTGCTTTTGCCAGCTGATCCATCTGCTCGAGCATGATGGCGGCGCCCTCGGCAGCAGATAGAAGCGGATTCTCTGCTGTATACACCGGAAGATCCAGCCTCTCGGAAAAGAAGGCTCCTATGCCGTGCAGACAGGCTCCCCCGCCGCTCAGCATAATCCCCCGGTCCATTACATCCCCGGCGAGCTCAGGCGGTGTTTTTTCCAGGACAGCGGTTACTCCCTGAATAATTTTTTCTAATGGTTTCAAGAGAACTTCCCGCATTTCTTCTGCGCTGACCGTAACGCTCCGCGGGAGTCCGGAAACCATATCCCGTCCCCTCACAGTCATTCCGGCTTCTCTTCCTTCCGGAGATACTGTTCCGCACGTTTTTTTAATTTCTTCTGCCGTTGTACTTCCGATAAGCAGCTGATGCTCTTTTTTCATGTAGCCAGCTACAGCCTGATCGATATGATCCCCGGCCGTTTCGATGCAGGCCGAGGAAACGATCGTCCCCATCGACAAAACAGCGGCGTCTGTCGTTCCGCCCCCGATATCGACAATCATATGACCGGCCGGCTCATAAATATCCATTCCGGCACCGACTGCTGCTGCTTTCGGTTCTTCTTCCAGAAAAATACGCCGGACCCCTGCTTTTTCTACAGCTTCCCGGACGGCTTTCTGCTCCACCGTGCCGCACCCGGCCGGGCAGCAGACGATGACACGCGGGCGGCCGAACATGCTTTTAATCTGAATTCTCTCCAGAAACACCCGCATCATAAACTCCGCTTTTTCGAAGTCCGCTATAACGCCGTTACGGAGCGGACGGACGGTGACGATATGTTCCGGGGTACGGCCGGCCATCCGGTAGGCATCTGTTCCGACAGCGAGGACTTCCCCGCTCTTCGTATCCACCGCGACAGCAGACGGTTCATTCAGGACAATCCCCCGGCCTTTCACATGAATAACTACGTTTGCCGTACCAAGGTCAATACTGACATCCCGACCGAACATAAGCAACCGCCCCCGATCTTTTAAGTTTTTCTTTTAGAAAAGAAGCTGCCTTTCTTTTGTCCGTTAAAAGATCTTCAACGGATGACTCACCTATTGGATATTCAGAATCTACTTCTTGTCGTCCTATTTTATCATAATTTTTGCATGGAAAGAAAGATATTTCCCACCCGGAATAGTTTAGTTTTGCTGACTTGAAATAAAATAGATAAATAAGGACCGGCCTCCTTCGTTTCTATAAAGAGGCTATCCGAGCGGGCCGGCATCAGCTGACCTCGATAACAGCAAATATGAGGAGACAGAAAAGTTTGAGCGCCTCGGTCTCCACCGGAAGCTGTTTACGTGCAGCCCGGGAGGCGGAGAAAAACCGGATTTCGAAACGAAACCGGAAGAATTCGACCCGGGCCATAACGAAGAAGATTTTTACGAAATTGCGAGAAAGCTGATGGAGCGTATGTAGGTTATTTGTTTAGAAGATGAAAATACAGGAGAGGCTGTTCCGATATTTTTCGGGAGAGCCTTTTTTGATGAAGCGGGTGGAACGGGATGAGCATGCGGCGAACGGGGAATTGTTCCAACTTCTCCTGTAATACTACCTTCCCTCCGCGTGAAACACTTCCAATTTCCGTCGTTTTTCTACCAATCAGATGGAATAGTTCCAACCTTTCCTGTAATTCTACCAACTTTCTGCGGATTTTCTATCAAAGAAAAGTGCCGTCAGCTTTATTCGTTGACCTGCGCAGAAGGAAGACGCTTCTGCGTTCTGCTGGATACGGAAAAGCTTTCGGTCGGGGGAGGAGCGTGTGGCAATTCTACCAACCTGCGGCGTAATACTGCCAACTTTCTGTGGAATAGTTCCAGCCCCTCTCCGGAATACTACCAACTTCTGCTGTATTTTGAAGTTAGTATAAAAAGTAGACACGCCAAAGTGATAGAATACAGCTAACGAAAGCAACCGGAGGAGGAGAAGGGAATGGAGAAGGAGAAAAAACATTACGACAAAAGATTCCGGCGATATGTCGCG
>NZ_PZJJ01000005.1 GCF_003044065.1 Alkalicoccus saliphilus
TCAGGGACCTTTCTCATCTCTCTTTGCAGGCTTCGTAACCCAGTCCGGCTTCATCCCTTGATTTCGTAAGAAAACAATACAGGCAGAGAGAACCGGCAAAAAGGCGACGTTCGACGGCTAATCCTTTAGTCAGTCCATCTCGGAGTAAACGTCCGGCTCTGCATCAGGGTAGATCCAACGAAGGAATGTGGGCACACGATGCCAAGAGACATGGGAGGGTGCGTTCCCCTGATACCAGCAGAGATACCTCCTGCGAACACAGGAAGAATTGGAAGTATTTTAACAGACTCCCTACGCAGCGCGTCCCTGATTTATCCATTATTTTCATCAAATGGTTATTTGTGTTCTGCTTCATAAAGGAGGAAAGCTCAAAAAAATTTTTTAAATAAAAAAAATAGGTCTTAAACCCTGCCATATCAATCTTTCCCGAGGGAGTCGCCTGCTGCAGCTCCAGCAGGAAAATAAAAAGAAGGTTCCTCTTCTAAAAAATGTGTTGATTCCGTCCTTTCTTCCATTCAGGAGAGGCTTCTTCCTCCGGAACGACCGGCGGGGACGCCGGTGGGATAAAGCGAAGTCGGAAGATCCTACACGGCCGAAGGGCAAACAGCTGATGACGAGCCCCACGGCAGGCTCGGGAGTGCAGGAGAAAGCTATACGCTCAGAAGAATAATGATTCTGAAACCAAGACTTAATCAACACTCTGAAACCCGGAAACTATTTAAGTTTCCGGGTTAATTGATTATTCAAAGTGTACTAATTTAATATTTTGATCACTTACATTTTCTGCAATCTTCTGCTCAACAAATTCCTCATCCTGCTTTTTACTGTCTGGAATTTCCAGATCGATTTTCTTCTTGTTATTGTGATCCCAGATAACATTTCCACTGGAATTTTCTCCTGTAATATAAGTAGCAGTAACTTTCATGAGTACTCCTCCTTTGAGTAATAGTCGTTTCTACCCTAAAGACGGCCTGGACATCTGCCGTACTATAAATACGTATACCCGATAAAAAACGTGAAAAAACTAAAGGAAAGTGAAAAACCTTCATATTATACGAAATACTTTCAATTTCAGAAAAAAAGCGGTACCGGAAACATCCGGCACCGCTTTTTCATTTCCGATCATAATGGGTCTTTCCATTCTAAATTATGCTTTTAATACGTCTGGATATACTGCTCGCGCTCCCATGGATGAACCTGGGTATTAAACATATCCCATTCGATTTCTTTTGATTCGATGAAGTGCTCAACAGCGTGTCCACCGAGAGCGTTTGTAATTGTATCATCCTTCGCAAGAGCTTCAATTGCTTCTTTCAGTGAAGCCGGAAGGGCATCAATTCCTTCTGCCGCACGCTCTTTCGCATCCATCGCGTAGATGTTGCGGTTTGTTTCTTCCGGAGGAGCCATTTTTTTGCGAACTCCATCAAGTCCTGATGCCAGCAGGGCAGCCATAGCGAGATATGGGTTTGCTGCAGGATCCGGGCTTCGCACTTCAATTCTCGTGCTCAGACCGCGTGAGGATGGAATACGTACAAGCGGCGAACGATTACGCATGGACCATGCAATATATACCGGCGCTTCGTAACCAGGTACGAGACGCTTATATGAATTAACGGTAGGATTCGTGATTGCTGTAAATGCATCTGCGTGCTTTAAAATCCCTGCAAGGAAATGCATCGCTGTTTCGCTCAGACCGTTTTCTGCTTTTTCATCGTAAAAGGCATTGTCTTTCGGGCTGCGGAAAAGGGACATGTTGGCGTGCATTCCGTTTCCGTTCACACCGAAGAGCGGCTTTGGCATAAATGTAGCGTGCAGACCGTGTTTACGTGCAATAGTTTTAACAACCAGCTTGAACGTCTGGATATTATCGCATGTTGTTACAGCATCAGCGTATTTAAAATCAATTTCGTGCTGTCCCGGTGCCACTTCGTGGTGGGAAGCTTCAATTTCAAAGCCCATGTCTTCCAGCTCAAGCACGATATCACGACGGCAGTTTTCGCCGAGGTCTGTAGGTGCCAGGTCGAAATATCCACCCTTATCATTCAGTTCAAGTGTAGGTTCTCCATTTTCGTCATTTTTGAAAAGGAAGAATTCCGGTTCCGGTCCGATATTAAAATCAGAGAACCCAAGCTCTTCAGCTTCCTTAAGTACTTTTTTAAGAACACCCCGAGGATCTCCTTCAAATGGAGTTCTGTCTTTATCAGGGTTATGAATATCACAGATAAGACGGGCTACTTTCCCTTTTTCCGGTGTCCACGGGAATACTACCCACGTATCAAGGTCCGGGTGAAGGTACATATCAGATTCTTCGATACGTACAAAACCTTCGATGGAAGATCCGTCAAACATCATCAGGTTATCCAGTGCTTTTTCCAGCTGATCCACCGGAATTTCCACGTTTTTAATAATACCAAGCAGGTCAGTGAACTGCAGACGGATAAATTTTACATTTTCCTCTTCTGCCATTTTAAGGATGTCTTTTCTAGTCGTTTTACTCATGCAATCATTCTCCTCCTTCAATAATCTGAACAGCAGCTCCGTTTATTAATTACTGTACACGAATTATCCGCTGCGATAGTTGTATAATACCCTCATTTTTAAAAGTTATGCACACTTTTGTCAGGTTTTCTGACAGGGAAATTTTCTGACAATGCATGTGCTGCTTTACAGCTTTTTCTCGCCCGAAAACACTCTGCAGTTCCAAAAGGGCTCTTATATCGTTCAGTTTGCTTCAATTAATTACAATTTATTGCCCAACATCCTGTTTTCTTCAAGCTGTTTCACTGCGTTGACTACAGCAGTTTTGACATGTTCAAAAGTAAGTCCCCCCTGGACATAAGCCCGGTACGGTTCACGCAGTGGACCATCCGCTGAAAGTTCAATACTAGCCCCCTGCGTGAAAGCTCCTGCTGCCATAATGACATCGCTCTCGTATCCCGGCATGGGAGATGGCTGGGGTTTTACGTGGGAATCAACGGGCGACCAGGACTGCACAGCCTGACAGAACGCTATCATCGACTCCTTCGTCGGAAATGAAACTGACTGAATTAAGTCTGTGCGGGCGTCTTCCGGTGCAGGAAATGTCTCCATCCCTTGTGCTCCAAGATAAGCTGATGTAAAAACAGCTCCTTTTAATGCTTCACCTACCGTGTGGGGCGCCATGAAAAATCCTTGATACATGTCCCTCAGCAGCCCAAGGGACGCGCCTCCCTCTGCTCCAATTCCTGGCGCCGTCAGCCTGAATGAGCACTGCTCTATTAAGGAAGAGTCCCCTACAATGTAACCTCCTGTTTTAGCGAGCCCGCCACCGGGATTTTTTATAAGAGATCCTGCTGTAAGGTCCGCTCCACAGTGAGGGGGCTCTTCTGTTTCGACAAATTCTCCATAACAGTTATCTACAAATATAATCATATCCGGATAAACAGATTTAATCGCTTCAACTGCTCTTCTAATTTCAGAGACGTTAACGGAAGGACGGTTATCATAACCGCAGGACCGTTGAATGCCGAGAACTTTCGTTTCAGCCCGTACCGACTTCAGCACCGTTTCAGTATCAATCAATCCGTGTTGAAGCTCTACTTCCCGGTAGGAAATGTTATATTCCTTAAGTGAACCGCTGCCGGAACGGCCCCGCAGACCGATTATTTCCTCCAATGTATCATATGGCCTTCCGGTAATATACATGAGTTCATCTCCCGGTCTTAATACGCCGTATAAAGCTGTGCTGATGGCGTGGGTTCCGGACACAAATTGATTTCTTACGAGGGCAGCCTCCCCTCCAAATACATCGGCATATATCCTCTCGAGCGCCTCCCGTCCGATGTCATCATACCCGTATCCTGTGGAAGCCTGAAAATGAAATTCAGATATCTGCTGCTGTCTGAAAGCTCTCAATACTCTTTCCTGATTTTTTTCCACTATCTTTCCTATTTCGAAAAATCGTGTTAATAACGCTTTATGAATCTCATCTGCTTTAATCTCGGTTTTTTCCATCATGATTAAGGAAGCGGCCCGTGTCAGGCCACTTCCCTGTCCCACCTTTCATTATTCGAGCATTTCATGATATACCGCTGAAGAAGGAGGAGCATATCCTCTCACTTCGTACGTTTCATCTTCCTCCATAAAAAGCTCTTTTTTTACAATCGTTTCTCTTCTTAATTTATAAATCTTCTTTCCATCTTCTGCTGGAAAGCGTGTCACGTAAGGTCGAAAAATTGAGGTTACTGCTTCTTCCAGTCTTCTCATCAGTTCTTTTAAGTCTTCTGGTTCATTGGCACTGATCAGTACAGAATTGCCGGACGAAACAGAAGCGACAAAATCCCCGTGGATTTTATCCCGTTTGTTGTAAACTGTCAGCATCGGAATGTGTGACGCATCCAGTTCTTTTAACAAATCAAGAACGGATTTTTCGTGGTTGAAAGCATCCGGATGGGAAGCATCCACTACGTGAAGAAGATAGTCTGCTTCCTTGACTTCTTCGAGCGTGGACCGGAAAGCTGCCACAAGAGTCGTAGGCAGCTGCTGAATAAATCCGACAGTATCCGTCATTAAGATATCAAATCCGGAAGGGAGCGTCAGTTTTTTCGTCGTAGGATCCAGTGTGGCAAAAAGTTTATCTTCCATCAAAAGGTCCGCTTCGGAAAATTTATGAAGAATTGTTGATTTCCCCGCGTTCGTATAACCGATGAGGGCCACTTGAAACGCCTGATTTTCTTTGCGTCTTTCCCGGTACTGCACACGGTGCTTCGCTACCTGATCAAGCTGGCGGCGCAGGTCTGTCATTCTGTCCCGGATATGTCTCTGATCCGTTTCCAGTTTTGTTTCACCCGGCCCCCTGGTGCCTATCCCTCCTCCGAGACGGGAAAGAACATGCCCCTGGCCCCGAAGTCTCGGAAGGGTGTAGCTCATCTGTGCAAGCTCTACCTGCAGTTTACCTTCCCGGGAATTCGCACGCTGCGCGAAAATATCAAGAATCAGCTGCGTCCGGTCCAGGACCGCTGCATCCATACTGTCAGTGATGTTTCTCAGCTGGGAGGGTGTGAGTTCGTCGTTGAATATGACCAGATCCGCCTCCCATTCCTCCGCGGCAGCTGCGATCTCTTCCAGTTTACCTTTTCCAACATATGTACCGGTTTTCGGGTGATCCATCGCCTGGGTGACAGTCCCTCTCACTTCACCGCCTGCTGTCTCGGCAAGCGCCTTCAGCTCGTCCATCCGGTATGCAAAAGATTCTTCACTCATTTTTTCCGTTTTAACTCCTACGACAACGACCCGTTCTTTTTGCTTCATACAGCTTCTCCTTTCCACTATGCTCAGTTCGTGTCAATTATCATCCCAACTGTGCAGACTTTTTTGCTGTACAGTTTTTCATGCTGAAAATATACAATCTGAAAACTCTGCGGCAGCTTAATAAAAACTGCCTCAAGGTAAAAAAGCCCGCAGAGAGCGTCAATTACTCTTTGCCGGCTTTACTCAGTCGAAGACTCAGGAAGGTTTGTCCTGCTGGAGCTGAACATTACGCTGCGGGGAAAAAGTAGAAATAGCATGCTTATAGACCAGCTGCTGTTTGCCGTCGGTTTCCAGTATGACCGTAAAATTATCGAAACTTTTTATTTGTCCACGGAGCTGAAACCCGTTCAGAAGAAACACAGTAACTGGAATGTTTTCTTTTCGAAGCTGATTCAGAAACTGGTCTTGAATATTAACAGGCTGTTGTTTCATTATAAGTTCCCCCTCATTCAGGCGTTATAAGTATTATTTCTCCGCCGTTGTCAAAACTCCTGCAACAAAATCTTCTATTTCATGTAGCTTTTCTTCCCTGTCGACCGTCATATCAAACCACTCCACGGGCATTTTATTACGAAACCATGTCAACTGCCGCTTTGCAAAGCGCCTTGAGTTCATTTTCAGCATTTCTGCTGCTTCCTGCAGACTCTGTTCTTTTTTCACTACAGGGATAAGTTCCTTGTAACCGATAGCCCGCATCGCCCTCGAATTTTCATATCCCATCTCTACAAGGCGGGCCACTTCTTCCAGGAGACCTGAGTTAATCATGTCGTCAACGCGCTTATTAATACGCTCATATAAGACTTTTCTATCCATCGTTAATCCGACCGGTATAATATTATATGGACTTTGTTTCTTTCTTTCCTCTTCAGTCGGCACTGGTGCATTTGTCCTATGGATAATTTCCAGTGCACGTATGACACGTCTGACATTGTTCGGGTGGACAGCTTCCGCTGTCCGTCTGTCTTTTTGAGTGAGAATCTGATGCAGATAGTCTCCCCCGCGCAATTGGGCAGTATGTTCCAGTTCTTTTCTGTATTCGGGATCTTCGTCGGAATGTCCGAAAGAATAACCATACAGGAGACTTTGAATGTACATACCGGTCCCACCGACAATAATTGGAATTTTATGTTTTGAAGCGATGGCTTCGATCGCTGTCTCTGCTTCTTTTTTAAAATCAGCTGCAGAAAATTCCTCCCCCGGAGACCGTATATCAATCAGATGGTGAAGGATCTCTTTTTTTTCATTTTCAGTAACTTTGGCCGTGCCGATATTCATACCTTTGTAAACCTGCATGGAATCGCCGCTGATGATTTCTCCTTCAAATTTTTGGGCCAGCGTTATACCTGCTGTCGTTTTTCCAACCGCCGTCGGTCCAACAATCACAATAAGCGGCTGTTTCATCCTTCCCCCTCCTTTCCTGTTAAAAATCCGTACTGAAAGGAAGCACCTCTCCTTTTTTTCACAGTAAATCCGTACTTTTCAAAAACTGGGCTTTTGGTGTGTTCTTTAATAACCACTCCACGGCTGGCCGTTTTTACAGCAAGCTGTATTAATTCCTCTGTCACCGGGTTATAGTCAGCCAGTTTCCGCAGAGGGTCGATGCCCGAAGCTTTGGAAAGCGGCGTGTTAAACATAGGATCCAGGTAAACGATATCCGCACTGTTTTTTTCCATCGCACTTAAAATCGTTTCTGCTCTCCCGTGAAGAACGTTAATTCTTGAGGCCGCTTGTTGAAGTTCCTGCAGAGGCATTGGAAAGTGCTGCAGTCCTTCTTTAACGATAAGGGCTGTTAACTTACTGCTTTCAATTCCGGTAACTTTCCCTTCCGGCCCTGCAGCAGCTGCCATAAGCAGACTGTCAGCCCCTAATCCAAGCGTACAGTCTACGATAACGTCTCCCTGTTTAATTTTCCCTGTTTCTGTTAAAGGGCTGGTTCCAGCTTCAACAAGTTTCCTGACTTTCAGTGCTGCTGTGTTCGGATGAAAAAAGAACGGGGGTGAATTGTGTTCTAAATATAATTCAAGTCTTATTTTCCCGTAGATAATAACCGGAAGATTCCAAGTATTTATAATATCTGCCAGCGGCTGTTTTCTTCTCGGAACAAATGGAAAGTTATACATTTTTGCGAGCTCTCTGGCTTTTTTGCTAAGAAGTTTCTCCTGTTTGGCTGCTGTAGTAACCACCGCTTTCTGCGGGGCCTCCATTAATTCATCACCCGTTTGAACATCTTTTCTATTTCATAAATTGTGTACTGGACCATGACGGGTCTGCCGTGGGGGCAGGTGTAGGGATTACGGCATTTTCTCCATTCGACGAGAAGGGCTTCCATATCCTCCTGACGCAGATAATGATTTGCTTTAATCGCTCCTTTACACGACATCATTGCCGCTGCTTCGTCCCTGATTAATCCGATGTCCACTTTGCCGGCTTTTTGTATATGTTCAATCATTTCCTGAATGGTTTCTTTTTCCTCCCCCGGTGGAAACCATTCCGGATAGGCCCTTATTAAGAAGGTGTTAGTGCCGAACGGCTCCAGAAACAGTCCCACTTTTTCCAGTTCTTCCTTATTTCCATTGAGCATACCCGTTTCTGAAGCTGTTACTTCCAGTGTCAGTGGAACGAGGAGCTCCTGAAGCTGATTGGACGGCTGCTTCAGTTTGTCTGCATAATATTCGTAATTAATTCTTTCCTGTGCTGCGTGCTGATCGATCATGTAAAAGCCGCTTTCGTTCTGCGCCAGTATATACGTGCCGTGCAGCTGACCGATCGGATAGAGAGCAGGAATTTCAGCACTCTCAACTGTCGGGGAATGTACCTCCTCAGACACACTCTCTATTTCCGGGTCACGAATTGTCGAATGTATGCTGTCCGTTTGACTTCTGGTGAAATCACCGGTTCCTTCGTTTTCTTTGCTATTAGAAACCGCTTTTGACACGTCCGGAGAAAAGATGGATTCTTTGTTTTTCGGAACTTTATAAGTTTGATTTCCTTCCGCTTGTTTTTTTACGGAGGCGCTGTTCTGCTCCTGGAAATTCAGGGACATCTGCTCCGGTTTAGGAGTGCTTTTTTCCGGACTGCTCATTTCTGGAATCAATCTCGTATTCTCCCAAACTTCTTTTACTGCTTCCGACACAAGCTCCTGCAGCGCTCTTTCCTTACTCAGCCGCACTTCCATTTTGGAAGGATGAACATTAACATCCACAAGAAGCGGATTCATCGTAATGTGAAGACAAACGATAGGAAAACGGCCAACAGGAAGCAGCGTGGCATACCCTGTCTGTACTGCTTTTGTCAGTGCCGGGTTTTTAATGTACCTTCCATTCAAAATGGTAGTCATATACGACCGGTTGGATCTCGCTTCGCTGGGAGCTGCAATGTACCCCGTTACCTGAAAATCTTCAGAAGAAGCTTTGACATACTTCATTTCTTTAACGACTGCTCTGCCGTATACTTCATTTAACACACGCAGAAGGTCATTATGACCGGCAGTTTTCAGCATTTTTCTGTCATCGCTCCATAATTCAAACGCTATATCCGGTCTCGCAAGAGCCATTCTGTTAACGACGTCACTTATGTGGCCAAGCTCCGTGTATACTGTACGCATATACTTCAGCCGGGCAGGCGTATTATAAAACAAATCCCGGACAACAATTTCTGTCCCCTGCCTTGGAGGAGCTGTTATCCTCTCCGTAATCTGTCCGCCTTTTACAGTTATTTTTTCTCCTTCCGATTCCCCGGCGCACGTTTTTAGTGTCACTTCAGCGACCGAAGCTATACTTGGAAGTGCTTCGCCCCGGAACCCGAGTGTTCCAATACGGAAAAGGTCTCTGTCCGTTTTAATTTTGCTCGTCGCATGCCTGAAAAAAGCAGTTTCTCTGTCTTCCGGGAGAATACCTTCGCCATTATCGAGGACGCGGATACTGGAAAGGCCGCCTTCCGACACGTCTACCCTGATTTTGCTGCTGTTGGCATCCATAGCATTTTCTACGAGCTCTTTCACTACGGAGGCCGGTCTTTCCACTACTTCTCCGGCTGCAATTTTATTGGAAAGCTTTTCGTCCAGCTGAACAATTCGTCCCATTTCCACGCCTCCTTTACTTTAGTTTCCTCTGCAGATCGTCAATCAGCTGCATTGCCTGAAGTGGAGTCATCTGCATAAGGTCAGTTTTTTTCAGCTCATCCAGTACAGGATGGTTTTTTTCTTCGGGAAAAAGAGAAAGCTGCTGCACTGCATTATCTTCCGGGGGATCAGCCCGCCTGTCTCTGCTTTCACTTTCAAGGGAAGTGAGTATTTCAGCCGCTCTCGATATCAGCCCGGACGGCAGATCGGCAAGTTTAGCTACATGAATTCCATAGCTCTTATCCGCTGCCCCTTCGACCACTTTATGGAGGAAAGTCAGACTGCCATTTTCTTCTCTCGCAGAGACGTGTACATTGCGGAGCCGTTTTAACTCTCCGCTCAGGCGGGTCAGTTCATGGTAATGAGTGGAAAAAAGAGTCATCGCTCTTATTTCATTATGAATAAATTCAATAACTGCCTGAGCAAGGGCCATTCCATCGTACGTGGAAGTTCCCCTCCCGATTTCATCAAGTAGAATCAGGCTGCTGGAAGTGGCCCGTTCCACCGCCTGTTTTGTTTCGAGCATCTCGACCATAAATGTACTCTGACCCTGGGAGAGATCATCAGCAGCACCGATACGGGTAAAAATATGATCAAACATCGGCAGTACAGCCCGGTCTGCCGGTACAAAGGATCCGGCCTGTGCCATAACTACGATAAGTGCGAGCTGCCGCATATACGTACTTTTACCGGCCATATTCGGTCCAGTTATTAAAAGCATTTCTCTTTCATCGTGCAGAAGCAGATCGTTGGCTACGTATTCACCGGCATCAATGGTCTGTTCTACTACCGGATGCCTGCTGTTTTCGAGTTCAATACGACGCTCATCAGTAAATGACGGTTTTACATAATGACATGTTTCGGCTGTTTCTGCAAAACTTTGAAGCACATCAATAATACTTAAAGTTTTAGCTGTTTCCTGTATAACATGAATATAACTTTTGACTTTTTCACGGACTGTCAAAAACAAATCGTACTCAAGTTTTTCGGCTTTTTCCTCCGCTTCCAGAATGATCGTTTCTTTTTCTTTCAGCTCAGGAGTAATATATCTTTCAGCGTTGGAAAGTGTCTGCTTTCTTTCATACCGTCCTTCCGGTAAGTATTTCAGGTTCGCTCTTGAAACTTCGATATAATATCCGAAAACTTTGTTGAAACCTACTTTCATAGATTTTATGCCGGTAGCTTCTTTTTCTTTTGCTTCCAGCTCCGCGAGCCAGCTTTTTCCGTTGGTCATAGCAGAACGATATTCATCCAGTTTATCATTATACCCGTCTTTAATAAGATTTCCTTCTGTGATAGACGGAGGACAGTTTTCCTTAATGCTTGCATCGAGCAGCTGCACAAGCGGTTCTGGACTTTCCATGGAAGCAAGCAGCTCATCTGCGTAGCTGTTATTAACACCTTTCATCGTTTCGATGATATAGGGAATCTGCTGCAGTGACTTTTTAAGCTGGATAAGATCTCTGCCATTGACATTACCGAAAGCTACTCTTCCGCTGAGTCTTTCCAGATCATATACACCGCGCAGCTGCTCGCGGACGGTTTCCCGATCCATGAAGTGGTCTACGAAAGAAGCTGTCAGACTCTGGCGTCGTTCTGCCGTTTCTTTATGAATGGAAGGCCGTTCAAGCCATCGTTTCATGCGGCGTGCTCCCATTGCTGTCTCTGTCTGGTCAAGAACATGCAGAAGCGATCCGTTTTTTTTCCGGTCTCTCATCGTCTCAGTTATTTCCAGATTTCTGCGCGAATAACTGTCGATCGAAAGAAATTGTGCCGCTTCATAATATACAGCTTTCTGCAGATGGGAGAGCGCCCTTTTAGTCGTTTCGGAAAAATAAGTAATCAGCCTGAAGGCACCCGGCCATAGACGTTTATCTGGAATATTACTCAGGAGGACTTCATCCTCGTTTCTCATAGAGGGTTTCCCGGTAAGAGAAACTGCAGCCCCGGTGCGTGTTTTTATCCTGCTGGAAAAAGAATCTGATACGTTTCCCGGAAGAACTATTTCTCTCGGATCAAAGGAAACAGCTTCCTCAAGTGCCAGTATTTCTTCGTCCACTCCTGTAATAAACATTTCTCCTGTCGAAATATCAGCTGCACATACAGCGTACAGTCCTTCGTTTTTTTCCACTGAAACAACATATTGATTGCTCTGATCATGCAGTGATTTTCCGTCCATCACAGTTCCGGGAGTAATTACCTGGACTACTTCTCTTTTTACTACCCCTTTTGCTGCAGCAGGATCTTCCGTCTGCTCACAGACAGCTACTTTATATCCTTTGGAAATAAGCTGGGAAATGTATTGTTCCGAGGAATGATGGGGGACGCCGCACATTGGAATCGCACTGTCCCCCTTTCCCCTTTTCGTGAGCGTTATTTCAAGCTCCCTGGCTGCTTTAAGAGCATCATCATGAAACAATTCATAGAAATCACCAAGACGAAAAAAAAGGAATGCATCCTCATATTCCGATTTTATTTTTTCGTACTGTTTCATCATTGGTGTACTCTGAGTCATACTATCAGCCAACTTTCCTCATATTCTTGTTTTCTGTTTATATAAAATTAATTTATCAGGTGATGACGCTGCTCTATTTATTGGATCCATTACTGCTATTATAGCACGGCAGACCGATTAAAAAGGCTGTCCCAAAGAAACGGGACAGCCTCATTTTTCATTAACAGCCGTGATCAAACGGATTCTTAGTCGTTGTACCCTTGAGCAGGTCCCCGCCCGTGGATTCAATAATTTTCTGTGTGACAGTATTGGAAATTGTATTGCTTACCATCTGAAGAAGCTCGTTTACTTCCATCTGGGACTGCTTAAATTCCTGAACGAGCGGTATTTGATCAAGCTCGTCCTGAAGGGCATCTATTTTCTCATCTGTGGCCTTGAGCGCTTCTGATTTTTCATAGTGCTTTAAATTAACTGCTTCTTTCTGCAGGGATTTAATTTTGCCGATGATTTCCTGAACTTTTAAGTGATCGTTAATTTGATGTTCAGCACGTTTGAAAAAATCAACTTCTTCTGTTTCTGCTATTTTATCAGCAAGACCACGCGCTTCTTCCATAATTTGTTTTTTTGTATAGTACTCTGCCATTATTAATTCACCTCTGCAGTTTCTGTAAGTTCTCCGTTTAGAGACCATGTTTTTGCTTCTGTAACGTGTACGTGTACAATTTCTCCAATCAGAGATTTTGAACCACGGAAGTTAACAAGACGGTTCGTTCTTGTACGGCCGCTCAGCACTTCCGGATCTTTCTTGCTTTCACCTTCCACAAGCACCTCAACGGTTTTGCCGCTGTACTGTTTATTTTTCTCCGCTGAAAGATCGTTGACAAGTGCGTTCAAACGCGCCAGCCGCTGCCTTTTTACATCGTGGGGCACATTGTCCTCCATTTTTTCGGCAGGCGTACCTTCACGCGGGGAATAAATGTACGTAAAAGCACTGTCGTACTCCATTTCACGGACCAGAGACATTGTATCTTCAAACTGCTCCTCTGTTTCGTTAGGGAAACCTACAATAATGTCCGTAGTGAAAGAAGCATTCGGTACAGCCTTTTTAATTTTTTCTGCAAGTTCAATATAGGATTCCCTCGTATATTTTCTTGCCATCAGCTTCAGTATTTGGTTGTTACCGCTCTGCACCGGTAGATGGATATGCTCCACGAGGTTTCCACCTCTGCCCAGCACTTCGATCAGATGATCATCGAAATCCCGTGGATGGCTTGTTGTAAAGCGGACTCTTGGAATATCAATCTTTTGAATTTCTTCCATAAGATCACCCAGGCCGTAATTAATGTCCGCCAGGTCTTTTCCGTATGCATTAACATTTTGACCGAGAAGCGTAATTTCTTTATAGCCGTTTCTCGCAAGGTGTCTTACTTCTTCAATAATATCCTCCGGACGTCTGCTTCGTTCTTTACCTCTTGTGTAAGGAACGATACAGTATGTACAGAATTTATCACATCCGTACATAATGTTTACCCAGCCTTGAATCTTACCTTTTCGGGCCCGGGGCATATTCTCAATAATATCCCCTTCTTTTGACCAGACTTCCACGACCATTTCTTTGTTAAAGATCGCATTTTTCAAAAGCTCCGGGAGACGGTGGATATTGTGTGTTCCGAAAATCAAGTCTACCTGCTGGTGTTTCTGCAGAATGCGGTTCACTACAGATTCTTCCTGGGACATGCATCCGCATACACCTATGACAAGTCCTGGATTATCTCTCTTTAAATTCTTCAGGTGGCCGATTTCTCCAAAAACTTTATTTTCAGCATTTTCACGGATGGCACACGTATTGATCAGAATGACGTCAGCTTCCTCTGTGACGGCAGTTGATTCAAATCCCATGCGCATGAGGATGCCGGCCATATTCTCTGAATCGTGCTCATTCATCTGACAACCGTAAGTGCGAATTAAAAATTTCTTGCCGTGACCTATGCCCTGCATGTCTTCCGGAACGTCAAAATCATAATGTATTTCCACATCTTCTTTTCCACGCTTTTTCGCCTGTTTCAGGCTGGGCGGTACGTATGTTGTTTCAAAGTACTGTGAATAATCTTTTGTTTCTTTTTTCTTCTTATGTTCAGCATCGCCTGTGCCTGCCTGTTGTTTACGCTGTTCTTCATTCATACGATGCGCTCCTTTATTGTTAAGCTGTCAGCCTATAATTATAGATGGTTTTCGGGCACGGCACAACCTTAACACATTTTCTTTTACATAGTGACTTTTAACGTTTTATAACCCCGGGATACGAATAAGTATTTTACCGGAAGTGGAAAAACATAGAGGTGCTGTCGAAAATCCCTTTATAAGAGCGAAAATAGATGTCGCTTTAAATTTTGTTTTATTATTAAAGCCGCCACTTAAAGCCATATTACCTTCATACATGCCGGGCTCTCAAAAACTATTACATAAAAGAGCCGGTCAGTGATTCTGACCAGCTCTCGCCATAACGGTACTTAAAATTTTTAACTCTTATATCTCATTTATGATAGAATATTTAATTCTCTTCCGGCTTTTTCAAATGCATCCAGTGCCTCGTCGAGAATTTCTCTGGAATGTTCTGCTGTTACAATTGTTCTCACGCGCGCCATGCCTTTCGCAACGGTTGGAAAAGCGATGCCCTGGGCAAAGACTCCGTATTCTTTCAGCTTATCTGACAGCTGGTGGGCTTTTGCTTCGTCACCGACAATTACCGGGGTAATCGGGGTTTCACTTCTGCCTGTGTCAAAACCTATTTTCTTCAGCTTATCTTTAAAGTAGCGTGTGTTATCCCAAAGCTTTTCAATAAGCTCAGGTTCTTCGAGAAGCACATTCACTGCCTCCATGCAGGCTGCTGTTACTGCCGGTGGGTGTGACGTACTGAATAAAAACGGACGTCCTTTATGAATCAGGTAGTCTCTCACGGATTGGGTGCTTGCAATATAGCCGCCGAGCACGCCTACTGCTTTACTAAGTGTACCTACCTGAATATGAACGCGCCCATTAAGGTCAAAATGATCTACCGTTCCCCGGCCGTTTCTTCCGAGAACCCCGCTCGCATGTGCATCATCAACCATTATGAGCGCATCATACTTTTCACAAAGTTCAACAATCTCCGGAAGTGGGGCAATATTACCATCCATGGAAAATACTCCATCCGTAACTACGAGGCGCTTTCTGTAGCCGGAAGTTTCTTTCAGGGCTTTTTCGAGACTTTCCATGTCCACATGTTTATAAATTTTTCTCGCAGCCTTTGTCAGCCGTATACCGTCAATAATAGAGGCATGATTCAGCTCATCAGAAATCACGACGTCTTCCTTTGTAAGAAGTGATGCAAGTACCGCCTGATTAGCGGTAAATCCCGACTGCAGTACAAGCGTTGCTTCCGTATGTTTAAATTCTGCAAGTTTTTCCTCAAATTCGTTGTGCATCGTAAATGTTCCGGCAATTGTTCTTACCGAGCCGGTCCCCGCACCGTATTCATCCGCGGCTCTTACCGCTGCCAGCTTCAATCTTGGATGCGTCGTAAGTCCGAGATAGTTATTGGAAGAGAGCTGAATCAGTTCTTTCCCATCTATCGTAACTTTCGCCCCCTGATCTGATTCAATAGGCACAAGCTGACGGTAAACACCATCTTTTTTCATCTGCTCCAGTTCCTGTTCTAAATATTCAAAACCCTTCAATATTGCTCATTCCTTTCTGTTATGGGTGTAGTATAACTTTACCACAGTTGCCTTCGAGCATTAGCTGAAAGCCTTTATCAAATTCCTCCAGAGGAAAATGGTGAGTAATCATTTGTTTCACATCGACCTGGCCTGATTGAAGCAGACCCGCTGTCTGCTGCCACGTCTGAAACATACGTCTGCCTGTAATTCCCTGGACAGTAATTCCTTTAAAGACGATATCATTTGTGACATCAATTTCTACAGGGCGCACAGGTAGACTGAGTATCGAGATACGGCCTCCGTTCGTAACCATCTTAAATCCCTGGTTCATCGCTGCCGGATGACCGCTCATTTCGCAGACTACGTCTACTCCTGCACCTCCGGTTTCCTGTTTAACAATATGAAGCGGATCAGCATTCAGTGAATTAATAATGTCTGTAGCTCCCATCTTTCTTGCAAGCTCGAGCCGGTAATCGTTAAGATCAAAAGCAAATACCCGTGATGCTCCGGCTGCTTTCGCTACCGCTGCCGCCATAAGACCAATTGGTCCGCAGCCTATAATCGCCACCGTTTTTCCCACTACATCCCCTGCCAGTACCGTATGTACAGCATTACCCATAGGTTCCTGAACACTGGCTTCGTCCCATGGGAGCGAGGGATCATTCTTCCACAGATTTTCTGAAGGAAGTACAACGTATTCAGCGAAACAGCCGTCACGGTCTACACCGATAATCTCCGTATTCTGGCAGATGTGAGCATTACCTGTCATGCATTGAGGACAGTGTCCGCAAACGATATGAGTTTCTGCGGAAACATGATCACCGATTTCCACATTTTGAACAAGATTTCCTTTTTCCACTACTATTCCGGAGAATTCATGGCCAAATATGTAAGGAGGATTAACCCTGCTTTGGGACCATTCATCCCATTCATAAATATGAACATCTGTCCCGCAGATGGAAGTTGCTTTCACCTGTATAAGCACCTCCTGCGGACCGCAGTCAGGTACCGGTACACGCTGAAGTTCTGCTCCTTTTCCCCGGGCGGATTTCACAATTGCTTTCATTGATTTCTGCACATTACTCGCCACCTTTAATAAGCTGCCTTAAGTGTAGCACGGCTTGTTGTGTGCCTCAACTGTACTGTCCTCCTCAAAAACACATACGCTCACCATGTAAATAATAATAGTAAATTTAGTGCTTTTCTTGTGATTTTCCTGAGACGTTGAAGCTGTGCGCAGTTTACACTAATATGTTTCTAACGAAAATCTTCCTCTTTACATTAAAAACTTTGCTTGCAGCAGGCAGTTGAAAAATGAGCTGACAGCAAAAAAACCGGGAAATCCCGGTTTTATAAGCTTATCTCGGTTCTACAATCAGTTTTATTGCCGTTCTTTCATCGCCATCTATTTCAATGTCAGTAAAAGCAGGAATGCAGATTAAATCAATTCCGCTCGGCGCGACAAATCCCCGGGCAATGGCTACTGCTTTTACAGACTGATTAAGTGCACCCGCACCTATTGCCTGAATTTCAGCAGTTCCTCGCTCACGGATTACTCCCGCCAGTGCACCAGCGACAGAGTTGGGATTGGATTTAGCTGAGACTTTTAAAATTTCCATGAAAAGTACCTCCTTCAAATTGGAAAAGCGTAATACAAGCCACATTGTCTGGTATATTTTTGCTTCCTGTCTGGTGCAGTACATTCTTTTTAACCTTTACCACATTTCTTACACCTGCTAAACCTCAAAAGAATATCTAGTCGAAAAAAGGAGCATCTTCACTAATATGGATTCGCTGTATGGAGGTGCTCCTCCCGGTAGTATCGTCAATTTCAACAACGATACCATTCAGCTGAACAGGGCCGTCTGTGACTTCAAAACGTCCGGGAAGCCCCGTAAGGAAACGATTGATAATTACTTCACGATCCATTCCAAGAATGCCGTTATGAGGGCCTGTCATTCCTGCATCTGACATATAGGCAGTCCCTTTATCCAAAATACGATTATCTGCTGTTGGAACATGAGTGTGGGTACCGATAACTGCTGAAACCCTCCCATTTAAATACCAGGCCAAAGCCTGCTTTTCACTTGTTGCTTCGGCGTGAAAATCAACAAATATTATGGATGTTTCTTTTTCTGCAGCTGCCACCAGCTCGTCCGCTTTTTGAAAAGGGCAGTCTATCGGCGGCATAAACGTCCGGCCCTGCAGGTTTATTACTGCCACTTTCTTTTTCCCTGATTTAATATATCGAAGGCCTTCTCCAGGTACTCCAGGAGGAAAATTAGCTGGACGAACCATTTTATCAGCTTCACTCACAAAGTCAAAAATTTCTTTTTTATCCCACGTGTGATTACCCATCGTCAGAATGTCCGCTCCGGCTTCCAGCAGTTCATGATAAATCTTTTTAGTAATACCTTTTCCAGCTGCAGCATTTTCACCATTCACTATTGTTAATCCAGGTTTATATTTGCTTTTCAGACGGGCTGCATACTGTTTCCAAATATCGCGCCCTGGTGAACCTACTATATCGCCAATAAACATTATTTTCATTTTGTACCCTGCCTCTTTCTCTAAATTAGTCAAAAAAGAAGAGCTATTCCGCAGACAGCAACTTGGTGCCTGCGGGACAGCTCTTTAGAATCCAGCTATTTAGCGTACTCCACAGCCCTTGTCTCCCTTATCACAGTAACTTTGATATGACCAGGGTAATCAAGTTCGTCTTCGATACGCTTTGTAATGTCTCTTGCAAGACGATAGGAATCTTCATCAGAAATAGTATCAGGTTTTACCATGATACGAATTTCCCGTCCTGCCTGGATAGCATACGTTTTTTCTACTCCTTCAAAGGACTCGGAAATTTCCTCCAGCTTTTCAAGACGCTTAATATATGTTTCCAGCGTCTCTCTTCTTGCGCCGGGACGTGCAGCAGATAAAGCATCAGCAGCTGCAACGAGTGTGGCTATAACAGACGTTGCTTCAGTATCGCCGTGATGCGAAGCAATGCTGTTAATCACTACAGGATGTTCTTTGTACTTCGTAGCGAGCTCAACACCAATTTCCACGTGGCTGCCTTCCACTTCGTGGTCGATTGCCTTGCCTAAATCGTGAAGGAGGCCTGCTCTTCTTGCAAGCTGTACGTCTTCTCCGAGTTCAGCTGCCATAATTCCACTCAGATGAGCTACTTCCACGGAATGTTTCAGAACGTTCTGTCCGTAGCTTGTACGGAATTTTAACCGTCCGAGAATTTTTATCAGGTCTGGATGCAGATTATGAATTCCCATCTCGAATGTCGTCTGCTCTCCGTATTCCCGAATCATTTCGTCAACTTCACGGCGTGATTTCTCCACCGTTTCTTCAATTCGTGCAGGGTGAATACGTCCATCCTGCACTAATTTTTCAAGGGAAGTTTTAGCAATTTCACGTCGGATCGGATCGAATCCGGACAATATAACAGCTTCCGGCGTATCATCAATGATAAGATCGATTCCAGTCAGCGTTTCAAGCGCTCTAATATTTCTACCTTCGCGCCCGATAATCCGTCCCTTCATTTCATCGTTGGGCAGATTGACGACAGACACAGTAGTTTCTGCTACATGATCCGCTGCGCACCGCTGAATTGCAAGTGACAGAACTTCCTTCGCGTTTTTGTTAGCTTCCTCTTTCGCACGGGACGTATAATCTTTAATGAAAACTGCTTTTTCGTGACGGAGATCATTCTCCATCGTTTCCATAATCATGTCCCTTGCTTCATCTTTCGTAAATCCTGAAATTCTTTCCATTTCTTCCTGCTGCTTCTTTACCAGTTCCTCGACTCTGCTATTCATGTCGTCGATTTCGAGCTGACGTTCAGACAGCTTCTGCTCCCGGACTTCGAGTGCTTCTTCTTTTTTGTCCAACGTCTCACTTTTACGATCAAGGACTTCTTCCTTTTGAACTAATCGGTTCTCCTGCTTTTGAATGTCGGTACGCCGGTCGCGAAGCTCCTGCTCCGCTTCCAGACGGATTTTGTGGGCTTCATCCTTAGCTTCCAGCACGGCTTCTTTCCTGCTGGATTCTGCTTCCCTCTTCGCATCTTCTATTGTCTGCTTTGCAAGCCTTTCCGCACTGGAAATTTTAGCTTCTGCAATAGATCTACGTACAAAATATCCGACAAAGAACACGATTACTGCAGTGAATAGCAAAATGAGGATTTGCAGCGTCAAATTCATGATTGACTCACCTCCTCATGCTATTTCTGAAGTAGAGCTGATTTTTACGTCTTACTAAATCATTAGCACTAAATTTAAGAACATATCTTCACAGACAAACCAGCGAAAAACGGCCTGTAATAAAGTGTTCCTAATTAATTGTATGCTTCCAAAAGTATTATGTCAAGCACTGGAAATTTCAGGGTTTTTACTATGTTTAAAGTCTTGTTTGGTATTGTCGGAACAAAAATATGAGAGCCGATGTTTAAGATCTGAATTCTGTTAGTTATACGTGATTTTTCTTCTGGAGCTTTCTGAAATTTATCGTTAACAAACTTCGACCCGATTTTTTATAGTTGAACCTGGTTTTAGTTTAACAATATTAAAAAACCGGCAGGAACAATTCCATACCGGTTTTTATCTTATAGAAAAATTATTTTAAATTAAGTCCGCTTTCATCTTCCGGATCCTCAGCATCTCCCGGTGCTTCCGGTGCTTCCACTTCAAGTGGTTCAAGGAGTCCGTAATGTTCTCTGACCCGACGCTCAATTTCTTCCATCGTTCCTTCATTTTCCTTCAGGAACTGCTTGGCATTTTCACGGCCCTGGCCCATTCGTTCACCTTCATAGGAGTACCAGGCACCGCTTTTTTGAATAATATCAAGCTCAGAAGCCATATCAATAAGCGATCCTTCTCTGGAAATACCTTCTCCGTACATAATGTCCACTTCAGCTGTTCGGAATGGAGGAGCGACTTTGTTTTTAACAACCTTTATTTTTGTTTTATTACCTATCATTTCATTTCCCTGCTTCAATGTCTCTGCCCGGCGTACTTCCAGACGTACAGAAGAATAAAATTTCAACGCCCGTCCTCCTGGAGTAGTTTCCGGATTACCGAACATTACACCTACTTTTTCGCGGATCTGGTTAATGAAAACAGCAATCGTATTAGATTTAGAAACCGCCCCGGAAAGCTTTCTTAAAGCCTGGGACATGAGGCGCGCCTGGAGTCCTACATGGCTGTCCCCCATTTCCCCTTCAATTTCCGCTTTCGGGACCAGGGCTGCTACAGAGTCCACAACGATCATATCAACCGCTCCGCTTCGGACAAGTGCTTCTGCAATTTCCAGTGCCTGTTCGCCTGTATCCGGCTGGGATAAAAGCAGTTCATCTATATTGACTCCGAGTCTCTGGGCATAAACCGGATCAAGAGCATGTTCTGCATCAATAAAAGCAGCCTGTCCGCCGTTACGCTGTACTTCTGCAATAGCATGCAGAGCTACAGTCGTTTTACCGGAAGACTCAGGGCCGTATATTTCCACGACACGTCCCCTTGGATAGCCGCCGACCCCAAGAGCAATATCCAGTGCAAGTGTGCCGCTTGAAATAGTAGAGACCCGACGGTCTGTTTGTTCACCGAGTTTCATAATTGATCCTTTACCGAACTGTTTTTCAATTTGTTTGAGCGCCATGTCCAGCGCCTGTTTTCTATCTGACACGAATACATCTCTCCTTTGAATGTTTCTGTATTTTAAAACTTTGTCTTCAAATCCGGAATTGTATACGCCCGGAATGTTTCTGAAATATTCCGGCCCGCGCTGAATTCCTCCGCATCTGCAATTTCTATTTTCAGAATTAGGCAAAGTTATAATTCAGAGGTTTTTGCAAACATCCGTTCGCTTATTTATAGTATATTATAAAAACATCCGCTTCGTCAATCAAAGAGAAGCGGATGTTTGAATATTATTTTCTTCCTGGACGGGGCTTTGCTGGTTCCAGATTAATCTTGGCTCCGCCTACACGAGCGTGCTTAAGACCTTCGTACACGAAAGGTGCTGATTCCTGCGGCACTTCCATGAACGTAAAGTTTTCAAAAATGTCGATTTTACCAATCACTTTTGGACTGATGCCTACAAGCTTCGCTACATCGTCCACGAGTTTTTTAGGCGTCATATCCACATTTCTTCCAACGTTTATAAAGAACCGGGTCATGCCTTTCTGAGCACCGGTGTCACCAAAGTCGTAGGCTTCTGACTTTTTAGTATCATCGTGGCTGTAGAAAGCAAGCTTCAAGAGGGAGCTGACTACTTTGTCTGACGGATACTCACCGAGCAGGTCAGCAACAAGTGATGAATACAGGGAGTCGTCCTGTTCGTTATCCTCAATAAGTTGAACGATCTGAGCTTTCCATCCTTCCTGCTGCTTTTCCACTACTTCCTCTATAGAAGGAATACCACGTGCGGGAATTGGGTTTTTAATTTCACGTTCAATTGAACGCAGATGTTTCATTTCCCGTGGTGTAACAAGAGTGATTGCGATACCTTCACGACCTGCTCTTCCCGTACGTCCAATACGGTGTACATAGCTTTCAGGATCCTGAGGTATATCATAATTAATAACGTGAGTAACGTTCTGAACGTCAATACCACGGGCTGCGACGTCTGTCGCGACAAGAAATTCAATAGTCGACTTACGGAATTTTTTCATAACTACATCCCGCTGCGACTGCGTAAGATCTCCATGAAGCCCGTCTGCCATGTAACCCCTGGCCTGAAGGGATTCTGTAAGTTCTGATACGCCTTTTTTCGTACGGCAGAAGATTATACCGAGATCCAGCGTTTCGCTGTCGATAATGCGGGTCAGGGATTCAAGTTTGTTTTTCTCAAGCACCTTGTAATAAACCTGTTCAATGGAAGGTGCAGCGACTTCTCCCTTATCAATCGTTACATGTTCCGGTTTCGTCATATACTTATTGGAAAGTTTTCGGATTGCCGGAGGCATTGTTGCAGAGAAGAGCAGCGTCTGACGCTCTTCATTGGCGTTTTTGAGTATTTTTTCAATATCATCGATAAAGCCCATATCAAGCATTTCGTCGGCTTCATCAAGCACGAGTGTATTAATACGGTCCAGCTTGATTGTTCCACGGTTTACGTGGTCAAGAATACGACCGGGTGTACCGACTACTACCTGTACCCCACGTTTCAGCGTTTTGATTTGATGGCCGATTGACTGACCGCCGTAAACAGGAAGCGTCTGCACTTTCGTATGCTTTGAAAGCTTTTGAAATTCTCCTGCTACCTGGATAGCCAGTTCACGTGTAGGAGTTAAAATCAACGCCTGGATATGCTTCTGCTTGGAGTTTACATCGTTGATGAGCGGAATACCGAATGCCGCTGTTTTTCCTGTTCCTGTCTGAGCCTGACCAATTACGTCGTGCTTTTTTAAAATTTCAGGAATTACTTTTTCCTGGATAGGAGAAGGGGCTTCAAAGCCCATTTCCTTGATTGCTTTTTGCAGACTGCTAGATATTTCGAATTCTTCAAACTTCGTTTCCATTAATTCATCCACCTTTTTTATTTCGTAACTCTTGAAACAATAAATATAAAGCTTGTTTCACCGCGTACGTACGGATTCTGCTGCGGCTGCCTTTGATTTTAACAAAATGACCTTTTGTACCGGAAGGACTCGCAATACCGATAAACATTTCTCCCGGATCATAACCTTCCATCGGATCAGGACCGGCCGCTCCAGTAAAGCTGACGCCGTAGTCTGACTTGAACAGATCTCTGGCACCTTCTGCCATTGCTTCTGCAGTTTCTTCACTTACTGCACCGTGCTCATCAAGAACTTCTTTAGGAACACCAACCGACGCCTGCTTCGCTTCATTACTATAACATACGACGCCGCCCGGGAAAATCATAGAGGCTCCCGGAAACTTAGTCATCGTATTCGCAAAAGCCCCTCCTGTGAGACTCTCAGCAGAAGCAACGCTTAATTTATTATCACGGAGTATATCGGCTACGATCTGCTCCAGTTCCTTATCGCCTTCTCCATAACAATAATCCCCTGCACGGTCGAGTATTTTTTCCTTCATTTCCTGAAGAAGCGTTTCATTCTCTTCGCGGGAAGATCCTTTTACTGTAAGACGAAGGGCTACTTCTCCATCTGAAGCAAGCGGGGCAATCGTAGGATTTGTCTGCTGTTCCAGAAGATCATCGATTTTTTCGACAAGTCGTGACTCTCCAATTTCGTAAAAACGGAGTACAGAAGACAGTATTTCCTGATGGTCGTTCAGCTGACCTGTGAGATAAGGAAGTGCATAACTCCGGAACATTGCATGAAGCTCTCTCGGCGGCCCGGGAAGCATTATGATCAGTGTCCCGTTATGATCTACCGCCGATCCCCAGGCAAGCCCCTCATCATTGGGAAATGATTCAGCTCCTTCAGGCACAAGTGCCTGTTTCAGGTTATTATCCGTCATAGGGCGGTCACGGTCGCGAAAAAATACTTCCAGCTGATCTTTAGCATTTTCATCATATACAAGTTTGCGGCCAATCATTTCGGACACTGTCTCCCGTGTAATATCATCCTTGGTGGGACCAAGCCCTCCTGTCAGGATGAGAATATCTGCCCGGGCGACAGCTGTTTCCACAGCGTCCCTGAGACGATCTTTATTATCCCCGACGTTCTGATGAAAATACACATCGATCCCGATTGAAGAAAGCTGCTTGGATAGAAAAGTAGCATTAGTGTTATCAATCTGTCCGAGAATAAGTTCAGAGCCTACTCCGATAATTTCTGCATTCATTTAAATAGTTCCTCCTACTCCGCACTTGTAAGAACATGTTTATTTTTAATAAAATAATCCACCCCGGAAAATACTGTCAATATTACTGCAGTGTAAATCATAATAAGATCAAACGGGATTCCTGCCAGTGCAAACACGGGGTTATGCAAAAGAACAGCAGCAGCAGCTACAATTTGGCTTACAGTTTTCCACTTGCCCCAAATACTCGCAGCGATCACTTCCCCGCTTCCGGAAGCAACCAGTCTCAGGCCGGTAACAGCAAATTCCCTGCTTAAAATGACAACAGCAGCCCACGCCGGAAACATATCCAGCCCGACCAGGCCGACAAATGCTGCAGTGATAAGCAGTTTATCCGCAAGCGGATCGAGAAATTTCCCCATGTTAGTGACCAGGTTGTATTTACGGGCGTAGTAGCCATCAAGCCAGTCTGTTCCTGCTGCGACTATGAAAATAATGGCAGCAATAAAATGGGAGACAGGGACCTCAGCTCCGAGAATACCTAACGATCCCCAGTTAAAATCGATCAGTAGAAAAATCATAAAAATTGGTATTAGCAATATTCGCGAGATTGTAATCTGATTAGGTATATTCATAGTACCCTCCCTGAGCAGACTGAGTACAACTGATATGTAAGCCGTATTTATTTTAACAAAAACCACCATTAAATGCGAACGATCTTTCTGTTTTCTGGTTACTTATTATCAATTGATGCGCGCCGCTGATTATATGCTTACTATACCACTTAATTTACAGTTTAAATCAGCAAATGCCGATGGACACCGGCTGAAGTCAAAAAAAAAGCACCCATATCCAGACTAAAAGGCCGGAAGGGCACTTCTTTTACGGAGAAACTCTTTCAACTATAACATACTTTCGGGTCTGATCGTTAACATATTCTAATTCTTCTCCATTAATAAATATGCGGGCAGTTCTGGCATTGCCGAGATTGAAAGTTACAGCGTCGTCACCGTTCAGATCGAAAGATATTTCTTCTCCTTCTCCATGCTCCTGCTGGTGAATTTCACTGTCATTTTCATCAAGAATCTGAATCCAGCTGTTTCCGGTAAAATTCAGCTCGATTTCCCATTCTTCCGGGCCATCGAATGTGTAATAGAACCTGTTGTCCTCCTGCTCAGAAAAGTTGAGGCTTCCGCCCTCATTGTTGTTATCGTTATCTGAATCGGTCTCCCCGGAATTTTCATTCCCGCTTTCGTCTGCAGGATTGTCGTTCACTTCCACACCATTTTCCTGCTGATCATTGTTCACAGCAGTTCTTTCAGGCTGATCGTTATCCTGAATAAAAAACCATACAGCGAGTCCGACAATTAAAATAAAACCAATGCCGAAAAGTGTCGGCAGCAGGGAGGAAGAGGAATTGGGTCTGGATCTTCCGGCTGTACGGGTACGTTCAGCTCTTCGGGGAAGATCGGCAGCTTCCGGTTTTTCAAGTTTGGGAAGCTCTTCTTCATAAGCGGCAAAAATTTCCGTGGTATTGAGATGGACAGTCTCAGCATACGTTTTTACAAATGCTCTCGCGTAAAAGTCTCCGGGCATGCTGGAGAAATCCCCCTCCTCGATTGCCTCGAGGTATCTTTTCTGAATTTTTGTTCTTTTCTGCAGTTCGTCCAGTGACCATCCTTTTTCAAGCCGTGCTGATTTTAGCTTTTCACCCAGTTCTGACATTCTCCCACCTACTAACTAAAGGTAATATTAAAAAGAAGAATATTCCTGTTCCACATCTTCGTAGGAAATTACTTGATTTTCATCACTTCGAAGTTCAATGATGTAGTCAAAGTCATCAATCGTATATTCTGTGGACCTCACGAATATATCCGGATGTTCCACCACTTTCGTTGCAGGAAGACGCATCATTTCAGAAACGAGCATGTGGTGTTTTTCAGATCCTCTCATGGTAGACACAATTCCATCTATTATATATATGTTATCTTCGAGCATTTCATCATCCGCCAGCTGGCTCCGTATTGTCTGCTTTAATAACGTGGAGGACAGAAATGACCACTTGCGGTTGGCGCAGACGCTGGCAGCTACGATCGATTCTGTTTTACCGACCCGCGGCATGCCCCGGATTCCAATAAGGCGGTGTCCTTCTTTCATAAATATTTCCGCCATAAAATCGACAAGAATACCGAGTTCATCCCTCACAAAGCGGAATGTTTTCTTTTCGTCTTCATCGCGGACGATGTACCGGCCGTGACGCACAGCAAGCCTGTCCCGGAGTTTAGGCTCCCGGAGTTTCAGTAGTGTGATAACATCCATCGTATCCATAATGTGTCTGAGGCGCATGATTGCTTCATCACTCTGGCTCCGGATCAGAAGACCACGCCGCTGATGCTCTACTCCATTGATAGTGGAAATGTTAATACGCAGCATTCCGAGAAGCGAAGCAATTTCACCAAGCAGACCCGGACGGTTTTCGTGTATCTGGTATTCCATATACCATTCCTTCTTTTCCATCACTGCACACCCCTTCTACAGCAGAGCTGTTTATTTATATCATAAACGTAAGTGGGACGTTTGAAAAGAAAAGCTGACATGGATGATTTGTTTAAGTATACCATCCACCGTTTACCTGAAGAACATGGCCGCTGATATAACTGGAATCTTTTTCTGAAAGAAAAGTGATACAGGACGCTATTTCTTCAGGTTTTGCAAACCGTGATAAAGGGATTTCACTCGTAATCTCCCGCTGCTCCTCAGGAGAATACATTTTCATCATATCTGACTCTACCGCTCCAGGAGCTACTGCGTTGACACGTATGCCGCTTGGAGCTGTTTCCTTCGCTAAAGACTTAACAAGACCATTCTGTGCAGCTTTGCAGGTAGAGTAGGTGACTTCCATCGACGCTCCAGTTTCTCCCCAGATGGACGAAACGAAAATAATGTTTCCACTCTGTCTTTGAATCATATGAGGAAGCAAGGAACGGATGATGGCCGCAGGAGTTATGACAGCAATATTCATTTCTTCACTCATTTTTCCGAATGCCTCCTCCTGAAACAGCATCGGCCTGGATACTCCCGCACTGTGTAAGAGCAGGGCTGGAGTATCCGGAAGCTCTGCCAGTGTTTCCACCGTAAGACCGGGATTATTAAAATCCGCCTGGAAAAGCGTTACTTTAGTAACTGGGACAAGCTCTTCCTTAAGCTTTTCCGCTTTTTCTTTATTGTGGCAGTAGTGAAGAATCAAATTATACTTTTCAGCGAGGGCCTCAGCTGCAGCTTGTCCAATACTGCCTGTAGCTCCTGTAATTAAAGCCCAGGGCTTCATTATTCACTGACCTCCGGCTTTATTACACAGGCTGAAAGCCTCGTCTCTGTGTCAAAATGAGTCTGCAGGGTTGACTGGAGACTTTCAGGCGTAAGTTCTTCGAGCACAGGAATCACATCAAAAAGGTGCATGTCGTTAAAGTAATACCTCGTAAACTGATTGGCGATGTATTCCGGTGAATTCATTGCCCGGAGGAAAAAACCAATTTTCTTTTTTCTGATTCTCCTGAAGCTTTCTTCGTCGAAGGGCTGCTTTTTAAACTCTTCGATTAACTCAGTAATTTTTCCTGCCAATGATTCAGGTTCACTGGAATCTCCTCCAATCACAGTAAAACCAAAACCTTTTTCAGCCGTATAGTCAAAGCTGAAAGAATCATCTATTAAACCGGAAGAAAAAAGATCCTGATAATTTTTCGAACTTTGACCAAACATCATTTCCAGAAGGAGCTGAACAGAAAGTTCATGTTTCAGCAGTTCCCTGCCCTGCTTATCCGGTTCTGATTCCTTAATGCCTACCAGTGTCTTTCCTACTTTTACAGGCATCGGAATTGTTTTCATCTTTTCGGACACCTGGCCCGGCTCGTCCGAAAAGAAGCGCTGTGGGCTTTCGGCTGCCGGAAAATTCTTTTCTTTTTGATTCTGTTCAATAAAATTCATCACTTTTTCCGGTTCTACATTTCCAACAATAAACATTGTCATATTTGCCGGATGATAGAATGTCCTGTAGCACATATATAAATCATCTTTTGTGATACGGCCGATAGACTCTGCTGTCCCGGCTATATCTGTCTTGACAGGGTGGTTCTGATACATAGCCTGCAGGAGACCAAAAAAGTTCTGCCAGTCTGGGTTGTCTTCATACATGCTGATTTCCTGTTCAATTATTCCTTTTTCCTTTTCCACTGTTTCCTCCGTGAAATACGGATATTGGACAAAATTCAGCAGAGTTTTCAAATTTGTTTCTACGTTGGAGGTACTTGAAAATAAATAAGCTGTCCTCGTAAAGCTCGTAAAAGCATTGGCACTTGCCCCCTGCCTGCTGAAATCCTGAAAAACATCACCATTTTCATCTTCAAACATTTTATGTTCAAGAAAATGGGCTATTCCATCCGGAACTTTTACGCTTTCCTTTTCTCCCAGAGGAACAAATTCGTTATCTACCGACCCGTATTTTGTTGTGAAAGTTGCATAAGTTTTGTTAAACCCCGGTTTTGGAAGAATGAATACATCCAGCCCATTCGCAAGTTTTTTCCTATATAAAGTTTCCTGAAGCTGATCGAATGCTACCTGCTCCATCATTAATTCCCTCCCTTTCCATAAAGAAAGTACGTAGTATCTTTAACTATTTTGGAAGCTGCCCGGACAATATCTTCTTTGGATACTTGATCAATTTCTTTAACCCAGTCTTCGGCCCTGATCTTCCGGCCTGCTATTGCTCCATGATACTCCAGTTCAATTCTTCCTCTTGGCACATCGATAGTTTCCAGAATTTGATTTTTCAGGACTGCTTTCGTCTGGGAGATATCTTCTTCTGTAAAATTCCCGGATTTCATGTCTTCCATCTGCTTATCTATAATGGTTACAGCCTCTTCGTATTTGTCTGATTCAATGCCGGAAAGTACGAGAAGCAGTCCCTTGTGACTTTCAACACGTGAAGCTGCGTAATAAGCCAGGCTGGCTTTTTCCCGGACATTCACAAACAGCTTGGAATGAGGAGAACCCCCGAACAGACTGTTGAATACCTGCAGAGCAAAGTAATCCTTATCACCAAACGTTGTTCCTGTCCGGTATCCTATGTGAAGCTTGGCCTGCTGGATCTGCTGTTCCTCTTTTACAAGGCGGGGCTTCTCAGATTCTTTAGTACCTTCTGTGCTGTAGGGCACAGGCTCGTTGTTTGTTACCTGCAGATACTGCTCAACAAAATTTTTAATTTCTTCTTCTTCCACGTCACCTACAACATATAAATCCAGCACTGATTCCCGGAGCATTTGTTTATATACTTCGTAGAGGGAAGCCCCTGTTATATTATCCAGGTCTTCTTCAAACCCGAGTATAGGAAGTGCATAAGCTTCTGCCCTGCACATTTCCTCATTCAGCCTCATACCGGCATACCTCATTTTGTCATCGTAAATACCGGCGATTTTCTGACGGTGGGATCTTTTTTCCTCTTCTACTGCCTCTGCCGGAAAACTCTCATTTTCAGTGAGGGGATAAAGCAGTACAGAAGCGAGAAGCTGAACCGCCCGGCCGGTAAGCGGTGTATTATCTGAAAGAAATTTTTCATTAGCAACTTCAATCCGGAACGTAATTACGTGGTGTTCTCCTTTTTTTACGACATCAGCAGTCAGGTGGGCGCCGTATAATTCTTCAAGGGCCCCCTGTATATACTGTCTGCCCGGAAAATGTTCAGTTCCTCTTTCCAGTACGGAAGGAAGAAGGGCCCGCGCGGTCACAGTTTCTCTCGAAAGTTTTGTACGTACCTGCAGTACGAAGGTTGTTGTTTTAAAAGTTTTCACCGGCATAATATGTGTATTAATAGAGTTGATTGTTACATTTTCCAATCAGATCATCCTTTCTTTCCATTAGTTTAACTTCTCTTATTATCCATTTTATACAATTTTTCGTTCTGGACACCTGTAAGAAAATATAGTTCCTCTCACCTGTTCAAACTGTTAAAATACACGTTTTCTTAAGACGTGAAATTTGAATTTATCTGCGCGGAAATAGTTTATAGAGTAAAGCACGGGTTCTTCATTTTCATCGTAATGCATTTGTTTCAAAACGAGCAGAGCTGTTTCAGGCCCGCATTCAAGTATTTCTGAAATAGTATCGTGATAGCCTATCGGCTCAATCTGAGTCATGGCATAGGCGATAGTGGTCCCTTTCTTTTCAAGCTGGTCAAACAGGGATTGATTTTCATGAGGAACGTAATCACTTACAAGCTGTGCCGGAATTTTATCGAGGCAGTACACGACGGGCTCGTCGTCGGCCGTACGGACACGTTCAATCGTTATCATTTCATTAAGATCATCATTATGAAACCTGTGTTTATCTTCCTCTTCTGCCGTATTTATTGAAGAAGATAAAAAAATAGTTCCTGGCTCCTTCTTTCCCCTCCGAATCATGTCAGTAACACTGAACAGCTCCTCGATCCCGGAAGAAAACAGCGGCCGGGAATTAATAAAGGTCCCGACTCCATGACGACGGATCACAACACTCTCATCTTCCAGCATACGCAGTGCTTCCCTTAAAGTCGCCCGGCTTACTCCGAGCTGTTTGGAAAGTTGAAACTCTGAAGGAAGCCGCTCACCTGTTTCATAATTTCCTGTTTCAATATCATCTTTTATTTTATCGATTACTTGAAGATATAAAGGTCTTGAGTCTGATTTAATCATCCCGTTTTCCCCCTGCCCGTCTGATTTATTATTTTATACTTTATCACGAAAAAAGCCCTGTCACTAATTCTTCATCGGTCAAGATTCTTCAGAACGGGCTGCCAAAACTTCCCGGGGCTTGCTGCCTTCGTACGGGCCGACTACTCCCCTTTGTTCCATTTCATCTATTAATCTTGCGGCCCTCGAGTATCCAATACGGAATCTTCTCTGGAGGAGAGAAACTGAAGCAGTCTGCATGTGAGTTACAAGCTGTACTGCATCCGTATAAAGTTCGTCTTCCGCCTCACCCATTTCTTTATCAGGTACATCTGAAGGTATCATATCTTCGGCATACTGAGCCTGCTGCTGTTCAATGCAGTGGCGAACAACGCTTTCGACTTCTTCATCTCCGAGAAAGGCTCCCTGAATCCGGGTAGCTTTGTTGGAACCGACGGGCATAAACAGCATATCTCCTTTTCCAAGCAGTTTTTCTGCTCCGTTGCTGTCCAGGATAGTCCTGGAATCCGTGGAGCTGGACACACCGAAAGCGATACGCGAAGGTATATTAGCTTTGATTACTCCTGTAATAACGTCAACGGATGGACGCTGTGTCGCTATAATAAGATGAATTCCTGCCGCACGTGCCATCTGGGCAAGCCTTGTTATAGCATCTTCCACTTCTCCGGAAGCTACCATCATAAGGTCCGCAAGTTCATCCACAAGCACTACAATATAAGGAAGCGGGTTATAAGGATCTTCTTTACGGTTTTCGTTTTCCTTCATGATATGCTGATTGTATCCTTCAATATTACGGGTACCTGTAGAAGCAAACAGTTCATAGCGCCGTTCCATTTCACTAACAACTTTTTTCAGCGCCTGGGCAGCTTTTTTAGGCTCAGTAACTACAGGAGCCAGCAGATGTGGAATACCGTTATACACGTTCAGCTCCACCATCTTAGGATCAATCATCATCAGCTTAACTTCATGCGGCTTGCTCCGCAGCAGGATGCTCACAATTATTCCATTAATACACACACTTTTTCCGCTTCCTGTAGCACCGGCCACCAAAAGATGCGGCATTTTGTTCAATTCTGCCATCACTGCATCTCCCGATATATCGCGTCCGAGTGCGATAGCCAGCGGATTCTGTTTCGTTTTCATACCCGGGGATTCAAGTACCTCCCTCAGCGTAACGAGTGAAACATCCTGATTCGGAACTTCGATACCAATAGCTGATTTCCCAGGTATAGGAGCTTCCATTCTGATATCTTTAGCTGCAAGAGCCAGTGCCAGATCATCGGTCAGATTTACAATTTTACTGACTTTTACACCGGTGGAAGGGTAAACTTCATACTTTGTCACGGAAGGCCCGAGATGTACTTTCGTTACTTTTGCAGAAACACCAAAGCTTGAGAGCGTTTCTTCCAGCTTACGGGCATTTTTGGAAAGAAGCGAATGTTCTTTCGCCTGGGACTGCTTGACAGGTGTCTGCAAAAGTTCCGGTGAAGGAAGCTGATAATCCACATTTTCCTGTTCCTGAACGACAAGGGACGCCCCTTCTTTACTTTCGTCTGTATGTCCGGATTCCACGTTAGTCTCTACTGGTGCGGGTTCCGGTGATTTTTCAATTGGGTCGTAGGCATTGGCTGTAAAGTCGTATATTTCCGGTTCCCTGTTTTCTGTCTCTTCAACATTTTCTTTCTGCTTTGCTTCTGGTGGGTCCTGCTCTGCTTCTTGTGAAGGATTCTTGACTGCTTCTGTTTTTCTGCTTTTCCACCGTTCTTTCATATCGGATTGAAATCTTGAAAAAATAGCAGTAGTTTTATCCAGCAGTCCTTTCCAGAACGGTTTCTGCTTTTCACTGCTCTGCCTTAAAATTTCTACAAATGACCTGCCTGTTAATATAATCAGCCCCGAAGCCGTAATACCTATACCGAGAAGCACAGCGCCGGCCGCGGCAATGAGCTGATAGGCCGTCTGAAATAAAGCAGCCCCTATTATCCCTCCGGAAACACTCTGAGGATTCCCGAAATTGTTTATATAGTATTGAAAGGGAGTCTGAAAACTGCTGTCGGGAAGATAATTATGTAGAGGCAGATGGAACAGCATCATTAACCCTAAAGAAGTCACGAATATTCCTGCAGCTCTTCTTGTCCATAATTCTGGAAGTCTCCTTTTCCACATAAAAAACAGTGAAAATAAAACGAGTCCTGCATTTAAAACAGGGTGTAGACTTCCTGAAATAAAGCGGAGAACAGATCTTCCTGCTTCACCTGCAGGTCCCAATCCGAGAAGTATCACAACTGAAATAATGAGCAGAAAGAGCCCGGTAACTTCTATTATGAGGGCCTGTTTCCACTGTTGATGTTTTTTTGTCGTCTTTCTGGCCGGACGCCCTGGTTTCTTTTTTGTAGATTTCACTGCCAAAGTGAGCACTCCTTTATTTCAGCTTTACTTTACGAACGTTTGTTTTTCTCTTATTATTTTACCACGCAGACACTCTATGTAAAAGCAGCTCTGCTTTTTATCATGATTCCAGCGGTTACTGTCTTCTTAATTTTCTCTTGCGATCGCAACTTCATTATTGAAGTTTCAGGCTGTTGATAAAGTGTTTTTTCATGTATGGATTATGCTGCTCTGCTTACGCCTTCCTGGATCGCCCAGGAGTCGCCTGTGCGTCTGCTGCAGGGAAAGCAAAAAAGTTTTCTTTTCTAGAAAATATCCTTAAAAAAGCCGTTTTCTGATAAAGAAATGGCTCCAGCTGCGTAACGTCCGGTGGAACCGGCACTATTATTTCCTGTTCCGTGAACTTCCCAACTGCCATAAGAATCCCTTCTTAAACGCAGGAGTGTCCAAAATAAGAGGGGCACTACCCAGCCTCGGTAAGAGAAGGGGGTTATACAATGACTGGAATAAATATTCTGCATTAATCATTTAATCAACAAACTTCGACTACTTACTTGAAGTTTCTGCTCCAGTGGTTTTCGTTAACTTCCGTTACAGAATAAAATAAAAAGGAGATATCCTCCATGCCGGCTCGGGCATGGGGAACATCTCCGCAACGGAAATTTTATCAGGCTTCCATAATAATCGGCATAATCATCGGACGGCGTTTTGTTTTTTCATATAAATAGCGGCTTAGTTTGTCCCGCACATGACTTTTCAGCTGAGACCACTCTGTCTGATTTTGTTCCATCGCCTCTCCGAGAGACTTCGTCACAAGATCCTCCGCTTCTTTAATCAATTTTTCTGATTCTCTTACGTACACAAATCCTCTTGAAATAATATCCGGTCCAGAGAGAATTTTATCATGTTTTTTGTTCAGTGTAACAACGACGACAAGTATACCGTCTTTGGAAAGAAGTCTGCGGTCCCGAAGCACAATGTTACCTACATCTCCCACACCAAGGCCATCGATAAGAACGTGCCCGGAAGGAATTTTATTAGTACGTTTTCCTTTCCTTTTAGAAAACTCAGCAATCTCTCCTTTTTCCAGCAGATAAATGTTGTCCTTTTCCACATGAACAGATTCTGCAAGCTGTTTATGAGCATACTGCATACGGAATTCACCGCTTACAGGTATAAAATGCTGGGGCTTGACTAAATTCAGAAGCAGCTTCAATTCTTCCTGGCTCGCGTGGCCGGAAACGTGAATTTTTTTCGTTTTTCCGTAAACAACGTCTGCTCCTGTCCGGGAAATTGAATCGATCAGCTGGGAAACAAGTTTCTCATTGCCCGGATTCGGCATAGCCGAAATTACAACACGGTCTTTCTTTTCAAGCTTAAACAGCGGGTGGGAGCCTTTGCCCATCCGTGCGAGTTCGCTCACAGGTTCGCCCTGGCTTCCCGTAGTCAGAATAACCAGATCTTCGCGCGCGCTCTGCTTAACTTCTTTTTTATTGATGAAAGTTTCATTTTCATCTGTCAAATAGCCCATATCGAGAGCAATGGAAGTCGCTCTTTCGATGTCCTTTCCTACAACGACAATTTTTCTTTCCTGATTTTCAGCAGCTTTTATAACCTGCTGAATACGATGTATATCTGATGCTACAGTGGACACGACGATTGCTTTGGGCGCTTCATGAAAAGCTTCTTTCAATCCCTCTGCGACCAGTGATTCCGACGGAGTATAACCCGGGGTTTCCGCGTTACTGCTGTCCGAGAGAAGACATAGAACGCCTTTGGAACCAATTTCAGTAAGTTTATCAATGTCCATTGTTTTTCCATCCACCGGATTTTGATCGAATTTAAAATCTCCAGTGTAAAGGATCGGTCCCTGTGAAGTATGAATCACAATTCCGAGAGAATCCGGTATGCTGTGATTAGTCTGGAAAAAACTTACCGGCGTTTTGGCAATTTTTATTTTGGAATCGGCGTGGACTTCGTGAAATTTCGGACGTTTTTTCAGTTTAATTTCATCACATTGATCTTTCAGCAGTGCAAGGGTGAACTTTGAACCGTAGACCGGAGCTTTCAAATCCCGCAGCAGGTAAGGCACCGCTCCAATATGTTCTTCGTGACCATGGGACAGTATAATAGCTTTTACCCGGTCTTTGTTTTCTATAAGGTAGCTTGTATCCGGAATGACGATATCTACTCCGAGCATATCATCTTCGGGATGCATGCACCCGGCGTCGAGAATAAAAATATCTTCATCCAGTTCCACAACGTAAAGATTTTTTCCTGTTTCTCCCAATCCGCCGAGGGCGAATATACGTATTTTTTCTGTTTGTTGATTTGACAATGAATGTTCCTCCTGTTTTATATATTCAAGCCCGTTCTCTGCCTCTCGAAACAAGTATACATGAAGTATGTTTTCTACTACAAGCACTGCAGATAAAATATTTCCTGCTCTGCCCGTTGTTTCCCATAAAAAAGACGCCATGACCTTACGTCATGACGCCTTCACTATACTTTCATCAAGATGACGGAAAGCGGGAGATTCCAGCTGCCTCATTGAGCGCATGTTCAACTATTTCACGTTCAGTCTGTGAAAGTGGTATGAGGGGCAGGCGGACTCCTCCTGTATCAATACCCTGTATATGAAGAGCTGTTTTTACCGGCGAAGGACTCGGCGCGATAAACATAGCCTGCATAAATGGTACAAGCCGTTGATGAAGCTTCGCCGCTTCTTCCACACGGCCGGATCTGTACAGTTGAATCATGTCCTGCATCTCGGAACCGATTACATGACTGGAAACCGAAACAATGCCATCCGCGCCTACAGCAACAGCAGGAAGCGTCAGGCTGTCATCACCAGAATACACTTTAAATTCCGGTGGTGTGTTGGCAATAACTGCAGTTATTTGGTCAAGATTGCCGCTCGCTTCCTTCACAGCAGTAATATTGGGAACCTCAGAAAGAGCTATTGTAGTTTCCGGAAGCATATTTACCATTGTTCGTCCCGGAACATTGTAAAGCATAACCGGGAGCGTCAGCTGATCAGCTATCGTTTTAAAATGTTCATAAAGGCCCTGCTGGGAAGGTTTATTATAGTAGGGAGCTACCAGCATAATGCCATCCACACCATCCCTCTGAGCCTGAAGGGACAGCTCTGCTGTTGCATGGGTATCATTCATGCCCGTGCCGGCTATAACTGGAATTCTGCCCCCACTGGCTTCAACAGACGCTTTATAGAGTGCTGCTTTTTCTTCCATGCTTAACGTGGCCGATTCTCCGGTCGTGCCACCGACAACTACGGCTTCAGTTCCACGGGAAATCAGTACATCCATGAGTTCTTTCAGCTTGGCATTATCCACCCTGCCTTCTTTATTAAAAGGGGTCACCATCGCTGTAACTACATTTCCTAAATTCATACTTCTTCCTCCTTTTAAGGGCACAATTCGTGCAAAAACGCATCATGCAGGGCATTTACAGCGTCCAGCATATGCTTCTCCTTCACGAGAACCCAGATCGTTGTATGGGAATCTGCTGACTGCATAATCGGTATATTTTTATCTTTCAACGCTTTTACAATCCGTGCGGCAATGCCCGGTACTCCGCTCATTCCTGCACCAACGGCTGCTATCTTCGCACATCGGTCAGTCCATGTTACGTGATAACCTTCTGATTGTAAAGAGTCTTCCGCCTTAATCCTTATATGGGAAGGTACGGTAAAAGTAATAAATTCAGGATGAATAGAAATAAAATCTACAGAAATATTCTCCTCCGCCATGCATTCAAATATACGGGCCGGATCATCCGGGTTATTAATTTTCAGCTGAACGACATCTTTTACATGTGTGACTGCTGTTACAGGCCTCTCTTCCAAATCTTTCCCCCGTATACTGGTAGTGCTGGAAGTAATCAATGTACCTCCCCCCTCCTCAGAGGCGGAGCGAATACGAATAGGAATGTCCGCCTGCATAGCTACTTCAACCGCACGTGGATGTATAACTTTTGCTCCCTGATAAGCCATATTGCTGACTTCTCCATATGTAATGACGCTCAGCGCCTTGGCATTTTTAACGACACGTGGATCTGCAGTCATAATCCCGTTTACATCAGTAAAAATATCGACATAGGAAGCTTCAAGGGCGGCTCCAAGCGCAGTAGCAGATGTATCTGATCCTCCGCGTCCCAGTGTTGCTGTGTGGCCTTTGGGAGTCTGTCCCTGAAATCCGGTTACAACTACTGCATCCATCTTTTCCAGCAATTCTTCCAGATGATCTGTTTTCATCTCACGGATGCGTGCGTCCCCAAATTTTTCCGTCAAACGGAATCCAGCTTCAGCACCTGTTACGGCCTCCGATTTAATTCCTTTTTTCTGTAGTATAGAAGAAAACACTACGGCGGAAATGGTTTCTCCACAGGCCATCAGCATATCCTGCTCTTTTGGTGAAACGTCCGGGGGGGTGCCCCCGGCCATTTCCAACAGAGAATCAGTAGCGTAAGGGTCTCCCGAGCGCCCCATAGCAGACACTACGACCACCACTTTATAACCTTCCCGGAGCGCCGAAGCTACATGCTCAGCACATCGGCCCCGGCGTTCTTCAGTCTGAAGGGAAGTCCCTCCAAATTTCTGCACAATGATCTTCATTCTCTGTCACCTTCGGCTTTCAGGTTATTTTAGCAGACCTGTATTCACGAGAGAAAAAGCAATCTGTACGGAATTCAGAGCTGCACCTTTTAATAGGTTATCGGATACAATCCATAAGTGGAAACCTTTTTTCTCGTCCAGATCCTGTCGGATTCTTCCTACGAATATATCGTCTTTTCCTTTGGAATCAGCTGCCAGAGGATATATCTGCTGGGAAGGATCGTCCTGAAGCGTAATTCCCGGAGCATCTTTCATCAATTCCTGCAGTCTGGATACGTCAAGGCCGTCTTTTTCGACTTCGATATAAACAGATTCCGAGTGGCCAGTTTCCACTGGGAGCCTGACACATGTAGCAGCAACGTTAATACTGCTGTCCTCCATGATTTTCTTTGTTTCGTTAATCATCTTCATCTCTTCAAAAGTAAATCCATTGTCTGTAAATACATCAATTTGTGGAACAGCATTAAAGGCTATCTGGTAATGTTTTTTGTCACCCGACACCGGAAGGACTTTTGGATCGATTTCTTCATTGTCCATAATCTGGCGCGACTGCTCATACATTTCATCGACAGCTTCGGATCCAGCACCCGATACCGCCTGATAAGTGGATACAATTAATTTTTTCAGGCCGAATTCCTTTCTGACAGGCTCCAGTGCCGCAACCATTTGAATTGTAGAACAATTCGGATTGGCAATAATACCTTTATGATTTTGAAGCGCATGTTCGTTAACTTCCGGTACCACGAGGGGAACTTCTTCATCCATTCTGAACGCACTGGTGTTATCCACTACGACCGCCCCCCGCTTAACTGCTTCCGGCGCCAGCGCTTTGGAGATGGATCCACCTGCGGAAAACAGAGCAAGCTGAATACCTTCAAAAGATTCAGGCTTCGCTTCTTCCACCGTAATTTCTTCTCCTTTGAATTTGATTTTTTTACCGGCCGACCGTTTGGAAGAAAGCAGTTTAAGGGATGCTATAGGAAAATCCAGACGCTCCAGTGTTTTCAGCATCTGTTCCCCTACAGCTCCGGTTGCTCCAAGTACTGCTACATTAAAAGTTTTCGTCATATCTAACGTACCCCTTCCGAATTTTAGTCTATAATCACACAGCATTAATTGTAACAATGGAAGCTCACAATTGCACTTCCGGTTAATCTTGATAAATCAGCATAGGAGGCTGTCATCACCGCTTTTCTAACTCGCCCGTAGTCTTTCTAAGGGAGACTGGCAGAATTCCGCTTGTACTTACGAGGGAAACTGCAGGTTCTTTGGATAAAAGATCCCGGCTCACTTCTTTTATTTTATCCATAGATACTGCTTCGATTTTTTCTACCACTTCATCGATGGAACGATGATCTTTCAGCAGTTCATTTTTCGCGTTTCTGCTCATATGACTGTTCGTGTTTTCCAGGCTCAGCAGCAGGCTTCCTTTCAGCTGCTCTTTTGCGTTCCGCAGCTCCTTATCGCTTATTCCATTACGGGAAATATCATAGATGGCAGCGGCTGTAATATCAAAAACTTCATCCAGATATTTTTCCTGAGTCCCTGCGTAGACGGTCAATATTCCCGTATCACGAAAAGCTTCGTGATAGGAGAAAATAGCATAGGCGAGTCCTTTGTTCTCACGGACTTCCTGAAAAAGACGGCTGCTCATGTTGCCTCCCAGAACGTTATTCATGAGCACGAGAGCATACATTTTTTCATCTCCCAGGGCATACCCTTCATATCCAAGACAAAAATGAGCCTGCTCTGTCTGTTTTTTGCGAACAATCTGTCCGCTTCTGAAAACCGGCTTTGGATGTTCCCTGAACGAACGGCCTTTTTCAAGGTTTCCGAAATAGGATTCGACTGTTTCAACAAATGATTCATCAATGTTGCCGGCTGCAGAAATAACAACCTGATCCGCCGCATAATGTTCTTTCATAAATTGATCCAGCTTTTCTTTCGTAAAACCTTTCAATGTTTCTTCTGTTCCAAGTATCGGTGAAGCAAGGGGGTCGCTTCCGTAGGCTGCTTCTGCAAGAAGTTCATGTACAAGATCATCAGGGGCATCTTCATACATGTAAATTTCCTCAAGAACTACTTGTTTTTCCTTGCGCATTTCCTCTTCTTTAAATTCAGAATTAAAGAACATGTCTGCAAGAATATCCAAAGCTGTTTCTGCATGAGTATCCAAAACTTTAGCGTAATAAGAAGTATATTCCTTGGAAGTCATAGCATTCACATATCCACCCACCGAATCAAAAGCTTCTGCTATTTCTTTCGCGCTGCGATTTTTTGTGCCTTTAAAAAACATATGCTCAATAAAGTGGGCCATTCCGTTTTCCTCAGCCTTTTCATACCGGGAACCTGTGTTAATCCATATACCCAGTGCGACTGAACGCACGGTGCTGTTAGGTTCCAGCACTACTCTTACTCCATTATCCAGTACAAAACGTTTCATTCCGATTCCTCCACTAAACTGCGGCTTATTCTGTCGGGCCGGTTTTAAAAATCCGCCAGAAGAATCTCTTCTGGCGGAAATATAAGTTTATTTATCGAGCATTACTTTTCTCGAAAGATTTACACGTCCCTGGTTATCAATTTCTGTAACTTTTACGAGAACTTCGTCTCCGATGGCTACAACGTCCTCTACTTTGTTTACTCTTTCATTGGCAAGCTGAGAGATATGAACAAGTCCGTCTTTTCCTTTGAAAAGCTCAACAAAAGCCCCGAATTTTTCGATCCTTTTTACTTTTCCCAGATAAGTCTGGCCGACTTCCACATCTCTCACCAGATCTTCGACGCGCTTTTTGGCCTGCTCATTTGCCTCGGCATCTGAAGAAGCGATATAAACAGTGCCATCCTGTTCAATATCAATTTTAACTCCAGTTTCGTCGATAATCTGGTTGATTGTTTTTCCGCTCGGTCCGATAACGTCACGGATTTTGTCCGGATTAATGGACATCATCATGATCTTAGGAGCATATTCACTCAGTTCTGAACGGGCTTCAGGAATGGCATCCAGCATGTTTTTAAGAATAGCAAGACGGCCTCTTTTAGACTGGGAAAGAGCTTCTTCAAGTACCTGCTTATCGATACCCTCAATCTTGATATCCATCTGCAGAGCAGTGACGCCATCTTTTGTACCGGCTACCTTAAAGTCCATATCACCAAGGGCGTCTTCCATTCCCTGAATATCGGTGAGTACGGCCACATCTTCTTCATGTTTAACGAGTCCCATTGCAATTCCAGCGACCGGAGCTTTAAGCGGAACTCCTGCTGCCATCATTGCAAGTGTGCTGGCACAAATACTCGCCTGAGAAGTAGAGCCGTTGGATTCAAGCACTTCTGATACAAGACGGATCGTATAAGGAAAATCTTTTTCCGAAGGAATCGATTTTTCGAGAGCACGTTCCCCGAGTGCTCCGTGACCGATTTCCCTTCGTCCAGGTCCTCTGATCGGTCCGGTTTCCCCAACACTGAAAAGAGGGAAGTTGTAATGATGCATAAATCTTTTTGATTCTTCAATTCCCAGTCCATCAAGTACCTGCATATCACCAAGAGGGCCGAGTGTACATACACTCAGTGCCTGAGTCTGACCGCGTGTGAACAGCCCTGACCCGTGGGTGCGCTGAAGTATATCAATTTCAGAGGCAAGAGGACGAATTTCATCAACTTTTCTTCCGTCAGGACGAAGACCTTCCTTCGTTATAAGCTTACGTACTGTTTCTTTCAGGAGCTTATTAAGAACTTCCTTTACTTCCTTCGAACGGTCTTCTGTATCCTCTTCTGGAGCGAAATGTTCCAGAGTATCGTCAAATACTTCCTGAATTGCCGTTTCGCGTGCCTGTTTTTCGATCACTGTAGCCGCTTCCGTCAGCCTGTTTCCTGTGAAGCTGCGAACTTCTTCTTCGAGAGCTTCATCAATTTTAACAAGCTGAACTTCCATTTTAGTTTTGCCGACTTCTTCAATAATTTTTTCCTGGAATTCCACGAGTCTTTTGATTTCTTCATGACCATAAAGGATAGCTTCAAGCATTACATCCTCAGGAACTTCCTCAGCTCCCGCTTCCACCATATTAATAGCATCCTTTGTACCGGCTACGATTAATTCAATATCGCTTTTTTCCATATCATCCGTACTCGGATTGATCATGAATTCTCCATCAATGCGTCCTACCGTAACACCGGCAATAGGACCATCAAAAGGAACGTCGGAAACACTCACTGCAAGTGACGAACCAAGCATTGCAGCCATCTCCGGAGAACAATTCTGGTCGTTACTCATTACCATGCTGATAACTTGAAGATCGTTTCGGAAACCGTCAGGAAAAAGAGGTCGTATCGGCCGGTCGATCAGACGGCTCGTTAAAACTGCATGATCACTCGGACGTCCTTCCCGCTTGATAAAACCGCCTGGTATTTTACCCGCGGCATAAAGACGTTCTTCGTAATTTACAGTCAGTGGAAAGAATGGAAGATCTTTCGGTTCCTTGGAGGCAGTAGCTGTGGATAAAACAGTGGTATCACCGTACCTCACCATCACTGCTCCGTTTGCCTGTTTTGCATATTTGCCAATTTCGACCGAAAGTTTACGGCCTGCCCATTCTGTAGAAAAAATCTTTGATTCAGTTGACATTTTTGTATTGCTCCTCTCTTCGTACATCTTCAGCCGGAAGGCTCCGGTTGGAATCGGCCCGCCTCTGCCGGCTACTCATATTCAGCATAGTTATGCCATATGTAAACGCGGAAAATAGCTGCGCTCTCTTCTGCCCACATCCTAATATATCATATCAAAAATGCCCCGGGAAGAAAAGCACAGCAGTATGTATATATGCATAAAAAAAAGCGGGAGTAAGCCTCCCGCTTCAGTACCTTATCGACGAAGACCCAGCTTGTCCACAAGTGTACGGTAGCGCGTTACGTCTTTTTTACGCAGATACGTAAGAAGGTTACGGCGCTGACCTACCATTTTCAAAAGACCACGTCGAGAGTGGTGATCTTTCTTGTGAGTACGCAGGTGCTCGTTTAATGTGTTGATCTGTTCTGTAAGGATAGCTACCTGAACCTCCGGGGATCCAGTGTCATTTTCGTGCGTTTTGAACTCACTGATGAGTTCATTTTTACGCTCTTGAGTAAGTGCCATCCATTTCACCTCCTAAAAATTTAAAAATAATCGCCAAGTGCCTAGCTGACGTTGGTGAATCGTCTTGCCAAGCATTGGTTCCGACTTCACCTAATATACATGAAATCTCTATTTTTTGCAACCGGTCAGATTATTTGTCCAGAAAATAGTTTCTCGCTGTTTCAGCATCCTTATTAATTTGATTAATGAGTTCTTCTACGGAATTGAACCGTTTTTCATCCCGTATATGTGCATGAAATTCAACTTGTATTTCCTTGCCGTAAATATCACTGTCAAAATCAAACAGGTGGACTTCCAATGTCTGTGAATGGCCATTTTCATGAAAAGTAGGTTTATATCCTAAATTTGCAACACCAGGAAAACGCTGCCCTTCGATCTCTGCTGCTACAGAATATACTCCAGGAGCTGGAAGCAGCAGTTTCGGCGGCGGCTCTACATTAGCTGTTGGAAATCCTATCGTCCGACCACGCTTTTCTCCGGTAATTACTTTTCCGGAAGCTTTATAGAACCTTCCTAAATACAGTGCCGCCTTTTCGACATCTCCCATTTTAAGTGCTTCTCTCACCGCAGTGGAACTTATTTTCACTTCATTTTCAGCGAATTTCGCTACTGTGGTGGCTTCCACCTGATTTCTCGAATGAAACCGAAACGCTTCCATACTGCCTTTCCCTTTGTGACCGTAAGAATAATCAAACCCTGCCACGACGTGCCTTATATTTAAATTAATAATAAACTCGTCGACGAACTCCTGAGGTGACAGAGAAGCAAAGTTCTCATCGAATTGTATGAGATAAAGTATCTTTACTCCCAGATCCTGCAGAAGCTGCTTCTTTTCTTCAAGAGTAGTCAGGTACTCTGCCGGTGTTCCACGCAGCACTTCTTTAGGATGCGGATAAAAAGTCATTACCGCCGGCGTTAAATTATCTTTTTCTGCAATCCTCACAGCAGTTTCGATCACGTCTCTGTGCCCCCGGTGTACTCCGTCGAAAAAACCCAGAGCAGCACAAGCCGCCGGGTAGTCACCAGAAACTGCAGGATAAGCCAATTTGATTGTTTCCACAAGCGACACCTCAATTATCAGTTCATTATACGTATCATTTTTTCAGGCTTCATTTTCCCAGCCCGCTTTTCATCTTTTTTATAAAGAGCGAGCAGCTCGTGCTTACGATTATACAGACCGAAGTAAGGTGCATCTGCAATTTTTTGTACGTCCGGAAGTGGAAGAATAGCTCCCTGAAGGACTTTTAGCTCATCTTCACGTGCTACTGTAATAGAAGGAATGTGTTTAACCGCCTCTTCAACTGTCAGTAACGCTTTTTCCGGATCATCCATCTTTTCCAGCTCTTCCAGTGTAACACAGGATTCTCCCCGAAAAGAACCGGAAGATGTCCTGATAAGAGAAGACATATGTGCTTCGTAGCCGAGTCGTGCCCCGATTTCCACTGCCAGCGTACGTATATAAGTACCTTTACTGCATTCCGCCCTGAAAGAGAAAGAAGCTGTGTCTTCCGTGTTTTTCACAGCAGTCAGACGCTCCAGCTTATAGATGGTCACTTCACGTTCGGGCCTTTCAATTTCGATACCTTCCCTTGCATACTCATACAGCTTTTTTCCTTTTATCTTAACTGCAGAATACATCGGCGGCACCTGTTTTATTCGACCGGTGAGCCGGAGGAGCACATCATCTGCTTCATTTTCTGATATGGCTTTCTGGATTGGAGTAGTTTTTATTACTTTTCCGCCGGCGTCTTCCGTATCTGTTGAAAAACCTATTGTTACTTCTCCCTCATATACCTTTTTATCAGCAGTTAAATATTCTACAAGTTTCGTCGCCCTTTCAAGGCAGATGGGCAGTACTCCTTCGACATCAGGATCCAGCGTCCCGGTATGCCCTGCCCTTTTTGTTCCGTAAATGGTCCTGATTCTTTTCACTGCATCAAAAGAAGTCATTCCTCTTGGTTTCCATAAGGGTACTATTCCTCCAGTTGTATCCATGAATTTCCCTCCATCAATCTGTCTGACCTATACTGTTTCTGATTGTTACACGCTGTTTGTTTACAAGGTTAACATATGTAATCTAATGTTACTCCTTTTATTTAAAGCTCTGTTAAAGCTCCGTGGGTTATTATTTAAGGTTGCCTGCGGCTCTTTACACCTGCCGCGGAGAAAGCATGCAGCTGTCCCTTCCGTCCGGGAGGATCTTCGCGCTTCCGCAGGCGTCTCGAAAAATCATCTTGGCGGCGGTTTTGTAGATTAAAGAGCAGCGTCTATGAAAACAGAACTTTACTTTTTTGTGAAAAACGAAGCGGAAAGCAGCCCGTGGAAGAAGGAGATTGGAGGATAGGGCGCAGCCTGCCCGAAAATCTCCTCCACGGCAGGCCGGGGTTGGTAGCGAAGTGTTTCTCCAACCCAACAGCGAACATAGATAGCTCTGTCTCCCCCAACGCTCGTATGTGGTCTGACTTTTTCTGAAATAGCTGGAGATCTTAACATTCACAGGCCTCTGCTTATATGAAAGGAAGATCATCAACGTCCACATAGAAAGCTGTCCTGAATTCAGGACAGCTCTGACCATAATCTATTCTTTTTCTTTCATTTCGCGGATTAATGTCTCAATACGGTTACCGCGTTCGATACTTTCATCAAATTCAAAAGAAATTTCCGGAGTTTTGCGCAGCTGAATCCGCTTCCCTGCTTCGGAACGGATGAACCCTTTAGCTTTTTCCAGACCGTCAAAAGTCTGCTTTCTTTCTTCTTCTTCTCCGTAAACCGTTATAAAAACTTTCGCCTGCTGAAGATCTCCTGTTACATCAACATCCGTAACGGTAATAAACCCGATACGTGGATCTTTAAGTTCCCGCTGAATAATCGCGGAAACTTCTTTTTTCAGCTGTTCTGCGACACGGTTTGCACGAACGTTACTCATATTAATCACTCCTGTATAGTCGCTTTACTAAAGCCACTCCCATTCTGTCAGGGAAACATCCAGAGCAGGAAAACCGTCGATAAAATCCAGCAGAGACTGGAGTTCTCTTTCCGCTGTACGACGGTCCCCGCTTACTGTTACTGCTACCCACTTTACGCGCTGCCAAACATTCTGATAAGCAATTTCTGAAAAAGAAACGTTAAACTTCCGCTTCACTTTATCAGCTACACTTTTGGTTACAGAACGCTTTTCCTTGAGAGAGCCGGCATTATAAATAACCGCCTCCAAAGTGAGCACTCCTATGGTCACCGCTTAATTTCTTCCATAATATAAGCTTCGATTGTGTCGCCTTCTTTCACATCGTTAAAGTTTTCCAGCGTAATCCCACACTCATAGTTTTTAGCCACTTCTTTTACGTCATCTTTAAAGCGTTTTAAATCTTTTAGCTTGCCTTCAAAAACGACTACTCCTTCACGAATAACACGTACGGAAGAATCGCGGGTGATTTTCCCATCAGTTACGTAGGAGCCGGCAATCGTACCGATACGTGACACTTTAAACAAGTGGCGTACTTCAGCCTGCCCGATTACTTTTTCTTCGTAAACTGGATCAAGCATCCCTTTCATCGCAGCTTCTACTTCTTCGATTGCATCATAGATAACGCGGTGAAGACGTACATCAACCTTTTCTGCTTCAGCCGTACGTTTAGCATTCACGTCCGGTCGCACATTGAAGCCGATAACGATTGCATTGGAGGCTGCGGCAAGAATGATATCGGATTCTGCAATAGCCCCGACACCTGTGTGGATGATGTTTACTTTCACACCCTCTACTTCAATTTTTTCGAGAGAACCTTTCATTGCTTCAGCGGATCCCTGCACATCTGCTTTAACTATGATATTGATATCTTTAATTTCTCCCTGCTGAATCTGATCAAAAAGATCATCAAGGCTGACTTTGGAGCTTTCCTTTCTCGTCGCTTCTTTATGCTTCACAGCACGGGCTTCCCCAATTTGACGGGCTTTCTTCTCGTCTTTAAATACTTTGAACTGATCCCCTGCCTGCGGAACACTATTGAGACCCGTAATTTCCACCGGCGTGGAAGGTCCCGCACTTTTCACACGGCGGCCTAAATCATTCACCATCGCACGCACTTTACCAAAAGCATTTCCGACAACGATAGGATCACCCACGTTTAATGTTCCTGCCTGGACGAGCAGTGTAGCAACCGGTCCTCGTCCACGGTCCAGTTCGGCTTCTACAACCGTTCCGAAAGCCTCTTTATTTGGATTGGCCTTCAGTTCTTCAACTTCAGAAACAAGCAGAATCATTTCCAGCAGTTCATCTATCCCTTCACCCTGGATAGCCGATACATTAACAAAGATTGTTTCTCCGCCCCAGGCTTCAGCGACTAATCCGTGTTCGGTAAGCTCCTGCATCACCCGATCCGGATTGGACCCTTCTTTGTCAATTTTATTAACCGCTACAATAATCGGAACTTCTGCAGCTTTGGCATGATTAATAGCTTCCACAGTCTGTGGCATAACACCGTCATCTGCTGCAACTACCAGAATAGTAATGTCGGTTACCTGAGCACCGCGTGCACGCATTGTTGTAAATGCTGCGTGTCCGGGAGTATCCAGGAAAGTGATTTTCTTTTCGTTTTCTTCCACTTGATAGGCTCCGATATGCTGGGTAATACCGCCAGCTTCACCGGCAGTTACTTTCGTATGCCGAATGCCGTCGAGAAGAGTTGTTTTACCGTGGTCTACGTGACCCATAATTGTAACAACCGGAGAACGCTCTACAAGATCTGCCGGATCGTCCTCTTCCATAATATTCTCAAATTCGGATTCGTCTATGATAATTTCTTCTTCAACTTCTACCCCGAATTCCTCACCGAGAAGCTCTACCGTGTCTTTGTCAAGCTCCTGGTTAATTGTCGCCATAACTCCGAGTCCCATTAATTTTTTAATGATTTCGGACGGTTCTTTGTTAAGCTTGTCAGCGAAAGCGCCGACCGTAATAGGAAGCTCATATTTTACATATTCCGGTGTCGCCGCTTTAGGTTTCTGCGGTTTTGGCCCGCCTCCGCCTTTACGGCCCCGCTTATTATTTTGAGGCCCTTTGTTCTGCGGTCCTTTGTTCTGCGGTCCTTTGCTCTGGGGTCCTTTGCGGGCACCCTTATTAGCTGAAGTATTGTTATTTGAACTTTTTTCTTTGACAGAAGCGTTATCACTAGAACGTTTAGGATTGGAGGAAACTTTTTTATCCGCCGTGTCCCCGGTTTTACCTTCGAGCTTGTTGATCGTATCTTCGGTAATAACGCTCATGTGGTTGTTAACCTCAATACCCATTTTAGCGAGTTTGTCTATCACTTCTTTGCTTGTAACGTTTTTTTCTTTGGCGTACTCATAAATCCGCTTTTTCATAAACGTACCTCCTATAGTTCCTGTTAATAAACGACTCTGTGTGCTGACTCAGACCCGTTTCTTTTCGTTTTTTTGATATGCATCCGCAAATCCGGTGTCTGTTACCGCTATAACTACACGACGCTCTTTTCCAACAGCAGCACCAAGATCATCACGGCTCCCCAGCCGGTAAAGAGGGATATTATAATAACGGCATTTGTCGCTTATTTTTTTTTCGGTATTCGCTGATGCGTCTTCCGCTAATACTACCAGTTTGGCTTTGTTGGACTGCACAGCCTTAACGACGAGTTCTTCACCGGTTATCAGGGCTCCGGCCCGCTGCATAAGCCCGAGCAGAGAATATTGTTTTTTATCCATTATTTCAACTGACTCCGAAGATGATACCTGCGCAGTTCATTATAAAGCTCAGCAGGAACTTCCGTTTTCAAATGTCGGCTTAAAATTCCTTTTTTCTCAGCCTCGTCAATAACAGCCTGATCATTGGATATATAAGCTCCCCTTCCGGATTTTTTGGAAGTCGGATCAAGAAAGACTTCTCCTTCCGGTGAGCGTACGATTCGCAGCAGCTCTTTTTTTGGCTTCATTTCCTGAGTAACGATGCATTTACGGAACGGGGTCTTTTTATTCTGCATACATACCCCTCCTTTTACTTTTCTTCTTCCTCATTCAGCCAGTCGGCAACGTCGTTGGGAGAAGCTGAATACGCTTCATATTCCCCGGAAATACTTTCCGTTTCTTCTCCCTCCGCAAGCAGACCCAGTTCTTCCGCTTCCGATTCACTCTTGATGTCGATCTTCCATCCCGTCAGTTTTGCTGCCAGACGGGCGTTTTGTCCTTTTTTCCCGATAGCGAGGGAAAGCTGATAATCAGGTACGATAACCTGTGTCATCTTTTCTTCTTCATCTACCGTTACTTTCACTACTTTGGAAGGACTGAGTGCGTTGGCTACATATACTTTAGGGTCTTCCGACCAGCGTACTATGTCAATTTTTTCTCCTTTGAGCTCATCGACAATCGTCTGTACTCTCTGTCCTCTTGGACCTACACAGGAGCCCACAGGATCAATCTCTTCATCTTCCGCATGAACCGCAATTTTAGATCGTTCTCCTGCTTCTCTTGAAACAGATTTAACTTCAACCGTTCCATCATAAATTTCCGGAACTTCAAGTTCGAATAGTCTTTTCAGCAGGCCGGGATGGGTGCGGGAAATCATGATTTGAGGCCCTTTAGTTGTTTTTTCCACCTTAGTGATAAATGCTTTTATACGATCATTGTGTTTGTATGACTCTGTAGGCATTTGTTCAGACAGCGGCATGAGGGCTTCGACTTTTCCAAGATCAACATAAATAAAACGATGATCCTGACGCTGGACTATCCCTGTCATAATATCTTCTTCCCTGTCAATGAAATCGGAATAAATAATTCCTCTTTCCGCTTCCCTGACACGCTGAGTAACTACCTGTTTAGCGGTCTGCGCTGCAATACGCCCGAAATCACGGGGAGTTACTTCAATTTCAACGATATCTCCAACTTCATAAAGCGGATTAATTTCATGAGCCTCAGCCAGAGAAATTTCAAGACGGGCGTCAAACACTTCCTCTACTACTTCTTTACGTGCGAAGACTCGAATTGTTCCAACTTCCCGGTCGATCTGCACCCTGACGTTCTGTGCGGAATTAAAGTTTCTTTTATAACCTGTAATAAGCGCCTGTTCTATAGCTTCGAGAATAATTTCTTTATCAATACCCTTGTCTTTTTCTATAGTCGCAAGTGCTTCCATAAATTCACTGTTCATGGAGCTGATGTCCCCCTTTCAAAATTAAAACGCTACGGCGAGTCTTGCTTTTGCTACTTGGCTGTAAGGAATTTCATATACCACTACCCGGGTTTTTACTTTCACTTCCATTTTAAGAACATCGTCCTCAAAAGAAGCAAGTGTACCTTCGAATGCTTTTTCTCCTTCTACCGGTGCATAGGTAGTAACATAAATATTACTCCCTACTGCTTTTTCAACGTCTTTTTTCTTTTTCAAAGGACGTTCTGCCCCCGGTGATGAGACTTCCAGGTAGTAGGCCTGCTCAATTGGATCCTTCTTATCCAGCATCTCGCTGAGCTGCTCACTGACTTTTGTACAGTCATCAAGGTCAACCCCGTTATCAGAATCAATAAATACTCGAAGGAACCAGTTTTTCCCTTCTTTTTCAAACTCTATATCCACGAGTTCAAGGTTTTCTTCTTCCAAAATTGGAAGTACGAGCTTCTCCACAGATTCATATATTTGATTGGACATCACTTCTTCCCTCCTTGATCCAGACGGTTAACTGGAAAATTTATTACAAATATTGGATTTTTTCGCAAAAGAAAGAGTGGGTTTCCCCACTCTTCCCTACGCTCGTATCGCTCTGTCTAAATACAATATACCATATTGACCTGCCTGATGCAAACAGACTAGAACAAGGAGAGCTGGTTGGAGTCGGGAAGCTCATCGAGACAGCCGTGCTCGTCCAGTTTCTCAAGAACGCTTTTCGTGATTTTACTTCTTTCCCTTAAATTTTCCTTAGATAGGAATTCTCCGTCTTTCCGCGCTTTCTCTACAGCGAGAGCAGCATTTGTACCAACACCGGTAATAGCATTGAACGGTGGGATAAGGGTGTCCCCCTCCACCAGAAATTCTGTCGCCTTCGAGCGGTACAGATCCACCTTCTGGAATGAAAAGCCTCTCTCGCACATTTCCAGCGAAAGCTCCAGTACTGTAACGAGACTTTTTTCCTTCGGGGAAGCGTCCAGCCCCTTTGCATGAATTTCCTCGATTTTCTTTCGGATTGTTGCTGATCCCCGGATCATTGTATCAAGGTCAAAATCGTCTGCTCTTACCGTGAAGTACGCCGCGTAAAACATCATTGGTTCATGAACTTTGTAGTATGCGATGCGGACAGCCATTAAAACATACGCTGCGGCATGGGCTTTAGGAAACATGTACTTGATCTTTAAACAGGAGCCTATATACCAGTCCGGTACTCCATGCTTTTTCATTTCTTCGATCCATTCTTCCTCCAGCCCGCGGCCTTTTCTCACAAATTCCATTATCTTAAAGGCTAAAGGATGATCCAGTCCTTTGTACATTAAATATACCATGATATCATCACGGCAGCCTATAACATCTTTCAGCTCACATGTTCCCGCAGCGATCAGATCTGCTGCATTATTGAGCCATACGTCGGCCCCATGGGAAAGTCCGGAAATCTGCACGAGCTCACTGAAAGTGGACGGTTTTGTTTCTTCAAGCATCTGCCTTACAAACCGTGTGCCAAATTCCGGAATACCGTAGGTTCCTGTTTTGCACATGATCTGTTCTTCTGTTACCCCGAGAGACTCTGTGCCACTGAAAAGTTTAAATACTTCCGGGTCATCCACAGGAATCGTCTTCGGATCCCTGCCGCTCAAATCCTGAAGCATCCGTATTACTGTAGGATCATCATGACCGAGTATATCCAGCTTGAGCAGGTTATCGTGTATGGAATGAAAATCGAAGTGAGTCGTTCTCCATTCTGATTCCCGGTCATCTGCCGGAAATTGGATAGGAGAAAAATCGTAGATGTCCAAATGATCAGGAACAACAATAATGCCTCCCGGATGCTGGCCGGTTGTTCGTTTGACTCCTGTACATCCTTGTACGAGCCGGTCTATTTCTGCTCCTCTGAGCTGCATTTCTTCGTCATTTTCATATCCCCGCACGAATCCGTAGGCTGTTTTTTCCGCCACAGTACCAATCGTTCCTGCGCGGTACACGTAGTCTTCTCCGAACAGTTCCTTCGTATAGTTATGGGCCACCGGCTGATAAGCTCCGGAAAAGTTTAAATCGATATCCGGCACTTTATCCCCTTTAAATCCAAGGAAGGTTTCAAAAGGAATATCATGCCCATCCTTTGCGTAGAGCTCTCCGCATTTTTCACAGTTTTTGTCCGGCAGGTCAAATCCGGATCCGACACTCCCGTCATTGAAAAAGTAGGAGTGTTTACAGTTTGGACAGACATAATGCGGCGGAAGAGGATTAACTTCTGTTATTTCAGTCATTGTAGCCACGAAACTCGAGCCGACGGATCCTCTGGAACCAACAAGGTAGCCGTCATCGAGTGATTTTTTAACAAGTTTCTGGGAAATCAGGTAGATTACCGAAAACCCATTGGAAATAATACTCGTCAATTCTTTTTCCAGCCGGTCAATAACGAGCTGAGGGAGCTCCTCCCCGTAGATAGATTTGGCCATATCGTAGCAAAGCTGACGCATTTCTTCATCAGCACCCTCAATATGAGGTGTGTAAAGATCATCCGGAATCGGTTTAATATCGTCAATACTGTCCGCAATCTCCCTCGTCGCAGTAACTACAATCTCTTCTGCTTTTTCTTCAGGCAGAAAACTGAATTCATTCAGCATTTCATCGGTTGACCTGAAATGGACCTGCGGGAGCCTCTGGCGATTCAAAGGGTTGGCTCCCCCCTGGGAAGCGATAAGTATTTTTCGATAAACGTAATCTTCAGGATCCAGATAATGGACGTTGCCTGTAGCTGCCACCGGTTTTCCTGTTTCTTCTCCTAGTTTAACAAGCTGCTTCAATATATCCTTTAAAGCAAGTTCGTCACGCACAATTTCTTTCTCTATAAGGTGTGCATAATTTCCCGGAGGCTGAATTTCAATAAAGTCATAAAAGGCTGCGGCTTCCTTTGTTTCTTCGAGCCCCTTCTGCATCAGCCCTTCAAATATTTCCCCCCGGTCACACCCGGACCCTACAATCAGTCCTTCTCTGTTTTTAACAAGTACTGATCTCGGTATTCGTGGAACTCTGTAAAAATAATTAATGTGGGACATCGAGATGAGACGGTAAAGATTTTTTAATCCTTCTTTCGTTTTTGCATAAATCGTACAGTGGACAGGACGCTGCTTCTTATAGTCTTCAGCTGATCCCTGCTCGTTCAGTTGTTCGTGCACTGTTATATTTTTTTCCAGTGCATCCTTTACCATTTTCCAGAGCAGGTGCCCCGTCGCCTCTGCATCGTATATAGCCCGGTGGTGAGAAACGAGTTCTATGTTGAACTTCTTACACAGTGTGTTCAGCCGGTAGTTTTTAAAGTGGGGATAAAGCATCCTTGCCATTTCAAGCGTGTCTATTACCGGATTTTTAACTTTACTGTAATTGATTTTTTCATAGCCTGCATTTAAAAAGCCGATGTCAAAACTTGCATTGTGGGCTACAAGAATATCATTTCCACACCACTCATAAAATTGTTTAAGTACTTCTCCTGGATCAGGCTGTCCTTCGACCATGTCATCAGTGATACCTGTCAATTCTATAATTGTCGGACTCAGTTTTTCTTTAGGATCCGCGAAAGATTCAAATTTATCAATTACTTCCCCGTTTTTAATTTTCACCGCTGCCAGTTCTATAATAGTATTATAAACGGCAGACAGTCCTGTAGTTTCCACATCAAACACAATATATGTTTCATCTTTAAGTTCACGTCGTGAAGCATTGTAAGCGATAGGTACTCCATCATCCACAAGATTGGCTTCCAGCCCGTAAAGAATTTTCACCCCATGCTTCTGGCCGGCAGCATACGCTTCGGGAAAGGATTGTGCCACTGCATGATCTGTCAGACCGATGGCAGGGTGCCCCCATTTTCCAGCCTGTTTTACGTAATCACTAATAGAAGTAACCGCGTCCATCTGGCTCATTGTTGAGTGCACATGAAGCTCTACACGCTTGCTTTCCTCTTTTGCTTCATCTGTTCTGACGTACGGCTTAATTTCGTGAAAGTCCCTTGCCATCATTGTCAGATCACGGATGAAGGTGTCGTACTGAACGGACCCTCTCGCTTTAATCCACATTCCTTCTTTCACAGCTTCCATCACAGGCACGTCTTCCTTATCATTGGAAAACATTTTTATAAGCAGGGAATCAGTATAATCCGTTATTTTAAACGTTAAAAGCATTCTGCCGCTCTTCAATTCTTTTGTTTCGGCATGAAAAACGTACCCCTGCACGGTAATCCGTTTTTCTTCTTCGATAATCTGCTCCATCGCAACCGGATCATCTTTAATCGCCATGCCGACAGAAACTTTCTGCTCGTCCTGCAGCTCTTTTGCTTTAGACTCCTGTTTTTTCTTTTCGAGCATCGCTTCGACGACTTTATTATGATCCTCTTCCTGCTTCTGCTCTTCAAATCTTTTAATTTCTTCCTTTGCCTCTCTTACTTCCGTAGCAATAATAAAGTCCGGAAAACCCGCTCCGGCAAGAAGCTGCTTAAGTGGAGCTTTGACTCTCCGCTCAAGTATTTCCGCTTCTGTTTCATTCATTACTGCGAGATACATCCGATTGTTATCGATTCTTGGAACCTGTGCTTCAAGACGCTGAATGAGACCGTTTGTTGAACTTCTTAAACGCTCAATAAAATACGGCCAATAGCTTTCTATCAATTCTTCAGCCTGAAAATTTTCTTCGTAACGCAGAAATAATGAAACTTCCGCAATATGGCTTAAACCTTGTACTATACGGGTCTGGAGAAGTTCAAATGCTGGAAAGGGAAGCGGCTTCGGCATAGCAATAAAAAAGTTCCACTTATGATCTTTTTGATGAATTTCCAGTTTTTCTATATAGGCGCCTTCCGCATATTTTTTCATGAAATCATCCGGCATCTGCACCTGCTCCATCAGCAGCCTGAACCGCTCCTGTCGGTTTTGAAGTTCTATCGACATCTTCTGCTGCTCCCTTCTTATGATATATCTGATATTTTGATTCATATTGTAAACTTAATTTATCAGCCTTCTCTGCTGACCTTGAACTCAGGTCTGGTTTCTCCCTCCAAAATGAACTGTTGAAAATGAAAAAGGAAACAGACTGAGCAGATAAAGAGAGGCTGCCCTGAAATATCAAGGACAGCCTTTATTTTACTGCTGGCATTTCTCCAGCACATCAGAAAGTTCATCGACATGTACTTCTTCCACTTCTCCAGTTTTTCGGTGTTTTAGTTCCACAAAACCTTCAGAAGCTTTTTTACCTACCTGGACGCGAAGCGGAATGCCGATAAGATCCGCGTCCTTGAATTTTACGCCTGCACGTTCAGGCCGGTCGTCATATAAAACTTCTGTACCCCTGGCCTGCAGTGTCCCGTAAATTTTTTCGGCAAGGCTTCTCTGCTCTTCCTGCTTTACGTTAATTGCAATTAAATGTACGTCGAACGGAGAAACACAGGCCGGCCAGACGATGCCGTTTTCATCATAATTTTCTTCGATAACAGCAGCAACCGTCCGGGAAACACCTATTCCATAGGAGCCCATAACAATAGGTTTTGCCTTTCCCTGATCATTTAAATATTCGGCTCCAAGAGCTTCACTGTATTTAGTTCCGAGTTTAAATACGTGTCCTACTTCTATGCCCTCTTTAAAATGTATAACCCCTCTGCCGTCAGGAGAAGGATCTCCTTCCTGAATGCTGCGCAGATCCTTAAAGGCTGTTACAGAAAAATCCCTTTCCGGGTTCACATTTAGTAAATGAAATTTCTCCTTATTGGCTCCGCACACGCCGTTCACTATATATTCGACTGCATGGTCCGCATACACATTCAATTCTGCCGGCACTCCTGCCGGACCGATAAATCCAGGCACTGACCCAAGAATTTCTTTTGTCTGCTGTTCAGTTGCCATTTCGACCGTTTCGGCATTCAGTTCATGCTTCAGTTTAATCTCGTTGGCCTCGTGGTCGCCCCGTACGAGAAGAAGAACTGGTTCATTATCCGCCATGAAAAGAATAGATTTAATACACTTTTCAGGTTTAACGTCTAAAAACCGTGATACTTCTTCAATCGTCCGCTGCTCCGGGGTTTCAACCTCTCTAAGTTCTCCGGCGGCTTCATCCGGTTTATCGTATGAAGCATTCACAGGTGCAATTTCAATATTTGCTGCAAAATCAGAGGCATCGGAGTAAGCTATGGTATCTTCCCCTACATTTGAGAGTACCATAAACTCATGGGTGTCTTTTCCGCCCATTGCCCCGGAATCAGCTATAACAGCCCTGAAATTCAATCCGAGCCGCGAAAAAATGCTGTTGTAGGCTGTATACATTTTTTCATAGCTTTCGTCGAGCCCCTCAAAATCTTTATCGAACGAGTAGGCATCTTTCATGAGAAACTCCCGGCCGCGGAGTACTCCGAATCTCGGCCGCCTCTCATCCCGGAATTTTGTCTGAATTTGATAAAGAGTCATGGGCAGTTCTTTATACGATCTTACATCGTCCCGAACAATGGAAGTAATAACTTCTTCGTGGGTCGGCCCGAGGGCAAATTCTCTGTTATGGCGGTCAGTAACTCTCATTAACTCCTCGCCATAAGCTTCCCAGCGGCCGGATTCCTTCCACAGCTCCGCCGGCTGAATCGATGGCATGAGCATCTCCTGAGCCCCCGAGCGGTCCATTTCCTCCCGGACAATCTGCTCAACTTTCCGGAGTACACGCCATCCTAAAGGAAGAAAGGAATAAACACCTGCCGCGCTCTGACGGATCAGTCCTGCCCGCAGCATCAGCTGATGACTGACGATGTCCGCTCCGCTTGGTATATCTCTTAATGTAGGAATTAAATACGTTGATTGTTTCAATATGAGCCACCTCTATTAACGTGTTTTATAAAAATAATCGGTTGATATCATTCCATGTTACTGCAAGTACTAAAAGCATAAGAAGCGCAAACCCTATTAAATGCACCATACCTTCTTTTTGGGGATCAACCGGTTTCCCCCGGACAGCTTCCAGCCCGATAAACATAAGCCTTCCCCCGTCAAGAGCCGGCAGTGGAAGCAGATTGATAATACCGAGATTCACACTTAAAATAGCTGTCCATTGTAAGAGTACAAGAAAGCCCATTGCCGCTACTTCACCAGTGTATTCATAAATACCTACAGGACCCGCCAGTGCGTCAAGCGAAAACTCCCCGGTAATAAGCAGTCCAAGAGCTTCAATGATGAGTGCTGTGTATTCATATGTCTGAGTAAATCCAAAAGCAAGTGCTCCTGAGATACTTCTTTCTGTCGGAGCCATAACCCCTATTACACCAACGTTTTCCGCTTCCGGCACTTCTCTTTCTTCCGGTGTCATCTCTAAATTAAACGTTTCATTTCCTCTGGCAATCTCAAACTCCATGTTTTCGTTGGGATTTTCCTGGATAATCTCTGTCATATCTTCCCATGTAGCAACTTCCTCACCATCTATGGAAGTAATTCTGTCACCACTTTCAAGTCCGGCTTCCACCGCCGGACCATCATCGGTCACATCCCCTATAACTGACTCGTTTACCGGAAGACCGGCTACAGCAGCGTAGATGATGAGAACAAATACCGCCAGAACGAAATTCATAAAAGGGCCGGCGAAGATAGCCGCAGCCCGCTGACCGACGGTTTTTGAACCAAATTGTCTGTCATATGGGGCAATTTGAGTCGGCTTTTCATCATACACATATTCTGCACGCCGATCCAGTTCGTACGTAACCAGCTCTTCAGTATCTTCAGTGTATCCCTGAATGAACAAATCTTTTTCCATATCGACTTTTTCCACCTGGATCACTTTGCAGTCCGGATGCTTTGATTTGTTATTAATGATCATCCTGCTGACTTTTCCTTCTTCTGTAAACAGCAGACCGATTTCGTATCCCGGCTTTATCTGTACAAGTTCAGGATCTTCCCCGGCCATACGGACGAAGCCACCGAGTGGAAGCAGACGGATGGTGTAGAGGGTTTCATTGCGGACAAAGCTGAACAACTTCGGTCCGAAGCCGATCGCAAATTCCCGACAGAGAATCCCTGCTTTCTTTGCAACGATAAGATGTCCCCATTCATGGATAAAAACAAGTAAACCGAAAATAACGATTACGGCTAATAAAGTATTCATTTATGCACACACCCTTTAACGTGAATAATCAGCTACGCTTGATCGGGTTTTTTGATCAATTTCCAGAATCTCTTCCAAAGAGGGGGCGGTTAAAGTTTCGTGTTCTTCCAGCGCCCGTTCCACAAATTCATCAATCTCCAGAAAACGTATTCTATCTTCTAAAAACATAGCTACAGCTTGTTCATTTGCAGCATTCAGAACTGCAGGAGCAGAACCGCCTTCTCTGCCCGCTTGAATTGCAAGCTTTAAGGCTCTGAACCTTTCGTAATCCATTTTTTCGAAATGAAGCGCTCCTGCTTCCCATAATTTTAACCTTCTGGAGCCTGGTATAGCAAGCCTGGACGGCTGGGTAAGTGCATATTGAATCGGGACTCTCATGTCGGGTGTCCCAAGATGGGCGAGGATACTTCCGTCCACATACTCCACCATCGAGTGGACAATACTTTCTTTATGAAGCACTACGTCTATGTCGTCGTAATCCACGCCAAAAAGCCAGTGTGCTTCAATAACTTCCAGCCCTTTATTCATCATAGTAGCCGAATCCACCGTAATTTTCGCTCCCATACTCCAGTTGGGATGGTTAAGCGCTTCTTTAACCGTTACCCCCTGCAGGTCTTTTCGGGCTTTGTCCCTGAAGCTTCCACCAGATGCGGTGAGAATCAGTTTTTCTACTTCTTTAGCATCTCCGTGCAGACACTGATAAATGGCCGAATGCTCACTGTCTACAGGGATGAGCTTCACCCCGTATTTTCTTTGCAGCTCTGTGACAATGTGGCCGGCTGTAACGAGCGTTTCTTTATTTGCAATAGCTATGTCCTTACCGGATTCCATCGCTTTAAGTGTAGGTGGAAGCCCAACGCTTCCCATCACTGCATTTACGAGTATATCACCCGGGCTGCCTGCTTCTGCAACTGCAATCAGTCCTTCTTTTCCTGTTACAATCTCCGGATGATAAGTCAGAAGGCCCCGGAGCTCGTGTGCTGTTTCTGTTCCCTGCACAGATATAAGCTCAGGCTGAAATTTTTCGATATATGGAAGTGCTGTAGCAGTGTTCCTCCCATAGGCTAAAGAAACAAGTTTAAATTCCTCAGGATGATTAGCCAAAACGTCCAGAGTCTGTTCTCCTATGGAACCTGTAGCTCCGAGTAAATGAATCGATTTCATACTGTGCCCCCTGTGTTAAGTTAAAAATCCGAACAGATACAATATAGGCATTACAAAAATAAGGCTGTCAAAACGATCAAGTATACCGCCATGACCAGGCAGGACATGGCCGGAATCTTTAACTGCGTAGTGCCTTTTAAAAGCGGATTCCACCAGATCTCCGAGCTGACCCGCTACTGAAACGGTGAGTATGACAAGTATAACTGTCCATAAAGAGTCAAAAACGGGCACTATCATTACAAAGATCAACCCCGCAATGTAGGCCAGCGCAATCCCCCCGAGAGAACCTTCAATTGTTTTTTTAGGACTGATCTCCGGCCAGAGTTTATGCTTCCCAAAACTTCGTCCTGCAAAATAAGCCCCGGAATCCGTTGCCCAGATTAAAATAAGTAGAAAAAATATTAAAGCAAGGCCATTATCCAAAAACCTCGCATACATAAAATAATGAAAACCGAATCCGACATAAACGGAGGCCAGTATCATAAATCCTGCTTCATCGAATGTGAATTTATTTTTAGTAATAACTGTCAGTGCCAGCATCACAATAATAAGAAGTAAAAACAATTCCAGCCGTTCCACCTGCCAAAATTCTGTTAAAAGCCAATTCTGGGGCAGAACAAGAAGCAGGACAAATATAAACCCAATTAAACTCCGCATACTCCAGACAGGAATCTGCTTCATCTTCAGAAGTTCCCATATGCCTATTAAGGCAAGTAGTATAATAAGTAAAGTGAAGGGGAGACCCCCGAGATAAATCAGCCCTAAAAACCCGGCCCCTGCTATTACTCCCGTAATAATACGCTGCTTCAAAAAAACCCTCCTCTAAACTCCGCCATATCTCCTCTGCCGTTGCTGATATGCACTGACAGCCTCAATAAAATTATCCGGTGAAAAATCCGGCCATAATACTTCTGTAAACCAGAACTCGGAATACGCAAGCTGCCATAGCATAAAGTTACTGAGCCTGATTTCACCACTTGTCCTGATCAGGAGATCAGGTTCAGGAAAACTGCTCGTCATCAAATACTCCGTTACTGTATCCTCTGTAATTTCTTCTTCCGAAAGGCGTCCTTTTTCTACATCTTCATACATGGCCCGGAAAGCATCCATCAACTCTGCTCTGCTCCCATAATTTAAGGCAAAATTTAATATCAGTCCACTGTTTTCTTTTGTGGCCTCCACCGCTTTGTTTACTGCACGGATCGTAAATTCCGGAAGTTTTTCGATATCCCCTGTTATTTTTACTTGAACGTTTTCTTTTGTTAATTTAGGAAGTTCACTATTTAAAAAACGTTCGGGAAGTCTCATCAAAAAATCCACTTCTGTTTTTGGACGCTTCCAGTTTTCTGTGGAAAAAGCATAAAGAGTAAGATATTTCACTCCTATTTCGCTCGCCGTTTCAACTATGTTCCGGACCACATTCATACCTTCCCGGTGGCCGGCTATTCGTGGAAGCCCCCGCTGTTTAGCCCATCGGCCGTTACCATCCATTATTATTGCAATATGGGCAGGGACCTCCCCCTCCAGAAGATTCGGATATTCTTTATTATATTCTAATTTTTTTCGTTTTGTCAGTTTATTAAGCATGAACGTATGCCTCCAGCTGGTTCTGTCTGTCTTTGAAAAGCTCCGTTCTTATTCTATCACGTTTGCTGCCAGGGTATAACTAAGAATAGTTATTTTATGTATTCCTTTCCTTCTGTTAAATAAAGAAAGACTGTCCTGCCGAGTAATTTTCAGCAGCACAGCCTACAGAGAAGATTAAATTTCCCGGACTTCGTCTTCTTTCCTCTTGGAATGCTCGTCGATTGACTTAATCGTCTTGTCAGTAAGCTTCTGAACATCTTCCTGACTGCGCTTAAGCTCATCTTCTGTAAGTTCCCCATCTTTCTGAAGCTTTTTAAGCTCGTCGTTTGCTTCGCGGCGGATATTTCGCACAGCCACCTTTGCTTCTTCTGCATAACGTCCGACCAGCTTAATGAGTTCTTTGCGCCGCTCTTCGGTTAATGCAGGAATTGTAATTCTGATCACATTTCCGTCATTGTTCGGGGAAAGGCCCAGATCGGCTTTTTGAATTCCTTTTTCGATGTTCTGCATAGCAGACTTATCGAACGGTGTGATGAGAAGCATCCGTCCTTCCGGTACGGAAATGGAAGCCAGTTGATTTAGAGGAGTAAGCGCCCCGTAGTATTCCACCTGGACTTTATCCAGAAGGGACGGGTTTGCACGGCCTGCGCGGATTGTAGCCAGTTCTTTTCCGAAAGCTTCCACTGATTTGTTCATTTTTTCTTCTGCCTGTTTTAATACTGATGATGACATTAAGACTGCCCCCTTATAATCGTACCTATTTCTTCGCCGTTTACTACACGTTTAATATTGCCTTTTTCACCGATGGAAAAAACAATGAGAGGAATATCATTATCCATACATAGAGAGGAAGCTGTAGCATCCATCACTGCCAATCCATCTTTCAGTATATCAAGATAAGTGAGTTTTTCATATTTTACAGCATCGGCATTAGTGGATGGGTCTGCGCTGTAAACACCGTCTACATTATTTTTTGCCATTAAAATAACGTCCGCTTCTATTTCAGCAGCCCGGAGAGCGGCTGTCGTATCTGTTGAGAAATAAGGATTTCCCGTTCCTGCAGCAAAAATCACAACTCGCTTCTTCTCCAGGTGCCTGATGGCACGTCTTCTGATATAAGGTTCTGCCACCTGTCTCATTTCAATAGAAGACTGAACCCTTGTCTGCACTTCAATGTTTTCCAGGCTGTCCTGCAGAGCCAGTGAATTCATTACGGTGGCGAGCATTCCCATGTAGTCAGCTGTTGCACGGTCCATTCCTTTGGCTGCTCCAGCCATACCGCGCCAGATATTTCCTCCACCGACGATGATAGCTACTTCTACATCCATTTCCTGAAGCTCCTTGACCTGTTCCGCAATGGACTGAATCATTTCCGGATCAATTCCAAAGCCTTTCTCTCCCGCAAGTGCTTCTCCGCTTAATTTAAGTACGATACGTTTGTAAGCTGGCTGCTCCATAGGTCCCTCCAGTGATTAAAATTTACCATGTATTCGAAAAACCGCTCAGGAAAAAGGGACACAAAGTGCCCCTCCGTTTCCTTACTTTTTCACTTGGGACATAACTTCTTCGGCAAAGTTGTCTTCACGTTTCTCCATGCCTTCTCCAACTTCATAACGGAAGAAAGTTTTGACGGATCCACCTTTGGACTCTACGTACTTGCCTACTTTTTGATCGCTGTCTTTTACAAACGCCTGTTCATTAAGGCAGATTTCTTCAAAAAACTTGCTGAGACGGCCTTCCACCATTTTCTCTACAATATTTTCAGGCTTGCCTTCATTCATTGCCTGCTGCTTAAGAACTTCACGCTCCCGGTCAGTCTCCTCCTTGGAAACTTCATCACGGCTTACATATTTTGGGTTGATAGCAGCTACGTGCATAGCCACATCTTTGGCTGTCTGTGCATCTGCTCCATCAACGACTGCAAGTACTCCAATACGGCCTCCCATGTGAATATAGGAACCAGCATGCTGATTTTCCTGAAGTTCTACAATTTCAAAACGGCGGAGGGAGATTTTCTCTCCAATTTTAGCAATCTGGGAAGTAATAAAGTCCTGGAGAGTGTTTTCTTCTCCTGCAAAGCCCTGCTCAAGAGCATCAGCCGCAGTAGCCGGCTTGTTTTCAAGAATGTGCTTTGCTACAGCATCCACCATGTTTACGAAGTTTTCGTTCTTTGATACAAAGTCTGTTTCAGCATTAATTTCTACGATAACTGCCTGGTTGCCTTCCTGTACAATATGAGCAAGACCTTCAGCAGCAACGCGGTCTGCTTTTTTTGCTGCTTTGGAAATTCCTTTCTCACGAAGGAAATCAATTGCCTTATCCATATCACCGTCTGTTTCTGAAAGGGCTTTCTTGCAGTCCATCATACCTGCCCCTGTTTTTTCACGAAGCTCTTTTACCTGCTTTGCTGTAATCGCCATTGTAAAATTCCTCCTTAATAATATAAATCCGTAGTAACCGGCAGAATAAAAAAATCCGTTCATTCAGGCCGGCCGTCTATTATAAATAATCCGTTTTTCTTAAAAAAAGGTGATAAAGGGTCAGCCCCTCTATCACCCTTCTGATTACCTATGCTGTAGTTTCTTCACCCTGGTTTGCTTCAATGATCGCATCCGCCATTTTAGCAGTTAACAGACGAACCGCACGAATAGCGTCGTCGTTACCCGGGATGACGTGGTCGATCTCATCAGGGTCACAGTTAGTATCTACAATTCCTACGATAGGAATATTCAGCTTGTGCGCTTCTGCCACTGCGATACGCTCTTTACGAGGATCGATAATAAACAGGGCATCCGGAAGCTTGTTCATTTCTTTAATACCACCAAGAAACTTTTCAAGTCTGTCCATTTCTTTGTTAAGAATGACAACTTCTTTCTTTGGCAGAACTTCGAACGTTCCGTCTTCCTGCATTACTTCAAGCTGCTTAAGACGCGCAATACGCTTACGGATAGTTTCAAAGTTCGTGAGTGTTCCACCCAACCAGCGCTGGTTGATGTAGTACATTCCTGCACGCTCGGCTTCTTCTTTAACAGAATCCTGAGCCTGCTTTTTTGTACCTACGAACAAAACTGTTCCGCCCTGTGACGCAAGGTCACGTACAAAATTGAATGCCTCTTCAACTTTTTTGACCGTCTTTTGAAGGTCAATAATATAAATACCGTTTCTTTCTGTGAAAATGTAGCGATCCATTTTTGGATTCCAGCGGCGTGTCTGGTGTCCAAAATGTACCCCAGCTTCAAGAAGCTGTTTCATGGAAATCACTGCCATAATCACTCACCTCCTCTTGGTTTTTTACCTCCGGTAATATCATCTTCCACCCGGACTCGACTGAGCACCCCGGCGCAGAATCCAAAACCGTGTGTTTTTAACACCATCAAAAAATATATCATATCTTTTAATAATCCGCAATACTTCCAGCTGAAAAACCTGACACCTATCAGCCGCGCTGCTTTTTAAGTTCTGCCAGGAACTTATCGTTAAGCACTTTAATATAAGTCCCTTTCATTCCGAGAGAGCGTGATTCAATTACACCCGCACTCTCCAGCTTACGAAGCGCATTTACAATCACTGATCGGGTAATTCCTACACGATCGGCAATTTTACTTGCTACGAGGAGGCCTTCGTTTCCGTCCAGTTCCTCAAAAATATGCTCTACAGCTTCGAGTTCACTGTAGGAAAGTGAGCTGATTGCCATCTGAACAACAGCCTTACTACGCGCTTCCTGCTCAATTTCCTCCTGCTTCTCGTGAAGGATTTCCATGCCGACAACAGTTGAAGCGTATTCGGCAAGAAGGAGGTCATCATCGTCAAAGGAATCATCAAGACGAGCGAGGATGAGTGTCCCGAGCCGCTGGCCTCCGCCCTGTACCGGTACAATTGTTGTCAGCCCATTTTTAAAGAGGTCTTTATTCTCTACAGGGAAAGCTGTATAATCACTTTCGATATCGAGGTTCGAAGAAGTTTCCTGGATGTTAAAAAGTCCGCTTGTATACTGTTCAGGAAACTGACGCTGTTCCAGCATGGACTTCATACGCTGGTTTTCGATTTCCTGCTTAATAGAGTATCCAAGAAGCTTTCCACGCCGGCTGACGATGAATATATTCGCTTCGATTACGTCGCGAAGCGTTTCGGCCATTTCTTTGAAGTTTACAGCCTGTCCTGCACTTTTTTGAAGCAGGTCATTGATTTTTCTTGTTTTTGTGAGTAGATCCATAGGTTAATACCCTCCTGAGATTTATAAAATATATTGACTGACATCACGGTTTTTAGCTACCGAGGCCAGTTTTCCCTCTACATATGCCGGTGTAATTGTAACAGTATCCATTGTTATTTCTGAAGCTTCAAAAGATAGGTCTTCAAGCAGCTTTTCCAAAATAGTATGGAGCCTTCGGGCACCAATATTTTCCGTCTGGTCATTAACTTCGGCTGCAATTTCTGCCATACGGCGGACTGCTCCATCTTCAAATACGAGCTTAATTCCTTCCACTTCCAGCATACTTTCATACTGCTTCAGCAGAGCATACTGAGGTTTCGTCAAAATATTGACGAAATCGTCGACTCCGAGGGAATCAAGCTCCACCCTTATAGGAAGTCTTCCCTGAAGTTCAGGAATTAAATCTGAAGGCTTGGAGAAATGGAAGGCTCCTGCCCCTATAAAGAGCATATGATCCGTTTGCACCGCTCCGTATTTTGTAACTACAGTTGAGCCTTCAATAATCGGGAGAATATCACGCTGAACCCCTTCTCTTGAAACATCCGCCGACTGCTGACTCTTTCCGGCAACTTTATCAATTTCATCAATAAAAATTATACCGAGCTGCTCTGCTCTTTCTACAGCTTCCTGGGAAACTTCTTCCATGTTGATTAGTTTCTGAGCTTCCTGCTCGGCCAGTACACGGCGGGCACCTTTGACAGGAAGCGTTCGTTCGGCTGTCTGCTTCGGCATCATTCCCCCAAGCATTTCCTGCATATTCATTCCCATCTGTTCCATACCGCCGCCCTGGAACATGTCTGTAAATGATTTTCCCTGTTCTTCTACAGTAATTGTTACTTCTTTATTTTCCAGTTCGCCATTTTTCAGCTGCTCCTGTATTTTTCTCCGTGTCTGGCGGTAGGTTTCATCTGCAGGTTTTTCTTCTTCCTCCGGTTCCTCTTCTTCGTTTTGAAAAAACATTTCGAGAGGATTTCTGTAATTTTGGGAAGATTTGGATTTTTTATTGTGCGGGTGCAGAAGATCTACAAGTTTCTTCTCAGCAAGTTTCTCCGCTTTATCATTTACTTCCGTCATTTTTTCTTCTTTAACGAGCCGGACCGAGGTTTCGACCAGGTCGCGGATCATTGATTCCACATCTCTGCCGACGTACCCCACTTCAGTAAATTTGGTCGCTTCCACTTTAATAAAAGGGGCTCCGACCAGCTTAGCAAGACGACGTGCTATTTCTGTTTTACCTACACCAGTAGGCCCAATCATCAATATATTTTTTGGAGTTATTTCTTCTTTTATTTTATCGTCCAGCCTGCTGCGGCGGTAACGGTTTCTTAAAGCTACTGCTACTGACCGTTTTGCCTGCCTTTGACCGACAATTGTCTGGTCCAGACGTTCAACAATTTGAACAGGGGTAAGTGAACTGTTCATCTTAGCTCTCCTCCGTTCCATCCGGTGATTCTACAATAATGTGGTGATTTGTATAAACACATAAGTCCGCGGCCGTCTCAAGACTTGCTTTCGCGATTTCAGCTGCTGATAAGTGGGAAGCATGCTGCTTCATTGCCCTGCCGGCGGCAAGAGCATAATTTCCCCCGGAACCTATAGCAATAATTCCGTCATCCGGTTCTATAACTTCTCCGGTTCCTGCTATAAGGTAAATAGAATTCTTATCCATTACGATCAGCATAGCCTCCAGCCGGCGGAGCACTCTGTCGCTTCTCCATTCTTTTGCGAGTTCCACTGCAGCACGCTGCAGGTTACCGCTGAATTCCTCCAGTTTTGTTTCGAATTTTTCATAAAGTGTAAAAGCGTCCGCCACTGAACCGGCAAAACCTGCCGTAACTTTCCCCCGGTACAGTGTACGTACTTTACGGGCTGAATGTTTCATCACTACAGCATTTCCAAAAGTGACCTGCCCGTCGCCGGCCATGGCAGACTGGCCTTTATGACGCACAGCAAAAATTGTTGTTCCTTTAATCGGTTCCACCTGCATCTTCCTTTCCGGTCGTTTTATGCCCGCGGATGAGTATTTCGGTATACTTCGCGAAGCCGGTCCTTCGTTACATGAGTATAAATCTGGGTAGCGGCAAGATCTGTATGACCGAGAAGCTCCTGAACCGTCCGCAGGTCGGCACCTTCATTCAGAAGGTGCGTAGCAAATGTGTGCCGCAGAATATGAGGACTCATACGGGAAGTCAATGAGGCATCCACGGATAATTTGTTGAGAATTTTCTGGATACCCCGGGCAGTAAGTCTTTTTCCCGTGTAATTAAGAAAAAGTGCATCATCCTGCGGCTTAAGTCTCGGGCGGCTTTCATTAATATAAACCGTGAGGGCCTCCGCTGCAAAACTTCCGACCGGAACATAACGCTCCTTGCCACCCTTTCCTTTGACGAGAAGAGTTTCCAAATATATATCGAAATCTTTAACATCAAGTTTAATACATTCTCCTACGCGGATCCCAGTTGCATAAAACAGCTCGAGCAGTGCTGAGTTTCTTTTTCCAAGGTCTGTTTCTGTATCTACAGAATCGAACAGCTGAAGCATTTCTTCCTCATAAAAAAAAGAAGGAAGCCTTTTTCCCTTCCTCGGCACGTGAATAAGCGTGAGAGGGTTTTCCACAACTGATTCTTCCCTTAAAAGATACGTATAAAACGACCTCAGGGATGAAATCTTTCTGGCTACGGTCGTACGCGCCAGCTTTTCAGCGTACAACTCTGTTAAATACTCCCGGATATGTACATACGAAACCTCAGCCGCAGAAATATTCCACCGCTGATCAATATATTTCAGAAAATGAGCAATATCTTTTTCATAACTGCTTACAGTATGCTTAGAAGCACGTTTTTCAATACGGAGAAATGTAAGAAAATCTGAATATTCCCGGTCCATAGCACATTCCTTTCCGGCACATTTAGAAAACATAAAATTAGAGCTACTAAATAGTATCATAATCCAGCAGCTCTTTCAATAAACTTTACATTTTTTTCACAAAATTCAGAATTGTATTCCTGGTATTGAATCAGCAGATGAACTTGAAGACACTTCCTTCCAACTATTCAAAGACTGGAAAAAGGTCATGAAATGATGCCCGGGCCCGTCGAATGAAAAATACTTCGTAATTTACACTATGTTAAAGCCCGCGTCGATATTTGGAGAGAAAAGTGTTTCTGCTTTTCATCAGTTCTGTTCTTTGTTCCGTAAAATGATGCCAGGGCAGAGACTTCCAGCAGAAGTGAGAAGACGCTCCCGGACGGAAGGACCTCCGCAGCAGAGGTGAAGAGCCGCACGGACTCTAAAAAATAACACGGCGTTTTTAAAAGAGCGACTCTTTATAAAACGGCACTTCAGAAAGTGGAGGATTCTAAATGAAGACCCGCATCCAAAACAAGGGACCATCACCTAAAAAGGTAACAGCCCTCCTTCGTTAATTGCGGTCTTCTTTATAATCACATTCCGTACACTGGACGTGTGTGCCTTTTTTCGATTTTTTCTCTACGAGCAGGCTGCTGCATTTAGGACATTTACGTTCAATTGGTTTATCCCATGAAATGAATTCACACTCCGGATAACGGTCACATCCGTAAAATATACGCTTCTTTTTACTTTTACGTTCCACTACATTTCCTTCGTTACATGAAGGACACGGAACCCCTATATCTTTAACAATGGCTTTCGTGTTTCTGCATTCCGGAAAGTTGGAGCAGGCCATGAATTTACCATAGCGGCCCATTTTATAGACCATTTCGTGGCCGCACTTTTCGCAGTCTTCCCCGGCAGGCTCATCTTTAATCTCGACTTCTTCCATTTCCTCTTCTGCTGTTTTCAGGCGCTTTTCAAAATCCGTATAGAAACGGTCAATGATACTGACCCAGGAATTTTCACCATCTTCAATAGAGTCAAGATCAGATTCCATCGTAGCCGTAAATTCCACATTAAGAATTTCCGGGAAAAATTCATTAATCAGTTCCAGAACAATCGTTCCGAGTTCAGTAGGAACAAAACGCTTTTCTTCAAGAGCAACATATCCTCGCCGCTGAATCGTATCCAGCGTCGGGGCATATGTGGAAGGACGCCCAATACCAAGCTCTTCCAGAGTTTTTACAAGCCTCGCTTCCGTGAAACGTGGAGGCGGCTGTGTAAAATGCTGGTTAGGAGCGATAGTTTCCGCAGTGGTGACTTCTCCCTCTTCCATATCCGGAAGAAGTTTATCTTTTTCTTCTTTTCCGTCGTCACTGCCTTCAATATACACTTTCATAAACCCTGCAAATTTTAACTTGGAACCATTTGCCCTGAACTGAACACCGTTGTTTGACATATCAACAGCCATTGTGTCCATCACAGCCGGTGCCATTCGGCTGGCGACCATTCTCTCCCATATCAATTTGTACAGACGGTATTGATCCCGCGATAAATATTGTTTTATCGTCTTTGGATCATATTTAACTACTGTAGGTCTTACTGCCTCGTGGGCATCCTGAGATTTGGAAGACTGCTTCTGCTCACCTGTTTCTCCAGCATACTCTTTACCGAAATTTTCCAGAATATAGTCATATGCTTCGTTTTTAGCTGTATCTGATATCCTGGTTGAGTCAGTACGCATATACGTTATTAAACCGGTTGTTCCGGCTTTACCTATAGCAATACCTTCATAAAGCTGCTGCGCAAGCATCATTGTTTTCTTGGCACGGAAATTCAGTTTTCTGGCGGCTTCCTGCTGAAGTGAGGACGTAGTAAAAGGAACGACCGGCTTTCTGCGCCGCTCTTTCTTTTTTACTGAATCAACGGTCAGATCTCTTCCTTCCATCCTGTCGAGTACATGGTTGACGTCTTCTTCAGATTTCAGTTCTTTCTTTTCTCCGTCCAAAGATACGAATTTCGCTTCAAAAGACCTGCCGTCTTTTTCCATGTCTGCTGTAATTGACCAGTACTCTTCCGGCTCGAAAGCTTTAATTTCGTTTTCCCGGTCAATTATTAATTTAACTGCGACAGACTGCACACGCCCTGCACTCAGTCCTTTTTTAACTTTTTTCCATAAAAGCGGACTGATGTTATAACCTACCAGTCTGTCGAGAACACGTCTGGCCTGCTGGGCATCTACAAGGTTTGTGTTAATTTCTCTTGGATGCTTAAAAGAATCCTTGATAGCCTGTTTAGTAATTTCATTAAATACAACCCGGCATTTGGAATCCATATCAATATTCAGGCTGTCTGCCAGATGCCAGGCAATTGCTTCCCCCTCCCTGTCGGGGTCGGCAGCAAGATAAATACGCTTGGCTTTCTTTGCAGCCTGTTTGAGTTCTTTAAGAATCGGCCCTTTTCCGCGAATCGTAATATACTTAGGAGAATAATTATTTTCTACATCTACACCCATCTGACTTTTAGGTAAATCGATGACGTGACCCATCGATGCTTTAACAACGTATTTTTTCCCTAAATATTTTCCAATCGTTTTCGCCTTAGCGGGAGATTCTACGATCACTAAGTAATCCGACATGTGCTGTCGCTCCTCCCTGTATCACAAGTAAAAGAATCTCCCCTATTATTAAACACTCTGTCTCAATTTGTCAAACTGCTTTTAAAAGTCTTTTTAATAACCAAACTCCTCAAGCAGATCCTCCGGAGTCAATATTGACTTGGCACCATCCTGAATAAGACGGTTTGTCCCTTCAGAAAGCTGGTCAGTTATTCTTCCAGGAAGTGCGTAAATATCTCTCCCCTGCTCCAGGGCAGTTTCTGCTGTAATCAGTGAGCCACTCCGCATTTTAGCTTCTACAACGAAGACCCCCCTGCTTAACCCGCTGATTATCCGGTTTCTTTCAGGAAATCGGTGTTTCATAGGTTTTATATACGGGGGATACTCGCCAAAGACAAGGTGATCCCTTTCCATTTTCTCCTTGAGATTTCTGCTGCTTACGGGGTACAGGTGATTCAGCCCGTAAGCAAGAACAGCTGCCGTTTCTCCTCCAAATTTTATAGCAGTTTTGTGGGCCAGAGTATCTATACCTGCTGCCATCCCGCTGACGACTACTATACCTTTTTCTACTGCCGGCCTTAAGAGCACTTCCATATTTCCTGCTGCATAAACGGAAGGATGTCTGGCTCCGACAACACCGAGCGTCATGTTCTGAAGAGGGAATGTTTTTCCTTTACAGTAAAGAACAGCAGGCGGGACAGTCATGTGAAAGAGATGGGAAGGGTAATCTTCGTCAATTAATGAAATGGCTTTTACGCCGTCTTTCAAAAGAAGTTCCTGAATGGCGTCGTAGGAGAGATCCCGGACTTTTTGCACAATCGTCCGCAGCTTTTCCTTTCTTTGAAATGGGATTTCCCCCAGGAGAAATGAATTTTTTTCATATATTCCGTTCATATCCGGGTCCATCCGAAAAATTTCATTTACCAGTCTGCTGTTCCCTCCACTGCAGTAGTGCAGATGAATTACACGGTCATTTATGCTCTCTGGAATCATATTTTCTCCTCCGGCTCTCGTATTTTCCTGCGGTCTATCGTAAAAATATACGGATCACCAATTTGCAGCCTCATCTCCAGCTGTATTCGGCTGGTTACCTTTTTTCCATAGCTATTTAAATATCGCTGACGGCTTGAGAAACACTTCGCTTCCAACCGGCCTGCCGTGGAGGAGATTTTCGGGCAGGCTGCGCCCTATCCTCCAATATCCTTCTTCCACGGGCCGGTGTCCGCTTCGTTTTTTCACAGAAAAAGAAAAATTCTGCTTTTCATAAACACTGCTCTTTATGCTGTAAAACTGATGCCATAGCGATTTTTCGAGACGCCTGTGGAAGCGCGCAGATCCTCCCGGATGGAAAGACAGCCGCAGGCAACCTTCACATACAACACGGAGCTTTCTCCATAAAAAAAGAGCGCGCGAAAAAGGAGAATTCTCCTTTTTCACACACTCAAAAATTGCCGTTCCGGTTTATTTGACCGGGTGTGTAACACATTTATCGTAAATATTATTTTCTTTCAGCACGGAAATAAGCGCTTCACCCATAACAGCAGGTGTTTCAGCCACCTTCACACCTGCATTGTTCAGAGACTTAATTTTCTCGTCTGCTGTGCCTTTACCTCCGGAAATAATCGCACCAGCGTGGCCCATGCGCTTTCCAGGAGGTGCTGTTTTCCCGCCGATAAATCCAACTACCGGCTTCGTCATATTCTCTTTAATCCAATCTGCAGCTTCTTCTTCAGCCGTTCCGCCGATTTCACCGATCATAATAACAGCGTGGGTGTCCGGATCTTCATTGAAAAGTTTCAGAACATCGATGAAGTTAGTACCGTTAACCGGGTCTCCGCCGATTCCTACAGCTGTTGACTGGCCGATTCCTTCTGTGGAAAGCTGGTGAACCGCTTCATAAGTGAGAGTACCTGAACGGGATACTACACCAACATGTCCTTTTTTATGAATGTAACCCGGCATAATACCAATTTTACATTCTTCCGGAGTAATAACACCTGGACAGTTCGGCCCGATAAGACGCGTTTCTTTGTCTTCAAGGAAACGTTTAACCTTAATCATATCGATTACAGGAATTCCCTCTGTAATAGTAATGACCAGTTCCACTCCTGCATCTGCCGCTTCCATAATAGCGTCCGCTGCAAACGGAGGTGGAACATAAATTACTGAGGCATTGGCACCAGTCTGCTTCACTGCTTCCTCTACGGTATTAAAGACTGGTATGCCTTCAATTTCTGTACCGCCTTTACCAGGAGTTACACCGCCGACAATCTTTGTTCCATACTCCACTGCCTGTTTAGTATGGAAAAGACCTGTCGCCCCGGTGATCCCCTGTACGATCACTTTTGTGTCTTTATTAAGTAAGATACTCATGCAATATCCCGCCTTTCTGCCTAGTTCACTGCTTTAACAATTTTTTCTGCACCGTCCGCCATGGAATCTGCAGAAGTAATATTCAAGCCGGATTCGTCCAGAATTTTCTTTCCAAGCTCTACGTTTGTACCTTCAAGCCGAACAACGAGAGGAAGCTCCAGACCCATCTGCTTTGTAGCTTCTACGATACCTTCAGCAATTACATCGCACTTCATGATACCGCCGAAAATGTTTACATAAATCCCTTTAACCGATTTGTCGGAAAGAATGATTTTAAATGCTTCGGTTACTTTTTCTGCGTCAGCACCGCCCCCAACGTCGAGGAAGTTCGCAGGGTCACCGTTATGGTATTTAATAATGTCCATCGTAGCCATAGCCAATCCGGCACCGTTTACCATGCATCCGATATTGCCGTCCAGAGAAATGTAGCTGAGATCATATTTGGATGCTTCGATTTCTTTTTCATCTTCCTCATCCAGATCACGGAGTTCCAGTACGTCTTTCTGGCGGTAAAGGGCGTTGGAATCAAAATTCATTTTTGCATCCAGTGCCATTACATTTCCGTCCCCAGTCGTAACAAGAGGATTTATTTCTGCAATGGAGCAGTCTTTCTGTTCAAACGCTTTGTAGAGACCGAGCATGAATTTAACAGTTTTCCCTACAAGTTCTTTAGGGATATTCATGTTAAATGCAAGACGCCGGGCCTGATAAGGCATTAGGCCTGTTACTGGATCAATAACTTCCTTGAAGATTTTTTCCGGTGTTTTTGCGGCAACTTCTTCAATTTCTGTACCGCCTTCTTCAGATCCCATCATGACAATGCGGGAAGTGTCGCGGTCTACAACCAGACCTACGTAATATTCATCTTTAATATCACAGCCTTCTTCGATAAGAAGACGCTTCACTTCTTTCCCTTCTGGACCTGTCTGGTGCGTAACGAGAGTCTTGCCCAGAATCTCCTCCGCATATGTACGTACATCATCCAGATTTTTGGCGATTTTAACTCCGCCTGCATTTCCTCGTCCACCTGCGTGGATCTGTGCTTTGACAACGGTTACATCTGTACCCAAAGATTTAGCTGCGTCTACCGCTTCCTGGCGTGTATAGGCAACTTTTCCATTTGGGACAGCAACACCATAGTCCCTCAATATTTCTTTACCTTGATACTCATGGATATTCATAGCCATCCTCCTTACTTGAGTCACTGCTACTGCTTTTAAAGAAGCATTGTCTTAGGAATAAAACTGCCCCACTCCTGTGAGAACAATTTCACACAATTACCATTTTACAATAGATTGGGAAGATTATGTACAGGAAAGCAAAAAAAAATAGAATTTTTTCATTTTTACATATTGCCCTGCTTTTGATAAAGGTGCTGCGGAAAGTTTTACGCGTAGTATGGGGATACGTGAATTTTCCAAGGGCTGACTAATACCGCTTCGACAGATTTAATTTTCCGTTATGCAAACAGCCTCCTTGACCGGAGCAAAACTTCTTCGGTGTTCTTCAGTTACTCCTAATCCAGCCATCGCCTGAAGATGTTCTTTCGTCCCGTACCCGGCATGATTTTCAAACCCATAGCCCGGGTGCTTTTCTGCGAGCTGCTTCATCCACTCATCCCGTTTAACTTTCGCAGCTATGGAAGCTGCAGCAATTGAAACAGAGCGGGTATCTCCCTTAACTAAAGAGGTCTGACGCACGTCGGTTTCTATTTCCATAGCATCGATAAGCAGGGAGTCCGGCAGCTGCGGGAGGCTGTCAACCGCACGCTTCATAGCCATTTTGGAAGCCTGATATATATTATATTTATCGATCTCCCACGCTTCTGCTCTTCCAATACCTACCGAAGCGTTTGTCCAGATCCATTCATTAAATTCATTCCGCTTTTTTTCTGAAAGTTTTTTGGAATCTGTAATGCCAAGTGGAGGTTCCGATGTGCGGAGAATAACCGCTGCTGCAATAACCGGTCCTGCGAGCGGTCCGCGGCCGACTTCATCTATGCCGGCTGTCGCTGTAAAACCTAAGTCTTTTTCTTTTTTTTCAAAGTAAAGCATCTCTTCCCGATCATCCATTAGTTTTTTCTTTGTTTCCTGCTTTTTGTCCCATTTTTCCAGGAGTACTCTGACTCCTTTTCTTTCATCCTTCCGCCACTCCTGAATTCGTCGGTCTTCAGCTGTAATAAACTGAAGTTCTTTTTTGATTTGATTAATGCTTTCTTTCATGGAATCCCCCCGGCTTCTTGTTATTCATAATTCAGCTACAATTAATGACGCTGTTCTGCTCGTCAATAAAACGGCCCGGAACTAACTGCATATTCGACAAATAAACGAATCAGCTCGCGGGCAGTATAAAAGCTGTGCGGCTATTATTTACGGAGTTTCCAGCGTAACAGGGCCAAACTTGCCATGCCTGAAATCCCGGAAAATAATTTCTGCAACCCGGTCGTAATCAATCAGACCGCCGGCTACCAGACACCCCCGCCTTTTTCCAACAGCATCAAAAAGGTCTACTACGTCCTCCGGCAGCTCCTCCAGGTCATACCTCTGCTTTAAAAGCTGAGGATAATGCACCTTCATAAATTTCAGAAAAAATACAACGGTATCCTGAAAATCAAAAATCTCTTCTTTGATCGCCCCGGTTAAAGCGAGACGGTAGCCTACTTCTTCATCTTCGAATTTCGGCCAGAGTATGCCCGGTGTATCCAGAAGCTCCATCTCTCCACCGACTTTTATCCACTGCTGTTTTTTCGTAACCCCTGGTTTGTCGCCAATATTTGCAATTTTTTTACCCGCGAGCTTGTTAATGACAGTGGATTTTCCTACATTGGGTATTCCAAGTATTAATGTCCGAAGTGCCCGAGGGTTAATACCTTTACGCTTCCATTTTTCAAGCAACGGCGCAGCAAGACTTCTTACCGCTTCCGGAATTTTATTCATTCCTTTTCCTCTTTGTGCGTCGATCACGAGGCTTTTCGAAAATTCTGTTTCAAAGTATTCAAGCCAGCGCTTGGTCATTTCAGTATCGGCGAGGTCAGCTTTATTTAAAAGCACGAGCCTCGGCTTCTGCTCTACGAGTTCCTCGATCATAGGATTACGGGAAGACAGAGGAGTTCTTGCGTCGACGATTTCTATTACGACATCTATCTGACTGAGTTTTTCCTGCACCTGTCTTCTGGCTTTTGCCATATGACCGGGATACCATTGAATTGCCATAGTCTGCACCACCTTAGTCTACAATCTTCACATTATTTATCGGCCATATAATAACTTCTGCTTCACCGAGAACTTTGTCGAATGGAATTACTCCTATGTGCCGGCTGTCTCTGCTGAACTGCCGGTTGTCCCCGAGAACAAACAGATGGTCTTCAGGCACTTTTTTTATAGGAAGTGAGCTCCTCCATTTCAAAATCAGCAGTGAAGGGCACGAGAGGGAGATTTTGTTTGTACTCTGTTAAAAAATCTTCTTCAACAGCTTCATTATTAATATAAAGTACATTATCTCTGTACGATATCTCGTCTCCCGGCAGTCCAATCACCCGCTTAATATAATTTATATCTTCCTCTGCTTCAAAAACGATAATATCAAAGCGGTCCGGCTCTGAGATAAAATACCCTATCTTATTTACGAGCATCCGATCCTCATGATTGAGAGCGGGAAGCATCGACTGACCGTCCACAAGTATTGGGGCGAAAAGAAAATATCGTGCTGCCAGCGCGAAAATAACTGCCAGCATGACTGTTTTTACCCATTCCCGAACCCCTGATTCGACCATCTCTCCACCCCCGCACTTTTTAATATTTTATCACAAGGAATTCATCCGGACGAGATTTACTTGAATCAGGGGTTTAAATCAATACAATTGCAGCTGAAGTTTACTGTATGAAAAAACCGTATTCAGCCTGCACGTTAGCGGGTATTTGCAGAAACATTTATGAACAGTCTTTTTTCAAGCTGTCGATAAGATATTTTTGTTTGTATAGACAGACGCTTACCTGCCTTCACCTTCCGGGACGCTGCAGAGAAATCAAAAAAGTTTTCTGCCATGAAAAACCTCTCTTTATAAAGCCGTTATTTTTCGATCAAGAGAGGCTTTTCCCTCCTATACGGCGGAGATGCCGGTGGGAATTGAGCTCAGTCAGACCACGGCATGCCCGGTAAGAAAAGGAGATTATACAACATCTGGAATACATATTCTGCACCGATTATTTAATCAACAAACTGAAAAAAAGAGACTGTCCAGTAAAGGACAGTCTCTTTTTCTTACTATCGCTCTTTAATTCGCGCAGCTTTTCCGCGTAGAGAACGCAGATAGTAAAGCTTCGCCTGACGGACCTTACCACGACGCTTAACCTCAATCTTGTCGATACGAGGTGAGTGTACTGGGAATGTACGCTCAACGCCAACGTTGTAAGATACTTTACGAACAGTAAATGTAGAGCTGATACCGGATCCACGGCGCTTGATTACGACACCTTCGAATACCTGGATACGCTCACGTGAACCCTCGACAACCTTTGCATGGACACGTACAGTATCCCCTGCACGGAACTCAGGAATGTCAGACTTCAATTGCTCTTTAGTAATATCACGAATAAGTTGTTCCATTTTGTTCGCCTCCTTCCCTACAGACATTCATAACAGTTTCATCAGCGGAACGTCTTGATCTGGCCAAAGCCACAAAGAAAATAATAACACAGCAAGCCGGCTTCAGCAACCAAAAATTTATTCTTCATCCCATTTTTCAATCATCTTTTTTTCCTTATCGGACAGCGGGACGTGCTCCAGCAGATCCGGTCTTCTTTCCCATGTCCGCCTGACAGCCTGTTCTCTTCTCCATGCCTCTATCTTCGCGTGGTGTCCGGACAAAAGAATTTCCGGCACTTTGTACCCCCGGAAATCAGCAGGCCTTGTATAATGGGGATATTCCAGAAGACCGGTACTGAAAGAATCTGTAACCGCAGAGCTTTCGTTGCCCAGCGCCCCCGGCAGAAGCCTTGTTACGCTGTCCGTAATCACCATGGCACCTATTTCCCCGCCGGTGAGCACGTAATCACCAATAGAAATTTCATCTGTAACAAGATACTCCCTGATACGCTCATCGTACCCTTCATAATGGCCGCACAGAAGAATTAAGCTCTCCTCCCGGGCGAGTTCCTCTGCTTTTTTTTGGGTGTACCTTTCGCCCTGCGGACAGAGCAGAATAACTCTCGGAACAGATTTACTTTCTCTTTTCTCCTGCTCAACTGCATCGAACAAAGGCTGCGGTGTAAGTACCATTCCTCCGCCGCCCCCGTATGGATAATCGTCCACCCGGCCGTGTTTATCAGCACTGTAATTTCTGAAATCCATGACGTTATACTCCACTATCCCTTTCTTTTGAGCCTGATGAAGGATGGAATGGGAGAACAACCCTTCAAACATCTGCGGAAACAAAGTAAGAATCGATATTTTCATAAATCAAGCAGACCTTCCATCGGTGTAATGACGATCCTTCCCTCTTCAAGATTTATTGTTTTTACTACTTCATTAATATAAGGGATTAATATGTCTTTTCCCCCTGCATCGGGCTTTACTATCCATACATCATTTGCCCCCGGAGTTAAAATTTCTTTGACAACCCCGAGTTTCTGATCTGCTTCTGTATAAACTTCAAGCCCGATAATTTCATGATAATAAAACTCGCCTTCCAAAAGTTCATCTTCTTCCAGCTTTGAAGAATGAATCTTCAGCATGCCGCCTTTCAGCGGCTCTGCATCATTTACATTATTAAAGCCTTCAAAAGTCAGAAGATCAAATTGTTTATGCTTTCTCCAGCCGCTGACAGTCACCGGCTTAGGAGGCTGCTCTGCTGAAAATACGGTAAGCTCCATGCCTTTCCGATAACGGCGTTCCGGAAAGTCCGTACGGGAAATAACCCGCACTTCGCCGCGGATTCCGTGGGTATTCACGATTTCCCCGACGTTAAACCAATCACTCATCTTCCATGCCTCCGTGCCGGAGTTCGTGGACGATACCGTCTTTAATAACAATTTCCGTACCTTTCATTACTTCGTCCCAGTTGTCGCCTTCTTCAACCTGCTCAATCATTTGAATAGTTCCTTCACGAATCTCGGCTCCAAAATCCAGTTCTTCCAGCTGGCCCTGCTTCAGCTCGATCTGACGAAGACGTTCTTTACGTTTTGCCACTTCTTTGTTAAAGCTTTCTTTTAAAGACTTCTGATAGTTTGGATCGGTATTTTCTTTAAGTTTCTTATGTAACACGAACTCCAGCTGCTTTAGTTCATTGTTTAATTTATACTGGCGGGATAAAAACTGTTCCTGAAGTTTAGTTTTGCTGGCTTCGGTTAAAATTTGCTTTACTACGACTTTTTTGATGATCTCCATGTGGAGCACCTCCTGATTTATACGTTGCAATCCCAGTATACCTTGTTTAGGGAGGGAAAAAAAGAGTGGAGTTGCAGACGGAACCCCGGCTGCAACTACCGTAGTCCATCAGCTTCCATACTTTTCACATAACCGGAGTACAGGCTGATTCAGTAGACAGCGGAAATTTTTCCTGAAAAGCATAAAAGATCTGTCAGAGTATACTGACAGATCTTTCTGACTGAATTGTTACGGGCTTATTTTGAGTCTCTGCCTATATCAAGCTGAACCCGTTTCTGGCGGTTCGTGCCGGCTGCGTAAACAACCGAACGTATTGCTTTCGCAATTTTCCCGTTCCGCCCGATAACTTTTCCCATATCGTCCGGATGAACTTCCAGACGCAGGAGCAGTGAATGACCATTTTCTTCCTCAGTTACATGAACTTCTTCCGGAAAGTCAACAAGTGCTTTTGCTATAGACTCCACGAGTTCTTTCACAGTCATTCACCTCCTGCTTTAATTACTTGCCGTTTTTGGCGTTATGGAGCTGCTCCATAAGACCTTTACGGGAGAAAAGATTACGAACTGTATCAGACGGCTTTGCACCATCCAGCATCCACTTTACAGCTTTCTCTTCATCGATATTGAATTCAACCGGATCTTTAAGTGGATTATAAGTTCCTAGTTCTTCAATAGAACGTCCATCACGCGGCGCGCGGGAATCCGCTACGACCACACGGTAGAACGGAGATTTTTTTGCTCCCATTCGCTTTAGACGAATTTTAACTGCCATGTGTTTCACCTCCAAAATTGTCTCACACGATTAATTATATTAGCACACCAATCCGGATTCTACAACCCTAGTAAAGGAAAAAATCTTTACACACCTGATTTTTTTAAAAATCAAGTTGAATTGTTTACATGAAAGGCATCTTGAATCCGCCTTTTTTCTTCCCTTTCTGCATACCTGCCATCTGTTTCATCATTTTTTTCATTTCATCAAACTGTTTGATCAGGCGATTTACTTCCTGAATATTTCTTCCGCTGCCTTTTGCGATACGTCTTTTTCTGCTTGCATTTAACAGAGAAGGGTCATCCCTTTCTGCTTTTGTCATCGAACGGACGATAGCTTCGATATGGGCAATCTGTTTATCATCGACCTGCATGTTTTTCAGGCCTTTCATTTTGTTCGCTCCCGGCATCATCTGCAGAAGTTCATCGATAGGTCCCATATTCTTTACCTGGGACAGCTGGTCCAGAAAGTCGTCGAATGTAAGATCGTTCGAACGCATTTTTCGTTCCAGCTCTTTAGCCTTGTCTTCGTCCACATTCGTCTGCGCTTTTTCAATCAGACTCAGGACATCACCCATCCCAAGAATCCGTGAAGCCATCCTTTCAGGGTGAAAAGGTTCGAGAGCATCGGTTTTTTCGCCCGTTCCGGCAAATTTAATAGGCTGGCCCGTTACGGATTTAACAGAAATTGCAGCACCGCCGCGTGTATCGCCGTCCAGCTTCGTCATTACGACTCCGGTAATACCAAGCCGCTCATGAAAGCTTTCTGCAACATTCACTGCATCCTGCCCGGTCATTGCATCGACGACAAGTAAAACTTCGTCCGGCTTGACCGCAGATTTAATGTTCTCCAGTTCATCCATAAGGTTTTCATCGACGTGCAGCCGGCCGGCAGTATCAATTAGAACATAATCATTATGTTCCTCTTTTGCCCGCTCCACAGCTTTTTCCGCAATTTCTACAGGGCTTACCTGGTCACCCATCGAAAATACCGGCATATCGAGTTGTTTACCCAGTGTTTCAAGCTGCTGCACGGCAGCCGGCCGGTAAACGTCCGCCGCTGCCATCAGCGGCTTTCGATTGTGCTTTTTGCGGAGATGAAGGGCGAGTTTGCCGGTAGTTGTCGTTTTACCGGCACCCTGCAGGCCGACCATCATTACTACAGTAGGTGCTTTTTGAGCAACAGCTATTTTACTCTGTTCTCCGCCCATAAGCTGTGTTAATTCTTCATTAACCACTTTTACTACCTGCTGTCCCGGCGTCAGACTCTCCATCACTTCCTGCCCTACCGCCCGTTCTTTTACATCTTTAATAAATTGTTTTACTACCTTGAAGTTTACGTCGGCTTCCAGGAGTGCCAGACGTACTTCGCGCATCATTTCCTTGACGTCCTGTTCGGAAACCTTCCCTTTGCCTTTAATCTTTTTCATCGTTCCCTGCAGACGTTCAGCTAATCCTTCAAATGCCATGCATACGCCTCCTATTCTAAATTTTCCAAGGCGCGAACAACCTCGTCCAAATACGGATGCTCTCCTTGCTGAAGCAGCTTTTTTAATTTTTCAATTTCTGTCTTTCGTCCTTCATACTTTTTAAGAAGCTGCAGTTTCTCTTCATATTCTTCCAGCAGTACTTCGGTCCGTCGGATATTGTCGTATACTGCCTGACGGCTGATATGGAAATATTCGGCAATTTCTCCAAGTGACCAGTCATCCAGATAATACATCGACATATACTGATTCTGCTTCTCCGTTAGTAATGCATAGTAGAAATCATACAAATAGTTCATGCGAATAGTTTTATCGATCAAAGCGCCACCGCCTTGTTAAGGTGTTTTCCTTTACAAATTAATGCTACAGGATGCAGAGAATGCCTGTCAACTACGAGGTTTCTTCCTCATTCTTTCTTTCTTCAATTAAATCAGAAAAAAGACCGTTCACGTACTGTTCCGGGACAAATTTCTGCAGATCATCCAGACCTTCCCCAAGACCGACAAACTTCACGGGGATATTAAGTTCATTTCTAATAGCCATGACGATACCCCCTTTTGCTGTACCATCAAGCTTCGTCAGTACAATACCGCTTACGTCTGTAGCTTCCCCAAAAATTTTAGCCTGTGTCATCGCATTCTGGCCGGTAGTAGCATCGAGTACTAAAAGCACTTCATGGGGAGCTTCCGGTATCTCCCTTGTGAGTACCCTTTTTACTTTTTCAAGTTCTTTCATCAAATTAACTTTATTCTGGAGCCGGCCGGCTGTATCACAGATCAGAATATCGGCACCGCGGGATTTTGCAGATCGGACAGCATCATACATTACAGCTGCAGGATCCGACCCTGCCTGCTGTTTGACCACTTCCACTCCGGCCCTGCTGCCCCACACTTCCAGCTGTTCAATAGCACCGGCCCGGAAAGTATCCCCGGCGGCCAGAACCACCTTTTTATTTTCCTGTTTAAATTTATGGGCAAGTTTGCCGATAGTTGTTGTTTTTCCAACCCCGTTGACCCCGACTACGAGAATCACCGTGAGGGTATCTGTCTGCAAGTTCAGTTCCGTTTCTTCTTCCGTTTTAACAAGCAGTGCTGAAAGCTTTTCCGTTATAAGCGGCTGGAGATCCTGTGTATTTTTAATATTTCTGCGCAGAGCTTCGTCTCTCAGCTCGTCCACGAGCTCCATAGACGTACTGACACCTACGTCGGCTGTAATTAAAACTTCTTCAAGTTCTTCAAAGAACTCTTCATCCACTGTTCTGTAATCCATCATCAGTTCATTCATCGCCCCTACAAAGGAGTCTCTTGTTTTTGACAGACCATCTTTAAATTTTTCTGTTACCGAATCTGTCTGTGTCGACAGTTTATCTTTAATATTTTTAAAAAAGCTCATTTTTATTCCTCCTTAGAAGAACCGGTCCCTACCAGTTCTTTTGATTCTTCCAGTTTTACAGATACGAGGTTGGAAATACCGGACTCCTGCATCGTCACCCCATAAAGAGCATCGGCTTTTTCCATAGTACCTTTGCGGTGGGTGACAACAACAAACTGGGTGTCGCAACTGAAATCCTTTAAAAACTCGGCAAATCGGCTCACGTTTGCTTCATCGAGAGCTGCCTCCACTTCATCGAGCACGCAGAAAGGCACTGGACGTGCTTTTAATATGGAAAACAGAAGTGCTATGGCCGTCAGTGCACGCTCCCCGCCCGAAAGAAGAGCCAGGTTCTGCAGTTTCTTGCCAGGAGGCTGCGCTGAAATTTCCACTCCTGTATGAAGCAGGTCCCCGGAATTTGTCAGTTCAAGAGCTGCGTTTCCACCCCCGAACAGATCCCTGAATACTGATTGAAAATGCTGCTGTATACTGTTGAACGTATATTCAAAGCGGCTGACCATTTCATCATCCATCTCACGAATAATATTGGTTAAGGTAGCTTTTGCTTCTTCGAGATCTTCTTTTTGACCGTTCAAAAAATCAAATCTTTCTTTTACCCTTTCAAATTCATCAATTGCTCCTGTATTTACTTCTCCCAGCTCACTGATCCCCATTTTCAGAAGCCGTACTTTGGACTGTGCTTCTTCAAGCGGGAGTGAGAGGCGGTATCGCTGCTCTGCTGCCTGAAATGAAAGCTCATATTCCTGTTGAAGATGATTCAGGCGGTGGTCAAGCTCCATGTCAAGGCGATTTACCTCGAGCTGTCTGTTATGAATCTGTTCCTGCAGGTACGTATCCTGACTGGCGTTTTCTTTTAATTCGCTTTCTACTTCCTGAAGTCGCTTTTCCTGCTCTGTACGATTTTCACGCAGGTTTTTAAGCTTTGAAGCGAGTTCGCTCTTCCTTGCTTTTTTCTCCATAAGAATATCTTCAACCGAAGAAGCATCGGAAGACCTCTCGTTTAATTCTGCTTCCAAAAGACTGTTTGCTTCATCTTTTTCTGCAATTTCTTCCGAAAGTTCTTTCAGCTCCCGCCGGATTCGTTGAAGGTTTTCCTGCTGATTAGCGGCCTGCTCTTCCTCTTTAGCATACGTAACCTGCAGGGAAGTACTTCTTTGAACGAGTTGAGCTTTGTCAGTTTCTTCTTTTTCACGATTCTCTGAGAGCTTACGAATTTTTTCATCCATCGATTCCAGCTTTCTGTTCAGCTGATCCACTTCTCTCGTAAGTTTTTGGAGATTATGCTTTCGGTTATGCTGTTCCTCCATTGTTTCTTTCGTTTCCATGTCGTAAATTCGCAGCTTCTCCTGCAGAGAAGACCCGGTGACTCTGAATTCTTCCAGCTCTGTTTTCATCCTCAGCTCTTCGTCACGGTTTTTCTCTCCGCTTTGTTTAATTTCCTGAAGTTCATTTTCCAGTTCTTTTCTTTTCGATTTCCAGGCTCGGACACCGGCTTCCAATTCGGTTGTTTTTTCGTTCATAGAACTGATTTTTTCTTTCAATGATTCCAGCTCTTTTTGACGTCCGAGAAGCTGTGTCTGTTTTTTATGAAGACTCCCCCCTGTCATAGAACCTCCAGGGTTTAAGATATCGCCTTCCAGCGTTACGATACGGTACCGGTAATTTACGGCCTTCGCCAGACTTTCAGCTGATTGTAAATCGGAGGCAATCAGGACGTTTCCAAGCAGGTGCCGCATGACATGACGATACTTGTCCTCCGTTTCCACGAGTTCACTGGCCACCCCGGTAAAAGCATCGAATTTACGCACTTTATCCAGATCTGTTTCGGAGATGAACCTGGATTTTACAGTGTCTAATGGCAGGAAAGTCGCCCGTCCAAGGTTTTTGCTTTTCAAGTATTGAATTGCCTTTCTTCCGGCAGCTTCATTTTCCACCACTACATGCTGCTGGCTCGCCCCGAGTGCTGTTTCCACTGCTCTCCCAAGCTTTTCCGGTACAGAAATAAGTTCAGCAACCGCCCCGCGCACGCCGGAAAAGTCCCGGTCTCTTTCTTTAAGGATATGTTTTACACCTGTAAAAAAACCTGTGTATTCCTGCTGCATACTTTCCAGCGTATCACGCTTTGCTTCCATTTGCTGCAGGTGACGGAGTCCTTCATAATAAAGGCTTTCTTTTTCCTCATTTTGACGGAGCATACTTTCAAATGCTTTCTTCTTTTCATACCATCGGCTCGTAAGCGCTTCTACTTTTTCTTTGGCAGCCTTATGTTTGTTTTCTTTTTCCTGGAGTTTCTGTTCAAAAGCCTGCCGCTGCTTCAGAACGTCGGCGTTCTCTTTTTCTCTCCTGTTCAAGTATTCTTCAGCTTTTAAAATCTGTTCTTCTGTGTAGCGCCTTTCGTTATCGAGTGAGGTTTTTTCATTGAGAAGATCAATGTACTTCGATTTCAGTTCTTCAAGCTGTTGTTCCTTATTTTCCCCGAGCTCGTTGAGTTTTTCCTGGACCTTCCTTAATTCTGCTTTCGTATTATCAAGCTCTGAAACTGTTTTCTTCAGCACACTTTCTTCCCGTTTCAATGATTCGTCAAGCACGCTTCTTTTCTGCTGAAGCACTTCTATTTCTCTACGGTACTGCTGGCGGTTTTGGGAGTAATGCTTTTTACGCTCTTTCCAAAGCTCCTTAAGACCTTCCTGTTTTTCAACCTCTTCACTTATTTCAAGCAGATCGTGCTGTTGCTTCTCCACTTCCTTATCAAGAGTCCTCATTAATTTTCTGGCGGAAACCTGCTTTTCTTCTATTTTAGAAATTTTTGATTCATGACGGGCTTTTCTAGTTTCGAGTTCTTCTAATTTTTCTTTTTCAGCTGTCCATTCTTTATGCTTTTCTTTAACTTCGTGAACAAGTACAGCTGCCTCAATTTGTTTCAGCTCTTCCTTCTGTGCCAGATATTCTTTTGCTGCAGAAGCCTGTTCCTCCAGCGGCTGGACTTGAGCATCCAGCTCGTGAAGTATATCTCTGACTCTTTTAAGGTTTTCTTCAGTATCCAGCAGCTTTTTTTCGGACTGCTGTTTGCGCTGCTTGTATTTTCTTACGCCGGCAGCTTCTTCAAAAATGGCACGTCTGTCCTCTGCTTTACTGCTTAATATTTCTTCTACCCGTCCCTGCCCGATGATTGAAAAGGATTCGCGGCCGATGCCTGAATCCATAAATAAATCTATAATATCCTTTAAGCGGCAGGATTGACCGTTTATTAAATACTCGCTGTCCCCTGTCCGGAATACTCTTCTTGTGACGGCTACTTCTGTGTAGTCCACCGCCAGCTTCTGCTGTTCATTATTCAAAATCAGTGAAATTTCCGCCATATTCAGGGGCGGTCTTGTTTCACTTCCTGAAAAAATGACATCCTCCATTTTTGCTCCCCGCAGGTTGCGCGCAGACTGTTCACCCAGTACCCAGCGGACGGCATCCGAAATATTACTTTTTCCACTGCCGTTTGGACCGACCACTGCCGTTACTCCTTCTTCAAACTCCACGTGCACCAGATCTGCAAAAGATTTAAATCCTGCGAGTTCAAGCCTTTTAAGGAACATGTCACTCACCTCTACCTTCTATTCATGAGTTATATAGTGCTAACCAAGCTATTTTATCATACATTAAAGGGCAGTTTAACTAGCTTTTACATCGTGACGGGGAAATGGCTGTTATGCTCCTCTTTCTCATGTTAAGATAAAAGCAAGGTGGCAGCTGCTTACGGTTAAACAGGCTGTTCGCTGTGTTAGAAGGCAGCGTTATAGTTAGTTGAAACAGCTTCAGCTTATAATTAAATATAATCAATAGAAAGGGTGATAAATTTGAAGGATACGGATGTAAAAAAAGAAGAAATGGCACAAATGATAGAAGATATAAAAGATAAGCTCCAGATCGTTAATGGAGGAGCTATGAAAGCAGAATTTTATGGTGCCGAGAAGTACGATGAAATAAAAGAAATTCACGATATGGTTATGTCCAAACCAAACTTCAGCGTTAACGAAATGGATGCCATCGTCTCTGAACTTGGAAATATGCGTAATCAGTAAAAGATCAGAAAGTAGGTTTTTTATGGAAAACGGAGATTTAGTCCGCTGCACTTACAAAACCGGCGGCTATATTGGAGAAATTATCAGTCAGTCTCCTGGTTCAAAAACTGCGGTCGTTAAGATTCTGGCAGTAACCAAGCATCCGCGTCAAGGTGACCTTCATAATCCAAATCAGGTGGACGTACCTCTTTTTCATGAAAGAAAAGCATTGAGTTATACGGAGAAAGCTAATATTCCTGTAACTCATTTAAAACCTTTCGAAGGAGATCCTCCTTCCTATGAAGAATCTCTGCGGCAAGCCGCGGATACGTATGCGGCAGAACTCCGCAGTAATGATTCCGACTTCTCGAAAGCATGCTTCAGCGCACTTCAGCGGGTCCGGGAGGAGTACCGGGTTTAATGAAGGGCTCTGTAAAGTTAATTAAGGCTTTTTCAAACGGTTATGAATGCTTTTAAAGCTTTTTAACAGTACGCTGTGGACGACTGAAGAAAAAAGCCTCGAGCGCTCTAAAAAACACCGCGCAGTATCAGAACTAAACAGTAAAAGCGTGATCTATCAGCACTGTGCAGGTGCTCATAGATCACGCTTTTTTATTTATTCCTCATTGTTCAGCTTTTCGAGCGCTTTCTGGGCAGCCATCTGCTCCGCTTCTTTTTTGGACTTGCCGGTTCCTGTGCCGAGAGGCTCTTCGTCCAGCTGGACTTCGGATACAAACTCCCGGGAATGGGCAGGGCCTTTTTCCTGCACAATATGATACTGCACCTGTCCCTGGGTTTCCCGCTGAATCAGTTCCTGAAGCTGACTCTTAAAATCCATCATATGGGAAAACTCACCGTCATGAATTTTCGGATAAACGTACTTCTCCAAAAATCCGTAAACTGCTTCCATTCCTGAATCCAGATACAATGCGCCTATAAACGCTTCAAATACATCCGCAAGAAGTGCAGGACGCTCCCTGCCACCCGTCATTTCTTCTCCTTTACCGAGCAGCACATAGTCACCAAAATGCAGCTCTTCTGCATTTTTAGCAAGAGAAGGCTCACATACGATAGCAGCTCTGAGTTTGGTCATCTCTCCCTCACTCATATGTTCAAAAAGTTTAAATAAATACTGTGAGATGGCCAATTCCAAAACTGCATCGCCTAAAAATTCAAGTCTTTCGTTGTCATCGTGCGGACGGATCCTATGTTCGTTTACGTAGGAAGAATGTGTAAAAGCCTGAATAAACAGATCTTCTTTTTCAAAAGATACTTCAATAGACTCCAGAAACTGCCTGTATTTAGCTTTTTGTGCCTGAGTCATCTGAAGTTTTTTTCCTTGACGTTTCATACCCCGCCTGTAAATTTTTCTTGATTGCTGCATGCAAACCCCCACCAGTTTCTTTTTTCGTATAAGCCGGCAGTACGAGAGAATCAATCAGGGCGATCCGGTGGATACCGGGATCACCCTGCAGTTATTACTGATGATTCTCTATGTAGTCAATGACATCACCGACTGTAGCGATCTTCTCTGCGTCTTCGTCAGAGATTTCCAGATCAAACTCGTCTTCAAGCTCCATAACAAGTTCTACTACGTCAAGAGAGTCAGCACCCAGATCATCTTTAAATGTAGCTTCGCGCTTTACTTCTGATTCGTCAACTCCGAGGCGCTCGGATACGATTTTGGAAATGCGTTCCTGATTCGTTGCCATGTCTTTCACCTCCTTACGTCATTATAGGATAAAGCCCGGCGAAATGCCAGACACTTTTACGGCATATACATTCCACCATCGACGTGAAGTGTCTGCCCAGTCATATACTCGCTGTCAGCAGATGCCAGAAAACGGACAATTCGTGCTACGTCCTCCGGCTGCCCGAGTTTCCCTAGAGGAATCTGGCTGTAGAGTGCCTCTTTTGATTCCTCCGGCAGCTCCTCTGTCATTTCTGTAGAAATAAAGCCCGGTGAAACGGCATTCACGAGAATGTTCCGGTTTGCCAATTCCCGTGCGAGCGACTTAGTTAACCCTATCACTCCTGCTTTGCTGGCTGCGTAATTAGCCTGGCCGGCGTTTCCAAGCGCCCCCACCACTGAAGAAATGTTAATTATTCTCCCGGAACGTTGTTTCATCATAGGACGGGTTACAGCTTTCGAACAATTGAAAACACCTTTAAGATTTGTATTTATAACAGCATCAAAATCTTCTTCCTTCATGCGCATTACAAGGTTATCTCTTGTAATACCAGCATTGTTTACGAGTATATCTATACTTCCAAATGTTTTGACGACTTCTTTCACCATATTTTGTGCTGCTTCCCCATCAGCCACATCCGCCTGAACAGCATAAGCTTCCACACCGTGTTTCCTGCATTCTTCGACAGTGTTTTCTGCCTTTTCCCTGTTTCCGGAATAATTAACGGCAACGTTCACCCCTTTTTCAGCAAGTTCAAGGCAGACCGCCCTTCCAATGCCTCTTGAACCACCTGTGACGAGTGCATTCAACCCTTTCATTTCTCTTCCTCCTTTAAATGCTCTACAGCTTTCTCCAATGTTTCTTTGTCATAGACAGGAAGTGTTACTGCCTGACGGGATACTTTTTTCACGAGGCCGCTGAGCACTTTCCCAGGCCCTGCTTCAATAAACGTGTCCACGCCCTGATCGAGCAGGTACCTTATTGTGTCCTCCCAGAGCACGGGGGATGATATTTGTTCTGTTAAAGCTTTTGTTACATTTTCTTTCGTAACCGGCCTTCCCGTTACATTGGCGATCACCTGCATACTCTGCCCGTTGACATCCATATGCGCAAGTTCCGGCTTCATTTTTTCGGCTGCCGGCTGCATCAGACTGGAATGAAACGGGCCGCTCACCTGCAGAAGCATTGCTCTTCTCGCCCCTGCTTCTTTAGCAAGTTCCACGGCACGGTTAACTCCTTCAACACTTCCGGAAATGACAATCTGACCGGGACAGTTGAAGTTGGCCGGCTCGACAACACCTGCTTCTTCAGAAGCCTGCTTCGTAACCTTTTCAAGCTTGTCACGATCGAGCCCCAGAATGGCAGCCATCGTTCCTTTGCCTTCTGGTACTGCTTCTTCCATAAACTGGCCGCGTTTACGAACTACCTGTACGGTTTCCGTAAACGAGAGTGTGCCTGAAGCTGTAAGTGCGCTGTATTCACCGAGACTGTGTCCGGCTGTGTAAGAAGCTTTCACACCCTGGCTTTCAAGCACTTTCCATGCTGCCAAACTCGCAGTCAGCAGAGCAGGCTGTGTATTTTCTGTACGTTTTAGAATTGCTTCTTCTCCATTGAATATCATTTCAGAAAAATGTTCTCCAAGAGCATGATCCGCCATTTCAAACACTTTTTTTGCTTCAGGGTATTTTTCTGCAAGCTCCTGACCCATTCCAATATGCTGAGCTCCCTGTCCCGGGAAAATTACTGCTGTTTTTTTCATAGCTGCTCCTCCGATTTTTTTGTGGCTTCTATCGTCTCACGGATCGTGTCGATTACTTTTTCGTCGTGCATCGTCTTAGCCTGACGGACAGCACTGAAAAATGCCTGGGCATCTGAAGAACCGTGCGCTTTAATAACAGGCGCATTCAAACCGAACAGACCTGCTCCACCATATTCGGAGTAGTCCATTTTATTTTTCACCCGTTTAAACGCCGGTTTAAGAACTCCGGCCGCCAGTTTGTTTTTAAGAGAAGAAGTCAGTTCATCTTTTAACAGGGCAAAAAGAGATAATGCTGTGCCTTCAATTGTCTTTAACACAAGATTACCTGAAAATCCGTCACAGACAACTACATCCGCCGCCCCGTCCAGGAGGTCCCGGGCCTCTACATTACCGATAAAATTCAGGGGCATTTTTTCCAGTTCCTCGTATGCTGCTTTAGCAAGTTCCGTGCCCTTTCCGGCCTCGGCCCCGACGTTCAGCAGGCCGATTCTCGGAGAGTCCATTCCCCGCACGTTGCGCATATAAACATCGCCCATTAAAGCATACTGTACAAGATGTGCCGGCTTAGCCTCCATATTCGCTCCTACGTCCAGCAGTAGAAAACCTTTTCCTTCCATGGTTGGAAGCATTGGAGAAAGAGCCGGCCTTTCAATGCCTCTAGTTCGTCCGATAATGAGGAGCCCGGCTGTCATAAGTGCTCCGGTGTTTCCTGCTGAAACAGCCGCATCCGCTTTTCCATCTTTTACAAGCTGTACCGCCTGCACCATCGATGCATCTTTTTTACGGCGTACTGCTTTTACAGGTGAATCGTCGGCATCAATCACAGTTGTAGTATGGATGATTTTGACCCGGTCCGACTGTTCGATATAAGGAGTAATTTTATCCTTGTCACCAATTAGAATTACCTGCAGATCTTTATATGTATCAAGAGCTGTGATGCAGCCCTGCAAAACACTTTCCGGGGCATTATCGCCGCCCATAGCATCCACTGCTAAACGCATTTTTATTCCCCGCCTTCTGCATAGTCTTCACGGAACATGGAAAAACGGCCTTCAAAAACAAGTGACTGTTCTACGAAGCTTTCAACTGTGACGTCCGTCCGGTTCCGGCGGATATCAACTACCTTCGCTTTAGCGATTACTCGTTCTCCTGCTGAAACCTGCCGTTTAAAGGAAATTTCGGCATTAGCAGTAAGAGCCAGTTCATCATTGATTACTGCTACAGCGAGAGAGTTCGCCTGGGCGAACAAATGGTGGCCTCTTGCTATATTGTTTCTGGAAAAAACATGCTCCTGCTTTATATCCAAAATAGAAATCGCATATTTATCCAGTTCGAGGTCTATAATTTCTCCAATAATTTCTTCTTCAGGCAGAGCCCTCACTGGATCGTACTGTTTTTGAGCGACATCTTTGATGCGCTCCCTGACTTCGGGAATGTTCATTTCCAGTCGATCAAGCCTGATCGTCTGCACACTCACCTGAAACAAGGAAGCCAGAGCTTCATCTGTAATAAACGGATCTTCTTTAATCCGCTCCTGCAGCTTCGGCTGGCGCTGCTTTTTGGTCCATTTCATAGATTCATCACTTCCAAGCTCATAGGACTAGGTACTAATTGTAGTATATAGATAACACCTTCCATTTTCAACTGGAAGATGTTAATCAATTTTATCGGTATTCAATATACCTTCCTCTTCAAGTGCCTGCCGCAGAGCACTGTATACCCCTGAATTCCAGAATGCTTTCGATTCTATCATTTTAGCTGCATCCTGACGGGCTACTTCCAGCGTTCGATAGTCCTCTACAATGTCTGCTACTCTCATTTCGGGGAGTCCGCTCTGCTTCACGCCAAAGAAATCTCCAGGCCCGCGAAGCTCCAGGTCTCGCTGGGAAAGTTCAAATCCGTCATTCGTTTCTGTCATGATACTCATTCTTTCTTTTCCGGAATCGGACTTTGGATCAGCAAGAAGGATACAGTATGACTGATCAGCTCCTCTTCCTACACGTCCCCGGAGCTGGTGAAGCTGAGCGAGTCCGAATCTATTGGCATCATATATAACCATCACAGTAGCATTCGGAACATTCACTCCTACTTCAACGACCGTAGTAGATACGAGGATCTGTATCTCATTTTCTGCAAACTGCTGCATAATCTCCTCTTTTTCATCAGCAGGCAGCCTGCCGTGCATAAGGCCGGTTTTTACATCGGGAAGAAATTCCTGAATATGAGCATGCAGATCTATTGCATTCTGAACGTCCAGTTTATCTGATTCTTCAATGAGAGGACATATTACGTACGCCTGATGGCCGGCTTTTGTCTGCTTTTCAATAAAATTAAGTACTCGGGGAAGCGTATCCGGCTTCGCCCAATAAGTTTCTATCGTTTTCCGGCCGGCCGGCATTTCATCAATGGTAGACACGTCCATATCACCAAAAGCTGTAATCGCCAGCGTTCTAGGTATTGGAGTGGCTGTCATAAAGAGAACATCCGGTTTAAGTCCTTTATCCCGGAGTACCCGTCTCTGCGAAACACCAAAACGGTGCTGTTCATCTGTAATGACTAAGCCGAGATTTTTAAAGTCCACACCTTCCTGAATGAGAGCGTGGGTACCGATAATAATATCAATATCTCCAGCCGCGAGTTTTTCAAGCGTTTCTCTGCGTTCTTTAACTTTCGAAGATCCTGACAAGTGTCCAATGTTAACCGGCAGATCTTTAAATAGACTTTTTAAGGAGTCTGTATGCTGCTCCGCCAGAATTTCTGTTGGAACCATCAGCGCCCCCTGACATCCGGCAAGTACGGAGGCGTATAAAGCTGCAGCAGCTACTACTGTTTTTCCAGAACCTACATCACCCTGCAGCAGACGGTTCATACGGTAAGGCGAATATAAGTCTGCAAGTATTTCTGTTAATACACGGTGCTGGGCATTGGTAAGTGAAAAAGACAGTTCATTAATAAAATTCTGGAGTTGTTCCTCATTCCATGTTTTTGAAACGCCGTCTGTAGATTCACGTGTGCGTTTTCTGAAATACTGCATTTTCAGCTGAAAAAGCAGCAGCTCCTCGTAAACCATCCGCCTTTTAGCCTGTTTGAACATATCCATATCCTGGGGATAATGAAGATAATAACAGGCTTCATTCCGAGGCATCAGCCTGTATTTCTCAAGTATTGATGCTGGAAGCAGTTCTTTAATTTCTCCTCCGTAATCTTCAAAAGCACCGGCAATCCACTTCCTGAGTGATGTAAGCTTCACATCCCCTTTCAGGGGATATACCGGTTCCAGCGACCCATCTGATGTCGGTGTTTTAACGATGGCTCCATTCACCATAAGACGGTGGCGGTCAAATTTTCCGTGAAAAATAAGATTCTGCCCTACCTCAATCTGCCGTTTCAGGAAAGGCTGGTTAAAAAATACAGCTTGAACGAGAAAACCGTCCACGAGCACGCGAACGGTCAAACGGGACTTCTTTTTTCCGTAAAACCTTAATTCCGGGTAACTGTGAACGGTCCCCTGAAGAGTTACACGTTCTTCATGCTGTACTTCTTCCAGACGCCGGACCGAAAAATCTTCATACCGGAAAGGAAAATAAAATAACAAATCTTTCACCGTATGAATTTCCATTAAGGACATCTGCTCCGCCGCTCTCGCACCAATTCCTTTAACTGCATGCACCGGCACGTCCATTCCCGCAGTTCCTGGCATTACTTACCTGCACCGAATATTTCTTGTTTATACCGGTTTCCGGTCGGCGTAGCTGCGAGACCACCATCGCCGGTTTCTTTCAAAGCTGTCGGCATATTTTCACCAATCCGGTACATTGCGTCGATTACTTCATCGCACGGAATACGGCTTTCTATTCCGGCAAGTGCGAGGTCGGCTGCGACAAGAGCGTGGGAAGCACCAAAAGCATTTCTCTTCACACACGGTACTTCGACGAGTCCGGCAACAGGATCACAAACAAGACCAAGCATATTTTTCAAAGCCATGGCCATCGCCTGGGAAGACTGGCGAGGGGTTCCTCCAGCCATTTCCACAATAGCTGCGGCAGCCATACCTGTAGCCGAACCTACTTCTGCCTGACATCCTCCTGCAGCACCGGAAATAGAAGCGTTATTTGCCGTAATAAATCCAAAAGCCCCACTCACAAATAAATATCGTATCATTTCATCTCTCGTCGGATTCAATTTCTCTTTTACTGCAAACAACGTGCCCGGCACTACCCCTGCTGCTCCTGCAGTTGGTGTTGCACAGATCGTTCCCATAGCCGCGTTAACTTCGTTAGTGGACATTGCTTTTGCAACGGCATCCATCGTCAGATTTCCGGAAAGGGTATCGTTCAGCATCATATATTCATGAAGCTTTTTTCCGTCTCCTCCCGTTAGTCCGGAAACAGAGCGCACGCTTTCTGTTATGCCTCTGTTTACAGCCCGCTCCATCACGTCCAGATTTCTTTCCATCTGGTTATAAATATCTTCCCTTGACCTGTCGTGTACTTTCATTTCCTGACGTATCATTACTTCGGAAATTTTTATACCTTCCCGTTCTGCTTTCTGAACGAGTTCTTCTGCTGTTTTAAACATTTATTTTCCCTCCATTACTCATGAACTTTAGTCACTTGAGTAATATGATCAAGAGCCGAAATTTCTTCAAGTGTTTCCTGCTCAACGTTCTGGTCCACTTCAATTACCATCAGAGCATCCTTTCCCTCTTCTTTACGGGAAACTTCCATGTGACCGATATTGATTTTTTTCCCTGCCAGCACAGCAGCTACAGAAGCAATAGCACCGTATTTATCTTCATGAACGACTAAAATTGCCGGATGGTTTCCGCTGAGATTAAGTTCAAAACCATTTAACTCTTTAATTTCCACTTTTCCTCCACCTATTGATATTCCCATAAGTGACATACTTCTCCCATTTTTCTCCATAACAATTTTCACGGTATTTGGATGGTGGCTCACTTCGTTTTCTATAATAAATTCAAAGGCCAGCTCATTTTTCTGAGCTTCTTCCACCGCATTCGTAAGCCGTGGATCACTGGTATCAAAACCAAGAATTCCACCTATGAGAGCTACATCAGTCCCATGGCCCTGATACGTTTTAGCAAATGATCCGTACAGGTGAAATGATACCTTTTCGGGCTGATCCCGAAACAACTGCCGTGCGACCAGACCGATTCGGGCAGCTCCTGCTGTGTGGGAACTTGAAGGCCCGATCATTACCGGTCCAATAATGTCAAATACACTTCTGTATTTCATTTTATGCCTCCTGCACAAATCTTTTTGTAAGCGCTGTCATTACTGTAATACTCTTTAAAAAACGATCTTAAAGTCCTGTGTGGATAATTGCCGGCAGGAGAAAGTAACTGCCGGCTTTTTGTACATGTCGTGCGCCCGTTCTGTTTTTCTATTTTCTTCTGACAGGAGTAACGCTGACAGCTACAGTTCCCGGCCCAACATGCGCTCCGATTACAGGACCGATATTAGTTATTACTTCCTGTTCCACTTCGAACTGCTCTTTAACCTGCTCCATGATTAATTCTGCATCTCCTTCTGCTTCTGCGTGGGAGATACCTACATGCAGCGGTTTTCCATTATAATTCTTCGTCATTTCAGCTAATATTTTTTGAATTGCTTTTTTCTGACCTCTTACTTTTTCAAAAGGATAAACCTCTCCTTCTTTCGTAAGGGAAAGTATCGGCTTGATTTTAAGCAGTGACCCTACCAGGGCAGAAGCTTTGCCGATGCGGCCATTTTTTTGGAGATACTCAAGGGTGTCCACCATAAAATAAACATTCGCTTCTTCCAGCATTTCATTAATTCTGTCCATCACTTCCGCTTTGGAAGCCCCCTGTTCGGCCAGCTGGGCAGCTTCCACTACGATTACACCAATAGCATAGGAAGCTCTTTTGGAATCAATTACATCTACCGGGATCTCTCCTTCCAGCGTCTGCTGGGCAATATGTGCAGACTGAAAAGTGCCGCTCATTTTTGCAGATAGATGAATAGAGATAATTTCCGTACCGGTTTCTTTATAAAGGTTACGGTAGACTTCTTCAAAGCGTGCCGGTGAGGGCTGGGAGGTAGTAGGAATATCCCGCGATTCTCTCAGCTTCTTATAAAAATCCTCAGCACCCAGATCAACTCCGTCTTCATATGTTTCCTCTCCGAAATGTACATTCAGCGGCACCACATGAATATTAAGCTCCTCTGTCATTGTTACAGGAATATCCGCTGTCGAATCCGTGACAATTGTTACTTTTCTCATTTTCCCAGCCCCTTTGCTTCCGTTACTCGACGGATAAAATGTAGGAATACAGCGGTTGATCACCGGCATGCACTTCTACTTCCACCTCTGCATGCTCGGACTCAATGTATTGTCTCAACTTCTCTGCATCCGAAGAAGTGCGGTCTTCCCCATAAATTACAGTTACTATTTCGCTCTCGTCATCCACAAGGTAATCAACGAGTTTCTCAGCTACTTCTTTGACATCCGATCCATTGGATACAATATTTTTTTCTGAAATCCCCATAAAATCTCCTTCATTAATGGAAACTCCATTCAGACTTGTATCCCTTACTGCATAGGTCACTTCTCCTGTTTTCACAAACGTCAGAGCTTCAGACATAGACTCAGCGTTTTCGGAAAGTTTCTGTTCTTCATTAAAAGCCAGCATAGCTGCCAGCCCCTGCGGCACCGATTTGGAAGGGACCACTTTGACGTGCGCTTCTGCTACTTCAGCCGCCTGTTCTGCCGCCATCACAATGTTGCTGTTATTAGGAAGAAGTATAATATTCTCAGCGTTCACTTCCTCAATGGCTTTAACAAAATCCTCCGTGGAAGGGTTCATCGTCTGTCCGCCTTCTATTACTTTCTTCACACCAAGACCTTCAAACAATTCACGTATTCCTTTACCCATACCTACAGTAATAACTGCGAATTCATCCGGTTCTGACGCGGAGGCCTGCTGCTCCTCATTCAAAATCGAAGTATGCTGCTCACGCATATTTTCCACTTTAATATTCACTAGTGACCCGAATTTTTGAGCTTCATTTATTACAGATCCCGGATACTCGACGTGAATATGTATTTTCAGAAGGTCTTCATCCGATACTACGAGCAGTGAATCACCAAATTTGTCGAGCTGATTACGGAAAGCGTCCTCGTTATAAGGGTGCTCGTTCAATTTACTGTCCTCGAATTTCACCATTACTTCCGTACAGTACCCGTATTCAATATCCTCAGTAGCCATGTGGCTCTGGGCTGACTGGTGATGCTCAAACTTAACAAGTTCCTCCATCGATGGTGTTTCCGCATTCGAGGAGACTTTGATTTTTTCACCTTTTAAGGCTGCGAGGAACCCTTCATAAATGGTAAGCAGACCCTGGCCGCCCGAATCAACAACCCCCACTTCCTTCAGAACAGGCAGAAGATCCGGCGTTCGTTCCAGTGAGGCATCTGCTTCTGTCACGACTTTTTCAAGAAGGGAAATACAATCCGTCCCGGCTTCAGCTTCTGCTGCAGCCGCTTCTGCTGCATCTTTAGCTACTGTAAGTATCGTTCCTTCTACAGGTTTCATAACGGCACGGTAGGCCATATCCACGCCTTGTTTCAGCGCATCTGCAATGTGTGACGGCTGAAGCTCAGGCTGTTTTTCAATGCTTTTTGAAAATCCCCGGAACAATTGAGATAATATTACCCCTGAATTTCCTCGTGCTCCCATAAGGAGACCTTTGGCGAAATATCCCGCCACTTTACCTGCGTGTGCTTTTTCGTTTCCTTTAACTTCCTTCACTCCGGAAGTCATAGTTAAGTTCATATTTGTTCCAGTATCACCATCAGGCACAGGAAAAACGTTTAATGCATCAATTTTTTTAGAGTTATTAGAAAGGTTCGCCGCCCCTTCGAGCAGCATCTGCGCAAGTTTTTCTCCATCTATCTTTTGAACAGCCACATGTGTTCCTCCTAGCATAAACTAATTTGTTACCCGGACTCCCGAAATGAAAATATTTACAGAAGTTACTTTTAAGCCGAGCATTTGTTCCAGCTGGTACTTTACTTTCTGCTGAACATTGTAGGCTACTTCTGAAATTTTTGTTCCATAGCTTACGATTATATACATATCAATGTTAACTTTATCGTTTTCTTCACGTATAACCACTCCTCTGGCCATGTTTTCTCTGCCGAGAAGGTCGGTAATACCGTCTTTCAATTGTTTTTGGGAAGCCATTCCTACGATGCCATAACAGTCTACAGCCGCTCCTCCGGCGATCACAGCAACTACTTCCTTCGATACGTCGATATTTCCATACTTTGTATTCATTTCAATGGTCATAAAAAACTGCCTCCTCCGAGGTATATTTACTGAATGGCTAAGGTTATTTTACTACAGTTAGAATGAATTGGAAAGTTCCTCTGACAGCCCGACATTGAGAATAGCACACCCCTGCGTAAAATGCGATGATTAGTGTCAAGGCTTTTAACTTGAAATTATCCCTTGAATTTAAAAAATGGTGATGCTACAATATTCAAGTATGAGTTATGCTGATTGTAAGAAGGAGGGATATGCATGGCACGTCGTTGTGTAATTACTGGCCGTGGGCCGGCAACTGGAAATAAACGTTCCCACGCTATGAATGCTAACAAACGCCGATGGGGCGCCAACGTTCAGAAAGTACGAATTATGGTGGACGGTAAGCCTAAGCGTGTTTATGTTTCTGCACGCGCACTTAAATCCGGCAAAGTTCAGCGGGTATAATAAATTAAGCTGCTTCCCTGAAAAAGGGAGCAGCTTTTTTATATTCATTGATAAAGCCGTTTGTTAAAACGGTTCTCTGAACGGCTGTCCAGGAAAAATGACGGGGCGGTCAAAGGAAAAGGCACCTCACACGTCCCGTCATCATTATTAAGCTTTAAAACCAACCGGAAAGTTAATTAATACATATCCCGGCTTTCGACCATCAGAAGTCTTCCTGTGCGGAAAGATACTTCAGCTTCAGTATAATTCCATTCGTTACTGATACACAGGGTCGATTTTTTCGTAAGCTTCCTGTTGGACAGATCATACCGGAACCCCTTTAAAGTAAGGCCTTCTACTGTATCTGTAGCCGGAAGAAAAGACACGTAGGGAAAAGAAGAACGGCTCACACAGTGCAGACCGGCTTCCAGAGAACACATGCGATTAACTTTGTCTTCTATCGTTAAATAGCTTCTGCTCATCTCCATTAAATGTACTGCAGATAAAAAATGGTCCATCCGTCCTCCGGTGCCTCCAACGATTACAATTTGTTCCGGCTTTTGCTTTTCTGCGAAGTCCACGGCCAGTTCAAGGTCGGTTTCATTTTTTTCAGGCGGGTAAATCTCCGGTAGTTGAACCGCCGTTTTTATCGTCTCCCATTCCCGGCGGGAAACAGAATCAAAATCACCAACAGCTTTTTCCATTGAAATTCCTGATTCTGCCAGCGTAAAAGCTCCCCGGTCCACTCCAATCCATCTGACATGCCTTCCATGCCTTTCAATAATATCCTCCGTTGCCGGAATAAGGGCTGCAGGGCCTCCCCCATAAATAATATATTTCATTAATTCAATTTCTCCTTTTAAGCTGCAGGGTGAAAGAGCTGCTTCCCTGTTCGGGCAAACAGAAACATGATAACCAGCAGCAGTATGAATGTCGGTCCAAGGTAGCTCAAATTATATAAAAATGAATATAAAGCTACCGGAGTTCCTTCCGGTGCAAACTCCCCGAACCATATAACACCAGCTGTGAAATGAGCTGCAAAACGCAGAATAACTGCCAGAAAAATGCCTGAACTTAAGTAAACAATTTTTTTCTTTACTGAAGCATTTCTACTGAACCGGAATACACCGGCAAGTCCTGCAGCAGCAAAAGCAACAGGATATTCAAGCAGCGCCTGTATCCAGTGAACGATATACGGGCCAAACATAAGGTTTGCAAGTCCGAAAAGCAGACCTGTTATTACCCCGGCCCCGACTCCCCTCCGGTAAGCCATAATTAAAATAGGCAGCATAGCGAGAGTTACTGATCCACCGTAAGGCATACGGAATAGCGTTAAAAAATCAAGTACAACTGCAAGGCCTGTCATGAGCGCAATTTCCATCATCACAATCAGCTTTAACCTGTTCAATTTCTTCCCCTCCTTTTACAGCTCCATCATTCATTCGCGCGGACAACTTTTTTGAACAGCTCAGCTTTATGCAGCTTCTTCTTTATTATGTCAGGAGTGAGCTTCTTCCGGTCGTCGAAAAAAGAGATTGGAGGACAGGGCGCAGTCTCCCCGAAAAACTCCTCCACGACATACCGGTTGAAAGCGAAGTGTTTCTCCAGCCGTCAACGAACATAGCTTTAAATAAAAAAACACGACTGCCCTGGAGACAGCCGTGATTACAGCATTTCTACTCCACATCCCTTCGCAAGTATCAGCTTTCAGGTTCAAAGGGTCGGAACATACAGTTCCCTCTCAGTCTTTCAAAAGACTCCCCTGTGGTTTACATTATAAATTTTACTCAGTTCCCCGTATTTGTGCAACAGCTTCTGCACGGTCCTCTTTACCGAATACTGCTGAACCGGCTACAAGAACGTTGGCTCCTGCTTCTATACATAATGCAGCTGTTTCGGCGTTCACACCCCCATCGACCTCTACATCTTTATCGGGGCCTGCCAGCCTCCGTACGTACTCAATTTTAGGCAGTACACTTTCAATAAATGTCTGTCCACCGAAGCCGGGATTAACTGTCATAAGAAGGACAAGATCCACATCCTGGATAACGTGCTCTATCATGCTTACAGGTGTCCCCGGATTGATGACAACCCCAGCTTTAATTCCTTCTTTTTTTATTAGCTGAATGGTCCGGTGAAGATGGGGGCACGCTTCTGCATGTACAGAAATAATATCAGCTCCGGCCTCCGCAAACTCATGAATGTACAGCTCCGGGTTTTCAATCATAAGATGAACATCAAGCGGAAGATTCGTATGCGGACGGACAGCTTTCACAATGAGAGGACCAATCGTAATGTTCGGCACAAAATGGCCATCCATCACGTCTATGTGAATATAGTCCGCGCCTCCTGCATCCACTTCTTTTATTTCTGAACCAAGTTCACTAAAATCTGCCGATAAAATAGAAGGGGCTATTTTTAAAGTCATTCCTTCAGTACCTCCGTTTTTGGGATTGAATTTCGTCATGAAACTGTTTGTAGCTTTCATATCGGAACTGTGCAATACTGCCATCCTCCACAGCCTGCTTTACAGCACATCCCGGCTCTTTCAAGTGCGTACACGCCCGGAAACGGCAGTCATTTATTAAAGCTGCCATTTCCGGATATAAATGAGAAAGGGAAGCCGCTTCGATCCCCCGGAAGTCGAGGGAACTGAATCCAGGCGTATCAGCTACGTAAGTTCCTTCATCCAGTTTTATTAACTCTACATGTCTTGTGGTATGTTTTCCTCTGCCGAGACTGCGTGAAATTGGGTTTGTTTCCAGGTGCAATTCCGGCTTTATTACGTTAAGAAGCGTGGATTTGCCTACCCCCGACTGCCCGGCGAAAACGGAAATCCGTCCCTGCAGAGCTTCTGCAACATCATCGGCTGACTCTTTACTTTCCTGTGAAGTATAAAGCACCTGGTATCCGAGCCTTTCGTAGACCTCCGCTTCTTTCTGCGTTTGTTCAGTGACTCCCAGATCCGTTTTGGTGAGACATATGACCGCTTCTATGCCGTTCGCTTCAATATGCACTAAAAACTTGTCCAACAGATAGGTGCTGAAATCCGGCTCCCTGGCCGAAAAAACGATCACTGCCAGTTCAACATTCGCTATCGGCGGGCGTACCAGTTCGTTTATTCGGGTATTAACTTCCAACACATAGCCATCTGTCCTGTTTTCCGCTTCGAACTCCACCCAGTCTCCGACGAGCGGTGTTATTTTTCTTTTTCGAAAGTTCCCTCTGGCTCTGCATTGAAAAATTCCGTTTTCGTTCTCCACATAATAAAATCCACTTAATGCCTTAACAATTCTCCCTGTAGGCATACGCACCTCCATCATTCATACTGCTGGACTTCCTCATACGTATAATTGTAAGGAGATTCAGCAAATTCCTCCCCATCCACAATTAAAATCAGCGCAGCGGAGCCACCCGGCTCTACAGCCATCGGAACTGCAAATTGTGTTGATTCAGTAATCTCTTCTTCAATTACCGTCTGAGGTGAATGATTAATTGCATCCTCCACCTGAATTTCAATTGCATAGCTTTCAGAATTTTCCCCGTCTGAATCAGGAAGATTCACAGCAAAAGGAACTTCGGCTCTTACCCCTTCCTGCTCATCATTATTTTCTGAGTCTGCATTATTATTATCCTCAGTTTCCTCAGGTGACGGTTCCGGTTCAATCTCTTGTTCTTCATTATTCATTTCTTCATTATTCATTTCTTCATTATTCATTTCTTCATTATTCATTTCTTCATTATTTTCTTCGTTATTAGTTTCGCTGTCCGTTTCTTCTTCCTCAGGACCCTGGGAAAAAGTTACATCCACCGTTATACTTTCACTTATTTCTGTTCCACGCGCCGGTTCCTGAAAAAACACTCTGCCTTCCTCCATGGAATCGTGATATTGCTCTTCGAATGCAAGATCAATGTAGGGGGCATCATTAAGCTCTTCCAGTACTTCCTCTCTCGTCATACCATACAGGTTACCAAGAGTAAAGACTTCCCTTTCTGTAACGATCAGTTCGACTTCCGTTTCTTCCGATACGGTATTTTCCCCCGGCGCCGGAAGCTGTTCGATCACTGTATCATCCGGCTCCTCTGTTGTTTCCCGATAAGAGACATTTACAGAAGCATAATCGGCTAAAGCTTCTTCCGCTTCTGCTTCGGAAAGACCGAGAACATTTTCCATTCCTGTAACAGGCTCAGTGCTGCTGACGATTAATGTTACTTCTGAACCGATTTTAACGGAAGTTCCGGCTTCAGGACGGACTGATATCACATGATCCACCGGAACACTGTCATCTTCCCGTTCCTGTAGATCTGCTTCAAGGTCAAGCTCTTCCAGCTCTTCCAAAGCTTCAGCGGAAGTCAGTCCGGCGACATTCGGTACTTCTACTTCATCAACATGTAGAAAACGCGGTACAACCGCTATCACTATAAACAGCAGACCTATAAGGAAAACAGCTCCCAGTACGCCCCACATCCAGGGGCGCCTGCCTGATTTTTCTTCTTTTTCAGCATTTTTGTTTTTTATAGGCGGGACCATCGTACTCTCTTCCGGAGGTGTCTCAGGATTAATAACCGGTACTGCTTTAGTTACTTCGTCATCATCTTCAAAATGAAGAGGTTCTTCATTTATTCTTTCGGGACTAAGAACTGTCTGCAGGTCCGCAAAAACTTCGTCAGCACTCTCGTACCGGTTATCTGGATTTTTGGCAGTCAGTTTCATAATCATGTTCTCTACACTTTGAGGAATAGACGGATTTACTTCGCTGATTTTCGGGAACGGTTCCTGAAGATGTTTAAGAGCTATGGTTACTGCTGTGTCTCCACTGTACGGAACTTCTCCTGCGAGCATTTCATACAAAATAACTCCCAGAGCGTAAAGGTCGGATTTGTAAGTTATTTTGCCACCGCGAGCCTGTTCCGGAGAAAGATAATGGACTGAACCAAGCACAGAATTTGTGTGAGTGATCGTAGCTTCGCTTATAGCTCTGGCTATACCAAAATCCGTTACTTTTGCTGTGCCATTAATACTCATAAGTATATTCTGCGGTTTTATGTCGCGGTGAATAATGTGATGATAGTGGGCATGGCTCACTGCTTCTGTAATCTGGCTCAAAATCCTTACTGCTTCCTTCACCTCAAGTGAACCATGCTCCTGCACGTACTCTTTAAGAGTCTGCCCTTCTACATACTCCATAACAATATAGTACAGACCATCTTCTTCCCCAACATCGAAAATAGACACAATATTATCATGAAAAAGACTGCTCGCAGATTCTGCCTCCCGGTGAAACCTCCGAATAAATTCTTCATCTTCAGAGAACTGGGATTTAAGCATTTTTACCGCTACAAGGCGATCGAGAATAAGGTCCTTTGCCAAGTAAACGTCGGCCATTCCGCCCCCTCCGGCCGGACGTATAAGCTTATACCGCTCATTAATCCGCTTTCCGATCATCATATACCCACTTCCCTGTTTTGGACTGCCGCTGCTGTAATATTATCTTCCCCGCCCCGTTCGTTTGCTTTATCTATCAATAAACCGGGGATCTCCATTATCGAATATTTCTTTAAAACTTCTTCTATTTCTTCAGCTGGCAGCTTATTCGTCAGTCCATCTGAGCAGAGAAGAATCGTATCTTTCTTCTGCCATTCTATAATACCGGTATCGACCATAATTGTTTTTTCGGTGCCGAGAGCTCTCGTAAGAACATGTTTCTGGGGGTGTTTTTCAGCTTCCTCTACGGAAATCTCCCCTCTCCTTACAAGTTCTTCCACTAAAGAATGATCTTCTGTCACTTGTCGGAGTTCATTTTCCCCATAAATATATATCCTGCTGTCTCCAGCATTGGCGTAAGCAGTGAAATCCGCCGTACTTAGTGCTGCAGTTAACGTTGTTCCCATCCCCCGGCACTCAGGATGGACTTTCTGATATTCAAAAATATTCGTGTTGGCTTCTGCTGCCGCTTTTTCAAGCCATACAGTCACCTCATCCCGGGCCAGTGGTTCTTTCATATCATAAAAACCTGTTACGAGTGTTTCGCAGGCCAGCCTGCTGGCGGTATCGCCCGCCCGGTGACCTCCCATTCCATCTGCAACAACAGCCAGTACGTATTCTCCACTTTCTACTACAGCTACAGCATCTTCATTATGCTGTCTGACTTTTCCCACATCTGTAGCCGAACTATATTCCATTTAGGCACCTCACTCTCCCTGGTCGGACCGCTTCTCCAATGAAGCCATAAAGAAACCGTCAGTACCGAATTTTCCCGGCATAAGCTGAAGCATATAATTTTCCTGTACAGCTTGTTTTACTTTTTCAGGAAGCCGGTCGGACATTTTCTGATCTGCCAAAGCATCGTCATGATCTTCCAAGAACCGTTTAACCTGCAGTTCGTTTTCGTGTTTATCTATTGTACAAGTGCTGTAAATCAGTCTGCCCCCTGGTTTCAGCAGTTTCCATACAGATTGGAGAATTTCTTTTTGAATGGAGACGAGACGTTCAAGATCTTTCTGTTGTTTTGTCCATTTCATGTCTGGTTTGCGGCGTATAACACCAAGACCGGAACACGGTGCATCCACCAGAATTTTATCGAAACTGCCGGCCGCTTCCAATTCAAGTGTTCTGGCGTCGCCGGTCCGGGAGGTAATATTAGTCAGACCCAATCGTTCCGCCTGTTGATTAATTAAGCGGATCTTATGTTCATGAAGATCGACACTTATTACTTCTCCCGTATTTTGCATCTGCTCAGCCAGGTGGGTAGTTTTTCCTCCAGGTGCTGCACACGCATCCAGTATCCGTTCGCCTGAATTCGGTGCAAGGACCTTTCCGGCCATCATGGAGCTTTCATCCTGAATAGTAATTCTTCCTTCCTGAAAGGCCCTCGTAGCAGCCGCTGATCCTCTATGAATACGCAGCGAATCTTCCGGTAGTAATGGACTGATTTCCAGCTCCAGCCCTTCCTCCTGAAGTTCCGTTACTGCTTCATCTCTGGTAACGCGGAGCGGATTAATTCTTACAGAAGTTCCGGGCGGCTGATTGTTTGCTTCTGCGACTTCTTCAGCAGTTTCCCAACCGTACTGACTCACCCATCTTTCTATCATCCAATCAGGATGGGAGGTTTTGACGGCGAGCTGTACTAATGGACTGCCGGCTTCTTTAAGTTCCGGGTCCCCATTTCGAAGGTAAGAACGCAGGATGCCATTTACCATTCCTGAAATGCCTTTATGTCCCCTCTGCTTTGCTATTGTAACCGCTTCATTTAAAACAGCATGATCAGGCACTCTGTCCAGAAATTTAAGCTGGTAAATACTGAGTCTCAGGAGGACAAGCATCCAGGGCTCAAGTTTATCCAGAGCTTTTCTGCTGAAACTTTCAAGAATGAAATCAATATACCGCTGCTGCTGGAGTGTTCCGTAAACGATTTGAGTATAGAGAGGGACATCTACTTTACTGAGCTTTTTCTGGTTAATAACATCATTAAGCAGAAGATTGCTGTAAGTCTGGTTTTTATGAATTTTTAAGAGAGCATCCAGCGAAGCTTCCCTTACATTTGAATTACTCATCGATTCCAAGCACCGTCCCCGCTTTTACATCTCTGCCCTGACCATTATAAAAAGTTGCTATATCCATCGGCTTCTTACCAGATGGCTGCACTTTTTTTAATGCCAGGACTGTTCCGCTGCCGCACGCTACATGTACAGCTTTATCTGTTACAGCCGTTACTGTTCCGGGAAGATCGTTCACCGACCCTTCAACCGGCTCTGCCTCCCAGACTTTAAGCCTTTTACCGAAAAAAGTAGTATAGGCTGCAGGCCAGGGATTAAGGCCTCTTATCTGGCTGCTGACTTCTTCTGCCGGCGCTTCCCAGTTGATAAATTCCTTTTCTTTCGTAATATTCGGAGCAAATGTTGCTTCACTACTGTTTTGAGGCTCCGGTTCCACTTCGCCTTTTTCAAGCATAGGAAGAATTTCCTTTATCATTTCTGCTCCGAGCAGGCTTAGTTTGTCATGCATTGTTCCGGTCGTGTCGTCCGGATTAATCGGAATAGATCGTTTAAGGAGCATATCTCCGGCATCCAGTTTTTCAGCCATGTACATAATAGTAATCCCTGTTTCTTTTTCGCCATTCATTACAGCATAATGTATTGGAGCTCCGCCTCTGTACTTAGGAAGCAGAGAAGCATGCACGTTTACAGCTCCAAGTTCAGGAATATCGAGTACTTTCTTAGGCAGAAGCTGCCCAAACGCAGCAGTAACTATCAGATCCGGCGCAGCCTCTAAAACAGGCTGATAATCTTCCTTAATTTTTTCCGGCTGAAAAACAGGAAGGTCAAGCCTCTCAGCTGCTGTTTTTACCGGGGGAGGAGTAAGAGTTTTCTTTCTTCCTTTCGGCCGGTCCGGCTGTGTAACAACGAGAGCTATGTCGTGTCCGGCTTCCTGAACCGCCTCCATAACAGGAACTGCAAAATCCGGTGTTCCCATAAAAACAATTTTCATTTTTCTCATCCTTCCTGAATCTACATCATCATATGCGGGTTGGTGTCTATTATCACCTGCAGGTCCGTCCGTGCAATATCTGTCTGCAGGGAAACCATCAGTTCATGAAGTACATCAGCAAGCTGCGGTTCAATTTTGTATTTTATCATGACTTGATAGCGATATCTATCTTTGATGCGGGGGATGGGAGAAGCGACCGGACCAAAAACTTTCGTTGTATCAGACAGGTTCTGACGCAGGAAGTCAGTAATTTTTTCTGTAAACTGTACCGTTTTATGCAGATCGGTATGGCTAACCTGCAGCATTGTTAAATAATAATACGGAGGATATCCCCCCATCTTTCTCATCTGCATTTCCTTCTGATAAAAAGACAAAAAATCATGCTGTTTTACTTCCGTAATACTGTAGTGTTCCGGGGAATACGTCTGGATAAGCACTTCACCCGTTTTTTTGTGTCTGCCGGCTCTCCCTGCCACCTGGGTCAGCAGCTGAAACGTTCGCTCTGAAGCTCTGAAATCCGGGAGATGAAGCATAGAGTCAGCTGCAAGAACACCGACTAGAGTAATATTCGGGTAATCCAGACCTTTAGCTATCATCTGTGTTCCGAGAAGCACATCAGCTTCCCCCCGGCCGAACTTAGTAAGCAGTTTTTCATGAGCTCCTTTAGTCCTGGTTGTATCAACGTCCATTCTTATAATACGGATACCATCCAGCTGCTTTTTTAATTCTTCCTCCACCTTCTGGGTACCGGTCCCAAAAAACCTTATCTGGTCACTGTCACAGTCGGGACACCTCACAGGAACCGTTTCCCTGTACCCGCAGTAATGACACTGCAGAGCCTGATTGGTACGGTGATACGTAAGCGAAATGTCACAGTGCGGACATTCAGGGACAAAACCGCATTCCCGGCACATTATAAACGTGGAGTAGCCGCGTCTGTTTAAAAGCAGGACAGTCTGTTCTCCTTTCAGTCTGCGTTCTTCCATCTTATCAAGAAGATCCTCAGAAAACATGGAACGATTTCCGGTACGCAGCTCTTCCCTCATATCAATTAAAGTTACAGAAGGCATAACAGCGTCATTCACTCTGTTTTCCATCGTAAGAAGCTGATAGACCCCTTTCTGGGCTCTTGCATAACTTTCCAGAGAAGGGGTCGCGCTCCCGAGCACGACCGGACAGTTATAATGTTCCGCCCTGGCAACAGCTACCGTTCTGGCATGGTAACGCGGAGCCTCTTCCTGTTTATAGCTGGCCTCATGTTCTTCATCGATGATGATAATTCCTAAATTAGTGAATGGCGCGAAAACAGCTGACCTCGCTCCAACAACGACATCCACTTCCCCATCACGTATCTTTTTCCATTCATCGTATTTTTCACCTTTGGAGAGGGCGCTGTGCATTACCGCCACTCTGGAACCAAACCTCGCTTTAAAACGGTTCACCATCTGAGGTGTTAAAGAGATTTCAGGGACAAGTACGATAGCTTCTTTACCCTCTTTCAGCGTACGGTCGATCGCCTGAAGGTAAATTTCCGTCTTTCCACTGCCGGTCACACCCCGGAGAAGAAATGTTCTATGTTCTTTTTCATCCATTGCTGCTGTAATTTCACCTAAGACAACTGCCTGATCTTCAAGCAGAGGAAGGTTTTCAGATGATTCAAATTCCCTTCCTTCGTAGGGATCCCGTTTTACGACTGTTTCCTGTTTTGCAAGCCACCCCTTCTCCACCAGTGCATCCAGGGCAGCTTTGGAGCCATATTCGGAAAGTTCCTGTGCAGTATAGGCTTTATCATTCGGCCTCTCAGACAGAAAACGCAGCACTGCCGCCTGTTTTGGGGCTTTTTTCTGAAGGGACTCCGCCTCTTTCATGGCCTGACGGCTTTCTTCTTTAAGCGAATAAACAAGTCTTTTTTTCGCTGCATCTTTTGTAGTAACGACCGGCTCTGCTGACAGCAGACCTTTTCTCAGGGAAGAAACGGCCGATTTTATCTCATTTTCGGAAGCATTTTTAATCCACTCATCCCATTCGATAACATCCTCAGAAGTTTTAAAATACGGCTGAAGCAGAGGGTCCAGCTTATTTATTTCTGCTGTCACTGTTAATATTTTTTTGTACTTGGCACGCATCGCCTGGGGAAGCATTGCCTTCAGCACAGCTACATGAAGGGATAAGGTTTCGGTTTTTATCTTTTCCGCTAACTGCAGAAGTTCTTCCGTAAGCGGCGGGACCAGGTCCAGCTGTTCAGTCACAGGTTTCAGCTTATGCTTTGGGACTTCCGTTGAATCGGAAAGTTCCGCTACGAATCCCTGTACGGGCCTGTTCGCAAACGGAACGTGGACTCTGCATCCTACAACCAGTGTTTTTGCCAGCGAGTCAGGTACTGAGTAGTCAAACATCCGGTCAACAGCCTGTGAAGGAACGTCTACAATGACTTTTGCTATCATTTTGTTTTCCCCGTCAGACCGGCAGCTGCATCGAGTATAAGTTCTGCGGCTTTAGTCTTGGATGTCAGCGGTATTTCCTGAGGTGGAAGGGCTTTAAAGAATAAGGTAAGTGCGTTAGTATCCCCCTGAAATCCGGAGCCCGCTTCTATTACAGAATTGGCACAGATCATATCGGCATTTTTTTTATTCAGTTTTTCTTCAGCATAACGTGCAATGTCCTGGGTTTCTGCTGCAAAACCGACAAGTACCTGATCTTTTTTTCTGCTCCCGAGTTCCTGAAGGATATCTTTCGTGCGTTCCATTTCGATACTTAAAGGGCGGTCCGATTTTTTAACTTTATGGGCCGTAGTTTCAGCGGGAGTGTAATCGGAAACCGCTGCCGCTTTGATAATTATATCCATTCTTTCAGCTTCAGACATGACTGCATTGTACATATCTTCAGCTGACTGTACATTAATTCTGCGAACCCCGTGCGGGTCCGGAAGGGAAACGGGGCCTGCTATAAGCGTTACGTCCGCTCCTCTTGCAGCAGCCTCCCCGGCGATGGCAAAGCCCATTTTTCCAGAAGACCTGTTGGAGAGAAACCGTACAGGGTCGAGCACTTCCTGGGTAGGTCCTGCTGTAACAAGTACTTTTTTTCCGTGCCACTCCGGATGGCTCTGTTTAGTGAAATGATAATTCACCATGGCCAGAAGATCCTCCGGTTCTGCCATTCTGCCTTTCCCTGTATATCCGCAGGCCAGATATCCTTCGTCGGGTTCCACAAAATAATATCCGTCTTTCTCCAGCTGCTGCATATTGCGCAGAACCGCAGGATGAGCGTACATATGTACATTCATAGCCGGAGCGATATAAACGGGAGCTGTTGCTGCAAGCAGAGTGGTGGTGACCATGTCATCAGCTATACCGTTCGCAAGCTTACCTATAATATTCGCTGAAGCAGGTGCTACAAAGATCAGGTCCGCCCAGTCTGCCACATCAATGTGGGCGATGCCTGCAGGATCCGGTTCAGTAAACGTATCAGTATAAACATGATCTCTTGAAAGTGCCTGAAATGTCAGAGGTGTAACAAATTCCTGGGCATGAGGCGTCATCAGAACTTTCACCTCGTACCCTGCCTGTACTAATTTGGAAGTTAAAGCCGCTGCTTTGAAAGCCGCTATTCCTCCCGAAACTGCCAAGAGCACTCTTTTTTTCCTCTCCATATGCCATTCCCCTCCGTAGATTTTGTCATCAGCAGATTCAGCTGAAACCAAAAGAAAAACGATCTGATGCTCAGATCGTTTCCTTTACGTCATCTTCGTTTAGTTCAAAACTCAGCTGTTCTGCATCAATTTCTTCCAGAGCCATACCTACATAATTAACGGATTTGGCACCATCCGGCTGATTGAACTTTTCTGGATGCTCACGAAGCTGGCGCGCCCGCTGGGCAGAAACCGTCACAAGCGTGTACTTCGAGTTAATCTTTGTTTGTAATGAATCGATCGATGGCTGAAGCATCGTTTTAATCACTCCTCGGCTAGTTGTTTATATTGATGAATCAAACGGTCTTTTTTACAGTTTTCAGCAGTAACAATAGATTTTATACGTTCTACCGCCAGTTCCACTTTATCATTTTCCACGACATAATCGTAATTATCCATTAAGTCAATTTCTTCTTTGGCCACAGTCATACGGCTGTCGATGAGGTCGCCTGTTTCAGTTCCACGTCCTTCAATACGATTCCTCAGTTCATGCAGGCTCGGGGGCATAAGAAAAATAAATACGCCTTCTGGAAAACTTTCTTTAACCTGAAGAGCTCCCTGGACTTCAATTTCAAGGATAACGTCGTGTCCTTTATTGATCATTTCTTCAACATACGTGCGGGGTGTTCCATAATAGTTATTTACGTACTTTGCATGTTCAAGCATTTCTCCTTCACGGATCATGCGCTCGAATTCTTCTTTAGATTTGAAAAAATAGTTCACCCCGTCCACTTCCCCTTCACGCGGACTGCGTGTAGTTGCAGAAACGGAATATTTAATGTCTGTATCCTGCTCTCTTAAGGCACCACAAACTGTCCCTTTGCCCACCCCGGAAGGTCCGGAGAGGACGATGAGCAATCCTTTTTCACGCTTCATTCTTTTCCTCCACTTAGTACAGTATTATCGTAGTATAGCACGGGGAGCTCAGCTCCGTCACGGTCTTTCTATTCTTCCGTAGCATCTTCCTTACTCGTAATTACTCGCTGAGCAACCGTTTCCGGCTGTACTGCAGAAAGTATAACGTGATCACTGTCAGCTATTATAACCGCTCTCGTACGTCTCCCATAGGTCGCATCAACGAGCATATTTCGGTCGCGGGCGTCTGAAATGATTCTTTTTATCGGAGCCGATTCCGGGCTCACAATAGAAATTATGCGGTTTGCTGATACAATATTGCCAAAGCCTATGTTTATAAGTTTAATATCCACTGAAAGATCTCCTCTTTTCCTATTCAATATTCTGCACCTGCTCTCTGAGCTTTTCGATCTCATCTTTCATTTCCACAGCGAGGGCGCCTGTTTCTGCTGAAGCTGCTTTTGAACCGATCGTATTTACTTCACGGTTCAGCTCCTGAAGAAGAAAGTCCAGTTTTCTTCCAACAGCTCCCTCTGCTTCGAGAGTATTTAAAAACTGCCCGATGTGACTTTCGATTCTTATAAGCTCTTCTTCTATATCCGCTTTTTCCACGTGCACAGCAACTTCTGTCAAAAGGCGGCTTTCATCCACTTCCACCCCTGATAAAAATTCCTCTGCACGCTGACGCAGACGCTCATAAACTGTTTTTTTAGTCAGAGGAGCCTCCATGCTTATCCTTTCTGTCAACTGCCGGAGTCGATCTGTTTTTTTCTGCAGATCCTCCTTAAGCAGTCTGCCTTCCATCCGGCGCATTTTCATCACTTCCCGGGCAGCCTCAGTTACACAGCCGCTGAGTTCTTCCGCCAGCAGTTCCGAATCTGCTTCCGGTTGTTTCATATAGACGATGTCACTATGCTGAAGCATGGCTGCTGCCGGAAAATCCTCGGCTGATCCCGTTGCTTCCTTCAATTCATCAAACTTCTTTTGAAATTGTGTAAGCAGGGGCCAGTTAATATGTACTTCACCAGGTGAACCTTCTGATTCAAGGTACACCGAAACTTCCACTTTTCCGCGAAGAATGTCAGAGGCCGACCACCGGCGGACTTTCTCTTCCATGAAACTCCACTGTTTTGGAAGTTTAACGCTGACATCAGAAAATCGATGATTAACAGCCCTAATTTCGACTGTCACCCGACCGTGGCTGATTTGTTTCACTGAGCGGCCAAATCCGGTCATACTTCTCACCATAGCTATCACATCCACTCTTTTATTCTAACTAATATTTTTATTTTCAACAAGCCCAGCTCATACACAACGTATATTGTGTCCAATCCCCCCGGTAAATAATACCGGCTGGCAGTATGTGTTCTGATGAGGAACAGGCTGTATGGACCTTTCACAGAAGCTGTAATACATCTTCGTTTAATCCTACAGCATTTTATACGGTCCGACAAACGAGTGTCTGTTATAATAGGCTGGTAGTGAAGATAAAGGAGGCACCACACATGGCTTTTGACGGTATTGCAACACGAGCCGTAACATATGACCTGCAGAATAGACTGCAGTCAGGCAGAGTGGTTAAAATCCACCAGCCCTACCCTACCGACCTTGTTATAACGATAAGGGCACAGGGGAAAAATTATCCGCTTTTTCTATCAGTAAACCCTAATTTCGCCCGCTTTCACTTAACAGATGTGAAATTCCAGAATCCTTCGGAACCCCCGCTTTTCTGTATGGTCCTCCGAAAGCATCTGGAAGGGGCTGTAATCGAATCATTTGAACAGACAGGACTGGAACGGGTAGTAACGATATCCTTCAAAGGAAGAAACGAACTTGGGGACGTTTCCTACAAAAAGCTCATACTGGAACTAATGGGCAGACACAGCAACTTAATATTTCTTGATTCTGAGAACAATACAATCCTGGAAAGTATAAAGCATATTCCACCTTCTCTATCACAGTACCGTACGGTACTTCCCGGACGGCCGTACCTTGAACCTCCTCACATGGACAAAAAGAATCCTCTTGAAACTTCGGGTGAAGAGCTGATACGAGCCGTTGATTTTAACGCGGGTAAAATGGACAAACAGCTGCTTCAGTTATTCAGCGGTTTTTCACCTCAGGTTATACAGGAAATAATTTACCGCGCCCGATTTTTAAACGCCGATACACTAAGGGATGCTTTCGAATCAGTTATCAACCCTGTAAAGAACTATCAATTTGAATACGGTATAATCACTGAATCAAACCGGGAAAGTTTTTCTGTTGTGCCTATGCACCATAAACATGGGAACGTATCCACATACGATACTGTCCATGAAATGCTCGACAAATTTTTCACTAATAAAGCTGAGCGGGACCGGGTTAAACAGCGTGCTTTTGACCTTGAGCGTCTTTTGAAAAACGAATACGAAAAAAACAAAAAGAAAATCAAAAAACTGGAAAAAACTTTAAAGGATGCCGACAAAGCCGCTGAGCAGCAGAAATACGGGGAGCTTCTTACAGCTCACATGCATATCGTCCAACCGGGTCAGAAAGAAGTTACGGTGGTGGATTATTATGATGAAAATCAAAATGAACTTTCCATTCCTCTTTCTCCAAGAAAATCAGCTTCTGAAAATGCCCAGCAGTATTTTAAAAAATATCATAAATTAAAAAATTCTGTGCAGTTTGTACAGAAAGAAATTAAAAATGCAAAAGTAGAAATGGAATATTTCGACCGGCTGCTGCAGCAGATGGAGCTGGCTTCTTCTGAAGACATCGAGGATATCAGGGAAGAACTGGTTCAGGGTGGATATTTAAAAAAGAAATCCAGCACGCGGAAAAAGAAAAAACAGGATAAGCCGGTACTGGACCGTTACGTTTCTTCTGCCGGAATTGATCTGTACGTCGGTAAGAACAACAAGCAGAACGAATACTTGACTACTAAAATGGCCCGTCAGGACGATACCTGGCTGCACGTGAAAGACATTCCCGGCTCCCACGTACTCATCAGAGATACCGATCCAGATGACGAGACGATAGCTGAGGCTGCGCTTCTAGCCGCCTACTTTAGTAAAAGCCGCATGTCATCCAACGTACCCGTCGATTTTACACTTATCAGACATGTTAAAAAGCCAAGCGGCGCTAAACCCGGGTTTGTAACATACGACCGACAGACCACTTTATATGTTACCCCGGCAGAGGATACTGTTAGCCAATTAAAACAAAATTTTAAAAAGAAACATTCCTGAAACTGCCTAATGGTTAACTGAAACGCTAATTCCACCTGCCCACTGTTTACGGCTCGAAACATTTGACTGCCTGAACACTCAGACAGTTTCGAAAAGTAATTGCAGGGTGGATGAATAATAACGGCGGAGAAGATGCAGGAAAGAATCCCTTTTTTCGCCCAGAGATAAAGGAAGCTCCAGGTACAGTGACTTAATTAACAGAGGAAAGGCCTGTCAGATATTGTCTGTCAGGCCTTTCCTCTGTTGAAAAACTATGTACCAGTATACCTTTTCTGCTTCCGGTTGGTTCAGCAGCGGTGGAAAATCTATTTATGGCGATTAATGAAGCAGCATAAAATTATGGCCTTCACAGACCGCAGAAAAAATGTATCAGCCGAAACACATAATGAACGCGCTCGGTTTGTGACAGTCAGTTTCCATAAATACATTAGAGCAGATGCTTCAACTTTGAGACAGAACTATCCAGGAACGGAATCTGTTTATACTGTGAGTTAATCCTGTTTATAATCCGATTTTTTTACCTTCGTGTCCACTTTCATATTTGCTATCAGCGTAATAATTATCATAGCCGGAAGAATCCATACCGGCATTTCAAAGAACATGTTCAGCACTATATACAGTATAACCGGGATGAGCAGCGAAAATCCCAGCATAAGCAGCTGTTTTCTTTTTTCAGACATAGTATCTCCCTTTACTACAAATTTTGTTCTTTATCACTTTAACAGAAATTATTCCGGGAGACTATAAAACGCTTTTAAGCCGGATTAAAAGCTCCTTCGTACAGCTCTCATGTATAAGGCAGGCGCTTGATTATTTACTTGTAAAACACTACAGTAAAAGTATTACAATTTATGTATAAAAAAGTATATCCCTTTTTGAAGGAGGAAACTGATGATTATTCGCGACGATTCGACTCATTTTATTATGATTACCCAGGAGGACCATGCTGTAGTTTCCGGTGATATGGCCGCAGCCTGGAATACACAGTTCCTTGCCTCATTGAAACGCGTCGAAGATATGGTGATCTCGGTCTATAGCCATGATAAAGCCTGGAAAGAAATCGACGCTGCGCCTTTTTATAACGATACGGTAAAACGCCCCTTTTCTTTTATCGACTATCCAGTAAGGCCGAAATTAATACATTATAAACATGGCATTGACCTTGTCGAATCCACAAACCTTTACGCCGGTCTGCTGAACAGCCTTCATTACTGTTCCCTCGTGGATGCTCAGGATCCCAGCAGTAAATCGTTTTTTGAAAACGAAAAGCTGCGGCAGAAACGAATTAAAGATAAACTCGGGATTACCGGGATAGAACATACGGCGGATATCGAAGACCATTTTCAACTGCTTCAGCTGTGTGACAGCTTATCGCTTTTTATCTGTATGAACAGCCCAGGAACAGAAAAGGTTTATTATAATAACCGGGATGGATTTAAAAATTCACACAAATTCCCTTTTACAAATGGGCAGGATATTACTGCTGCCTGGAAGACGAATAAAGATCTCCAAATAAATCCCTTTCCTTTCAATCAAAACTTCAGCACGACACTCCGTTTCAGATCAGTTGATAAAAAGTCAGTAGAGGGAAACGGATTAATGTATGCTTGGCAGGAGGCTGTACCGGAAGATCATGTAATCACGATACAATGCTGACGATAGTGATTTTTAAAACGGGGTGCTCCATGAGAGAAGCGCAGCTGCTTTTTAAAAGACAGCTATGTTAAAGTTTGAGGTTGTCCGGTGGGAACTTCACCTCCATCCGAATGCCTCCCCCATGGAACGAAATCGCTCCTCTTAATTTTCAACATAGGAAAAGCCTGTCAAGACTAGTTGACAGGCTTTCAACGTATTAATGAAGTTTTTCTTGTAAACTTTTAGTTTTATCTCCAGCGAATATTTTTATGCATTTCCTGCTGGAATCGGCAGGATATACTCTCCGATTTCTTCACAGCAGCATTGCCGCTGCCCAGCCTAAAATAAGCAGTGGGATGTTAAAGTGAAGAAATGTAGGAACTACTGTATCCCAAATATGATTGTGCTGTCCGTCAGCATTTAAACCTGCGGTTGGTCCCAATGTACTGTCGGATGCAGGACTGCCGGCATCACCTAAAGCACCGGCTGTCCCTATAAGAGCAATAACGGCCATTTCAGAAAAACCGAGTGAAGCTGCAAGAGGAACAAATATAGCAGCAAGAATGGGGACGGTCGCAAAAGAAGAACCAATTCCCATCGTTATAAAGAGACCAATCAGAAGCATAGCAATCGCTGCAAGGCCTGTTCTTCCTTCAAACCAGCCGGAAGCTCCTTCAACAAGCAGATCTACGTGCCCGGATTCTCTGATGACTTCAGCAAAGCCTCCGGCTGTTATCATGACAAAACCAATAAAAGCAAGCATTTTCATACCATTCGTCAGCAGTTCATCCGCTTCCTGCAGTGTAAATTTTTTCGTCACATGAAGTACTCCAAAGTATACATACAGTATTACAAGACCTGTGAATACTCCCAATATCATCGAACCGGAAGTTACCTGTGCAACGAGAACAGCTGTAATAGCCCCGAGGCCGACGAGTACTCCGGCTGTAGAAACCGGACGCTGCGGTGCCTGCTCGTTTTCTGCAGTCAGTTCTTTGTCCGCATATTTTCTGGGCTTCCGGTAACTGAACAACACGGCGAAAACGAGGCCCAGGAGCATTCCTGTCACGGGAAGAATCATGGCAAATGGAATATCTGATGGATTGATCGCCATCCCGCTCGCTTCCATGTTTTCAGCAATTGTTCCGTGAAATATTAACCCGTACCCTGCCGGGATTAATATATAAGGCGCTTTTAAACCGAAAGTCAGTGCTGTGGCTGCTGCTCTCCGGTCCACTGCGAGCTCATTAAATACTTTTAGAAGCGGCGGAATCAGCAAAGGTATAAAAGCAATGTGGACGGGAACGAGATTTTGTGAAAAACAGGCAATAAGAGCAATGATAAAAAGCATCAGAACTTTTGTCAGTGATTTTCTTCTTGCTTCCCCTTCCCTGCCCACCAATTTCACAGCTGCGCGAACCATCAAATCCGGAAGACCCGTAAAACTTACTGCAATGGCAAAAGCACCTAACAAGCCATAGCTCAGTGCTATTTCCGCATTTGTCCCGAGTCCTGCACTAAAAATTTCTATAGTTTCTGTGAGCGACATGCCTGCTGTTAACCCACCCGCTATAGCTCCGAACAGCAGTGCCAGCACAACGTGCACTCTTGAAAGACTTAAAATAATCATTACTAAGACAGCTACAATTACAGCATTCATTAACAATAACTCCCCCGGTACTTTAGTTTGATAAATCACTAATGGAAAAAAGACTTATTGAGAATACCACGGGTTTTCAGGTGCGTCAAATGCTTTTTTAGGAGCTGGGTCGTTCGAAGAGACAGTACCTTTCTGCTTTCTTTTATTACTTTATGTATGGAAGGAACTGACGGTAATACCGAATATTTATAGAAACTTAGGCATCACTATTCAAAAGCAAATTTCTCTTCACTTTACATACAGCCACCAAATGATGATATACACATGAAGAAACACCAGATAACGTGCACTCCATGAACCTTCCAGAAGTTCCTTCCAAAAGTAATGCAGTATCCCCACTTCAACCGGCCTGTTCATAATAAATAGAAATAATGTTAAAGGAAGTATCATGATCAATACGGAAACAAAAAAAGAGGAAACTATTTTATTTCCACTATAAACGGTAATAAATGCTTTAAAAATCGTAAGAGCTGTGAGCAGGACATAAAGACTCCAGCCCAGAATTGATAATAAACTGTCCATAACTAATCCACTCACTCCTCCCGCTGTAATTTAAAATAACATCTGCCGTACCCATGCCCTTTGCACTGGTGTCAGATTATCATTAATCTGAAGCATACTGTCAGTCTCAAGGAGGGATAATGCACATGGAATCACTGCCTTATCTTATTCTACTATTTATAGGATATCTTGTTTATACGCTCGATCATCATAAAGAAGATCTTCCAGTTCCCAGTATACTTGTTATTATCGGTATTTTCCTTTCCTTTATTCCTTTTTTCAGCGGAGTAGCTATCACCGCTGATATATTATATGAAATTTTTCTTCCGGCCCTCCTCTTTACTGGAGCCTACCAGTTCTCTCCTGCAAGACTTAAAAAGTATGCCGCTGGTATAACAATTCTTGGTACCGCAGGACTCGCTGCTACAATTTTTTTATCAGGCTGGGCCATTTACCTTATTATGCAGCCGTTTGCTGCCGTGCCGCTGCTTGCAGCGTTTCTTATAGCAGCGATCCTCACTCCTACCGATCCGGTTTCAGTCATGCAGATTCTCTCGCAGGATTTAAATGATGAGCTCGTAACAACTATAGTAGAAGGGGAATCTCTGCTCAACGACGGTACAAGTGTTGTTGCGTTTGCCTTTTTATTCAGCTGGTACACTGGTTCAACTCCCGGTATGATGGAAGGAACTGTTCAATTTGCCGTTGTTTCTGGAGGAGGGATACTGGTTGGCCTCGCCGGCGGCTGGTTATTCAGCAGAGCTGTTCACGTGACCCATGAGCGCTATTACCAGATTATGCTCAGCATCGTTGTAGCCTATACCGTTTTTTATACTGCGGAGTTTGTTCAAGTTTCGGGCGTACTGGCTGTAGTTTTTGCGGGGCTCGTTCTTTCATCCACATTCAGCCGGTCTGCAAAAGAAAGACATTTCCGCGAAGCTCTCGACGGTTTTTGGAAAGTGGTGGAAGTGTCTTTCCTTTCCATTCTGTTTCTCATGATAGGCATTGCGGCCTCTTCTTATTTGTTTCACGAGTACTGGCTTTTGGCTGCCGCCATTTTCGTTGTGCTCCTTGCACTGCGAACAGCCGTAGTTTCTACTTGTTCAGCAGTTCTGCCGCCGATCGAATCCATTAATTGGAAAGAACAGCTTTTAATAAGCATTTCCGGAGTGAAAGGAGTAGTTTCCGTATACTTAATTCTTAAACTGGAATCGCTCGCATCCGCTGAAATGGATATTCTGCTTTCAATTAGCTTCAGTGCAGTAATACTTTCCCTCCTGCTTCAAAGTATCGCTATTCACCCTGCGGCTATAAAACTTAAGAAAAGAAACCAACCCCGGACCTTATAATCCATCATAAAAGGCCGTCTCAGCTTTTTCATTTGAGACGGCCTTTCTTGAAACGTACAGCTGATCACAGCATTAACAGCAGAAGAACTGATTTGAATATCAGTGTTTAAAATACATTCACATTTGTATGATATTCTTAAAAATTCACCTTATCCTGATTCGTTACAATCAGAAGAGTTTTCCCTTTGTCCAGCTCTTCTTCAAGATCTTCTGCCTTATCAGAACTGATGCCCATTTCTTTCATTTTTGTGCGAAGCTTGTCTCCTTTACTTCGAAAAACATTTTTCAATGCCGTACCGGTTCCTGTTTCACTCACTCCAATTTTATTTGCATCCGTACTTTTGCGGGTTCTTCTTTCGTGATCATTGTCGTGGGACAGTACATAAATATCTTCGTCACTCACCCCGTCTTTTCGGAGATTCGATATTGATTCGTTAAGACTCTGATCATTATGAAACAATTTGTACTTAGGATCCATGAATAATTCCTCCTTAAATATATTTCCGGCTTTGACTTTGCCGTTATTCTTTCTAGAGTTCTTTTTACCCTCCCAGCCGTATATTCAACCCTCCATAAATGAAAATCCCTTTAAAGCCAGCTTTTATTTGGGATTCAGACAGCTGACGTATGCGGGACACCGTTAGCTTATTCTGCACTTGACTGCTGGAAAAGCACCTGCCTCCGACTCTTCAAAATAATGCTGAAGCTTGTCTCCTCCTGTGAGCAAGCTTATGTTTTAAAAAACCTCACAGGGTAAAGATCACCCCGGAAATGTAATTTACAAGTTACATTTAAATCGGTATGATGAAGTAGGAAATTACATATAAAGAAAGTGGTGTGACATTATGCCCTACGAAATTAACGAAACTATGCTGTCAGAAGAACGCATTAAAGAACGAGTTAAAGAACTTGCTGAAGAAATAGAAAAAGATTTTCATGATGAGCCGATTGTTTTAATAGCAGTTCTTAAAGGCTCGTTTGTATTTGCGGCGGACTTGATGCGGGACATAAAGAGCAGTGTGCAGATTGATTTTATTTCTGTTTCAAGCTATGGCAGCCAGACGGAAACTACCGGAAAGGTTCGTCTTCTGCAGGATCTCGATACGAATATTACAAATGAAAATGTCATTGTAGTAGAAGACATTGTTGACAGCGGGCTGACGCTTGATTTTTTGATCGATCACCTTCGTATGCATAAACCTAAGCAGTTGAAAATATGTACACTTCTGGATAAACCAGAGCGGCGCCGGGTTGACCTTCCTATTGATTACGTCGGGTTTGTCATTCCTGATGAATTCATTGTCGGATACGGAATTGATTACGCCCAGCAGTATCGTAACCTTCCTTACATCGCAAGTGTCAAAAAAATATAATTACCATCTGAAGTGCTTCTTAGTAAATAAAACGGTCATGACAAATTATGCCATGACCGTTCTATTTTTTAATTTCAGCGCCGGTGTCATTCAGAAAGTTATCCTTGACGGTTAGGTCGTACGATAACTTCGTTCACGTCAACGTGCTCCGGCTGATTAACTGCATAGTATACTGCCTCTGCTATATCTTTGCCTTGAAGCGGCGTTATTTGATCCAGTCCAATTCCTTTTTTCAGCATATTCATCGCTTCTTCGTCGGTAATAGAATCTGTCAATTCTGTATCTACAATACCTGGTGAAATGGATGTTGTACGTACATTGCTTCCTGCTGTTTCTTTGCCGAGACCTTCCATAATTACCCGGGCTGCGAATTTAGTACCACAGTATACTGCTCCAGCCGGCATTACTTCATGGCCTGCTATAGAGGAAGTAGTCAAAATGTGCCCCTCATTTCTTTCAAGCATATGCGGAAGCACGGCACCTATTCCGTAAAGAACACCTTTTATATTAACGTCCACCATCTTATCCCATTCGTCAACTTTTTTATTTTTCAAAAAGCTGAGCGGCATGAGGCCTGCGTTGTTAAAGAGAACGTCCACCTGACCATATTTATCCAGCGTAAACTTTATCAAATCTTCCACATCCTGCTGGGAAGTAACATCGGTAGGTTTGACGGAAATATCACCAGGTAGGTCTTTCAAGCGGCTTTGAAGATCCTCCAGTCTTTCTTTTCTTCTCGCAGCAACGACTACGTTCGCTCCTTCTTCTGCAAACCGGGCGGCTGTTGCTTCTCCTATCCCGCTGCTAGCTCCGGTAATCACTACAGTTCTTTCACTCCAATTTTTCATATAACCCCTCCTGAATTTATACTGCTCTGTACTGTTCCCTTAAAAAACTCCATAAAAACTCCTCTTACCACACCTTATCAGCATGTCACCGCCGGCATCTCATATGTTTTCGTGAAATTGTTTATTAATCCATACCAGTATTTATGTATTTTAGATTATGAAGAAATAAATCGGTTTACATAATAATGTTATTGTTAATTAAGTGTTCTCTTTTTGAGCTGATTGCGTTTTTGTGCTACCCTGCTGTATAGCACATATTTCGGAGGTTTAATTATGCTGACCATCGTTACCCGCATTACTGCCGTTTTGCTTGTTATAATGATTATCACTGCCTTTTCGACTTCTTTAATAAATAGTACAGTTTTCTACTATATTACCGGACCTGTACTGTTTTTGTTCGGGATTGATGAGTATTTCCGCAGTAAAGGTTTCTACAGCTTCTTTCTTTTAGGTGGAGGTATTTTCATTACTCTTTTTACTTTGTTTGGAATACAGTCAGCTGGCAGCTTATAACACTAAAAAAGCAGGCCGGATGATTTCCGGCCTGTTTTTAAGCATGTAGTTGACGGCTTCTCTCTTTAAAATATGCTTTTTCTAAGAGATTGATCGGGTACGCTGAAGAAGGTTTCTGCTCAGGCCTTATGTACTCTGCTCTATTTTATACATCCTTCCTTACTTTACCGCTGTTGTAAGCATACCGAGACCACTTTCGCTGATACAGGAATCTACTTTTAGGAATCCCTCTTTCTGCAGGAGTTCTTCCATAGCTTTTTCAGAAAATCGATGCCTTTTCTCAGCTACTCTCCCCCATTGAATGAGCATCGGGCGCTCCTGCGGGGGAAGAGTCTCTGCAGCTTTTTCCGCTGCTGCCTTCGTAAGATAGGGAGCAGGATTTAACAGAGCGAGATGTCCTCCCGGACGAAGAACCCTGTATATTTCCCGGACCATTTTTGAGGGGTCCGGCATGAGGAAGAGCACACATGTGCACATGACAGTGTCAAACTCCCGATCTTGAAAAGGCATGCTTTCAGCGTCCCCCTGCAGGAATTGCACATTCTTATTCCGGGGGCCTGCCAATTCTTCAGCCGCCTGGACCATCCCTGCAGAGAGGTCGATTCCTACAGCTTTTTGTGCAGAAGCAGACTTTCTGATAAGGAGTCTGCCCGTTCCACAGCCGACATCCAGAAGATTAACCGGATTCGAAAACCCGTTCCAGTGCCACAGTTCCTCCTGAAGATTATAAAACCAGGGCGAACAGGCCATCGCATCAAAAAAAGCGGTTTTTTCATCAAATTCTTCAGCCGTGAATTTCCTCATCTTCTTCCTGCCTTTCGTAAGCAGTACTCCAGCTTTCCGGATTTTTCTGCCACATTTTTAGACTTTCCAGCTGCTGTTCAGTTAAATCACCGTTTACAGCTGCTGTTTCTGCAAGTTCGCTGAAACTCGTTAACGTAATTACCGGGTAGGTTTTTTCGGAAGCTGCTGTTTCTGCTGCCTCCAGTTCGTATGTAAAAACGGCAATCACTGCGGCAATTTCTGCTCCTGCCTCTTCCACAGCCTGAGCAGCGTTAAAAGCAGAACCTCCTGTAGAGATAAGATCTTCAATTATTACTACTTTCGACCCCGGAGCTATTTTTCCTTCTATTTTATTTTGTTTTCCATGGCCTTTACTGGACGAACGGACATAGGCCATAGGCAGTCCAAGTTTTTCAGCCGCCCAGGCCGCATGGGGGATTCCTGCTGTAGCAGTCCCGGCAACAACATCCACATCGAGTTGTTTAATTTTTTCTGCCAGTGCTTCATATACTACTTTCCTTTCGTCTGGAAAAGACAGTAGAAGCCGGTTATCACAATAAATAGGTGACTTCAGACCTGAGCTCCATGTATAAGGATTATCAGGTGATAGACTGACGGCATTAATTGATAATAAAGTGTTTGCTACTGCTGAAGCTGTTTCCATGCGTTTTCCCACTCCCTTTTGTATTTTAAATAAGCACCGAGGGGATCTTTTTTACTTGTAATCCCTCTTCCTGCTACGATAGCGTCTGATCTGTTCTGCGCTGCCTGGGCCGGGGTCACTACTCTTTTCTGATCATCAGCAGCGTCTTCCGACCGGCGTATTCCTGGAGTAATACAAAGAAAATTTTCTCCATATGCTTCTTTTAATTTTCCAGCTTCCATCGCAGAACATACGACGCCGTTCATTCCAGCTTTATTGGCCAGTCCTGCGAGCTGAAGAACCGAATTTTCCAGCGATAAAAAAACAGACTGCTCCTTCGCTACCTGGTCATCGGTTGTACTCGTAAGCTGGGTAACTGCTACTGCCTTAGGTATTTGTCTGCCGGAGGGAGTTCCTGCATAAAGCCCTTCCATTGCTGCTTCCATCATCGTTCTGCCTCCAAAGGCATGTACATTTACGAGATCGACTTCAAAGGAGGCCAGCTGTTTCATTGCTCTTTTAACAGTAGTAGGTATATCATGAAGTTTTAAATCAAGAAAAACTTCATGCCCTGCGGATTTAATGCTTTCCAGTACAGGCACACCTTCTCTGTAAAACAATTCCATGCCAACTTTGACATAAAGAGGCTCTTTGTTAAAAGAGGTGAGGAGATGGTCTGCTTCCTGTTTGGTGTGCACGTCCAGAGCTACTATGACAGGCTTTTCTCCCATGATTTCCAACTCCTTCCTGTTAATTCTGAAATATTGCTGACATTCATTTCTTTAAGAAGTTCGTCCAAGTCATCAATTATCTGCGGGCAGGCGTAGGGATCGCTGAAGTTTGCCGTTCCCACGGCAACGGCAGAAGCTCCGGCCATAAAAAATTCGATAACATCTTCCGCCGTATAAATTCCGCCCATGCCAATAATAGGAATAGAAACTTTTTGGCTTACTTCATAAATCATCCGCACCGCTACCGGTTTAACGGCCGGTCCTGATAGACCACCGGTTTTATTTGCCAGAACCGGTCTGCCTGTTCTTATATCAATTTTCATACCGACAAGCGTGTTGATCATGCTCAATCCATCCGCTCCTGCAGCTTCCACTGCTGCAGCCATTTCAGTAATGTTTGTTACATTCGGAGAAAGTTTCACGTAAACCGGTACCTCGGAAACTTTTTTTACTGCTTTTGTAAGTCCCGCAGCCATCCCTGGATCACTTCCGAACTGCAGCCCGCCTTCTTTTACGTTGGGACAGGAAACATTCAGCTCTATAGCATGAACGTTGGAAGACCGGGAGATTCTTTTTGCCGCCTCGACATAATCTTCCTCTGTTTTTCCGGCGATATTGGCAAGAATCGGTACATGGAACTTTTCCAGCCACGGGAGTTCATTTTTTACGATGTGGTCCACTCCCGGGTTTTGGAGACCGATGGCGTTAAGCATACCGCTTTCTGTTTCAGCTACTCTTGGAGTTGGGTTCCCGGCTCTCGTTTCAGGCGTAGCTGCTTTTACAGCAACAGCACCGAGTTTGTTCAGATCATAAAATTCAGCATATTCCTGCCCGAAACCGAAACAGCCGGAAGCCGGCATTACCGGATTTTTCATTTTCAATCCAGGCAGTTCCACCTGCAGTCTGCTCATACTATTACCTCCCCTGCTTCGAATACAGGCCCATCTCTGCAGGCTTTAACGTAGGCTTTGCCTTCAAACGGCTTTTGTTTATCACAAACGCATGCCAGACAGGCGCCTACTCCGCACCCCATACGTTCTTCAAGTGAAATATACCCTTTTTTAGAAGAGGCTGTTTCCACCGCCCGGAGCATAGGCTTGGGGCCGCACGTATAAAACACATCGTAAGCCCCTGCTTCAGCTATCGCATCTGTTACAAAACCTTTCACACCTTTTGATCCATCTTCTGTTGTGACGATGACCTCACCATATTTCTGAAATTCTTCCTCAAGAAATATTTCTTCTTTTTTACGATACCCGAGAATAACTTTGACTTTGGTACCCCGGCGGTACAGCTGCTCTGCCAAATAAAGCAGCGGTGGAATGCCCACTCCCCCTCCGATAAGAAGAGCTGTTGATTCCTCTGTAAGCGGAAAACCCTGCCCAAGAGGACCAAGAGTATCAACCGTCTCCCCTGCTGCTTTTTGATTCAAAAGCTTTGTGCCCTGTCCTTCAACGCGGTAAACAATTGTCAGAATGTCCGCTTCCACACTGCAGATACTGATCGGGCGTCTTAGAACCGGGTGACGCTCACCTACCTTAAGATGAACAAACTGTCCCGGTGTCAGCATGGTTTTCACACTGGCACCCTTCAGTTTCATCTTAAAAATCTTTGAAGTCAGCTTTTCCTGGGAAAGGACAGTCAGGTTTTCTTTATTCATGTCATCACCGGCGCTTTCGATCGGATTGGTTCAGTTGAAAAATGCATCGACTCGATAACTCCAAGTACTGCTTTCGTTGTATCAAGAGAAGTGTTGCAGACAATTCCGCGTTCCACTGCCTCCCGGCGGATCCGGAATCCGTCACTTGCCGGCTGTTTGCCTTTTGTGAGCGTATTTACGATAAACTGGGCACGCCTCTCTGTAATAACATCCAGCATATCCGGTTTGCCTGTTCCGAGCTTTGCAATTGTTTCCACAGGCAGGCCTTTCTGTCTGAACAGTTCTGCCGTCCCCTCGGTAGCCATAAGGTCAAACCCTAACCGGTGAAAACGGCTGGCAAGCTGCAGCGCTTCATTTTTATCCTTATCAGCTACTGTGAAAAGTACAGATCCGTGCATTGGGATATCCATTCCTGAAGCGATTAACCCTTTGTACAGAGCTTTCTCCAGAGATTCGTCCCGGCCCATTACTTCTCCAGTCGATTTCATTTCAGGTCCCAGTGTTATATCCACACTCCGGAGTTTCTGAAAAGAAAACACAGGGACCTTAACAGATACGTAATCTGTTTCCGGAAGAAGACCAGTCGAATACCCCTGGGATGAAAGGGATTCACCGAGTACTGCTTTTACTGCCGTCTCCGCCATGTTGCATCCCGTAATTTTACTCAGGAAAGGTACAGTTCTGCTGGACCGTGGATTGACTTCGAGAACATAAATGTCGTCGTTCTGAATAACAAATTGAATATTCATTAAACCTTTAACTTCAAAGCCTCGTGCCAGGCGGACAGTATAATCAACAATTCTCTTTTTCATAGATTCTTTCATATGCTGAGGCGGGTATACTGCTATAGAATCCCCGGAATGAACGCCCGCACGTTCAATATGTTCCATAATCCCCGGAACAACGACCGTTTCACCGTCGCTGACGGCGTCTACTTCAATCTCCTGACCTACGAGGTAGCGGTCTATCAGCACTGGATATTTTGAGTTGACTTTGACTGCACGTTCCATATAAGTCATGAGCTCTTCTTCGTGATAAAGAATTTCCATCGCCCTTCCTCCGAGCACGTAGGATGGACGTATCAATATTGGATAACCGATGTTACGGGCAATTTCACGGGCTTCTTCGACTGATACCGCTGTTTTCCCAAGAGGCTGGGGTATATTCAGGTCAGAAAGCGTAGCTTCAAATTTATCTCTGTCTTCGCATGCATCCATGTGCTTTAAAGAAGTACCTAGAATATTTACTCCTCTTGCTTCCAGTTCGGATGCAAGATTCAGAGCCGTCTGGCCTCCAAACTGAACCAGCACGCCGTCAGGCTGTTCATTCCGTACGACATTCATGACGTCTTCTATTGTTAACGGCTCAAAATAAAGCTTATCCGACACTTCGAAATCCGTAGAAACAGTTTCCGGATTGTTGTTAATGATGACCGCTTCATATCCAGCTTCCCGAATAGTCCGTACAGTATGGACCGTCGCATAGTCAAATTCGATCCCCTGTCCGATTCGTATCGGCCCGGCTCCCAGCACGAGAATGGAAGGTGTCACTGATTTTTCAGCTTCATTTTCCTCTTCGAAGGTACTGTAGTAATAAGGTGTTTCTGATTCAAATTCACCGGCACAGGTGTCCACCATTTTAAAAACCGGATAGGCCTGCAGCTCTTCCTGACGCTGTTCTGTATACTGAAGTGTTTTTCCGGTGAAATATGCGGCCGCTTCATTGGAAAAACCAGCCTGTTTTGCTTCCCTGAAACATTCATCATTATCACTGTCATTTTTTAAAACTTCTTCCAGTTCGATAATTCCGGCTATTTCAGCAAGGAAATAGAAATCAATTTTTGTAATTTCATGAATTTCACTGAGAGTATGTTTCTGTCGTATAGCTTCCGCTACATAGAGGAGCCTTTCATCGTCCTGGGCAGCAATTTTTTTCAGGAGATTTTCTCCATATAGTTTTTTATCAGGCATAAGGTGTATTAAATCCAGCTCCGCCGAACGTACCGCTTTCAGCAATGACTCAGAAAACGTGCGTCCTATTGCCATCACTTCTCCTGTGGCCTTCATTTGTGACCCGAGCGTACGGTTGGCCGAATCGAACTTATCAAACGGCCAGCGCGGCCATTTGGTGACAATGTAGTCCAAGGCAGGTTCAAAGCTTGCGTACGTGTTTTTTGTGATCGGATTCATAAGTTCATCAAGATGGTACCCTGCCGCAATTTTAGCGGACAGCTTCGCAATGGGATAACCTGTTGCTTTGGACGCAAGGGCTGAAGAGCGGCTCACCCGGGGATTCACTTCAATAATATAATATTGTTCGCTGTGGGGGTCTATTGCACACTGAACATTACAGCCCCCTTCAATTCCGAGTGCACGGATAATTTTTAAAGATGCATTGCGGAGAAGCTGGTATTCCCTGTCGGCAAGCGTCTGACTCGGGGCTACCACAATCGAATCTCCTGTATGCACACCTACAGGATCAATATTTTCCATGTTACAGACAACTATGGCCTGATCACTGCCGTCTCTCATAACTTCATATTCGATTTCTTTAAAACCGGCGATACTTTTTTCGATCAGGCACTGGTTAACGGGACTTGCAAATAGTCCATTTGCCATTATTTCCTCCAGCTGTTCATCGCTGTAGGCCATTCCGCCGCCGGTTCCTCCAAGCGTATAGGCCGGGCGAATAATAACAGGAAACCCTATCCGCTGAGTGAAATTCCTTGCTTCTTCAATCGAATGTACGATGTCACTCTCCGGCACCGGTTCATTTAATTCATTCATCAGTTTTCGGAAAGCTTCGCGGTCTTCCGCTTTTGTAATCGCTTCAAGGTCGGTCCCGAGAAGTTCAATTCCGTACCGTTCAAGTATTCCTTCGTTGGAAAGTTCCATAACGAGGTTCAGGCCGGTCTGGCCTCCAAGTGTTGCAATAATTCCATCAGGGCGCTCTTTGCGGATGACAGACGTTACAAATTCAGCGGTGAGCGGCTCTATATATACTCTGTCTGCTGTTGTTTCGTCTGTCATTATCGTGGCCGGATTGGAGTTGACCAGAATAACTTCATACCCTTCTTCTTTTAACGCGTGACATGCCTGAGTTCCTGCGTAATCAAACTCTGCTGCCTGGCCGATGATTATCGGTCCGGAACCTACCACCAGTATACTTTTAATATCGTTTCTTTTAGGCATGTGTGATCCCCCTTTGTTCTGTTACGAGCTGCTGGAACATGTCAAACAGCTGTTTTGAATCTTCCGGTCCCGGAGATGCTTCCGGATGATACTGTACGCTGAAAACAGGCAGACTTTCGTGGGCAAGACCTTCTACTGAACCATCATTAACGTTCACATGGGTTACTTTTAAAGGAGTTTTATCTAAAGATGCTGCTTTTACCGTATAGCTGTGATTTTGAGAAGTAATAGAAACCCTGCCGGTCACAAGGTGTTTTACTGGGTGGTTCCCTCCGCGGTGACCGAATTTCATCTTTTCTGTTTCTGCCCCAAAAGCTAATGCCAGCAGCTGATGGCCGAGACATATGCCGAATACAGGGACTTTTTCTGCCAGTTTTTTTATTTCCGGCAGCACCTGATCTATATCCTCCGGGTTCCCCGGCCCGTTGCTGAGCATTATTCCGTCCGGTGAGAGAGACATTATTTTATCTGCCGGCGTGTTATACGGGACAACAATTACTTCAAATCCGCGCCCGAGCAGATCTTTCACAATTCCTTTTTTCGCTCCGTAATCGATGAGCACGACACGGTCGTTGTTTCTGCCGGGATGCCAGAATTGGCTTTTCGTAGATACAGCTTCAACCTGATCGTTCCTAAGTACCATCTCCTTTAAATCTTTAACAACTTTCAGGGGGTCTTCATCCATACCGCATATGCGACCTTTCAACGTACCAAAAGCTCGGATAATTTTCGTAAGTTTTCTTGTATCAATTCCTGATATGCCCGGAATCCCTGTTTGTTTAAGCCATTCATCCAGACTCTTTTCGTTTCGAAAGTGGCTGGGACAGCGCGCTGATTCTTTCACGACAACACCATGAATATTTGGAATCACACTCTCAAAGTCATCCCGGTTAATACCGTAATTACCGATAAGTGGATAAGTCATTGTTACAATCTGACCCTTATAGGAAGGGTCTGTAAAAATCTCCTGGTATCCTGTCATGCTCGTATTAAACACAACTTCCCCTGTCGATGCTGCTTCAGCTCCCAGAGCTTTCCCTGTAAATGTTACTCCGTTTTCTAAAATTAACTGTCGTTTCATACAGAAACCTCCTCTTTTTGTTTCCAGACGATTTTTCCATCGAATACAGTCATAATTGGCCATCCGGTAAGCTCCCATCCTTTAAAAGGAGTATTCCTTCCTTTAGACAAAAACTTTTCCGGTTCCACACGGGCTTTCCGGGTGCGGTCGATTACAACGAGATCCGCTGAATTTCCTTCTGTCAGTTTTCCGTATGGAAGATCGAAAATTTCCGCGGGTTTTTGTGACAGCCAGTTAATCAGCTGAGCCTCTGTGACGCATCCGGTATCAACTAAATGCGTATGTAAAAGGGCAAAGGCTGTTTCCAGTCCTACTATTCCGAATGGGGCTTCTTCAATAGATCCTGACTTCTCTTCAATAGTGTGCGGAGCATGGTCTGTAGCGATAAAATCGATTGTTCCGTCAAGCAGACCCTCCATTAATGCCTTTTGATCAGCTTTTGCTCTGAGAGGTGGATTCATTTTAAAATCAGCATCGTCACCCGGTATATCGTCTTCATTTAACAGCAGATGGTGCGGGGTCACTTCCGCAGTGACTTGGATTCCTGCCCGTTTTGCATCTCTGATGATTCTTACAGACTCTTTTGTGCTTACGTGACAGATATGGTAGTGGACGCCCGTCTGTTCGGCCAGAAGTATATCTCTTGCAATATGAACTGATTCTGCTGCGGGAAGAATACCTTTAATATTTAACTCTTCAGCTTTACGGCCCGTGTGAAGAGAACCGCCATATACAAGTGAGTTATCTTCACAATGGGCTGCTACAGCTTTATTGAGTGCTGCAGCCTGTTTCATTGCTTCATACATAGTTCCCGCTGTCTGCACCCCTACCCCGTCATCTGTAAAAGCGAAAGCTCCCTGTTCAGAAAGCTGTTTCATGTCAGTTAGTTTTTTACCAGCCTGACGCTCTGTGATGGAGGCGTAAGGAAGCACTCTTATAACAGCATCCTGACTTATCTTCTCCAATACCGTCTGCATCCCTTCCTCCGAGTCGGGTACCGGTCGTGTATTAGGCATGGCGCAGACAGTCGTAAAACCGCCGCGGGCCGCAGCTTCCGTACCTGTTTTTACGGTTTCCTTAGCTTCCCCTCCCGGTTCCCTCAGATGTATATGAACATCCACAAATCCCGGGGCAATCACCTTTCCTGTAAAATCGTAAATTTCCTCCGCTTCACTCTCAGAAATGTTTTGTCTTACTTTTTCTAATTTACCGTTTACTGTATTAATCAGCAGATCCAGTTTCTTTAATGTTCCATTTTGATAAACATCTGCATTTTTAAACAATCGCTTCATAAGATCGTGCTCCCTTCGCTTCCAGAATGTAGGACAATACAGCCTGCCTTGCTTTTACTCCATTTTTCATCTGCCGGAATATTCTCGACCTTTCGCACTCTACAAGAGAACCGGCAATTTCAACTCCCCGGTTTACCGGAGCAGGATGCATAATTATCGCATGGTCCTGCATAGAAGCTTCTCTCATTTCCGTTAATCCGAAATTTTCAAGGTAACTGTCTGCGCAGTCTCTGCCCGAAACGTGTCGTTCACGCTGAATTCTGAGCATCATCATCACGTCAGCCTGTAAAGCAGCTTCATCCATTGTAAGGTGTCGTCTTCCTTTTAAATCGTCAGGCATCCACTCTCTGGGACCGGCATAGGATACTTCTGCACCGAACTGCTCCAGTATGGAGGCGTTGGTATTTGCCACCCGGCTGTGTACCACATCCCCGGCTATGACTACATGCAGCCCGTGGAGCCTTCCAAATTCCTGTTTCATTGTCAAAAGATCCAGGAGAGACTGTGTCGGGTGGTTCCCCGCTCCGTCCCCGGCGTTTATGATTGGAACATTAAGTCCTTCCAGATTTTCATAAAATTTTGGTTTTGGGTGTCTTATTACAAGCAGATCTGCTCCAATCGCTTCGAATGTTTTTAACGTATCGTAGAGACTTTCACCTTTTTCTATACTGGAAGCCTCAGAGGTGAAATCCATGCGGTGCAGGCCGAGAGAGGCCTCTGCCATTTCAAAACTGTATTTAGTACGTGTACTTGGTTCGAAAAACATGTTTACTACTGTGTAATCGTGTTTCATTTTCTGCAGCGGGGTTTCCGCCTGACAGAGAAGATATTCAATTTCTGAAATGGACATATCCTGCAAAGTTCGAAGCTGTTTCATGTTTATTCCTCCTTGGAGGTGCTTTTTTATACAAAAAGCACCCGTTTATATATACGGGTGCCTACAGACGGGAGATCCCGCCTGAAACACACCCTTTAACGTCTCTCTGGACGTTATTAAAAGGTGTTATGCTGCTGAGCTGTCTTTCATTTTGCGGAACATCTCTTCATCTGTCTGAACGCGGTCTCTGCCGGGAAGAATTAAATTAAGCAGTATACCAATAACTGTTGCTAATGCCATACCGGCTATCTCCACCTGCTCTGTCACTTCTATAAAAGCTCCACCTATTCCTATAACCAGAACAACAGAAGCAATAACGAGGTTTCTTTTCTTGCCTAGATCCACCCCGTTATCGATGAGCATCCGCATCCCATTGGAAGCGATAATTCCGAAAAGCAGAATGGAAACCCCTCCCATAACAGCTGTCGGGATGGTCGTTATTAAAGCAGAAACTTTACCTATAAATCCGAAAAGTACTGCTGCTGTCGCAGCCCCTCCTATAACAAATACACTGAAAACTCTTGTCAGGGCAACAACCCCGATATTCTCACCGTATGTCGTATTCGGAGGGCCCCCAAGGAAGGAGCTTATTACTGTTGCTACGCCATCTCCCATAATCGAACGGTGCAGCCCCGGACGGCTGACGAGGTTTTTCTCCACTACTTTACTTAGAACCATTTGATCTCCGATATGTTCACTGAGCGTCACAGCAGCGATCGGAACCATTATTGCTATAATAGTCCAGTTCATGGCCGGCTCGTAGGTGACGAAAGGGATTAAAAATTCAGGAGACTGAATCCACGCCGCCTCTCTTACCGCTTCGAATTCAACAAGCCCCTGCCAGGCTGCAATAAGATAACCTCCAGTAATTCCTGTCAGAATCGGAAGCAGACTGAAAAAGCCACGGAAGAAAATTGCTGCTGTAATAGTTATTCCCAGCGTAGCCATGGCAACAAAAAAGTGCGTCCCGCTGTAACTCTCGGTGGCTGGATTTTCCATAGCCATACTGACAGCTGTTCCTGCGAGACCGAGACCAATAACCATAATGACCGGTCCCACCACAATCGGGGGAAGAATTTTCATAATCCACTGGACGCCGGTCATTTTAATCAGTACAGCAACAAGGCCGTATAAAATACCTGCAAAGAAACTTCCTATCATTGCTCCTTCTGGTCCACCGATTCCTACGGCAGCGATTAAAGGGGCAATAAAAGCGAATGATGATCCGAGGTAAGCAGGTATTTGTCCTTTAGTAATCAGGAGGTAGGCAAGTGTTCCGAGACCGCTGGAAACGAGAGCCACAGCCGGACTCAGTCCTGTAAGAAGCGGGACTAGAATAGTAGCCCCGAACATTGCAAAGAGGTGCTGTATGCTCAGCATAAGCCATTTATCAATTCTCGGTATCTCTCTTATACCTACAGTTTTATCTGTCATAATCATCCTCCTGTTCATTTCCAAACAAAAAACCTCTTTGGACTCCAAAGAGGTTACTCGTCTGCGCCGGTAAGGCTGCCAGAAGAATATCCCCTTCTCAGTCTCTCTGGACTGTCTTAAAGGAGGTTTTTTATGATATTAGTTTAAAACTACTGCTTCGTCCTGATCTGTTTCTCTCAGTTTCACTTCGATAATTTCTGATTTGGCTGTCGGAACGTTTTTACCGACGAAATCAGGCCGCACGGGAAGCTCCCTGTGGCCTCGGTCTATGAGGACAGCCAGTTGAATCTGAGCCGGCCGGCCGAGATCCATTACCGCATCAAGGGCAGCTCTTACAGTCCGCCCTGTATACAGCACGTCGTCTACAAGTATTACTTTTCTATCTTTAACATTTACTTTTATATCTGTTCCATGTACTTCCGGTTCTTCATTCTGCTTTTTATAGGTGAGGTCGTCTCTATAAAGCGTAATATCAATTTCACCGGTATCAATTCTTTCTCCTTCGATTTCTTTAATTCTCTCAGCAAGCCTTTCAGCCAAATACGCCCCCCGCGTTTTGATGCCAACGAGCACACAGTTTTCAATGCCTTTATTACGTTCAATGATTTCATGTGCTATACGGGTAAGTGCCCGGCGTATCGCCTGTTCATCCAAAATTTCTTTACTCAATTGTTTCACCCCTGTTTCATCGCTGTACAAAAAAAGCCCTCCTGTCCACATGGGTGCAGGAGGGCATACGTAGCCTGTTTATGCCGGTTCCTTTGCAGCCTCACGGGACTATTCTTAAAAGGAAATTTTTATTCTAATGACAATTATGACACTAGATATTTTTTATGTCAAATGGAAAATGTGGAAGCATGCCTCAAACAAGCTTTAAAATCTTCGGGGGGCTCCACCTCAAACAGCATTTCCTCTTCGGTTCGCGGATGCTTAAAGCCAAGTACGGCGGCATGAAGAGCCTGACCCTCAATCGGAAAACTGTGTTTTTTCCGTGGGCCGTACTTAGGGTCTCCCACGATCGGGAACTCAATATATTTCATGTGAACCCGGATCTGATGAGTTCGGCCTGTTTCCAGTTCACACGCTACGTGTGTATGCCGTCCAAAACGTTCCAGCACTTGAAAATGTGTCACTGCTTCACGGGAGTGATGTTCTGTTACTGTCATCTTTTGACGATCCTGGGGGTCCCTGCCTATCGGTGCATCAACTGTTCCTTTGTCATGTGAAATAACACCGGCGGTAATAGCTTCATATCTGCGCCGGGTTGTTTTATTTTTCAGCTGATTAACGAGTGACTCGTGTGCTGCGTCATTTTTTGCCACCATTATCAGTCCGGATGTATCTTTGTCAATCCGGTGGACAATCCCCGGACGGATAACTCCATTTATACCGGAGAGATCCTTACAATGATACATCAGACCATTAACGAGCGTCCCGTGAGGATGGCCCGGGGCCGGATGAACAACCATCCCCCTCGGCTTGTTAACTACCACCACATCTTCATCCTCGTATACAATATCAAGATGAAGATTTTCAGGAGTGACTTCCAGTTCCTGTAACTCCGGTTCCTCAACTGAAACTGCGTCATTTTCCTTTATTTTGTAATTGCTTTTAACCGGTTGTCCATTGACTGTTACGTGTCCGTTTTTAATCCAGTCCTGAACCGCGCTTCTAGTCCACTCATTATTTTTTTCCGTAAGCCATTTATCGAGGCGGATTCCATCCTGCTCTGCAGTAAAATCATGTATTGAGTTCATTTCATTTCTCCTGTCGTTTTTCTTCCATAAATACGTGGATGATTACCATAATTACCCCGGTCACGAGAGCCATATCTGCTACATTAAAAATTGGGTAATTATACGTGAAAATATACATATCAATAAAATCGACTACGGCACCTTCCAGTACCCGGTCAATAAAGTTGCCTACAGCTCCTCCCAATACGAGGGAAAGAGCAGTACCATACCATCGGCTTCCATTCAGCTGTGTCTGAATCATGTAAATAATAGCTGCAACGACTCCGACTGTCGCTATGTAAAAAAGCCACATCTGGCCCTGAAGTATACCAAAAGCTGCCCCTTCATTTCTGTGGGAAGTCAAGTAGAGTACATTTTCAATAATAGGGATGCTTTCCCTGACTTCCATATTGATGACAACCAGCCACTTTGTAAATTGATCCAATGCAATAATGACCGCTGCTATAACGTAATAAATCACCTGATTGTCCTCCGTTTCTCCAAACCATCTTCCTGAAACATCATAGCACAGGCTCCGGGGTCAGAGCAATTGCTTACATATAATACCTCTCCCCTTCTTAAATAAAAACTGTCTCTGCCTTCAGTCGGCAGAGACAGCTTTCCAGAGTGTTGATTAAGTCTTAATTTCAAAATAATTATTCCAGCGTTTAAGCCTCTTCTGCACTTCCCGGCGGTAGAAATCAGCTGAAGCCGGCCCGTCCGGACAGTGTCCTGCGGAGGCGAAAGCAAAAAACGTCTTTTTATACATAAAAACACTTTTTCAACAGCTTTCATTCCTCTTCTTATATTGAACATCCATAAAATGCAGGGCAGTTATTCTGCAAAAGGGTTGCTTTTCGGTCTTACCGGCTTACGTAATGGTGAACCACCGTTTCAGTACATTCCGGACAGAGGTCAGGGTGTTCAGGATCTTTTCCTAGTTCTGTGGAAACCATCCAGCACCGTTCACACGTTTCTCCTTCGGCCCGTTTAACTAAAATTGACATTTCATCGTAATCGGCAGCTTCACCAGGTTTATCCATTGTGCTGTATACTTCAACACCGGATGTAATAAACAGCTTAGTTAAATTATCGATAGAATCCAGCAGTTTCTTATCGTTTTCTTCTGCATACACTTCGACAGCTGCGTGCAGGTTTTTCTTAATGCCTTTTTCATTTCTTGCATCTTCCAGTGCTTTCATGACATCATCGCGCAGTACCATGAAACGATCCCAATCCGACACAATTTCTTCCGTGTTTTGGAACGATTTCACTTCCGGCATATCCGTAAGCTGAACAGCTGTCGCTTCTTTGTGTTCCAGATGTGCCCAAACTTCTTCCGCTGTGTGTGGAATAAGAGGGCTTAGAAGCTTTACAAGCGAAGTCAGCGCTTCATGCATCACTGTCTGTATTCCCCGACGCTCCGGATGATCAGAATGTTTAGTGTACAGCGTATCTTTTGCAATATCCATGAAAAAGGAACTCAGTTCAATTGTGCAGAAATTATGCACCTTGTTATACACGGCGGAAAACTGATATTCATCATAGGCGGACCGTACATCACGTACAAGATCATTTATTTTTACCATCATATATTTATTAAGACTGGAAAGTTCTTCATACGGTACTTTGTCGATGGCTGGGTTGAAATCGTTCAGATTCCCAAGCATAAAACGGAAAGTGTTGCGGATTTTCCGATACACTTCAGCTACCTGCTTTAATATATCATCCGATACCCTGACATCTGCCTGATAGTCTACAGAGGCAACCCAGAGACGCAGAATGTCTGCTCCAAGCTGCTTCATTACTTTGTTGGGAATAATGACGTTACCAAGGGACTTACTCATTTTTTTCCCTTTGCCATCAAGCGTGAACCCGTGACTGATAACGGATTTAAATGGCGCTTTACCAGTAACAGCAACAGACGTTGATAATGAGGAGTTAAACCATCCACGATACTGATCTGATCCTTCAAGATACACATCCGCTGGACGCTGCAGATCTTCCCGTTCTTCAAGTACAGCCTGATGGGATGAACCGGAATCGAACCAGACGTCCATTATATCCGTTTCTTTCGTAAAAACACCATTCGGGCTGTGTTCAGACGAGAAATTTTCAGGCAGAAGATCCGCTGCTTCTTTTTCAAACCAAATATTGGATCCATGCTCGCGAAAAAGTTGTGAAACATGAGAGATCGTTTCATCTGTAATAATCGGTTCTCCGTTTTCCCCGTAGAAAATAGGAATAGGAACTCCCCAGGCACGCTGTCGGGATATGCACCAGTCACCCCGGTCACGAACCATATTGTACAGTCTCGTTTCCCCCCATTTCGGAAGCCATTCTACGCGTTCCACTTCGCGGAGTAAATTTTCACGAATGTTATCGATAGAAGCAAACCACTGGGAAGTTGCCCGGAAAATCACTGGTTTTTTAGTACGCCAGTCATGCGGATAGGAGTGGGTAAAGAAATCCAGTTTGAGCAAATGCCCTGCTTCCTCTAATTTTTCTGTGATTGGTTTATTGGCTGTGTCGTAAAAAAGTCCGTCGAACATTGGTGCTTCTTCTGTGAATACGCCTCTGTCATCAACCGGGCACAGCACATCCAGATTATACCGCTGTCCGACAATATAGTCATCTTCCCCGTGCCCCGGTGCTGTATGAACACATCCGGTACCAGCATCCAGAGTAACGTGATCTCCAAGAATGACGAGAGATTCTCTATCGTATAAAGGGTGCTTCGTACGAATCCCTTCCAGCTGTTTCCCTGTATATTCTCCGGTGATTTCATAATTTTCCCATTCAAATTTTTCTGCAAGATCCTCAATTAAATCTTTAGCTGCCACATACTTCCCGTTTTTGGTCTCCACTACGGCGTAATCAAGATCCGGGTGCAGTGCAATCGCCAGGTTTGCCGGAATTGTCCACGGTGTAGTCGTCCATATGATGATCTTTTCATCTCCTAGAAGAATTCCTTTTCCTTCTGTTACGTCAAAAGTGACATAGATGGACGGAGAACGCTTGTCATGATATTCAATCTCCGCTTCTGCTAAAGCAGATTCTGATGAAGGAGACCAGTAAACCGGTTTTTTTCCTTTGTAAATGTAGCCTTTTTTCGCCATTTCCCCGAAAACTTTTATTTGTTGAGCTTCATAATCATGAGTCAGCGTGACATAGGGATTTTCCCAGTCCCCTCTAACTCCGAGGCGCTTAAACTGTTCTCTTTGATTATCAATCTGCTCCAGTGCGTATTCTTCACACTTTTGACGGAATTCGGCGATACTCAGCTTTTTACGGTCGACTTTTCCTTTTTTAGTAAGTGCTGTTTCAATAGGAAGGCCGTGGGTATCCCAACCGGGGACGTAAGGAGCATGATAGCCGGTCATGGATTTTGACCGTACAATAAAGTCCTTTAATATTTTATTGAGAGCATGTCCCATATGAATGTCACCATTAGCATAGGGGGGGCCGTCATGAAGTATGAAGACCGGCCGTCCTTTTGTCCGCTCCTGTACTTTATTATATATTTCTTCTGCCTGCCAGTCCTGCTGCATCTCCGGCTCTCTGTTTGGCAGGTTGCCTCTCATAGGAAAATCTGTTTTAGGCATAAGTAGTGTTTCTTTATAGTTCATATTATGAACCCTCCTAAGTGTCTTGATAAAATAAATACTCTGTTTTTATCGGTTAATGTTACAAAAGAGCTTCTACGGTCTTCTCTCCCAAGAGTGTTATGGTTTCAGCACTGCATGTGAAAAAACAGTATTGAACGTCGATTGAGCTTAAATAAAAAAACTTCCCGCCCTGAAAACAGGGACGAGAAGTAAAACCCGCGGTACCACCCAAAATAGCTGGAATCCAGCCTCTTTCGAATAATGTAACGGTTATTAACCGGCTCTGCCTAATTGGAAAGGTCCGTTCAGCAGGCAGCTCCAGGGAGATTTTCAGAACAGATATTCCACCGGGCTTCCACCACCCCCGGCTCGCTGAGGAAATAATTCTGTACATACTGACCCTATCGGCGCTTGAAAATTAGTTTAAGTATAATCGAAGAAGAAAGTAAGCGTCAAGCTCTGCTTAAGCTGTTGACACAGAGAAATTACCGCTTTCCATAAAAGCGAAGAACTATCCGGTATTTCCCTTTTTTTGTCTGCCCTTCGACTGAATGAAGCAGGCAGCGTCCCTTTCCACGCATAGAAAGCATGTCTCCACCCTCCACCTGGAACGAAGGATCATGAATAACTTTCCAATTCACTTTCGTTTTTTCCGACTGAATGAAAGGTTTTACTTTGGACCGCGATAAACGGAAGGCTTCCCCGAGGATGGTATCAAGTCTTAATGATGACACAGTTACAACATCTTCCACGTAGGGTTCCTTCGCACTTAAAAGTTCCTCCAGCCCGATAGGCCGGAGGGATACTTTCGCTTTTCCTACACTCGTTACCTGCTGCTCAATATAAGAAGCTGTTTCCCGGGCAGCAGTTAATTGAATCTTTTCTCCTGAAAATATAATGTCTCCAAATTTCTCTCTTTTTAAGCCGAGCCCCATTAATGTGCCTAAAACCTGGGGATGATCAATTGTCACAAACTTGGCAGGGTATTCCAATTCATACGCCTGTATTTCAAAATCATCAAGTTCCGGTACCATATAATCCGGATGCAGCAGTGCCCTTTTGCGCTCGGCTGTTTCCGAACCCCCGAAAAAAGCTGCTGTAACCTCTCCGGAAGTTCCTATTATGCTCGAGACGATATTCTGCTGACGGGGGTCGAGAAAATCTGATAACTTCGAGCGGTATTCATCCTGCACAACGTTTTTCCAATCAAGAACCTGATCGATAAAAGAATGTTCTTCTCTGCGGAAATGTTCATAAATTGACATCTGCAGCCTCCCGTTTACATAAATAGAGAGAACAGATAGCGTACGCCATCCATTGCAAACCGAAGTGCAATTAATGCAACGATTGGAGAAATATCAATCATACCAATCGGCGGTATAATCTGTCTGAAAGGAGCAAAAAAAGGTTCCACCAGCTTGCCTATCGTCTGACCAAACTGTGACTCTCTTGCATTCGGAACCCAGGACATAAAAATATAAATAATACAAATAAACCAGTATATCTGCATGAGCTGGACGATAATATTCGCTATGCTTGCCATGTAACTTCACCTGCCTGCTATTTTTTCAACACCTGAAAACGGTATTTGAAAAGATTTTATTTGTGATTGGGAACTTGTTTGACCACCTTCAATATTTCAGTGAAAAAACTTCTAAGATGATTGTATTTCCTTAGTACAGCGTAAACTTTTCCGCTTAAAATGTCTATAATACGCTTCTCTCTTTAGTAACAATCCAATCCGAAAACTTTTGAATCCTGGAAGCCTGATACGATCATTAAATGTCTTCATCGAAAAGAAAATCTTGTGGACTTCCCGGACGTAGGAGATTTCAGCTGAATACTTATCTACTGATAAAATTATCTTAACTTATTCTCCTACCAGAATAGAACCTATACGTATATAAGTAGCTCCTTCTTCTACTGCTACTTCGAAATCGTTGGACATCCCCATGGAAAGTTCTGTGCAGGGTGCGTAAGGCAGCTTTTTGTCTTTCACCTTATCTCTGAGTTCTCTAAGATGCTTAAAATAGTGTCTTACTTCTTCTGGATTTTCTGCATAAGGCGCCATCGTCATGAGCCCGATAATTTCTACAGCCGGGTATTTCTCCATAGAAAGTACAAAATCCATTACTTCGTCCGGTTTTATTCCGGATTTACTTTCTTCACCGCTCACATTCACCTGCACGAAACATTTCATTTTCTGACCTTCCGAAGCTCTTTTATTGATTTCTTTAGCCAGTGAAGTACGGTCTAACGAATGAACATAACTGTAGGCGTGAATCATTTCTTTTACCTTCCGGGATTGAAGGCTGCCTATGAAATGCCATTCCGCTCCGGAACCGATAGCTTCATATTTTTCCATGGCACCTTCGAGACGATTTTCGCCTAAATGACCGATACCCGCTTGTACTGCCTCTTTCGCCCGTTCAATAGAAACATATTTTGTTACTGCAACAATATGTACATCGTCAGCACTGCGGCCGGTTCGTTCACACGCCTTCCCGATACGGGATTCAAGTTTCTGTAAATTATCCTTTACACTCATATAGTCACTCCTTTTAAAACGAGCCCCACTTTTAAATATATCATAAAGAAAATTTCTGGACAGTTCAATATTAACTGCTTTTGACTGAACAGAGGTCCAGTGCTTTTTATCCAATAGAGGCCTATAAGTGTCACCTTACTTTTAACCCTCATGCTACAATCAATTTCTATCATCACCCTATGTTCAATACACTTATATAGAGTTTTTCTTTTCAAAAGAAACAAGCTGTCCGTTCCCGGACAGCTTGGCTTTATTATCGTCTGCGTCTGTTGCGCAGAAACGCCGGAATATCAAGCGCGTCATCGTCCTGCTGAGGTTCAGGCTCAGGAGAAGAGTGCTCCTGCTGAGGTTCAGGCTTTGAATAGCTTTCTTTGCGCGGTGCAGCCTGCGTTTGAGGCTTGCTCTGGCGCTGGGGTTTCGCAGCCGCCTGCTGTTGAAGACGTTCTTCAAATCCTGTAGCGATAACAGTAACTACGATTTCGTCTTCAAGATTTTCATTAATTACAGAACCAAAAATCATGTTTACTTCCTGATCGGAAGCAGAGGATACGATTTCTGCTGCTTCATGAACTTCAAATAAGCTGAGGTTTGATCCGCCGGTAATATTCATGAGTACACCCTGGGCTCCATCGACACTTGTTTCAAGGAGTGGAGAGGAAATAGCTTTCTTAGCTGCATCCGCGGCACGGTTTTCTCCTGTCGCTACACCAATGCCCATAAGCGCTGAGCCCTGCTCACTCATAATAGTTTTCACGTCGGCGAAGTCGAGGTTGATAAGACCCGGTACTGCAATCAGGTCAGAAATACCCTGCACACCTTGACGCAAAACATTATCCGCTTCACGGAATGCCTCAAGCATAGGAGTATTTTTATCTACGATTTCAAGAAGACGATCGTTAGGAATAACGATAAGCGTGTCGACTGCATCTTTCAGAGCTTCGATACCGGAAGCTGCATGCGTAGTACGGCGACGTCCTTCAAAAGTGAAAGGTCTTGTAACAACACCTACTGTCAACGCACCGCATTCTTTGGCAATTTCTGCAATGACTGGAGCTGCACCTGTTCCGGTACCTCCACCCATACCAGCTGTAATAAATACCATGTCTGCTCCCTGAAGCAGCTCCTGAAGCTGTTCCCGGCTTTCTTCAGCGGCTTTTTTACCAATGTCAGGATTTGCACCGGCTCCAAGTCCGCGTGTCAGCTTTCCACCCAGCTGCAGGCGTTCGTTTGCCTGGGACATTTTCAGTGCCTGGGCATCCGTATTAACTGCGATAAATTCTACGCCTTGAAGCCCGTTTTCGATCATTCGGTTAACGGCGTTGCTTCCGCCTCCACCGACACCAATTACTTTAATTTTTGCCATCTGCTCAGATTCCATTTCAAACTCTAGCATAATTGCGATCCTCCATTTCAAATCGTTCGTTTAAATATAACCGGAATTCACCTATTCAAGAAAGGACTTAAACATTTTTGAAACTTTTTCCTTTAAGCCCGGTCCTTCTTTTGCCGACTGCTGATGAGGCCTTTCACGCTTTGTTTCCTGACGGTGAAGAGGGGCAGTCACTTTTTCTTCCAACCCAGAATCCAGCTGTTTTCCCTGAATACGTGCATTCTTGTTGGCAAAGGTAATCAGGCCGACCCCATTTGTATATTGAGGTTCCCGGACACCAATATAGTCCGGAACGGATACGCGTACATTCTGCTGAAAAACTTCTTTTGACAGCTCAAGCATACCCGGTATTTTGGCATTTCCACCGGTAAGCACAAATCCACCCGGCAGTTTATCGTAACCAAGTTTTTTAAGTTCCTGTGTTACGAGCATCAGAATTTCTTCAGAACGCGGCTCAATAATATTGGCCAGCTGCCACTGGGAAAATTCCTGCAGCTGATCACTGCCTATCTCCGAAACTTCAAAAGTCTCATCATCGGAGGCGTCGTTAATCAGCGCATGGCCATAAATATGCTTTATAGATTCCGCTTCTTCGGAAGAAGTACGAAGACCCACTGCAATATCGTTGATAATATGCTCTCCGCCAATAGGGATCATACGGACGGCCTGAAGCGCTCCATCCTGAAAAACAGAAACAGTAGTGGAACCCCCTCCGAGATCCAGAAGGGCTACTCCCAGGCTTCTTTCGTCTCTGGAGAGTGCAATAGAACCGGCCGCAAGCGGAGATAGTACTATATCCGCGGTTTCAAGACCCGCCTTTTCAACACATCGGAGAAGATTGTGAAGAATAGTTTTTGAACCGGTAATAATTGTTCCTTCCATTTCGAGACGGACACCCATCATGCCGCGGGGGTCGTTGATTTCATCCAGCCCGTCGACGATAAACTGTTTAGGAATAACATCGATGACTTCACGATCCGGTGGTATTGACATTACCTGGGCTGCATCAATCACCCGCTTAACATCTTCATCACTGATTTCACGGTCATCGCTCGACACTGCTACCACACCATGACAGGACTGCAGTTGAATCTGATTACCTGATACTCCTACTATAACTTTGGAGATCGACATATCGATCATGCGCTCCGCTTTTTCCACCGCCTGGCGGATGGAATTCACCGTGTCGTCAATATCAACAATTGCTCCTCTGCGGAGTCCTGCTGATTTAACCTCTCCCACACCAATTATATTTAATGCTCCATTTGATACTTCACCAATTACGATACGGACGTTGGACGTCCCAATATCTAGTGTTACATATGTATGATCATAATTCACCGGGTGGCACCTCCTTCAGCTGACATGTGGCAGCTCTCTCTTTATTAACTTTATCCTATACTAATTATAATAGTAGTTTTTACTATTACAATGGTAATTCCTTATTTATCATTTCAAATTTTTAAATTGCCTGCTGTGAAATTATCTTTTTAGTTTCCAGCTGCCTTTCCAGCCACTATGTACAAGTCTACACTAAGTTGAAGGACTAGAAAAGCGATTATAGGCTCAGATAAAAGATTTGTCGAAAAACTTTTTATAGTGCTTTTTTTATGACTTTCTAAAGAGTGTCATCTTCTGAGCCATTATCATTAAATGATTCAAAGTACGGGTTGATTCTCATATGGAGAATCCCTTCCTGATCAGGGTCTAATTCCTGAACGACAGCGGGATATGGTTCCATTCTTTCTGCAAAATTAGTTATAGTTGAGCTTACGGTCCAACCATCGTTCATTAATACAATCAGCTGATCTTCTCTTTCTTCCACCGGACTGTAAATAATATCAGAAATTCGTTCTTTAACAGATGGATTCATTTTTTCAAGTTCTTCAGCTACAGACGCCGCGTGGGACTGCTGCTCAAAATCACGAAGAAGCGGTGCCCCGCCGGGTGTGTAGGAGGCTGATTCATGAAGAACTCCATTTTCCAGAAGTGGAACAGGACTATTATCATCATTAATAATATAGGCAGCTGTTTCATATTCCTCTACCTGGATATAAACAGTATTAAACCACCTTCTGTTCATATCGGCTCTTGAAATAACGTCATGGCTTTCTATGCCAGCTATCCTTTCTTCTTTATTTAAATTCCAAATATTCACTTCTTCACTCAAGTCAGAAAGTTGTATTATTTCCTCTACTTCTATAGATTCATTTCCTGAAACTTCTACGTTTTTAACATTACTGAGTCCGCTCTGCATATACAGCATCCCAACTATGGCAAGCAGGAAAACAGAAATGTATATAATCAGCCTTTTACGGGCCCTTTTTTTACGCTGCTCTTTCAGCTGGGGCAGTTTATCCTCCATATCGATTACTGTTTTATTCACCAATTCCGTTTTCTCCCCTGTCTTTCTTTTAAACTGTATTTCTTTACCTGCCAAAACCATATGGAATATAACTATTAATTTACTTGCAAGCGGGTGTCAATGTATTTTCAGTTACCCTTTTCGAATTTCGGAAATGAACCGACTCATTTATTGCGCCCCGGGTGCGCAGATTGAGCGACATGAAGCATTTTATTTTAAACCCCGTTCCCGGAGGACACAGCCTGCACGAAAATCTCCTCCACGGCAGGCCGGTTGAAAGTGAAGGTTTTTCTCCAGGCCCCAAAGCGCACCCTGCGCTTATTTAAAGTCATTTAGTTTAACAGTTTTTTAATTTCCTTCGTAAGCAGGGCAGCCGATTCGGGAACCCCTGCCTCCAGAGCTTTCTTTTTCATCAGCTGCTCATTCTCTGCTGTCAGCCCTTGTTGAATTGCCTGCGTGAGCGATTCTGCATTCAGGCTGTTTTCTTCGATTAGAACCGCAGCCCCCTTATCCACTAGCGCTTTGGCATTTTTAAATTGATGATTATTGGTCACGTACGGACTGGGAACAAGGATGGACGGAAGACCTAGAGCTGTCAGTTCTGCAAGTGTAGTCGCCCCGGCACGGGCAACCACCAAATTTACTTCTTTAAGCAGGGAAGGCATATCATCAATGTACGGTACAGCCTTTAATTTTTCGGTTTCTTTTTCCTTGAGATCTGCAGCTATCTCCTCGTAGTGAACTTCTCCGGTAACATAAACCACCTGGAAATCCTGCCCGTCCCAGGATGGAAAAGCGGACATTACCGCTTCATTTATCGGCCTTGCTCCTCTGCTTCCACCTACGATAAGAACTGTAGGAAGTTCATTTGATAGCCCGACAGCTTTAAGTGCCCCGCCGCTCCCCTTAGTTTCTGCTGCTTCACTCGCCCTGGGATTCCCCGTGAATACTACTTTTTCTTTAGGGAAGTAATTTTCCGCTTCGTTAAAAGATACAGCAATTTTATCAACATACCTGGCAAGAAATTTGTTGGTCAGCCCGGGCACGCTGTTCTGTTCATGGATAATAGTCGGCACCCCTGCTTTGGAAGCAGCGTAGACAACAGGCCCGCATACGTAGCCTCCCGTACCTATTACGATATCGGGCTTGAACTCCTCAATGTATTTGCGGGCAGTTTTTACAGCTTTCAAAAAACGCAGTACAGTTTTGACATTTTCCGCACTTAATTTTCTGCGGAAACCAGTAATATGAACACTTTTAAATTTAATGCCTGCTTTTGGAACAATCGATGCTTCCAGACCCTTTTCGGTGCCCACGTACAAAAATTCAGCTTCATGTTCTTTCTCCAGATGACGAATTAAAGCGAGTGCCGGATAAATATGCCCTCCCGTTCCGCCGCCGGATATTAATACCTTCATTTTATTTTTGCCCTCCAGTGCTGGTTTCAGCTGTCAAACGCTCGACTGTTCGAATAAATGTGTCTCCACGTTCTTCAAATGTACGGTACTGGTCCCACGATGCGCAGGAAGGAGAGAGCAAAATCACATCTCCATCTTCAGAACACCCAACCGCTTCATCTACAGCATCGTTCAGAATTTCAAATGTTTTTACGTTTTTCACAGAGACTTTTCTGGCAGTTTCTGCGATTTTTTCCGCAGTTTCACCATAAGTAAATACCGCTTTTACTTTCCCCATATACTTTTCAAGCTCATCAAATGCAAGCCCCCGGTCCAGTCCCCCGCCTATAAGGATAACAGGTTCTTCAAATGCTTTAAGAGCGGTGATAGTCGCGGGTACATTTGTTGCTTTCGAATTGTTATAAAACCGCCGGCCCTTCCACTCTTTGATAAATTGAAGACGGTGCTCCACCCCGCTGAACGTCCGGAGAACTTTGCGGATTTGAGCTTTACTCGCCCCCCCAATACTAGCGGCAGCGGCAGCTGCAAGTGCATTGGCCGTATTATGTTCTCCAGGAAGCGAAAATTCTTTTAAACTGAGCAGTTCTTTTCCGAAAAGCCAAATGGCCTGTTTTTTTACACATGCTCCTTCTGGAAGATCACGTTTTAGAGAAAAAGGGACTTTATGGGCCGCTGATGTTTTAACCATTTCTACGACAGCAGGATCGTCCTCATTGTAAACGAGATAATCGTCGGATGTCTGGTATCGAAAAATTTGTTTTTTTGCCCGAATATATTCGTCCCTCGATCCATGATAATCCAGATGAGCATCAACTAAGTTCAGCAGTACTGCTACTTTCGGTCTGAACGTATCAATTCCAAGAAGTTGAAAGCTGGAAAGCTCCATTACAAGAACGTCGGAAGAATCCGTACTTTGTACAGCTTCTGAAGCGGGTCTGCCTATGTTACCGGCTACTACCGCCTTTGGACCATCTTCTTTAAACATTTCTCCTATATAGGAGGTCGTCGTTGTTTTACCATTTGATCCGGTAACCGAAATTATAGGACAGTCAGCCGCATCGAAGGCAGTCTGAATTTCTGTCAGAACCGGTACTCCCAGCTGAACGGCCTTCTCAACAATAGGGTGATCATAACGGATACCGGGATTTTTTACGAGAGCCTTAAGTCCGCTGTGAACAAGGTTGGGAGGGTGGCCTCCACATACTACTTTAATGCCCAGTTTTTCAAGCTCCTGCGCCTGAATATTTCCTTCGTAAGGAGCCTGATCGTTGACAGTCACATCAGCCCCGAGCCTGTACAGCAGCTTCGCTGCCTCCGTCCCGCTGCGTGCAAGACCTAGTACCAGCACTTCTGTATTTTTCCATCTTGTTTTAGTTTTCATTTTTATAATCCTACCTCCAGCCAGATTCCTGCAGCAGCGAGTATTCCCCCGACCGCCCAGAAAGTAAGTACAACACGCCATTCACTCCATCCGGAAAGTTCGAAATGATGATGCAGTGGACTCATTTTAAAAATACGTTTTTTACGGAGTTTGTACGAGCCTACCTGGAGCATAACAGAAAGTGTTTCAATAACAAAAACCCCTCCTACCACGACGAGCAGAAGCTCTGTTTTTGTAAGAATAGCAATCATTGCCAGAGCTCCTCCCAGGGCGAGAGAACCTGTATCCCCCATAAACACTTTGGCAGGATGCGCATTAAATACGAGAAAACCGAGCACTGCTCCTACTACAGCTATTGAAAAAACAGAAACCGTCCACAGTTCGAATACAGCAGCGACGATCGTAAAAGCTGTAAATGCCACAGCTGCTGTTCCAGCTACAAGACCGTCCAGTCCGTCAGTTAAATTCACAGCATTACTTGCACCAACAAGCATTACGATAATAAGTGGTAAATACAACCAGCCTATATCCACGCTCCAGGCAGTACCCGGTACTGCAATCTCTGTAGAAAGGCCTGTCTGCACAAGGACGAAATAAACTACTGCACTGATAGCCACCTGTCCTAAAAATTTCTGTTTCGATGTGAGACCAAGATTTCTTTTTTTAGCCACTTTTATATAATCGTCCAGGAAACCAAGTAATCCAAATCCGAGTGTTACGAGCAGAAGAAGCCATAATTCCACATTGATAGTGTGAAACTGCCCGGCAATAATAACAGAGCCTATAGCAAGAGAAAATATTATCATTAATCCTCCCATCGTTGGGGTTCCCGTTTTTTTCCGATGGGACTCCGGCCCTTCATCTCTAATACTCTGACCAAATTTCAGCCGTCTAAGAAAAGGTATAAACACCGGTGATAAAAATACTGTAAGCAAAAACGATAACAACAAGGCAAAAAACAGCCCATTTTCAAGCATAAAACTTTCCCCTCTCTACTCTCTGTTCAATTCATTTAAAATTTCATATATTAAAGCCCGGTTGGCACCTTTGTAGAGCATAACATTGGGACCATTCATGGCTTCCCGCAGATCCTCCATCGCTTCTATATGAGTTTTGTAATATTTACTGATTAAATCTTCTCTTCCAGATCTTTCCAGAGCATCATGAACCCAGAAAGCCTTTTCGCCGACAGAAAATACGTCTGTAACAGCAGTGGTAATATGATCAGCAAACAATTCATGGACGGATTTATGTGTCCTGTCTGCCTGAAACCCTTCATCAATAACAAGAATTCTTCGTTCATACGGCTGAATGTGGGAAAGCCAGCCGAGGGCATAATCGAGATCTGCCCTCTCCATGGCTTCCGCCTCAAAAAGAACGAGTCCTTCTGCTTTGGTATTCAGCGTCTGATAACCGAACGTTTCCGGCGTCAGCAGATCTACAGGCGCATCCGTTTTTTCAGTAGTCATTCGATACACTTGACTTGCAGCTTCAAGCAGAGGACGGTAGCTTTCAATCCACGGTGGGATGTTTAAATCCTGAGAAACGGGTACAGGTGGGTTAACAGAAATACGTATCGTTTCCTTCATTCCTTCGAGAATGTCCGCCTCCTCCAGTGATTTTCCCCGGTAATAGCTTATGAGAGCTATGTCCGGCTGCAAAAGTGAAGCTCTGTCGTACATACGCACACTGCTTTCTACTGCTTCTATAAACACAATCTCTGTGTCTATGTCGAGTGAAAGTACTATTTCAGCTGTCTCTGTTCCCCGGCTTTCCTGTTCTTTTATAAAAGCTGTACGCCGTCCCCCTGTCCAGGCTTTCAACACCCTGAGAAGAATAGAAGCAGTATAATCTCCCTCTACAAAAACGACATCTGCTCTATGGTCATTAAGATATTGTCCAGCAAGTTCACGGCAGAGACCTTCTGGATCCGGGCTCATAAACAAAGGAAAATCATCAGGAAGCGTAGCTGGTACCGGCTCATCTATGTGCCATAAAGCTCCCGCTGCCCCACCTTCTACTGCTGCTTCAATGAATTGATGACCATCATACCGTGAATCTTTCTTTGCAACAAAAAGTGTACCTTCTTCCACATCATAAATGCTGCTGACTACTTTAGGAAAAACCAGCTCCTTTTTATTACCGACTGATTTATCTGCCAGCTGCTGCAATTTGGATGAGGTTACGAATGCTGTCATTATTCCCACTCCTTTAAGGCTTCTTCGGCAACTAGACGGTCATTAAAATCAAATCTCTCCCGGCCTATCTCCTGATAAGTTTCATGTCCTTTTCCAGCAATAAGCACTACATCTCCTGCAGATGCACGCTTCACCGCTTCAAAAATTGCTTTTTTTCGATCTTCTACAACTGTATAGGAAGCTCCGGACATTCCTTTTTCCATATCATTTATAATATCTCCCGGTTTTTCCAGACGCGGGTTGTCTGAAGTAAGATAAACATGGCTGCTGTAACGTTCCGCCTCTTCTGCCATAAGGGGACGTTTAGCTTTATCACGATTTCCCCCGCAGCCTACAACTGTATATATATTCTTTTCTGCTATTCCACTGATTGTTTCCAGAACGTTTTTAAGACTGTCCGGTGTATGAGCATAATCAACGATGACATGAACAGGAACATCAGACAACACCGGTTCAAACCTCCCGGTCACTCCCCGCAGTCCAGAAAGAAGAGGGAGAATACTTTCCCATTTATAGCCAGCTCCATAAAGAGCTGCTGCTGCAGCGAGAACATTATACACTGAAAACTTACCAGGGAGCGCTGTATGAATTTTCTGTTTAACACCCGGAGCACAAAAGTCAAACGACGACCCGCCGGGCTGCAGGTTCAAGTTTTCTGCTCTTATGGAGGCTTTTTCGGACAGGCCGTAAAGTAAAACTGGAGCGGCGGAAGCTTCCTCCATAATAAAACTGTACTCATCATCTGCATTAATAACCGCCGCCGTCTGCTTATTTCTTTCATATGAACTGCCGAGCTGCGCAAAAAGCAGGCTTTTCGCTCTCGCATAATCCTCCATGGAATGATGAAAATCGAGATGATCCTGTGACAAATTAGTGTAAACTGCTACATCAAACTGGGTACCATGAGTTCTTCCAGAGACGAGAGCATGGGACGACACTTCCATTACAGCCTTTTTCACACCGGTCTCCCTCATATCATTAAACAATTTCTGCAGAGTAAGTGATTCAGGAGTAGTATTCACCGATTCTTCCTGCTTTCCATCATATCGGGTATACATTGTACCTATCATGCCTGTTTTACTGCCTAATTCCTGAAGCATCTGTTCAATAAAATGTGTAACTGAAGTTTTTCCATTTGTGCCTGTTACGCCTATCAGCTGCATGTCCATACTTGGAAATTCATAAAAGCGGGCGGCTGCCAGAGCCATAGCCCGCCTCACATCCGGAACTTGAATATATGGGACGCTGACTTCAAGAGAGCGGTCACTAATGAGGGCTGCTGCACCATTACGGACAGCAGATTCAGCATAATCGTGACCGTCGACGGTATAGCCGGGTACACAGAAAAACAGAGATCCAGCCTCCACTTCCCTTGAGTCCATGGATAAACTGCTTATCTCCACATGTTTTATACTGCCATACTCCTTCCTTATAGGAAACAGTGAAGCTATTGTATGTAAAGAAATCATAAGTAATCTCATCCTTTTTATTTTGTCTCAAAACTTTCGTATCCTATTTTACTTTGATAGGTGTTATTTGTCATACTTTTTTCAAAGGAAATTCAGTATTTAAACGCTGAAAGTTAAAAAGGCCGTCTATTATTTATCTATTCAGCATTATCACTACTGAAAAAACCTCAGCTTCCATCTGGAGGGTTTCCGCCCGCATCTGCGTCATTCACAAAATGTTATACAGCTTTAAAATTCACGTCCCGCCAAAAAGGAGCTGCCTCAATGTTTGAGGCAGCTGACAATAATTTTATAATTGTGAAGCAGTTTACTCCTCCTCAGTTTCTTCCTCTTCTTCTGTCTCTTCTGTCTCTTCTGTCTCCTCTGATTCTTCCGAGCCGCCGAGTTCTGCTTCAATCCCCTCTATTTCCTCCATCAGTGTTCCTTCCTGTGGAAACTGGGAGGACACAAAGCCGACGCCTTCGTGATCAAGACTGACATCCAGCACTGCTGCGAGCTGCTGAATACTTCTTAAACTCCAGCCTTCAATATCCGGCATATGAATTTCTCCACTTGTTTTCAAAATAACACGTTCACCAGGGGCGAGCGAGGTTCCAGGGGCATGAGATTGTGCCTGGACTTCAGTACCACTTCCGAGCACGGTAGTATTCATCCCTGATTCTTCAAGCTCTGAAACTGCCTGAGCGGCAGTTTCATTAGTAAGATCAGGTATTTCATATACCCCTGAAGTATCGTCTGTGCTATCTGCAGGTGTCTCCGCTGGTATGTTCAAGTACTGCAGGCTCTGTTCCATAACTTGTCGGAAAATAAGTGATACCGGTTGATTACCGTATTCGTTTAATTCAAGTTCCGGTCGGTCAACAGCTACATAAACGATAACTTCCGGGTCATCGGCAGGGGCCATGCCGATAAATGAATAAATGTTTTTACCGTGCCCCGACTGATACCCGCTCCCATCTTCCTCCGGAATTTGGGCGGTTCCTGTTTTACCGGCTATATCAAAACCTTCTACAGCATACATCTGGCCCGTTCCTTCCTCCTGGGAAACGACGGTTTCTAATATTTCCCTTACCTCCATTGCTGTCGCTTCAGATATAGGTTCTCCATCTATCTGAGGCTCTTTTTTTTCAATAGTTTCACCGGTGTCAGAGTCTATTATTTCCGATACGACATAAGGTTTCATCATTTTTCCATTATTTGCAATAGCTGTAGCTGCTTTAACCTGCTGCATAGGAGAAATAGACGTAGCCTGACCAAAGGCTGTAGTGGCAGCGTCAATCGTATATGTTTCTGCAATCTCTCCCCCATTAACTTCATTAGGAAGATCTATACCGGTTGGTTCCCTAAAACCGAATTTATCAATATACTCATAAAGTCTGTCAGGACCAAGTATTTCTATAGCTATTTTGGAAAAGGCTACGTTGGATGATCGTTGAACCCCTTCATTAAATGAAATTTCTCCCCAACCTTCTCCATCATTATGATCGCGTATCGTCCGGTCCGTTACTTGATACGTACCGGATTCAAACTCCGCTTCCCCATTATATACACCTTCTTCGACTGCAGCAGCCAGCGTGAAAATTTTCATCGTCGATCCCGGTTCAAATCTGGAGGAAATATTATAGTTTGTATAATTTTCGATCTCTTCGTATTCGTTTGGATTGAAACTAGGACGGTTGGACATCCCTAAAATTTCTCCTGTTTTAGCATTAGCTACAACTGCCATCATTCGTTCCGGCTCATATAATTCGTCTGCCTGATTCATCGTCTGCTCCATAGCTGTCTGGATCCGTGAATCAATAGTAAGCATAACATCTTCCCCGTGCTCGGGTTCCTGAATTATTTCTTCATCCTGAGGAAGCTGGCGGCCTCTGCCATCCCGCTGGAATTGAATAGAACCGGCCTCTCCTGCCAGATAGCTGTCAAGACTCTGCTCGAGTCCCATTCTGGCTTCAGACATGTCTCTTTCAGTATAGCCGAGAATATGCGAGGCGAAAGTCTGTTTAGGGTAGTACCTGCGCGGATCTTCACGGAAAGTAATTCCTGGAATTTCAAGGTTTTCAACTTCTTCTTTCGTCTCGTAGCTGAGATTTTTTGCAGCAGCACCCAGTTCTACCTGTACTGAATCTCTGGAAAGCTGAGCTTCCAGATAATCGACATCTGCTCCAAGTACAGGAGATAATGTTTCTGCAGCGGCTCGAGGATCATCGATGTAAGAGTCCAGCCTTTCGTCCAGAACAGCAACGATAGTGTAGGAGGGAATTTCTTCCGCAAGTACTTCCCCGTTGCGGTCGACGATATTCCCTCTCTCTCCTTCGATGGAAATTGTTTGAGTCCATCGTTCCTGCAGAAGTGCTTCCAGATCAACATCCTGCACTTCCTTTGACGCTTGTATGTAAACGAACCTGGAAAACATGATGAGAATTGCCAGCGCAAAAACAGAGGCAACAATCACTGCCCTTTTAGTAATTTTATAGTTTTTAGTTATATCCACCTGTAATCCTCCCTTTAACGCTTGAAACCACCGCACAACAGAAAAAACTTTCCCGGCATCTTATACAAAGCTCCGAAAAAGTTTTACTGGTCCTAAACCTTTTTAATCGAGCTGGTGAACTACATGAACCTGCCCATCATTCATTGTCATGCCCAATTCCGACTGTGCAATTGTAAGAATGCGGTCAGGGTCGGACAACTCGGTCACCTGCAGCGCAAGTGCGTCATTCATGCTTTCCTGTTCTGTAATAGCGGTTTCTGTGGTTTGCATCTCGTGGTTGAGGGAATAGAGGGTCGCATAATTGCTTACGATGATAAAGCTGAAAGCCAGAATAACTGGAGCTGCCAAACTGTAAATGAGCTTCTCTCCCCGCGTTATACGCCTGCTTGACTTTTGCCTCCCCGGAGTCTGGCTGGTCTGCCGTTTTGGTTCAGATGATTCTTGACGATGCTCTAATAATACACTCATTTTATGTACCCTCCTTTATGTTATTGTTTTTCAGCTATACGAAGCTTTGCTGAATGAGCACGGTTGTTTTTTTCGAGCTCTTCAGGAGATGCAGTAACAGGTTTTCTTGTGATCAATTTTAATACGGGCTCCATTCCATCCGGTATAACAGGCAGACCTTTGGGAAGTTCCGGCAGGCTGCTGAGCTGCTTAAAGAATTTTTTACATATCCGGTCTTCAAGTGAATGAAACGTTATAACAGCTATTCTGCCGCCGGGGGCAAGCAGATCAACTGCCTGTTTCAAAGCGTTCTCCAATACTCCGAGTTCATCGTTCACAGCTATCCGAAAAGCCTGGAACGTCCGTTTAGCCGGATGCCCGCCTGTCCGCCGCGCAGGAGCAGGGATTGCATCTTTAATAATTTCCACCAGCTCAAACGTCGTTTCAATTGGCTTTATTTCTCTCGCTTTTTCGATTTTTCGCGCAATCTGTTTTGCAAACTTTTCTTCTCCGTAAGTATGTATAATCCTATGGAGATCCTGAAAGCTCCAGGTATTAATTATTTTCCCGGCAGTCAGTTCCTGACGCTGATCCATTCTCATATCCAGAGGAGCGTCATAACGGTAGCTGAAACCGCGTTCAGGAACATCAAATTGAGGGGAGGAGACGCCGAGATCGAACATTATTCCATCAACCTGAGTGATACCTTCTCTGTTCAAAGCTTCAGTCATACCGCTGAAATTGGATAGAATAAAGCGGATGTTCGGTGAATTCAACCTTTTTCTTGCGGCATTAAGTGCCGCTTCGTCCTGATCAAAGGCATAAAGCATTCCTGACTCTGAAAGTTCTCCAAGAAGACGTTCGCTGTGTCCTCCTCCACCGAGTGTACAATCTACATAAGTCCCGTCAGGCTTAATATTCAAACCTTCTACTGTTTCTTCTTTTAGTACGGTTTCATGCTCAAACAAAAGCTCCTGCCCTCCTCACTTCTTATTCCATATCAAAAAGTCCTTCAGCAATTTCTGCAAATGACTCTGTGGAATTTTCCACATAATTTTCCCATTCATTTTTATCCCAAATTTCAACTCTTGAGGAAACTCCAATAATCACACACTCTTTTTCAATACCTGCATGTTTTCTAAGAACAGGAGGAATATTGATACGATTCTGTTTATCCAGTTCACATTCTGATGCACCTGAAAAAAAGAATCGGGTAAATGCCCTGGCATCCTTTTTAGTGAAAGGTAGTTCCTGCAGTTTATTTTCTAATTTTTCCCATTCATTTAGAGGGTACACAAACAAGCATTTATCCATTCCGCGGGTTACTACGAAAGAGGCTCCTAAATTATTCCGGAATTTAGACGGAATAATAATCCTGCCTTTGCTGTCCAGTTGATGTTCAAATTCACCGATGAACATTCAGGCCCTCTCCTTTCCACCGCTTAACACTAATTTACCACAACTCTCCACTTTCTACCACTTAAATTGAAACATTCATAAAATTTTCAGAATCACGCGTTTTTTTATCCCTGCCTGATCCGACTATTTATGTACCGGCCGTGTCACGAGAATATAAGACACGGGTATTATGATGGCTGAAAAGGTCTCTGCTTCGCCGGCAGACAAGGATTATTTTAAGAAATTCATAATAATATCAGGGAGACTCCTTCAAAACTGTTGTACTTTGAAAATTAACATCCCTGCAGAAGTTTTTACACGTGGTGCTTTTTCTTTTTATATTGTTTTACACCATTTTAATAATACAAGAAAATATCAGGGAAGACGACTCCACTTATTAAACACTTCCAGATGGCAGACAAATCAAAAAAAGCCTGAAGGCAGATTTCTGCACATCAGACTTTCGTGTTATAAATATGCTGTAAAATGGGAAGGTTCGCCATTATCCTGTTTTACAACATTTTGAGTCAGCCGCTCCACCAGATCATTACCATAATTATTCAAAAATGGATGAATGTTCAAAAATCGCTCCTGCTTATTTTTCTCCGGGAAAATTTCTGCTTCCAAGGCTTCAAGGCGTTTTAAATGAACAGCTTCTTCTTCTTCCAGGGCTTTATTATAATCTTTTCGGTAATCTTCCATTAACTTTTTCCATTTCTTCATATACCGTTCATGCAGCTGTTCCCTTGTACGCTGACTCCCGCCCATTTCCAGTAACAACTGAAGTTCCTCAGATACTTTTGATTCCACATTTTCAATGAGTTTTTCCGAATGTGCCCCATCCGCATCTTCAAGTCTCTTCTGCCTGATTTCCTTTGTACCTCTGTTGATTACATCCTTTAGATTTATCCCGTATTGATTGAGCGTTTTTTCAGATTTTCTTGAAACGAATGTAATTGAATGACGGGGTTTTACTAAAGGCATACGGTGTCCAAAGGAATGAAAGACTTCTTTCAAAGTCCCCCAGTAATGCAGTTCCCCTGCTCCAGCTATAAAAGTATGAACAGGCAGGATTAAATCCTGCATAACCGGACGGCTTACCACATTATTGCTTAGTCCGCCTTTCTTAATAAGAGCAGCTGATATCTCTTCTTCGTTCCATAAATGATCCTCACCTTTTTTCCACCATCTGCTCCCATCAGATTGAAGAAGATAACGCTGATTATTTTCTTCTATAAACAAGTGAGCGTTGTTTGGATCTATAGCAATTGGCTCCCCGAAACCTTTTTCATACATCTTTTCTGCCTGAGAGCTAAAGGCACGCCGCATCGTCGTATTGTTTCTTACCATTTCGGAGAAATATTCCTTTTCTATTTCCCGGATCTCCGGATCATGAGCGTCCATCACTACAAGCCCGCTTCCTTTAAACAGCCTGTAAAGCACTTCTGCACACCATTCTGTATAAGTAAGATCTTTTTTTATGTCGTCCAGCAGCCCTTTTTTTATTTCTTGTGTTTCTGAAGTCTCCGGCATGCTTTTCAATGCCTCGTAGACAGCCTCCAGGGCCGCTTCCTTATTAATAATTCTTTCACTCGCAGGTGTTTTAATATCGTTTCGTTCTTTTATTTTTATTTTACTAATATTATTTTTGTCGTGAAAAAACGTATGATTTATTTCGTCTATATCATGATCTTCTCCAGCTATCCAGAATACAGGAATTACAGGCCGTTCAAGTTCACGTTCCAACCGCCTGGATTCAGAAATAATGGAAACGATTTTATGTATCGTGTATAAAGGACCAGTAAGAAGTCCCGCCTGCTGCCCTCCTACGACAGCTACTGAATCCTCCTGAAGCAGACGCTCCGTCTGGAAAAGTGCCTGTTCGCACGGAAAAGACCGTCTTTGAAAAGATTGCAGCGCCGATACAACTTTGTCTCTATTAAAAGTGAGTTTGTCCAGTTCATCGGCTCGTTCCTGCGTTTCGTTCAGCTGATAGTCATAAAAAGATATAATCTCGCTGTCAGCGTTTAAATACCGCCCCGCATATGTATCCGGTTCAAATAACCTCGTCTTTTTCAGCTCCATTTAAAGTCAACCTTTCTCCTAAAGTCCCGTCAATTATAGCAGAGACTTTCCCCCCCTCCAAAATATCGGCTCAAAATGCACGAATTCCCCGGGCATAAGTTTTTTAATCTCTGCGGATAACCCGGGAACTCACTTTGTTCTTAACAGCTTCTACAATGCGGAGGTTTTCAGAAACAGCTATATTTTGATTTGTTCCTTCTTTTATAATCCAGCCGTTGATACTTTCGAGTTCAAGAGCCCGCCCTTTTTTATAATCCATAAGCATCGAAGAGTAATTAAGTTTCGTACTCTCGATAATTTCCTCCACAAAAGCCCAGCTGCTTTTCGGCATATTCAAAACTTCTGCAGCTTCTTCAAATAATTTATATGCTTCTTCCTTTGCTTTTGTATTTTCCAGCAGATAACCGTTTCTCGTTTCATAAAGAACGGTTAAAGGATTCACCACAGCATTTACTAACAGTTTCTTTTTCAGCTGCAACTGAATATTATCTGTCCACTCTGCGTTCATTGGTGCTCCTGTTTTTTCCAGCATTTCAATGAATCCGGACTTCACACTTCCTCCGATAATAAATTTCCCGCTGCCTGTATGTATCACCTCCGCGGGTCCTTTACGGACAGCTCCATGTGTTACTATACTGAATAAAGGGGCAGAATGAAACTTTTCAGCAAGCTCTGTATGTCCCATACCGTTTTGAATAAACAGCCACGGGACTTCAGCAGGAATATTACTGTTTAAAATTTCTTCAAGGTGATATTGTTTCACAGCTATTATTACAGCCTCCGGTTTCCAGCTGGAAGAGTCCGTTGATGCCTTAACTTCCCATATCTCACCATCCATCTTTAAACCGTCTTCATTTATTGCTTCTGCCTGCTTTTCAGTCCGCGTGCGAATCATGACATTGCAGCCCGCCTGCTTTAAAAAAACAGCAGACAGAAGCCCGACAGCTCCTCCTCCAATTATCATAATATCCATATAAATGCCTCCTGCAATTAAATATTTTATTAATGTACGATGTCATCACTTTCATCTGTGAAATATTTCATATATAATAACAGATAACGCTTACATAGTCATACCATGTCTCAGCGATTTTGTTAAAGAAAGTGGAGGGACCGCTCTATGGAGAAACACGAAGTAGTACGTCTTCGCATTAACTTCAAAACTTTGGAAGAATTTGAAAACTTCCGCGAGTATGGCGTTCAGGAATTATCAATGAAAGAAGACCTTCAGGATAACATTGTGGAAAATGACAGCGAATCTCCTTTTTATGGAATTTATTTTGGAGACAAGCTCGTAGCAAGAATGAGTCTTTACAGAATAGAAGCTAAGTTTGACCGTTATTTTGATCCCCCGCAGGATTACTTGGAACTATGGAAAATGGAAGTTCTTCCAGGGTTTCAGAATAAAGGGATTGGCAAAGCTCTAGTAGACTTCGCTAAATCGGAAGGTCTTCCTGTTAAGACGAATGCCCGTCAGCGCTCTGATGAGTTTTGGAAGAAACAAGGTTTCGAACCTATTACTTACGATGAAGCACGGGATAAAGGGGAAAATCCTTACGTCTGGTTTCCGTCAGGGGTAGGAGAACAGAAATAACTTATAATGAAGCTGTCTCTGGTGTTCAATCCGGGACAGCTTTTTTTGAGGCTTATGCCTAATGCCCCCCATCAGCCCAACGAAAGGCTGCTGCCAGTATCTTTCGGCATATCGTCTGTAATTAAACACTCAGGTTCTAATTATCAAGACTTTTTCCAGCCTTTACCTTCATTCTTTTTACGAAGAAAAGACTCCACCGCATGATGATGTTCCTCAGATTCCCACATCTCAGAGCAGAGATATGCTTCTTCTTCCATATTATCCATAACTTTATAATTTTTTAAATGATGTTTGTATTTTTTAATAATACCAGCTGATACCGGCCAGTCAATTTTTTCTATCAATTCATCTATTGTATAGGCAGTTCCATCTGCAAAACCGGTCTGCAGCAGCTTCTCTGAGTTAATTCTTTCAGCAGAAACCAGCATTTTCAAAGCACGCCCATATCCAACTTTTTCTTTTGCGAGGGCTGCCCCTCCCCATCCGGTAGTCAGCGAAAGTTTTCCCTGTATAAATCCAAGCGAAGTTCGCGGGGAAACGTAAATCAAATCTCCCGCAGAAGCAAGCTCCGCCCCTCCGCCTACAGCGGCTCCATCTACATATGTAATAACCAGGGTTGAAAGCGAAGATATCCTGCGAAGAACTTTATTCATCGGCAGCAGCATCGTTCTTGCCTCTGCTGCCGTACGAAGTCCATGAAAAGCCTCCAGATCCCCACCGCTGCAGAAAGACCCACCGCTTCCAGTAATAATAAGCGCTCGTATATCTTTTCTATTTTCAATTTCATCCAAATATTTTTCAAAAAGGTGAATCACTTCAAAATCAACAGCATTTTTCGCCTCCGGGCGATTTATTTTCCAGATCATCAGTCCATTGTTTGTTTCCTCTTTCAGTAATTTCATATTAAGCTCCTTTGTATGCGCTGACATTTTAAAAGACAGAAGTGTGCTGCCAGGACTGGAGGCAGTCCGGCCCGCAAACTATTTCAAATTTCTTCAGCAGTACAGCAGCACGAATTTATCGATGATTAAACAGCGGCTAAGTTTATTACTGAAAATATATCGTTTCTGAATTTTAAAAAGCTGAAAATTTTTCAAAACCCGCCTGATTACCAATACAAAAAAGCAGGAAGGTTCACCGCCTTCCTGCTTCAATCTTATTTGCTTACTACGTCACGGCCTTTATAAGATCCGCATGATTTACATACACGGTGGGAGAGTTTCATCTCTCCGCAATCAGGACATTCCACCATTCCTGGTACGCGTAGTTTCAAGTGAGTCCGACGCTTATTTTTACGGGTTTTACTTGTTTTACGAAAAGGTACTGCCATGAGTCCCACCTCCTTGAAGATCATTCATTGTTTTTAAAATAGTCTTCCAGCTTAGCAAGCCTTGGATCTACTTTCTGCCCGGCAGAAGGTGATTCTTCTTCCGCCTGCAGTTCCCAACCCTCACCTGTATTGGGTGCAGGGCCTGTGGGTTCACCGCTGAAAACACGGAGAGGTTTTTCCAGAAGGATTCTCTCCATAACATACGGCTTTAAGTCGACCGTGTTATTAGTCAATTCGTGAACATCGTCATCCTCATCGAAGGTGGCCCGCTCCGACAATTGGAAGGATTCCACTGCGTCAATGGAAAATGGATATTCCACATCATTCAGTGTACGTGCACAGGGAAGAATCATTTTTCCACTGATATTCAGTATAAAAGTAGCAAGATCTTTTGATACTGATCCGTGGCCCTGAACCTGAACTTCACTTATGTCACGAATCTCACGGTCTCTTTGTTTTAATTCTTCTGCATCGACCGATTCATCCAGATGCAGCTCTTTGTCCCGGTAGGAAAACAGCTGCTGTATCGACCATTTCATTTATATTCACCTCAAGACAACAAATGTAATTATATCGCTGTAAAAATCAATTGTCAAGGTAATCTCTTTACATTCTTTTTTCGGTTTATTCTTAAATAATTTCCCTTTAACAACCTCCCTTAAGTAGTAATTGTTGTATAATGAACAGGATTTAAACTGTACAGAAAGATGGTGCATATAAATGAAAGTTCTTGGAGTTATTGTTGAGTATAATCCATTTCATCACGGTCATGCCTACCATCTGCAGACAGCTAAAAACCTTTTGAAGCCCGACGTAACGATCGCTGTAATGAGCGGTTCTTTTCTTCAAAGAGGAGAACCGGCATTAACCGACAAATGGACGAGAGCTGAAATGGCTCTCAGCCAGGGTGTGGATATTGTTATGGAACTTCCCTATTCCTCGGCCGTACAAAAGGCAGATTACTTTGCTGAGGGCTCTGTAGCTATCCTCAAAGAAATGGGAGTCACTGATATTTGTTTCGGAAGCGAATCAGGAGACATTTCTATCTTTTACCGTACCCTTCATCTTTTAAAGGAAAACGAGAAAATTATTAATAAGGAAACACAAAAATACCTGCGCACCGGAAAAAGTTATCCCCGCAGCTTTTCTGAAGCTTTTCACTCGATGTTTCCTGAAGAAAAATCGCTCGATTTAACCCTTCCGAATAATATTCTCGGCTATCATTACGTTAAAGCAGCTTCGGATACAAGTATTTCAATGCATACTATCCAGAGAAAAGGAGCAGGCTATCATGACGAAAAACCTTCCGACGCCTCTTCGATTGCCAGTGCTACAGCTTTACGAACGATGATTGCAAAAGGAAAAAAGCTTCAAAGTCTTGCCGCATACGTACCAGCTTCCACACTTGATCTTCTGTCAGCTTATAAAAAGCAGTACGGAATACTGCACAGCTGGGAAAATTATTATCCAATGCTTCAATATGCTCTTTTCAGAACTTCTCCTGAGGAATTAAAAGGAATTTACGAGTGTGAGGAAGGGCTTGAGCACCGATTAATGAAATACCGTACTGCCGAAAGCTTCGCTGAATTTTTGGATAATCTAAAGACGAAAAGATACACTCGTACACGCCTTCAGCGTCTCAGTACACATATATTGCACGGTGTTACAAAGGATGAAGTAAAGCAGGCATCAGGAAAGCCCTCCTCGCTCCGACTTCTTGGGATGAATAAAAAAGGGCAGCAGTACTTAAACCGAAAAAAGAAAACTTTATCTCTTCCTCTTTTATCCAGAGCAGGAGAAGCTGAGACAATGGCAGATCAATTAACCGTACGTTCAGGAGATATTCATTCTCTTGCTGTGGACAGTCGCAACAGACAATTTGAACATAAGCGCCGAATCATCATTCTATAACTTGGAGTACGCTTTTGCATGTAAAACCCTGTTAGTAACAAAAGCTGTTAAAAGTCGGAGTATCCGACTTTTAACAGCTTTTGTGATTAATTCTGATTAATTTTAGGGTGTTCTGGAAATCAAGAAGCATGTTCGCTTCTACGGGGAGGCACTTATTATACAAATAGAAATTCTTTTTGCTGATAAAAAGCCCCTATCTTTACAATTATTAATAAAACCGAAGCAGAAACCTGTGAGGCCCGTGGAAGAAGCAGTTAGGCATCTGAAAAGTTCAAGAAATTTCTTCCGGCCATCACCAAACTTACATAGTTTTTTATAGGGAATTCAAATATTCCAGCGCTTCGCTGAAAGAACCTACAGGAACAATTTCCATTGATGTATCTGCCGCTTCCCCGGCGCTGACAGCTTCTTCATAGTTACTGTCTTCTGTGCCCTCTTCCACCGGAACGAAAAAGATGTCCGTACCTTCTTCATGGGAAGCATATACTTTTTGTCCGACTCCTCCAATTCTTCCCACATTTCCATCTTCGTCAATAGACCCTGTACCGGCAATGGACCTTCCTTTTGTAATATCTTCTTCTACAAGCTGATTATATATTTCCAGCGAAAACATAAGTCCTGCAGAAGGACCTCCGATACTGTTTGTATCTATCGTCACTTCAGGATCTCTTATTAGTTCACGGTCGGTTACAGGGTTGGAGATACCCAGCCCCCCGCTCCCTTCCTCTGCTTCTAACTCTTCCGGGAATTCCTCAATTTCAATGACCGTTTCTTCGATTTCTTCTTCTCTTTCATAAGTAACAGTTACTTCATCCCCAATATCTGCATCATCCAGGATTTCAAACATTTCATTAACTTCTCTAACCTCTTCTCCATTAATGGAAATAATAAGATCTCCTTCTTCCAGACGGCCTTCTGCTCCCATGCCGGGAATAATAGAAGTAACAAGCACACCATATTCTTCGAATTCCGCTTCCTTTCCAGCCGCATTGTAGGCTACCAGTATAGCCTGTTCCTGAGAGGAAGCCATCATCATCATTTGACGGTGATGGTACATTTCGTCTGTTTCACCAGGGGGACGGACTTCATCTTCATGAATAAGCTCTCTTCTATCGCTTATTAACGACCAGACATAATTTACAGTATTGGCTTTTCCCATGCGAATAGTCGTTAACGCAAAGTCCCCTTCATATTCGTAGCCGTCTTCTACTTCTATAACTTCCCTCAGCACCTGGGGCTCACCGGGTACAGAAAAATAATAGGGAAGCTCTACGAAATTCAAAGCTAAAAGCACTCCTATTAATACTACCCACTTGATCCAGGAAAGCCCTCTTTTCGAATTTTGTTCAGTGTCTGCTGTCATCATAAAACACCTCTATCTTCTATCTTTAACTTTGCTCAGGATTCATACCCGAATTTTCTTTTTAAAGCAGCTTTAACTTGTGCATGTACGAACCCTTCCGGAAGGGCGTCGTATTTTGCTACTTCCTTTATAAGAGTAGAACTAATAGAGGCGTAGTCCGGGTCAGTGTGCAAAAACACAGTTTCAATACTGCTGTTCATCCGGCGGTTCATTACTGCCATCGGACCTTCGTATTCAAAATCAGTTACGGAACGCAGTCCTTTTAAGAGAACTGAAACGCCTTTTTCAGCTGCGAAATCAATTAAAAGTCCGTCAAAAGTTGTTATTTCTACATTTTCCAAATGAGCAGTAGCCGATTTCAGCAGTTCCTGTTTTTCATCCAGACTAAATAGAGGATTTTTTTTACTGTTGTGCAGAACACCGACTATGACCTTATCGAACATTTTCGTTCCTCGTTCGATAATATTCACATGACCATTCGTTACGGGGTCAAAACTCCCCGGAATAAGTGCTGTAGTCATTCTGCTTCCCCCTCTCTATATATGCTTATCGTAGTTATCCCGTAATTCTCCCTTCGTTCCATATACAAGTTTTCATATGTTTCAGGAAGTATAACTTTACGAGCGTGTTCAACAATAACTATTCCGCCAGTCTTCAGCAACTGTTTTTCAGAAATGAATTCCAGATCTTTCTGCAGGTTATGCTTCTCATACGGAGGATCCAGAAATATCATTTCAAATTGATAACCTTTCCTGCTTACTGCTTTCAATGCCAGGTATGATTCATTACGGTACACTTCAGCACGCGCTGCCCAGCCCGCCGCTCTCAGATTGTTTTTTATAGTCTGTACTGCACTCGGGCTTTTATCAACAAAAATGACTTTATCCATACCTCTTGAAAGTGCTTCGAGACCGACGACTCCGCTTCCCCCGTAGAGATCAAGCATAGTTCCCCCTTCAAAACGGGGGCCGATGATCTGAAACATTGATTCTCTTATTTTATCTGTTGTAGGACGTGTATTCATTCCCGGCACTGCTTTAACAGAAAACCCCTTTTTTTCACCGCTGATTATTCTCACACAGATCACCTGTTTCCGATCATTTTAAAAGGCGCCCCACAGGTTACCCCGCATGAGACGCCGTCAACCTATAAACCCATTTTGTAATCGTCTTTCTTTTCACGCTCAGGAACGATTTCCTGATACTCCGTTTTTACCCACGGGCGCATAGACATCGATACTTCTTTTACAAAGGGCAGTTTTTCAAGCCTGGTTACTGTTTCCTCCACGTTTTCCAGATCGCAGTAAAGGATGGCATACTTCATCTTCCTGGAGGCATAATGTACATGCCCAAAGCGTTTAAGCTGCTTAACCTGCTTTAAAGACTGAATGTATACAGCGAGCCCCACTCTTTCTGTTATCATATGCATCACCTCCGTATCACCCGCATCCACAGCTGCCGCCGGAACCGCATCCGCCGCTGCAGGAAGACTGCTGGGCATCAAAAAAGGGATTTCCGGTAGGTACTTTAATATTTGGAGAAACCTGTCCTGCTAATAGAAGACTGATTTCACTTAATAATTCATGAAGATTTTTTTCTGCTGCTTTAAATTCTGCTACCAGTGGATCTGTATCCAGATACCTCTTGTACTCCCGCACCTCGGAAGTGATCGTCCGAAAATCGGGATGGTATTTGCCAAACCGCTGAACTTCTTCATACTTTTCTTTCAGCGTCTGAAAATACTGAAGCTCCTTTTGAATTCTGCTGTTATTCTGAATTTCTTTTTTAGCTTCTATATATGTTAGAAAAACTTCTGATTGAATAATCTGATCACTTAAATCCTGAGCTTCATGTACAAGGGATATATCGGTCATTGTCATCATAGTGACCTCACCTCCCTTTGTTAATTATAGCATGAAACACACCGTCCGAGAAACAGGGGGCTGCAGATAGTCTATGAGTAAAAAAATACACCTCTTCATTGCAACGGAGCAGTTTTCATAATATCATAGAGAAGGATGGCCAAACTGCTGTTAGGAGGATTTTGAATATGAAATTTAAAGTAACAGAATTTGAAGGAAAAGTAATTAACTTCGCAGACCTCGATGAAATTATGCAGGCTGCAGGGTTTGATTCTCAATGGGATTATGAGCGCATCACATACGATTTTAAATTCGTAGATGAGGCTGACACGGACGCTTACGCATACTACTTCCGTGTACCTGCTCATATCCATGAAGGAGAAATCCCTAAAAACAGTGCGAAAGTTTACATGCTGGCACCATACCTCGGCAGGCATTATTATCCGCATGGTATTGAATACGACGAAGTATTCCCTGAGTGGATTGTTAACAAATGCAATCAGAAGCTTGAGCAGATCGTTGAGAAAATCAAAGCAGATGTTGTAAGCTGAAGCTGATCAAATGGCTTTCGATCTTTTCCGGAGAAACCTCTGAATAAGATCGGAAGTTTTTTTTCGAATAATACATAAAAAGAAGCTGGCTGACAGAATGTCTTCTGGAAATGTCTGCTGAGGCTGAATTCACACGAAAGGGGTCTGGGCATTGTCACCATTACTAAAACGTTATTTGTATATAGGGTTAGGAATTATTGCTGTTCTCCTGATCATGTATTTTATATTACCAGTATCTGTTCCACTCATTCTGGCATTTATAACTGCGCTTTTTTTAACCCCTGCAGTAAAAATGCTTGCCGGAAGGACCCGTATCTCCAGAAACACTGCTGTTTTTATTGTGTTTGTCATTTTTACCGGGCTGCTTGCACTGCTTGTATATTTTGTTTTAACAAGGGCCCTTACACAGTTAAACACATTCCTTGACAACCTGCCCGTTATCATTAACGAAGTTAATCTTGCATGGATGTCAGTTCTTGAGAGTCTGCGCGGTCAATTTGATCATATGTCCAGCGACATCGTCGATACGATCGATGCAGAAGTGACCCGTATGCTTATCGATATGCGTCAGGGACTTCAGGAAATGAATGTTATCGGATGGGTAACGGCTTTCATATTAAGTATTCCGTCTTACATAGTTTCCCTGCTTGTGTACCTCATAGCACTGTATTTATTTCTACTAGATATTCCGCGGTTAAAAACGAAAGTTTTTCAATATTTAAAACCGGAGACTGCTGAAAAAGTTCAGTTTATGTCTTCGAGACTTTCCTATGTTATCTTTGGTTTTTTTAAGGCCCAATTTTTAGTCAGCATCATTATTTTTATAGTTACTTTTATAGGTCTGCTGATTATTGCACCGGAAGTTGCTCTTATTATGTCGATTGTTATATGGCTTATTGATTTTATTCCTATTATTGGTTCCATTGCCATACTTGCTCCGTGGGCCGGATATTATTTGTTTACAGGGGACACTCCGATGGCTGTGCAGCTGTTTATACTTGCCGGTCTTCTGCTTACAATCCGGAGAACGGTTGAGCCGAAAGTGATGGGGCACCATATCGGCCTTTCACCGCTTGCGACCCTTATTTCCCTTTATATTGGGTTGATGCTTCTAGGCGCCGTAGGCTTTATTCTCGGTCCCCTTCTTGTTATCTTATTTACGAGTGCCAGGGAAGCAGGTATTATAAAAATTAACTTTAAAGTTTAATTCTCTCTGCTGATGATATTTACTTCCGAATGCCGTAAATTATGAACGCTGAGCTTTCTTAAACATTATGCCCGCGACAGGTTTCACTACCTGAGGAGCATGAAGCGTTTTAAGAAAGCAGTCAGGCAGTATACTATAAAAAAGAGCTGATCCGAAGTCATTCGTTGACATCGGATCAGCTTTTTAATTTTATTTTAATATTTTGTTACTCCGATAAGAATCATCAGGGCTGCAACGGTCATCGCCGCTACAAAAAGTCCAGCCCACATCATCACGTTAATCCAGCGTGAACCGTGATTCATGTGCATAAAAACGTACAGCTGCATAATTACCTGTATGGAAGCAAGAAGAAGAATAAACGGGATAGCAAACCCGGTTGGCACAATGTCACTTGCTACAGTTAAGAATGCTGTACTGGTGATAAATATCATAAAGATAAATGATACGAGCTGCGTACGTGATTCTCTTTTTAAGTTACGCTCAGATTCTTTGGTGGGCTTCCCCTCCAAAGGAGCACTTGGATCCACATGTGACATTCAATCAACCTCCTACTCCGAGTAGATAAACAACTGTAAAGATAAACACCCATACTACGTCGATAAAGTGCCAGTAGAGTACGGCTGTGTTGAACTTAGGTGCGTTGGCCAGTGTGAGCCCTGTTTTTCGGTAGCGGATAAGCAGTGTAATAATCCAGGCAATACCGAATGTTACGTGTGCTCCGTGCGTTCCAACAAGGGTATAGAAAGAAGAAGCAAAAGCACTTACTGTATAACCAAGTCCCTGATCATAGTAGACAACAAATTCATATATTTCAAATCCTAAGAAGCCGAGACCAAGAATAACAGTTCCCCACATCCAAGTGAGCATTTTTTTGAAGTTACCTTTTTTCATGTTAATAACTGCAAAAACACTCGTCAAACTGCTTGTTAAAAGCAGCATAGTCATAATAAATACAAGATCCAGGTGGAAGAGATCCTGAGGCCCAGGCCCTCCATCGTAGCTGTTACGAAGCCCCAGATAGGTTCCAAATAAAGAGGCAAAGAGAACGGTCTCCCCCCCAAGGAAGAACCAGAAGCCAAGATACTTATTGCGGCCTTCAAGCGTCGCTTTCTCCGGATTCTGTGGAAGGACGTTAGGTTGAATTGCTTCGTTTGCCATAATTATCCCTCCCCTTTCTCTTTTTTGATTTCAGATACCGGAATATGGTATCCGTGATCTTCTTTAATGGAGCGGATAAACATCATGCTGAACATAAACACTCCACCAACAATCATAAGCCACCACTGGGAATAAATAACACCGAATGCGAGAATGGAAAATCCTAACGAAATGAAAATCGGCAGAATAGAACCGTTTGGCATATGAATATCATCGAGCGGCTCTGCTGCTTTCATCCGTCCGTCACCTTCCATCTTCTCATACCAGAACGCATCAAGGTCCCGCACAAGCGGAGTCTGAGCAAAGTTATACTCCTGAACCGGAGAGGTTGTAGCCCATTCCAGTGTACGTCCGTCCCATGGATCCTGGACGTTATCCGTGTTCTTGCGGGAAACAAGGACATTGATAACGAGAAGAATGAATGCAAATCCCATCAGGAAAGCTCCCATAGAGCTGATAAAGTTCATTTCATTCAGTCCCTGTCCGTCAAGGTAGGATCCTACACGACGCGGCATCCCCATCAGTCCAAGGAAATGCTGGACGAAGAATGTAAGGTGGAAGCCGATCAGGAACAGCCAGAAGAACCATTTTCCAAGTGTTTCACTGAGTCTGTATCCGAACATTTTCGGCCACCAGTAGAAAGTAGCGGAGAAAATCCCTAATACAGAACCACCGATAATAACATAATGGAAGTGCGCTACTACGAAATACGTATCATGGAACTGGTAGTCAGCTGCACTCATCGCAAGCTGAACTCCGGTTACTCCACCCAGTACGAAGGAAGGAATAAACGCAAGAGCAAAAAGATTTGCCGTAGTAAACTTAATTCTTCCGCCCCAGAGTGTAAGGAGCCAGTTGAAAATCTTAATACCTGTAGGTACTGCAATAGCCATCGTTGCAACAGCAAATATTGCGTTCGCTACCGGTCCCATACCCACTGTAAACATGTGGTGGGCCCAAACCATAAAGCCGAGGAAACCGATAATCATTGTAGCAAATACCATTGCTGTGTAACCGAAAAGACGCTTTTTCGCAAATGTAGGAATAACTTCTGAGAAAATACCGAACGCCGGCAGAATAAGAATATAAACTTCCGGATGTCCGAAGATCCAGAACAGATGCTGATAAATAACTACATTACCGCCGAGCGCAACATCGAAGAAAGCTCCTCCGAAAATACGATCCAGCATAATAAGCAGAAGACCAATTGTCAGCGCCGGGAATGCAAATAGAATAAGCATCGATGTTACGAATGTTGTCCAAGTGAAAAGCGGCATCCGCATCATGCTCATACCAGGAGCACGCATGTTGACAATGGTGACCAGGAAGTTAATGGCCGACATCAAAGTACCAGCACCGGCTACCTGAAGACCCATTACGTAATAATCTACGCCGTGACCTCCCGAGGTAGTCGAAAGCGGTGTATAAGCTGTCCACCCTGCATCAGGTCCGCCGCCTGTCATCCAGCTGATATTGAGGATAATACCCCCGAAAATAAACAGCCAGAGTCCGAGCGAGTTAATGAACGGGAAGGCTACGTCCCGTGCCCCGATCTGAAGAGGCACAACAAAGTTCATAAACGCAAAAAACAAAGGCATCGCTGCCAGAAACAGCATTGTTGTACCGTGCATAGTAAGTAATTCATTAAATGTTTGTTCGCCTACAAAACCCATCTCCGGGAACATAAGCTGAATACGCATGAGCATTGCTTCAATACCAGCAATGGTAAAGAAGAAAAGACCGCCGAAGAAGTACATAATACCAATCTTCTTATGGTCTACCGTAGTCAGCCAGTCATAGAGAACACTTTTCTTAGACGCAGCTGTGCTGTTAGACACGAAGGAATACCTCCCTTATTGCAAATTTTATTCTAATACTTTTAGTTCGTTCACGTATTCTACGAGAGCATCCATTTCGTCATCAGAAATAGTATTCTCGTCAAAGGCCGGCATTTCATTATCCGGTTTCAAGGAGTCCGGATCCCGGATCCAGTCTACGAGATTTTCCTCATTATAATCGAGGAATCCAGCAATAACTGTTCTTTCACCGAAGTTTGTGAAGTTAGGTCCTACCGGTCCGCCTTCATCCCCTACTGCGTGACATTGAATACAGTTATTTTCAAATACTTCACGGCCTTCTACTGCTACTTCACCTTCCGGTTCAGTCAGTTCTTCATCCGGCTCAGCCATATTTTCCGCCCACGTGTCGAACGTGTCCGGGTCTACGGCGAGCACTTTAAAGTCCATCAGCCAGTGGGAAGCGCCACAGAGCTCCGTACATTTTCCGTAATATACTCCTTCTTCCGGAGCTTCGAGCCATAGTGAATTTGTAATTCCGGGTACGTTGTCTGTTTTACCAGCAAGTGCCGGTACCCAGAAAGAATGAATCACGTCGCTTGCTTCCAGTTCTACGACAACTCTCGTATCTGTCGGGATGTACATATCCTGTCCGGCATTAATATCCAGATCGGGATAAATAAACTCCCACCAGAACTGGTGGCCATGTGCTTCAATTCTAACTACATCTTCTGCTTCCTCATCTTCATCAATCAGTTCCTGGTCAACATCATCATCTGCTCCACCCGAGTCAGCCAGAGTAAACTGGGTCATTACGTTCGGGACGGCCAGAATAAGCAGTAGAATGATCGGAATGACTGTCCAGATAAACTCAAGAGCACGGTTCCCGTGAACCTGCTTCGGAATGTGCGTGTCCCCCGGTTTTTCGCGGAATTTTACAAGCACATACGTGAAAATCGCGAATACAACAATGATTACAAAAATCATTACATACAGGGACAGCATGATCAGATCAAGCTGCATCTCTGCAACCGGCCCCCGAGGATCGAGTGCAGATAAGTTTTCCATCCCGCATCCTGCAAGGAGCAGTATGAAGGAAAATGGAAGCAATCTCAAAAAGTGCTTCATCTCGTCTTAAACCCCGCTTTCTTTCATACATTTTTAAAACATGTGTACAAGTACCATCAGCACAAACATAACCGTCATGTAGTACAGAGAGTAAATAAACATGCCTGTCGCCCATTTCATGTCATCTTTTGCTTTAAGACCTGTCAGTCCATAAATAAGCCAGCTTCCTCCAAGAATAAGCGCTGCAGAAGTATATACTGCGCCAAAGTCAGCGACGAGAAGAGATACAGGAATTAAAGCCGCGACGTACCAGATGATCTGGCGCTTTGTCAGTGCAAAACCTGCCTTGACGGGAAGCATAGGTATGCCTGCTGCGCGGTATTCGTCGACTCTTCTCATAGCCAGTGCGAGAAAATGCGGTGGCTGCCAGATAAACATGATTAAAAACAATGCCCAGGCATAAGGGTGCAGACCCGGATCAACTGCCGCCCACCCGATGAGTGGAGGAACAGCTCCGGCAAAACTGCCGACAATGGTATTCAGCGTTGTTGTACGTTTAGTCCACATCGTATAGAGTACAACATAAAAAATCAGCCCTATGACACCTATTAGTGCGGCTGTAAGGGAAGCTGCCGCTAAAAAAGCGGTACCAGCAAGAGAGACTGCCAAGCCGTATGTAAGCGTCTGTTTCCCAGTCAGCTTTCCTGTGACAGTCGGCCGGTCTTTTGTACGTTCCATCAGATGATCAATGTCCCGGTCGATGTAATTATTAAGAGCACATCCTCCGGCAATGATCAGCGCGGAACCTACAAGAGCCATGAAAGCTGTCAGTGCATTGGCTGCCAGGGTTGTTCCAGTATAATAGGCAGCCAGATAAAGCCCGGTAAACGCGGTAATTAAATTAGACATTACAATTCCCGTTTTGGAAATAGTCACGTAATCCCGCCAGCTGAACGTTGAACTGGAAACTTCACTTACACTAGTCACTGTTTCCGCTGAAGACATTGCATTCAGTTTACTCAATTTCATTCACCCCCTGTACACATCACCTTTTTTGCTATGATTTAGAAGGAAAAATTATTCCGCAGTGAACTTTTTTCAGCGACAATTCAATAGTTTATTTGAAAAAAGCTGTAAACGCTCTCTCAAAAAAACTTTAAATGCGCGCATAACAAAAAAGATGATAGTTTGCACTGCTCATACACATTATAAAGGAAGAATACCTTATTTTCATCACATTTTTTTAGAGTTGATATTTCTGAAACACCTTTGTGACAATTATGTGAAAGTCATTTCTTCCTTTATAATTTGCTATATTATAGAAGTGGCAGCATCAGGCACAATATATTTGTCTGATTTTTGTTATTCTGACATAATATTGTACTGTCTGCTCAAACAAAATAAATAAATAATCTTTTGTATAATCTAGAAAGATGGTGGAATGCTATGCATCGACTCCTTAAATTTTATGGAATTATTACTACACTGGGTATGCTCCTCGTTCTTCTTCAGGGAGCTCTCGTAACTCAGACAGGTTCGGGTGATGCCTGCGGGCCGGAATGGCCGCTGTGCTACGGCCAGGTCATACCGGAAAATCCAACGATTGAAACGATGATTGAATACACCCATCGTGTTGTTTCCGGCGCTCTCGGTTTGATGGTCATAATACATGCTGTGTGGAGCTGGAAAGTTATTGGGCACCTGAGGGAAACGAAATTATTTTCACTGCTGGCCGTCGCTTTCATCATATTACAGGGGCTTCTCGGAGCGGCTGCCGTCGTCTGGGGCCAGTCAGATGCCGTAATGGCTCTTCATTTCGGTTTTTCTCTTATTTCTTTTGCGAGTGTACTTCTGCTTACAATACTCGCTTTTGAAGATGGTAAGCCTGCTTCTTTAACTTCTCCGAAGATTTCCCGAAGCTTCCGGGGGATGATTATTATTAACCTTATCTTTACTTATATGGTCGTTTACACTGGAGCTTACGTGAAACATTCAGGTGCAGGCGGTGCCTGTGATGGATGGCCTTTATGTAATGGACAGATAATCCCTTCTCTTCAGGGCGGAGTTGCCATTCAGTTTTCCCACAGGCTTGTTGCCAGTCTTCTTTTAATAACAATATTAATTATGTTTATTCAGATGATTAAACACCATATTAAAAACAAGCCGCTGCTGTACAGTGGAACTGCCAGCCTTCTTCTGATATCTTCCCAGGCTCTGAGTGGTGCTTTCGTAATATTTACCGGCTTTACACTGACAGCTACACTTTCGCACGCCGTCATAGTCAGCCTTTTGTTCGGTACTCTCAGTTATATGGCCATGGTTGCGTCCCGGGCAACGATTACCCGTTCTTCATAAAAACGATACGTTTCCAATATTAAAAAAAGCTGTCCGGATATCCGGACAGCTTTTTTACTTAGCGGTCTCCAAGAAATGAACGAAGCATCCAGTTATGCTTTTCAACAGACTGTCTGATTTCAATCAGCATGTCTGCTGTAGCTTCGTCATCAGCATCATCTTCCAGGGTTTCGATATCTTCCTTCAATTCAGAGGAAAGCGTATCAAAATCAGCTACCAGAGACCGCACCATATCTTCTGCATCCTGCTCTCCTTCAGCTTCTTTAAGCGTGGTTGTTTCCAGGTAGACCTTCATGGACGCCACCGGTTTACCTTTTAATGCAAGCAGTCTCTCTGCCAGTTCATCAATATGCTCAGCCGCCTCATTATACAACTCTTCAAATTTTTCGTGAAGGGTAAAAAAATGCGGACCTTTAACATACCAGTGGTAGTTGTGAAGTTTTACGAACATGACATTCCAGTTCGCAACATGTCTGTTAAGGATTTCAGTTGTTTGTGTATGTGCCATTATATCAACTCCCTTTTTTCTCTTTCCGCTCTCATCTATATTATTTCCCGAAATAACTTTTTTAAACATCTCTTTGTTTTTTGTGGGCGTATGGTAAATTATGGTTCATCCGAAAGTTATGCTGAAGTTCATCAATATAAGGTTATACTCCGCTGACGGCTGGAGGAACACTTCGCTTCCAACCGCCCTGCCGTGAAGGGGATTTTCGGGCAGGCTGCTTCCTATCTTCCAATCTCCTTCTTACACGGGCCGCTTTCCGTTTCGTTTATTCTACAAAACCGATGCAAGGCGATTTTTCGAGACGTCTGCGGAAGCACGCAGATCCTCCCCCGGATGCTTTCTCCGCAGCAGGTGTGAAGAGCCGCAGGCAACCTTCAAAAACAACCCGGAGCTTTAACAGAGCTTCTTTTTAAAGTCATTAGTCTGCCGAATGCCTCCTGTAAACACCTGAAGAAATCGATATTTCACTAAATGAAACCAAAAAAAGGAGCTGCCCTTAAACCGGACAGCTCCTTTATGCTATGTCAGAAACCTATGCATTATTTCCCCGTGCACGCATTGTCGCCTCATGAAGAGCAGACAGCTGTTGTTCCAGCTGAGCCAGAATCTGTTTGCCTTCTTCTTCCGAAACGAGCTTGAGACGGATCGCGAAATCTATTTCGCGTGACAGACCGAACATCTGCGTATCTAATACCTCTTCGTAGAGTGGACACTGAGGCATCGTCAAATTTCTCATCTGAACTTCGATGAGTTTAACAATTTTTTCGGCATCTTCTCTTAGAAGGGCATAGGCTTTTTCGCTCTGTTCAGACAGGATTTCAGTGGACACGCGAATCCCTCCTCTACTTCAAGCAAAGCATTCACGAAGCATATTCGCTCAGTATGATGCTTTAATACTATCTTAGCTTGTCAAAAGAAAAAATGCAACTGCCTTATATCAGATGACATTTAACCTGCGTCCTACTATACTGATAGGGAAAGGATGGTGGAAAAATGGATGAAATGCTGGTACAAATAAAAGGCGCTGTCAAGCACCCGGTCATGATTGACCCGGGGGTGTGGATCTTCGATGATCGGAGAGTAGATATGGATACTGTGTTCGACGAACCTGAAAAAAATCAGACGGATAAAGAATACGAAGCAATGGGCAGAGCCTTCGATGAGCAGAGAAAAGGGGCGCTTCCTCCACAGACAAACGAGAATAAAGTAACGATAAGCAGAAAGGATCTTACAGAAAAATCGTTAGGAATCCGCCTTGCTCCATTTATGAAAAATGCAGAGCCGGAGGAAACAGCTTCAATGGTGCGGCTACACCGCAAAAACGGAAAAGAAGATATAATTCTTCCAGCTGAGAAAGCAATATCAGGTATCGTTGCCTTCTCTGAAACCGGCAGCCCTCTGCGAAGCTCCGGCCCTCTCCACTTTTACTATAGTGATGGTTCGAATCGAAATGAACCGATTACACATGTTTCCGGCTTTACATTTATTGAATCAAAAGAAAGCAGAAATTAACTAAAAAGAACCTGCCGGCCTGAAACAGGCCGGCAGGTTCTTCCTTATTGGTCAGAGCAGATCTGCTGCAAGCTGCGCGAGACCCGATCTTTCTCCTTTTTCAAATTTCATATGTCCCGATATGTCCAGATGTTTCATTCGTTCCACAACATAAGACAGACCATTCGTATATTCATCAAGGTACGGGTGATCAATTTGTTTAGGATCCCCCATTAAAACAATTTTACTGCCTTCACCTACACGGGTAATGATAGTTTTAACTTCGTGCTTCGTCAAATTCTGAGCTTCGTCGATAATAATGTACTGTTCCGGGATGCTTCTTCCCCGGATGTAGGTCAGTGCTTCCACCTGAACTGTTGACATGCCTGCCAGAATATCTTCCAGCTCTGTAGTTTTATTCGTATTGAATAAAAACTCCAGATTATCAAATATCGGCTGCATCCAGGGGCGGAGCTTCTCGTCCTTTTCCCCCGGAAGATACCCTATGTCTTTTCCAACCGGCACAACAGGACGAGTTACGAGCAGCTTTTTATATTCATGCATGTCCTCTGTAAGATACATACCACAGGCAAGCGAGAGCAGGGTTTTACCGGTTCCTGCCTTACCCACGAGTGTCACGAGAGGGATATCTTTGCGGAGAAGCAGCTCCATCGCCATACGCTGCTGTACATTTCGGGGTCTTACTCCCCAGATCCCTTCAAAATCCCCCAGAAACAGATCCAGCTTCTGTGCTTTTTGATCTGTCATGGCCAGCGCAGAGCGGCTCGGGTTTGTAAGATCCCGGAAAACACAGAAGTGATGCGGATTTAAAGGTTCTGTACCAGCTTCTTTAAAACTTAAATACCGTTTTTTGAAAAGCCGGTCCATCGTGTCGCTGTCCATCCATTCTTCGCTGTACCCTTTATATATATTGTCGAATTGAGCTACATGGTCTGAAAGAAAATCTTCGGCCTGGATTCCGAGTGCATCTGCTTTGACTCTCAACAGAGCATCTTTTGTCACAATAACAATATTTTCCGGTTGTTCAGCTTCCTCCATCATGTTCAGTGCAATAGCAAGGATTCTATTATCGTTGTTTTTTTCCAGTCCATGTTTCTCCATTTGTTCATAGGACCGGTGATTCAGTTCAACAATTAGCTTTCCAGTACCCGGAAGTTCCACCCCTTCATGAAGCTTCCCTTTGGTTCTCAGCTGATCGAGAAGCCGTGCCACTTCCCTCGCATTTCTTCCAATTTCATCAGTCAGTCTTTTTTTTGTATCAATTTCTTCCAGAACCACGGCGGGAATTACTACCGTGTTTTCGACGAAAGAATGAATGGACAGTGGATCGTGAAGCAGAACATTGGTATCGAGAATGTACGCCTTAATCATAGCGCTCCCTCCACAGAACAGCAGAATTAGGAAGATTTATATAAAATAGCTATAACATGAAAGATCCTCCGTGTTCATCTCATTCAAAATGTTAAGCGTTTTTTAAAGCTTTCATCACTTGATTGTCCAGCTTTAGAGCAGCTTCTTCATCGTAAGTTTTTTCGAACTTAGGCTCGTTTATGAGCCGTGCTCCGTAAAACATCACGTCTTTAACTTCCTCTATCTTAACTTCCACCATCCTTAATTTAAGCGGCACATTATTCATTACATCTTCTCCAATAAAAGCTTTCCCTGTTAAAGAATATGTGGATCCATCTGCAATGACTGTAATGGTGACCAGAGGTTCGGACTTTATATTATTTAAGATTTTTGATTTTTGATCGACAGCAAACCTCACAGTTTTAGAATCTTTGGCGTATATCCAGGATATTGCGTTCACTTTCGGTGCACCACTTTCCGCATCTACTGTAGCGATAGTAACATAGTGTTCTTCCTGTAAAGTGGCAAGAAGATCTTCATTTAATGATGTTTCAATACGATTTCCCACCTGTATCCCCTCCTTTCACATTCTGCATTCCCCTATTGCGGGAATAATAAATATATTCTAGAGACTAAAAGATAAATCCTTCTTAAATAAGGTTCTTTTATAAATGTTTACAGTAAGAATCAGCCGGCATCCACAGCTTCATTTTTCTTATGAACTGCTTTGAAAATGACGTATGTAAATGATGGACGTGCAGATTTGTTTCCAAGGTAACGAAGACGGCCGGGTCCTTACTTATCTATTTTATTTTCAAGGCAGCCTGTCATAAAATAACATTTTATTCCTTCGTTCTCATACCTCCAGCTTTCCCCAGATGGCGTGTGAATTTGAGCTTGTTATTTTAATTTTTTATCCATGGGGGATGACCGTATAAAAAGGGATATTTTAGTAAAAAGGTTTGTTAGTGAACAGAGGCGGCGATACTCCGAAGGGAATTTTTACAGATTAAGCATCCAAGCGTCTGCCCCCATGTTATAATTAACCAAGATTATCTTTATATAGGCAGGTGATTTAAATGCGTGTGAAGTGTGTGCTTTGCGATAAAATTGAAAAATTATCCCCGGACCTGCCCCTGGCAAAAAAACTGCGCAACCGGCCGATTCATACCTACATGTGTGAGGAATGCCGTGAAAGAATTGCTGAAAAAACAGAGGCCCGGCTTAATACTGGACACTTCCGTAAGCATCATACAGAAGAAGAGACAGATGAATACATTTAATGAGCAGCTATTATTAAAATTGTAAACTTTCTTAAAGCCGGCTGACAAATTTTTTAGAAGTAAGAAGCAGGATACAGGAGTCACAAGAGCCTTTTAACAATAATTTATTACTAAAGAGATCCAGCATAAAAAAACTCTGAGTACGTTATAAAGTGTACCCTTTGTAAAGGACATTTTTAAAAAGCCTAAGCTACTTCTAGAAGATGATCCCTGTATTGCACAGGGGTCATCTTTTTGCGGTTCCATTGATATCTATGGTGATTATAGTACGTCATATATTGCTTCATTTCCTTATGTAGATCTTGTAATGTTAGACAGGATGGGAGGGAGGTTTCGTCTTTCAGGTGTCCAAAGAAGGATTCGATG
>NZ_PZJJ01000050.1 GCF_003044065.1 Alkalicoccus saliphilus
GACATATTTCTTTTTGAGTTCTTCGATCGCTCCTTCTTTATCCCCCATCCCGGTTCACCTCCTTTGGTTTTACTTAGTATAAGGAACTGGTCTTACTTTGTCCAAAGGAATTAGGGGGCCGGAGAGTGATAAATCATTTTTAATCATTATAAACCTGTTTCAGAAGGAAATTAATCATTATAAACCTGTTATTAATCATCAGCAAATGCCGTTGGGAGGAGCCAAGCCGGAAGATTCCGCCACAAAAAAGCTGTCCGGGTATCCGGACAGCCTCTTTTTTCGTTCTTCTATTCCATAAAAGCTGCGATGATAAGCAGCACCCATCCGGTCAGAAAGGCGACGCCGCCGATCGGAGTAATAGCTCCGAGAACGCGGATCCCGGTCAGACTGAGAGCGTACAGGCTCCCGGAAAAGATGATAATACCTGTAAAAAAAGCCCATCCGGCGCCATGCAGCAGGCCGCTTGACGAAAGATGCTGTGTAAGAATGGCGACGGCTACGAGAGCCAGAGCGTGAATCATATGGTACTGCACACCTGTTTCAAACGTGGCGGTATATCCGCTTGCCTCCAGCCGTTCTGCCAGAGCGTGAGCACCAAAAGCTCCAATCGCTACGAAAAGAAAAGACATCGTACCGCCGAGGATAAGAAATAATTTCATTACTTAAAACTCCTTTAAAAATAAGCTGTATTTGCTTTATTACCGGGCCTGAAAATGGACCGTTTCTTCCTGTACATAAAGCATCACTGCCGGCTTCATCTTACCATGAAGCCAAAACGCCGGCAATTGCCCGCGTTTCTTCTCTCTTTTATAATGACAGTAATCCCTATTGACTGACAGGAGGTTTATTTATGAACGGAACCATTTATGTACGGCCCTACACACCAGAAGATTACGATGAGCTGCTTTTGATTCAAAAAGAAGCTTTTCCCCCGCCTTTCCCTGAAGATTTATGGTGGTCCCGCGAGCACATCCAGTCCCACGCGGAAGTTTTTCCCGAAGGAGCGATGATTGCTTTCGACGGAAAAGAACCTGCCGGCTCAGCAACTGCACTGATCACGACTCTCACCAGCGAACCCCACACGTGGGAGGAAGCTGCCGATGATGGGTATATCCGAAAATCCCACGACCCGAAAGGAGATACGCTTTACGGCATCGATGTGTGCGTCCGCCCGTCATTCCGGGGCAGGGGGGTAGCTGCTGCATTGTATGAAGAGCGAAAAAAGCTCGTTCAAAAACTCGGTCTCCGCCGCTACGCAGCCGGGTGCCGCATCCCAGGCTTCAGCCGGCTGGCAGACAGCATAGATGTAGAAACTTATGTCCGCCAGGTGGAAAAAGAAGAACTGCATGATCCTGTGCTCACGTTTATGCTGAAGCAGGGTCTGATAATCCACCAAATTATACCAGACTATCTGGAAGACGAAGAATCACGTAATTACGGCGTCATTGTCGTATGGGAAAATCCTGAAGTTTCCGGTTAAAAATCGAGGAGACTGTCACTTGCCGGTTCATCCCCATTGTCATAAATCGTTTCCCGCTTTTTCGGTGATTCTTCCGCTGGACGGCGGGAAGTCACGTCCTGAGGGGAGGCATACCGGACTTTTTCCGACTTATAATGCGTACCTGTATGCTGGGTTTCCAGCAGAAGCTCACAGTATGTTTTGATAGACTGGGCATGTTCTCTATAGGAGGAAGCTGCTTCCGGATGATCGATGCTTTCCTTCAGCCGGGAAAGTTCTGCTTCCATTTTTTGAATAACGAGCTTTGCAGGTATTTCCATCTGTTATCCCTCCTTTCTTTTCTATTTTACTTTGTTTTTCTCCGAAACAAAATAAGCTGCCGTCAAAAAAGCGGCTGTTTCAACAGGAAAAGATTGAAGCATCCGGTGGAATTCTGCAGGTTTTTCAGTCTGTTTATAAAATGTTTTTTCGTGTGTAGATGTACGCTGCCCTGCTTACGCTTTCCGGGCGGGACATATTTTCCACTTAAACAGGTCTTTAACTCATCCTTTATCACTCGGAAATCAGCCACGGAAGATTCAGCAGGGAAATAGAAAGAATATTTCTGTCTTAAAAAATATGCTTTTCCAGTCTTTTTTCATAAAGGATGCCTTGAATATAGCTCCATTTGTAATGGAGATAACGCTGCTCCACTTTCGGCGGGGCTTACCCGAGGGCTTGTTCTCGACTGATTTTGGCGGGAAATACGTCCGCCAAAATGGATTCTCGAACTGCGCTGATCCTCTGGGTGTCCCCACCTCCGCTGCACAGCATTAGATATTTTTATTTTTCATGGGGCAGTTTAACGGCACCGAAGTCTCTGTTAAAGCTCCGGGCTGTTTTTGAAAGTCGCTGCTTCTCTTTTCATCTGCCGCGGAGAAAGCATGCGGCTGTCCTTTTGTTCGGCAGGATTGAGCAAAGCAGGAAATTCTTTCTTAAGAAGCTCATCTTCGGCAGAAACAGCTGGCGACGATCTCCACGGCAGGCTCAGAAATATCGGAGAGGCTTATACGCTGGAATAAATATTCTGCACCACTCATTTAATCAAAAAAATAGAAAAACCTGTCAGTTATAATGACAGGTTTTTCTAACTTGAACTTTATTTCCGTGGAAATGTTACTGGATTGGACGATCTGTGATCGTGTGATCTGTTTCCCCATCACTTCCGGAACCCGAACGTGACGTTTCTTTTAAAAGTTCTTCTTTCGCTTCCTTCACTTTGGCACCAAGACCTTCCAGGTCACTGCCTGCTTCTTTTGCAGCCGAAAGCAGTTCTTCTGTATCTTCTTTCGTTCTCTGGGCGCTCGTACCTAGACCATCCAGATCCGTGCCGTCTTCCCGGGCCTTCGATGCCAGTCCTTGCGCGTCCTGTTTCAGCGAATCCGTCTGATGAGCGACTTTATTACCCGTCTTATTATATAAGCTTTGAAGATCTTCGATCGCCTCCTTTAAAACATTTGTAGCATTGTGCACACGTTCGGCTGCATCTTCTTTGATACCTTCAGGATCGTTTTTCACATCCTGTGCCATTCGGACAGTTTTGTCTTTCATTTCTCCGGTGCTGTCAGCGACTTTTGCTCTTGTACCGGAATCGAGAAATACAGCGGCTGCGCCTACAAGGGCGCCTACAGCCATTCCCGTTACAAGTTTACTCGTCGTACTTTTTTGTTCCAGTGCCATTACTTATCTCTCCTTTGATTGGTAGTCTGTAATCCCTGCGGTCCGCAGGTGATATATCTTATCCGTTTTATTTAAAGTCATTATATTGGGAGAACGGCCCACAGACGGGGAAAAACGATCCTTCTATAGAACAAGTTTCACTAATGACTCATTGGTTTTAACTTTCCACCCTTTTGCGAAGTTTAAACGTAATATAGGTCAAAGGATGACATATTCGATTAAAAAGGAGAAAAAAAGGGTACCCGCCAGAAACAGATGTTTAATAACCGGGAGGGAAGACCAATGTTTTTCAACGACTGGGAAGGAATATGGCATATACTTGTTACCGCTGTTTTATTGTATCCATTGCTGATTATCATGCTCCGCATTTCAGGAAAGCGGACGCTTTCTAAAATGAATATGTTCGATTTTATTATTACAATCGCTCTCGGTTCTATGGTATCAGCTATTGTCATGGATGGGGCGATTCCTCTTGCAGAAGGGCTTGCGGGACTTGCAGCGCTGATTGTGCTGCAGTTTGCAGTTACCTGGTCCTCTGTCCATTTTTCCTTCGTCAATAAATCCGTAAAAGGAGAACCTCAGCTTTTGTACCACAACGGCCGATTTATTGAAAAGGCAATGAAAAAGGAGAGAATAAAAAAAGATGAAATCATGCAGGCTGTCCGGACTACAGGCAAATCTTCTTTTGCTTCTGTTCAGGCCGTTGTGCTGGAAACAGACGGTTCTTTATCTGTGATGGAAAAGGAAAGCAGCGAAGGAGAATCCACCATCCCTGCTGAGTAAAGGTGAATACGAGCACAGCAGCACTACATCAGCAGACTGAAAAAGCACCGGAACCCTGAATAAAGGTCCGGTGCTTTTTTCTTCGTATTTAGACGGATAACAAAGTAATTCCAGGTGAAAGCTTCAGAATAAATTTATTCCGTAAGCTCCATAAACTGCCGGACATCTTCCTTCACAAAATCGACAGCTTCCTGCCAGAATTCGGGCTTTGTTAAGTCGACGCCGAGGTGCTTCTGGGCAAGTTCTTCTACGCTGAGTCTGCCGGTGTCCCGGAGGAGGGCAGTGTACTTTTCTTCAAATTCTTCTCCTTCCTGAACTGCTTTGGCATAAATGCCCATGCTGAACAGGTAGCCGAACGTATAAGGGAAGTTGTAAAACGGAACTCCCGTAATATGGAAATGGAGCTTCGATGCCCAGAATGTCGGAGAGTATTCGCTCAATGCTCCGCAGTAAGCTTCTTCCTGAGCTTCCGTCATCAGCTCGTTCAGGTGCTCCCGGCTTACGAGACCGCTTTTGCGTTCTTCATAAAACCTCGTTTCAAACAGAAAGCGGGAATGAATATTCATGAAGAAAGCGATGCTCCGGTTTAATTTATCATCCAGAAGCTGAATTTTTTCCTCCCGGGAGGAAGCCTGCTTGACTGATGCGTCGGCCACAACCATTTCCGCGAAAGTAGAGGCAGTTTCTGCCACGTTCATTGCGTAGCCCTGGGACATGTACGGAAGGTCGTTCATCACGTGCTGATGGTAGGCATGACCAAGTTCATGTGCCAGTGTCGCCACGTTGGAAGCGGAGCCGTCGTATGTCATGAATATGCGGGACTGTTCCCGGATCGGGAAGCTTGTGCAGAAGCCTCCCGGACGTTTCCTGCCGCGGTCCTCTGCTTCTATCCAGCGGTTTTCAAAAGCCGTACGGGCAAATTCCGCCATGCGCGGGCTGAATTTACTGAACTGTTCCACGATCATATCTGCTGCGTCGTCGTAGCTGACTTGAGGCACCTTCTTGGAAACCGGCGCGCTCACGTCGTACATCGCCAGCTTATCTACTCCGAGAAGCTCAGCTTTTCTGTACAGATAACCAGTAAAGACATCTTTATTTTTAGTGATCGTGTCCCACATGACGTCAAGTGTCTCCTGCTTCATCCGGTTGATCTGAAGCGGTTCTTTCAGGACGTTTCCCCATCCCCGGGCTTCGTACGTGCGCAGCCGGAATCCGGCCAGATGATTCAGAGACTCGGTGAACAGTTCCGCTTCGTTTTCCCATGCTTTTTCGAACTGTTCAAATACATGCCGTCGGACATTCCTGTTTTTGTCTGTCAGTTTGTTTGCTGCCTGCCCGACAGAATACTGCTTTTTAACTCCTTTTTCCCGGATCTCCACTTTCATCCGGCCGACGATCGTATTGTAAAGGTCCCCCCATGCGTGATAGCCGTCAACCATCAGCTGCTGAATAAGCTGTTCTTTATCTGATGGAAGTTTTTCTTTGGCAATGTTCCGGCGTTCTTCCAGGTTAAACAGAATTTCCTGCATTTTGCCGCTTTTTGTAAATTCTTTCCACTGGGCATCCGTAAAATGAAGCAGCTGTTCGTCGACTACTGAGATCAGCTGACCATAGCTGGATCCTGCCTGCTTCGTTCTTCCCGCAAGAAGTTTCGCTTTATCATCTGTCACGTCCTGAGCCGTCAGACAGCTGATGAAAGCATTCACCTCCCGCACCTTCATTCCGATGTTCTGAAGACGCTCGATAAGAGAAGCCCATTCCTCAAAATCCGGTGTTTCTTTTTTCTGTGCCTGTTCCAGCTTCAGCTTCATTGTGGCCAGGTCCGTTTCCGTATTTACGAGAAACTGCTCAAACTGGTTGGAACTGCTTCCTCCTGGAAAAATAGCGTCAAGATCCCACGTCATGCTGTACCTGCCCGTTCCGGAAGTTTTTTCGCTTTTCTCCGTAATGCCATGCAGGGCGTTGTAGATACGGTGCAGATCGTCGTTTGTATAAATATGTGTGCCGGTGCTGTCTGTACGCGCAATAGCTGCCATTGCTTCCGCGACGGCGGACGCTTCAATCGGCTTGTATTTTTCCAAACGTCCGCTCATCAAACCGCTCAGCGGACGGGAAATCAGCTCTGCAGATTTTTCTCCGAGCCGGAATTCATAGCGGTCACCGGTAAGAAGGGAAGGTCGGATAATATGCAGTGACGGCAGATTCAGAGCCATCAGACTGTCTTCCAGCGTTCCTTTCACCTGACTATAGAAAAAGCGGGATTCCCGGTCTGCTCCCATAGCGGAAATGACAAAGAAACGCTTCGTATGATATTTTCCAGCCAGCTCTGCCAGCTGCAGCGGATATAAGTAGTCCACCTGCATAAAGCCTTCCCGTGATTTTACTTTTTTCATCGTCGTGCCAAGCGTCACAAAAACGTCATCGATGCCGTCCATAATCGTTTCATTTTCGTCGATGCTGTCGAAAAAAACATAATGCTCTTTAATTCCTTCGCGTTCTGCAAATGGCGTGCGCCTGCGGGTCAGCAGGTGAATTTCTTCGTATTCTCCGCTTTGCAGCAGTTCTTCTGTCAGGTTTCGGCCTATTAAGCCGGTAGCTCCAGCTATCAGTGCTTTTTTCAACTGCTTTCACCTCATCCTCATTGTTTTAATGATCTGTTTCGGACATTCTTTTTTGTAAAAGCTGGTTCAGTGCTCGTTTCTGGAACCGCTGAAAAACATGCTTTCCGGCAGTGCAATTCATTCTGGAAATATTATTATTTTCCTTCCCGGAAATAATATTTAATCAATGCCTGCGTTCCTGCGTTCTCCCAGCCATCCTCCGAAAGCTTCGTATAAAGTGATTCTGCAAGTTCGAGGCCCGGCAGGTTCAGCTCCATGTTCCCCGCAGATTCCAGGGCTATACGCATATCTTTTATAAAGTGTTTAATGTAGAAACCGGGTTCGTAGTCCTCCTCCAGCATCCGCCTCCCCAGACGGGACATGGAAACACTTCCCGCTGCTCCGGTTTCGATCGTTTCAAGCACCTGGTTTACGTCCAAACCGGCTTTCTGTGCGTAGGCAAGAGATTCACTGACTCCCATCATCGTCCCTGCTACAGCAATCTGATTCGCCATTTTTGTCGTCTGTCCTGCTCCCGCCGGGCCGAGATGCTGGATGTTGGATCCGAAAGTTTCAAACAGCGGGCGCGCTTTTTCGAACGCTTCTTTTTCTCCTCCACACATCACAGCAAGTTCTGCATTCCGTGCGCCTGTATCTCCTCCGGATACCGGCGCATCCAGAATCAGCATTCCAGCAGCTTCTGCCTCACGCGCCAGTTTTTCGGCAAGCTGCGGACTCGAAGTCGTCATATCAATTAACAGCGTTCCTTTCCGCGCATTCTGGAGAAGCCCTTTCTCTTTTAAAAACACTTCTTCCACATCGGAAGGCCATCCTACCATCGTTATAACGGCGTCCGTCTCCTGTGCGAGGTCTGCAGGACTGTCCTGCCAGTGAGCCCCTTCTTCCAGAAGATCTTCTGCTTTTGCTTTCGTCCGGGTATAAATATGCAGATCATACCCCGCATTCATAATATGACGTGCCATACTTTTTCCCATAACTCCCGTGCCGATAAATCCTACTTTTTTCATAAAGCAACCTCCCTTTCACAGACGGCGGTCAGCGTATTGAAACCGGTGCTAGAAATCGTCCGGATGCGGACCAAACCGCAGTTCCTGGTTTAAATCGTACAGCTGGCGGACATCCTCATCTGTCAGTTCGAAATCAAAAATATCCGCATTTTCCTTTATCCGGACCGGAGTAACAGATTTCGGGATCGTCACGACTTTTTCCTGCACATTCCAGCGGAGAATTACTTGAGCCGGCGTTTTATTATACTTGTCCGCGATTACGTTAAGCACCGGATCGTCCAGTTTACGCCCCCTTGTGAGCGGACTCCACGCCTCCAGCTGAATATTGTTCTCCTGACAGTATGCCATCAGCTCCGGCTGGGTAAGCCACGGATGAAATTCCACCTGATTCAGCATCGGTGTTACTTCAGCCGTATTTTTCAGCTCTTCGAAATGGTGCGGAAGAAAGTTGCATACACCGATCGCCCGTACGAATCCCCGTTTATACAGATCCTCCAGCGCCCGCCAGGTTTCTTTATAAAGCCCTTCTACCGGCCAGTGGATCAAATAAAGATCGATGACATCCACACCAAGCTTTCTGCGGCTGATTTCAAATGCTTTCATCGTATTATCGTAGCCCTGGTCGTCATTCCATACTTTCGTAGTAAGAAAAATTTCTTCTCTCGGGATGCCGGATTCTTTTACAGCTCTGCCCACCCCTTCTTCGTTTCCGTAAAAAGAAGCAGTATCGATACTCCGGTAGCCGTTTTCCAGTGCTGTTTTCACAGCCTGTTCCACTTCTCCTTCATTATCTGCTTTGTACACGCCGAGACCGAGCCACGGAATTTCCACTCCGTTCGCCAGCACTGCTTTATCATTAATTGAATGCATTGTCATCCTCCTTTATTTTGATTCCTCCGGCGGTTCCACCGGGAGCTGCCAGTCGATCGGTGTTTCTCCCCATTCTTCGAGCTGTTTGTTTATTGTCGAAAACGGCCTGCTGCCGAAAAATCCACGGTTAGCAGAAAAAGGACTCGGGTGGGGTGATTTCAGCACAACATGCTTTTCTGTATCGATTCTTTCGATTTTCTTCTGGGCCGGTCTGCCCCACAAAAGAAAAATAAGCGGCCGGGAACGTTCATTGAGCCTGTCAATGACTTCGTTGGTAAACTGCTCCCACCCTTTCCCCTGATGGGACTGCGGTTCTCCTTCACGCACTGTGAGTACGGTATTCAGCATCAAAACACCTTCCTCCGCCCACTTCTGGAGATAACCGTGTTTAGGAATATCATATCCAAGATCATCCCGCAGTTCTTTGTAAATGTTCACAAGAGATGGGGGAACTTTCACACCGGGACGGACAGAAAAACTGAGGCCGTGCGCCTGATTTCTGCCATGGTACGGATCCTGGCCGAGAAGAACGACTTTCGTATCCTCCCACGCGGTGGCATGAAAGGCGTTCATCACATCGTTCTTCGGAGGATAAACGGTATGTTTTTGATACTCCTCTTTCAAAAAAGACCGGAGCTCTGCAAAATAATCCTTTTCCAACTCATCACCGATTTTGCTTTTCCAGTCATTACAGAATGCCTGCTTCAACTTCCCACCTCCTTCCACCTTTCCAGTGGAATTTTCAACGCACAGTCAAAGCGCACGGCGTTATAACACAAGAATCCCACACGCTGCCGGCGCCTTTCGTAGCAGTGTGTAAAGGATGTAACGGACGTAACGCTGATCGATACACCGTTATGATTTAAGCTCCCAGGATTTCCAGGTAAGGCTTCCGTCCGCACCGCTTACTTTTACCGTATTTGCATGCTGTTCGGGGAAGTAGCGTGCGGTCATTACTTTTTCTCCTTGATTAATAAATACTTCCAGTGAAGAACTGTCGAGATAGAGACGGAGTTCTTCCAGACGGTCTACCCGGCACTTTCTTGTTTCTTTTTCTCCATCCCGGAATCGCGGCCGGGAAAGCGTCAGAATTTGGTCAGCCCCATTGTAGGAAAGCTCTGCTTCGTCCCGGAGCTTCAGCTGAAAATCTCCCGCTTCCTTCGTGTCGAGGATGATCTCTGAAGCAGGCGTAACGACCGCTTCAGCTCCAAAAGAAAGTGCTATGCGCATTTCAAGCGGTGTTCCTTCCCGCAGTTCCTCCAGCTCTTTCACCGGAGACTGGGTAATGATCGTTCCATCGGAATGCAGTTCGCGCGGAATGGTCATGCAGTGGACCCATCCTTCTTTCACTGTCGGCTGGTATTCCTCGTCGGAATCCGGTACGCCCATCCATCCGATTAAAATACGCCGCCCATGTTCGTCTTCTGTTGTCTGGGGAGCATAAAATTCAAATCCTTCGTCCAGCTCGTGAAATTCCCCGTGCTGAAAATCGACTTTCTGAAGATCTGCATTTCCCAGGAAATATCCTGCCTGGTACGTGTTTTCGTATTTCATCTCTTCACGGTCAAGTCCCTGCGGTGAAACAATCAAAACGTCAGTACTGCCAAGCCGGAAATAGTCCGGGCATTCCCACATGTAGCCAAACCTTCCCAGTCCGTTCCTCTGTGCGCCCGCTATCGGCCCGAGGCATTCCCAGGTGTGAAAGTCTTCCGAGCGGTAAAGAAGCACTTCTCCTTCCAGATTTTCTGTCTGGGCACCGATAACAAAATAATAGCTTCCATTTTCTTTCCACACTTTCGGATCGCGGAAGTGTGCAGTATACCCTTCCGGCAGTTCGTCAACGACAGGTCCCTTTTTTTCAAAATCGATTCCGTTTTCGGAAACAGCCAGGCACTGGTAGGATTCTCTATTGTTATTCTCGTCTTTTACGTTACCGGTATAAAGAAGAGCGAGTTTTCCGTTCAAGTCTATGCTGCTTCCGGAGTAGCAGCCGTTTTTTTCGTACCATTCGCTCGGGGCGAGAGCGATCGGTTCCAGCTGCCAGCCTACGAGATCTGCCGACGTGTAGTGCCCCCAGAATTTGTGCTGATGATCCGGACGGTAGGGATTCCACTGAAAAAAGAGGTGATAGGTGCCCTGCCACTGAATCCAGCCGTTCGGGTCATTCAGAAGACCTGAAGGAGGCATTAGATGATACTGCTGGCGGTATGGATCTTTTTCCACCGTATTTTTTAGTTTCTCTGCTTCCTTCCAGGCTTCTGCGTGAAGTTCCTTTTCACGTTCAGTCATGCTTCCCCTCCTCCTTCTGCAGCCGGCTGTTAACTTCTTCTTTCGTCGGCAGCGCCGTCATCGCCCCTTTTGTAGCTGCTGCCAGACCTCCCGACACAGCTGCAAAGGAAGCCATTTCCGCTGCTTTTTCCGGAGACAGAGCGCGCAGCGGCTCCTCAAGCAGATGAAGCTGATAAAGCATGCCGGAAACAAAAGCGTCGCCTGCGCCGGTCGTGTCCACTGCGTTCACTTTCATGGCAGGGACATGAACCGGCGCCTCTCCCTGAATAAATATCCAGCTGCCTTCTGCTCCAAGAGTGATCAGAATGAGAGGGATATTGAATTCATCCAGCCGGCTCACACCATTTTCAATATCCTGTTCCCCCGTTATAAATTCGAGTTCCTCCTCGGAAATTTTCAACACATCGGCTTCACCGAGCATACTGCGTATTTCCGTACGTGCAGTTTCCTCTGAAGGCCACAGGCCGGGACGCAGGTTCGGATCGTAAGAAATGATCATCCCCTGCTCCTTCGCAAGGCGCACCGCTTTTTTCGTAGCGGATTTTGACGGTTCACTGATCAGGCTGATCGATCCAAAGTGAAGCAGATTGTTTTCAGTAAAAAGCTGCTCCTCTACTTCGTCCTCTTCAAGAAACCGGTCGGCACTCGGATCGATATAAAACTCAAAGCTGCGTTCTCCGCCTTCTCCGAGCGTTACAAAAACAACTCCTGTTCTCGTATCCTTTGTAAACAGCATATGCTCCGTATTGACGCCATAGCCTTCCAGCGTGTCCTTTAAAAACCGTCCGAGTACGTCGTCTCCTACTTTACCGAGAAAGACAGCTGACGCACCGAGACGGGACAGCCCCACCGCTACATTAGCCGGAGCTCCCCCCGGGCTTTTTTGAAACGTTTCATTGTTGTCGTCGAGCGGAATAAAATCAATCAGTGCCTCTCCAAGGCATATAATTCCCTGCTTCATCGTTCTTCACTCCTTTTATGTATAAAGCCTTTTAAATGACAGGCTTTTCTCTATTATACGTATGGTACCTTCCACCCTCAACCCGGGACAGTGGCGGCATTTCTTTTCCCTATACCCTTATCTTTCCTGCTTTAAAAGAGAATACGTATTCCTCCGGTCTGTTTTCCATGCCGGAAATTCGCTTCCTGTGTTAAACTGTGAACATAGCTTTAAGAACGAAACAAGCAGCCCGCTGATGAAAAACCTGGAACGTCTTCTGTCTTCCAGAGCGGGCAATTAAGAAAGGAGTCTGCCTTTTGAAACCAATTATTCCCGATCAAGTACAGGAAGCTCTGGAGGAGTTCGCCGGATCCCCGGTTTTTATCCACCTCGAAACGACGAACGGAGCTTACGCAAGTCATAATGATAAAAACTTTTTTTCAGCAGGTGCTTTTATCCGTAATGCCCAGCTTCAATTTATTCACGGACGCATCGCCGGTGAAGGTCCGTACCGCATCGGCCTGGAAACCGAAATTGGCTGGCTTTACGGAGAAGGACTGACAGACTGGGAAATAGACGAAGAAGGCCGTCTGCTTCTTGCCGGTCATGATCCTGACGGACGCCTCGCTGTTGCACTTGAACTCAGCACTACACCATTTCGAAAGTAGGAAAGGAGCCCCCGTATGACAGATCAGCACGTACTAGTTGTATTCCCGCATCCGGACGATGAAGCATTCGGCGTGTCGGGTACTATTATATCGCTTACCGATGAAGGAACCCCGGTTACCTATGTATGCCTTACTCTCGGAGAAATGGGCAGAAACATGGGAAGACCGGTCATGGCCAACCGGGAAACCCTTCCTGAAATCAGAAAAAAAGAGCTGGAGGAAGCGTGCAGTCTTCTCGGCATTGAAGACCTGCGCCGGTTTGGCATGCGTGATAAAACAGTGGAATTCACAGACCAGGAAGCGCTCACTGAAAGAATTTCAGGAGTTATTACGGAAGTGAACCCGACACGGATCATTACTTTTTACCCAGGATACGCCGTCCACCCCGATCATAATGCAACAGGCGCTGCCGTTGTAGAGGCTGTCCGCAAACTTCCTGAGGGCAGCAGGCCGGAAATTCACGCTATTGCCTTTGCCGAGGGAAGCGAGGAAGCGGTCGGTGAGCCGGATGTTATTAATGATGTCCGGGACCTGCGTGATAGAAAACTTCAGGTCATTGAAGCCCACGCTTCCCAGACAGCAGGGCTGATGGAGCAGGTAAACAGCCGGATGGAAGCCCAGGATGAAACGATTGAGTATATGCTGCAAACAGAGCGTTTCTGGACTTATCCTCTTGATAAAGACCCTGAAAAATAGCATTAAAAAAGCCGCCCGTTAATTTAAAGTGTACCCTTTGTAAAGGACATTTTTAAAAAGCCTAAGCTACTTCTAGAAGATGATCCCTGTATTGCACAGGGGTCATCTTTTTGCGGTTCCATTGATATCTATGGTGATTATAGTACGT
>NZ_PZJJ01000051.1 GCF_003044065.1 Alkalicoccus saliphilus
AGCCTGAGCCTCTTCGGGTGGTTCAAGCTGTTTCGGAAGAAACCCACCGCTTTCCTACATAAAAAAAGAACCAAACGCAGGCCGGAACCATGTATTTGGTAATAACAGTTAATCAACACTCTGAAAATGAAGCCGCTTGAACAGCGGCTTCATTTTTTTGAGGCAGCGAGAATAACAACAGCTGCTATTAAAAAGAAAGCAGTTGATAAAAAAGGGAGACCTGTGCTTTCTGTTACGAGCCCGGCTCCGGCAGCCCCGGCAACAACACCGAGCGAAAAACAGGCATAAAAAATACCAAAAGCTTTTCCCCGCGATTCCGTTCCGGAGGCTTCCGCCGCCATTTGATTCATCGAAGGAAATATAAAGGCGAAACCAATTCCATATACCACCATCGCAGCGTAAAGAAAAGAAGCAGCTGCAGCGAGATTCAGTATAATCATTGAAAAAGTGATGAAAATCAGCCCTGTAAGAACGAGTGGGAAAGGTGAAAAACGCTGATAAATATTATTCAGCGGAGAAATGAAAACAATGAGTGCGGTGATGCCGTAAATACTCAACAGAATGCCTGTTATGGCAGTCGACAGACCGAATTCACCGGTCCTGATCGGCAGGGCAAAGGCGAGTACACCATTGCTGACCATTAAGGCAAAAGCAGCGAGACAGGCCTGAAGGAGAAGCCTGTTTTTAATTACTGAAATTAAGCTGTCTCCAGTGTTCGGTCTTTTTGCTGGCTCTCCTTCAAAAACGAAAAAGAACACCAGCAGAAAGCTTACGACAAAAAGAGCTGACGTTAAAAAGAAGACAGATTCATATTCTCCGCGTGACGCCAGAATGCCTCCGGCAGCGGGGCCGGCAATGGCCGACAGCCCGATAGCTGCTCCTGCATAAGCCATTACTTTGCGGCTGCCGCGGGTACTCCGGTCGCCAATTAAAGCGAAGGCGGCAGGAATCATCAGTCCTCCGGCAATTCCGTGTAGAAACCGGACGCCGAGCAGCTGCCATCCATTCTGGGCCATAGGATAAAGAAGAACGATCACAGCAACAAAAGCCATACCGGTAAGCAGAACGCGGCGCCGTCCGGCACGGTCAATCCAGATTCCTCCGGCAATATTTCCGGCAATGTTTGTAAGTGAGTACATGGATACAACGAATCCGGCCAGGGCAGCAGAAGCACCGAGACCTAAAGCATATGGTGTCATGATCGGAAGCTGGATAAATGTATCAAGAAAAACAATGAAAATGATAACGTACATCAGCCTGGACAAGAAGAAGCTCCTTTAACAGTCAGTTTTCTTCATCGTATCATAATGGAGCAGCAGAAAAAGTGATAAGTCCGTGAAAAGAAAGCCCTGCATACTTAAAAAGCTAAGCGGGAAACAGGACAGAAAGAGCAAATTTCTACTAATGGATAAATAGAAGGAAAGGAGATTTATTATGACGGTAAAAGCTTTATTTATTAATACTTCTCTTAAGCCGGGAAGTGAAACATCCAACACGGAAGCGCTGATCAAAAAATCAGAGGAATGGATGAAAAAAGAAAGGGTGGAAACCGAAGTTTACCGGATGGCTGATCATGATATAAAAAGTGGTATGGAGCACGATATGGGAGGAGGCGACGAGTGGCCCCAGCTGATGGAAAAGGTAAAAAAAGCAGATATTGTCGTACTCGGCACGCCAATCTGGAATGGGGAAAGAAGCAGTCTTGCCTCTATCCTTATAGAAAGACTTTATGCAGAAAGCGGAGAGATAAACGAGAAAGGACAGGCTGTTTACTATAACAAGGTGTTCGGCTGCCTGGTGACTGGTAATGAAGACGGGGCTAAATCCGTCGCCCGGTCCGTCCTTTTTGCAATGGATAATATAGGATTTACCATTCCTCCCAACGCCTTAAGTTACTGGGTTGGTGAAGCCGGACCTGGGCCTTCTTATATTGAAGCAGGCCAGGAAAGTGATTTTACGAAGAAAAATACGATGATGATGAGCTATAACTTGATGCACTTTGCTGAAATACTGAAAAAGCACCCGATTCCGCCAGAAGGCAACACATTGTAATCTTCTGGAATAGTTGAGCAGAAGAGGGCTGTCCGCTGCTGTTGGACAGCTCTTTAAGCATGGATGGAATTTGTCCATTCTTTTAAACGTTCAAAGCCACTGCACCTATCCGATTTTTCCACGATGGGAGAAAAACCGATAATCAGGAGGACGAATATATGCCACGGAATTTAAACAAAACCTCTAAACATGTGCTGATATGTAATGGGAAAACCTGCTATGAAGCAGGAGGAGAGAAGCTGACCGAAGCCGTCGAAGATGAAATCATGGAAAAAGAGATCGAAGAGCAAATTCATGTAACAAAAACTTTTTGCAATGGACGCTGTAAAGATAAGTGTGCTGCAGTAGTATATCCTGAAGGTGTCTGGTACAAAGGACTCGTTCCGGAAGATGCCACGGCTCTCGTCGATGCTTTTGCAGAAAATGAGCAGCTATGGGAAAAAGTAAGCTACCGCTACGATGGAGAAGTTTTTTCAGAGATGGTGCTTAAGGAAGAAGACAAATAGACTTCCCGAAACTGGCTTAAACAAAATTGTATGAAGCTTCTGTTTAAAAACATCCGGATTTGCAGAGCAGAAAACAGCAATTTTAAGCTGATGTGGGCTTAACTGCTTTTACTGTCACAATACACGATAGAAGAAAGAGTTCCAGTGAAAAAAGGCTGTCTCAAAAGGGTCATTGAGGCAGCCTGGGGATGCCTATTTTAAATTTAACAGCCGGGTACAGGCACTGTGGTTGCTTATTGGCGCTGCTTTTCACTATCGTTTCTCTCTCCAGGCGAGAATTTCTTCTGTAAACCTGTCAGCAAGTTCTTCCGTTTCATCTGAATCGGCGTCAACATCCGCTTTCATGCTTTCTGCCGTAAGGATACCGCCCTTCCTCCGCACCGCTTCCTCCAGATGATCAACTGCCCCGGCAAAGTGCTCGTAGCCGGTGTCACCGGATCCGAAAACAGCAAAAGAAATGCCGCTCAGATCCGTTTCTTCAATTTCATTATACAAATCCATCATATCGTCCGGTACATCGCCGTCCCCCCACGTATAGGAGCCGAGGATAATGAGCTCATACTCCTGAAAATGCCGCGCTTCTGCCTCATATGCTTCTTCCACCGAAATTTCCAGCTCCGCTTTTTCAAGCCGTTCTTTTATCATTTCTGCCAGTTCTTCTGTATGGCCGCTCAGAGTAGCGTAAACAATTAAAACATTCACTGTTTTCCCCTCCTTTCAGAGCTTGAGAGATTCAAACAGAGCCGCCCGGAATGCCGGTCAGCTCCGTAAATGCAGAACTGGAACTCCGTTTAATTCAGGAAACTTTCAAAGAGATAACCGGATATCCGAGCTTTGTTATCTTTTCTTTCAGCTCATCGGCTTCCACACTGTTTTCATCGAAAACCGTCTTCACTTTGCTTGAATTGAAAAGAACGTTTACCTCTTCCACTCCTTTTACTTTCCCCAGAGTTGTTTCGATTTTTTTAATACAGGAAGGACAGGTGAGGGTTTCCAGCTGAAATTTTGCCGTTCTCATGTAAATCACTCCTTTCTTTTATCTATCTTCATCTTAACGGGAAAAGAAGGAGCATTCCTTGACAGGCATCAAGTTTCAAAAAATACGATCAGTATTTCAGATTGTTGATGAAGTCTTATTTCTGGAATAATTATTCTGCGCAGGGTGCTTTATTATCTATTTTAACAAATATACAGGCAAACTTTCTCATTCTTGACTGCCATCAATTTCTTTTCTCCTCCCGCACGGTAGGATGAAGGTAAGAAAGGAAGTGGTCAAAATGATCAGCTGGATCCATAAAAACACCAATTATTTAACGTTTATCTCAGGTGTCCTGCTTCTTCTTGCTTTTACTGCCTACTTATACGGGGCGATGGGTGTACGGGATGCGGCTCTTATCGGAGCAACCTTCACCGCCGGTGTCCCTATTGCCATCAAAGCTTTCCAGGCTCTCCGTATGAAGGCTTTCAGCATTGATCTGCTTGTGACGATTGCGGTTGTTGCAGCCCTCTTTATTGGAGAGTATGTGGAATCTGCTGTTGTTACATTTCTCTTTTTATTCGGGGCCTATCTGGAAGCCCGTACGTTAAAGAAGACCCGTTCTTCGTTAAAAGATCTGCTTGATATGGCACCGCAGGAAGCCCGGGTGCTGAGGGACGGAGGAACACAGATGATTCCTGTCGAGGAAGTAATAGAAGGAGACCGGCTTATTATCCGCTCCGGGGAAAAGGTTCCGGTCGACGGAGTGGTAGCCTCGGGAAACGGGGAAGTGAATGAAGCACCGGTGACCGGAGAAGCTGTCCCGGCAGCAAAACAAGTGAAAGACAAGCTGTTCAGCGGTACAATGGTAGATAACGGGTATATGGAAATGACTGCCGAAAAAGTCGGTGATGATACGACTTTCGCTAAAATCATCGAGCTTGTGGAAGAAGCCCAGGAAGCAAAATCCCGCACGCAGATATTTTTGGACCGGTTTGCCAACATATATACGCCGGCCGTTGCAGGTGTCTCTGTTCTCGTTTACCTGATCACCCGGGACCTTCATCTCGCAATTATCTTCCTTGTCATCGCATGTCCTGGAGCCCTCGTGATCGGCGCGCCTGTTTCCAACGTAGCAGGTATCGGCAATGGAGCTAAAAAAGGTGTGCTCGTTAAAGGCGGCGACGTCATGGAACGCTTTGCAAAAGTAGACACGCTTGTTTTTGATAAAACAGGCACACTGACAAAAGGGAAGCCTGAAGTAACGGACATTTATCCAACAGTAGACCTGACAGTCGAAGAGCTGCTGCGGCTCACAGCCGAAGCAGAAACGATTTCCGAGCATCATCTCGGCCGTGCCGTAGTGAAAAAAGCGGAAGCGTCAGGCGTCAGCCTGAAAAAAGATCCGCAGGCAGCAGAAGTAATTAAAGGCAGCGGAATTAAAGCGGAAGTAGATGGAAGAACGCTTACCGCAGGAAACCGGCAGCTGATGGAAAGGGAAGGAATCATTCTGTCAAACGAAGCCGAAAAGTATGCGGAAGCTCGTGAAAAAGAAGGAAACACAGTTGTTTTTGCAGCAGTGGATGGAAAGCTCGCAGGTATTTTTTCGATTGCCGACCAGATCCGGGAAGAAGCAGAAGCAGCTCTGACTGAACTGAGAAAAAGTGGTATACGTCGGATGGTAATGCTGACAGGAGACAACAGACATACAGCAGAACTTGTAGCGGACAAACTCGGGCTGGATGCCTTTCACGCAGGGCTTTTGCCGGAAGATAAGGTAAAGTATGTAAAACAGATGCAGGAAGATGGCCATAAAGTAGCGATGGCAGGAGACGGAATCAACGACGCCCCGGCTATTGCGACAGCGGATATCGGAGTGGCTATGGGAGAGGGAGGCACCGATATTTCCATGGATACAGCGGACGTCGTGCTTATGGCGGACAAGCTGAAGCAGTTTTCCCACGCCTATTCCCTTTCAAAAGTTACTATCAGAAACATGAAACAAAACATGGTTTTCGCTGTAGGAACAGTTATAGTTCTTCTGGCGGGAGTGCTTATGGGAGAAGTCCATCTGGCTTCCGGCATGCTGATTCACGAAGCGAGTGTGCTGCTTGTTATCCTGAACGCTATGAGACTGATCGGTTTCAGAAGAGAAAAGGAAGAATCCACCGCGGCGGGCCGGCCGGTTCCGGCGGCCTGACCCGGCGGAGGTGAAGGAGGAAAAGAATGAGCAGTAATGATCATCTGTGCGGCTGCCACGGATCCATGCAGTCCTGCGTGTCAATTGTGCCGATTTTTAATCATCTGCAGCCGCCTCAGATGGAAACAATAATGAAAGCTGTCCGTACTAGAACATTTAAAAAGGGGGAAAGCATTTACCGGGCCGGGGATTTTTCCGATACTCTTTATATAGTCCATAAAGGAAAGATAAAAACCTACCGGCTTGCCGAGTCGGGAAAAGAATATCTTGTTTCAGTTCTGCATCCAGGGGATTTTTCAGGAGAATATGCTCTTTTCAGTGAGTCTATTCATGAGTCATATGCTGAAACACTGGAACCATCGGAAATATGCACGATTCAGCGGAAGGACCTGCAGGGAATTCTTGAAAAGTATCCGGAGGTGGCTTTGAAGATTCTCGGAGAATTTTCCCGTAAACTGGAGCAGTCAGAAAAACAGACAGCATATTTTGCTACAGAACGGGTGGAATCCCGGATTGCACTGTATCTGGCGGACCTGCAGAGACAGCAGGGGGAGAGACTTGTGAAGCTGCCCATGAGCAGGAAGGACCTGGCAGCTCATCTAGGCACCACTCCTGAAACAGTGAGCCGAAAACTCGCTGACCTGGAATCAGGAGGATATATCCGGCAGCACAGCCCGAAAAAACTGGAAATCCTTGACCTGGACGGGCTGCTCGCTTAAGAAACTGCTTTTTCTGCAGAGAAGCGGAAGAAAAAGCTGTACGTCTTGTCTGATCAAAAAAGCTGACCATCCTCCAACAATTTTAAACAAGAAACCTGCACAAAACTTCCTTTAAAAATTGGCTGCCTTGAAAACAGCTCGTTTATGAGATGGACATAACGCTGCTGCCCTCTCAGTGGGCTCCAAGGAGAAAGCAGGCGGATTTCCTTTCGTCAGGGAGGATCTTCACGCCTCTGTCCCGGCACCGGTTTTATGGAAAAAAGAACAGCTTTCATGAAAAGCAGAAACGTTTCTTTTTCTCCAGTCATCAACAGGCGAACTTTAACATAGCGTGAAAATTAAAGAAGCTTCCGATGCTTAAAAGTAATCATCGGAAGCTTTTTACTGTTTTATACAATCGACTGTTTTTCACAGTATACTTTCCAAGTGTAGCAGCAGAAAGGCAGAGCCTGTTCTGCATTTCTTTTATCACTGTTTCTGTTTCAAAAGGCGAAGGCTGTTTATTGTAACCAGCAGTGTGGCACCCATATCGGCTGCTATCGCAATCCATAAAGTCAGCCACCCCGGGATAACGAGAAGCAGGGCCAGCGCTTTAAGCCCAAGAGAAAATGTGATGTTTTGTTTGATGATACGGAGGGCACGGCGGCTCAGCTTTACTGTATAGGGTAGTTTACTGAGATCATCCGCCATCAGGGCGATGTCCGCTGTTTCAAGTGCCGTGTCTGTTCCGGCGCCGCCCATCGCCACGCCCAGGTTGGAAGCAGCAAGTGCCGGAGCATCATTGACACCATCACCGACCATAGCAGTTGCTGAAACAGTCAGGAGAGATTTTATCTGCTCAAGTTTTTCTTCAGGAAGAAGACCAGCCTGAATTTCTGTTACTCCAGATTCTCGGCCGACAGCTTCTGCTGTCCGCGCGTTATCTCCTGTAAGCATAACAGTTCGCATTCCAAGTCTGTTTAGTTCCTGCACAGCATTTCGGGCAGAGTTACGTACTTTATCCGCTATTGCAAGAAGCTGCAGTACGGTTTCTTCTGTGCCGAGGAGAATCACTGTGTTCCCCTTCTTTTCGAAATTTTGAATAGTTTCCTGGAGTTCCATAGGGAGACTGCCGTGCATACCGGTGAACAGCTCTGGACTTCCTGCATAATAAGGAACGTCATCAACTATGGCTCGTACGCCGCGGCCTGTAAGAGATTGAAAATTTTCCGCCTGAACGCTCTGACAGCCCACTTCCTCAGCTTTTTTAATGACAGCGGAAGCTAAAGGATGCTGGGAGGATTTTTCAATTGCTGCAGTCACAGCCAGCAGTTCTTTTTCATTTTCAGCAAATGTTACGACTTCAGTGACCTGCGGGACACCTTCTGTTAATGTTCCTGTTTTATCGAAAGCCACGGTTTTGAGCCCTCCCGCAGCTTCAAGGTGAATACCACCTTTTATTAGTACTCCGTGCTTGGCCGCGGTGCCAATAGCCGTGACAACAGCCACCGGTGTAGAAACAACGAGGGCACATGGACAGCCGACAACAAGTACGGCGAGTCCTAAATAAACCCATTCACTCCAGGCAGCCCCGAGAAAAACAGGAGGGACGACAGCTGTCAAAAAGGCGATCACGATAATTCCGGGAGTATAATACTTTGCGAACTTATCGACGAATGCCTGAGAAGGTGCTTTTTCAGCCTGAGCTTCTTCCACAAGGTGGATAATTTTAGCTATCGTTCTATCTTCGGCCAGCTTCGTTACTTCTACTTGCAGCATTCCTTCTTCGTTTAATGTTCCGGCAAACACATAGTCGTCTTCAGTTTTTGAAGCTGGTATGCTTTCACCGGTAATGGCGGCTTCATTAACTGTGGAATTTCCTTTCACAACGCGTCCATCCATAGCCAGCTTCTGACCGGGTTTTACAATCATAATGTCGCCTATAGAAATATTTTCAACGGGGATTAAGATTTCCTGCCCGTGGCGTTGGATAAGAGCTTCCTTTGGTGAAATATTCATCAGCGAGGCAATAGACTGACGTGCTTTATCCATCGAATAGCGCTCCAGTGCTTCACTGACAGCAAAAAGTATAACGACGATGGCTCCTTCCAGCCATTCTCCAATAATTGCTGCTCCAATGACGGCAATCGTCATAAGAGTATTCATATCAAATTTAGCACGGATCAGATTATGGAATCCTTTATAAAAAAGGGAGTAGCCCCCGACAACGATAGATGCAGCGTACCCGATTACCGGAAGTAAGCTGTCCTCGAGAGTGAGGCTCCCGATAAAGCTGAAGAGAAGAACAATCGCAGCAATATAAACTTTAACAGTAGTTTTCTGCTTCCAGTATGGAATCGCTGTTCCAGCGGATTCTCGTTCTTCCCGGAGCTTCAGATTTTCAAAAGCGCCGGCACGTTCCACTTGCCCGCGGGAAACATGGCCGGATACAGTTATTTTGGCAGCGCCAAAATTTACCTGCGCATCTTCAACACCTTCCAGGTGCTGTACGTTTTTTTCAAACGTTTTGGCACAGTCTATTCAAGTAAAACCTTCTACACGGTACGTTTTTTTCCTGTCTGCGTTTTGTTCAGCCACTAGTTACCCTTCTTCCTTCATCCTGTTTTCCCGGCTGTGTTCCCACGCCATCTGGATCAGGCGGCGGATATAATCGTCTTCCAATGAATAAAACACCATTTTTCCTGCTTTCCGGTAATCCGCGAGGCCGAGTTTCTTCAATACGCGAAGGTGATGGGAAGCAGCAGCGGTAGAAATACCTGTGATTTGAGCAGCGTCACACACGCACAGCTCCTCTTCCAGGCTCAAAGCAAAAGCAATATGCATTCGTGTCTTATCCGCCAGTGCTTTAAACATCCCCGCCATAAAATCGATCTCGCCACGGTTAATACTGTTTTGTAGAGTATTGACTTTCTTTTCATCGTACGTAAAAACACGGCAATTATCATCCGAAAACACAAAAAAACCTCCTTTCATTCAAACCTTGGTTTGAATATATTATATAATGCGGCATTCAATCATTCAAATATAAGTTTGAGTGTTTGAATTCCGTCTGCTTTTACACCGCTGCATGTGTCTGCTAAACAAAATTCAGCAGACACACCTGTGGATATAAAGGAGCAGGAAAAGTATTCCCTATCCTTACGCAAAGACGTAAAGCTTTAACAGTGGCTGCATCTTTGAAAATTCGTCACGGGAGAGATATTTTGATATGATGAAGGATAGACTTTTTATGAAGCAGGGGGGATTTTCTTGCGGCTTGATGAATTAACGGAAGAAGAATTAAAACAGGATCTGCAGGTGCCGGAACAGCTGAAGATTGCCCGGGTTTACAAAGAAGAAGAAAGTGTAAAGGAAATCTTCTGGGATTATGATAAAAAGCATTTTCGCACGTATGTGGAACGGTACAGTCAGACATTCACTGTGGATGTGCAGCCGGATGAGAAATTGAATATTATCAAAACTTCCTGTTCCTGCGGGAGGGGGGAAGCACCCTGTGTACACGTACTTACCTCGCTCCTCCACATGTCCGATTACAACATAGCTTCCTGGCTCGTCGACAGGGAAGAAGAATATGCAAGACCCCGGACAGAAGGGCTCTCCCGGCGGGAAGATGCAAGGATGAACAATATACTGAATTCGTTTGAATCTCTATTTATACCGGGAGAGGAAACGAGAACGAACAATGAAAAAGAAACGCTGCAGGTCCAGTACATTTTGAAGCTTTATCCAGCGTACCAGGAACATGTCCCGGGGTCGATGGAGCTGGAATTGAAAATAGGCACGGACAGACTTTATATAGTCAAGGATATCCGGGAGCTTTTAAAGTCGATGGAACACGGAGAATCTCTGCGGTTCACGAAATTGTTTACTTATCATCCAGCCGATCATATTTTTTCGGAAAAGGATGCAGCAGTCCTTCAAAAAATGGCAGAATTGATCGAAGTTCAGACAATGCATCAGACATTTTATGAAAGTTCAAAAGAAGACCGCCGTATATTTGATATACCGCTCACTTATGCTGCGTCCTTTCTGGAGCAGCTTTCCGGGCTGAACACAATAGTGGATGATCAGATGCGTGAATATCCACACGTCCAGGTTTCTTCCCTCGAAAAACCCTTTTCTTTCCGGGTAAATAACTATGAGGAAAACCTTTATCAGCTTGTATGGCCGGAAGCCCACCAGCTGTTATATTTTGGACCGGCGTCAAAACTCTGCTTTTATAAAGGAAATTTTTACAGCGCAGATGGAGAAAAGCTCCGTATACTCCACACCCTCTATTTTTCACTTGCCTTGGAGGATCAGGCAAGTTTTACATTCACGGAATCTCACCTGGAATCTCTTGCCTCCGTACTGCTGCCGCAGCTCAGGGAAGTGGGGGAAGTCACAATGGAGGATTCTCTTGAAGCCGAAATAGAGATGCATCCTTTAAAACCGCAGCTGAAATTGAAGCACGAATCGAGAGAGAAAATGGCAGCCTCGGTTGTTTTTCAGTACGGAGAAAAGATGTTTGATCCTTTTCATGAAACCTCGGAAGCCGATGACAAAGTTTTTGTGCGAGACATGAAGAAAGAGTACCAGCTCGTCGGTCTTATCGAAGAAGCGCCTTTTAAATACAATGGCGATGAACTTTTTCTCGATACTCTCTCCGACATATTGTACTTCATGGCTTCATGGCTGCCGTTGCTTTCAGAGTCATTCGAAATCTATGCTCCTAAGTCACTGCGGGAACTGATGTATGAGCCTCCGGAGGCCCCCCATATGGATGTGGAAATTTCGAGCGAAGCAGGCTGGATGGACGTAGCTTTTGATTTTACAGGTATATCAGAATCGGAAGTAACGGATATGATGCAGGCACTCGTCAGAAAGCAGGATTTTTACCAGCTGGAGTCCGGAGCATTTGTGCCGCTGCAGGGGGAATCTTTCAAGGGAGTAAGGACTCTTGTAGAAGAGCTCGATATAAAAGAAAAAGAAGTAACGGAAAATATGCAGCTGCCGCTGCACCGTGCTTTTCAAGTAGAGGACAGCAGCTCTGTACCTGTACGAAAGAGCAGGGAATTCAAGCAGCTTCTCCACCGGCTTCTTGAGCCGGAAGAACATGATTTTCCGATTCCCGAGGAAGTCAACGCGTCACTCAGGGATTATCAAAAGCGTGGGTACCAGTGGATGACTGCACTCGATCATTACGGATTCGGAGGCGTGCTGGCTGATGATATGGGGCTTGGAAAAACGCTTCAGACAATCACGTTTCTTGCAGGCAAAAAACACCGGCAGGAAGTTCTGAAGCCGGCGTTGATTGTATGCCCGTCGAGTGTTGTATATAACTGGAAAAAAGAGATAGAACGTTTTGCGCCGAATTTTCATGCACAGATTATTTCCGGATCCAAAGCAGAAAGGGAAAGTCAGATGAAAGAAGCAGAAAAAGCGGACATATGGATTACTTCCTATCCTGTTATACGCAGGGATGAAGAAATGTATCAAGGACGCCGTTTTTCCACGTTGATTCTGGACGAAGCACAGTATGTAAAAAATGTCCAGACGAAAACGGCTAAAGCTGTCCGCACCATTGAAAGCGGAACGAGCTTTGCTTTGAGCGGAACCCCGATCGAGAATTCCCTTGAGGAGCTTTATTCTGTTTTCCGTGTGGTTCTTCCGGGCATCTTTCCGAAACGGGAACAATTCCGTGGTCTGTCCGAAAAGGTTATTGCCAAAAGAATCCGGCCTTTCGTACTGCGCCGCCGAAAACAGGAAGTGCTGACGGAGCTCCCGGAAAAAATGGAGTCGGTGGAATACACGGAAATGACCCAGGAGCAGAAAACGCTGTATCTCGGACAGCTTAAACTGCTGCAGAAAGAAGCAGCGGATGCCATTTCCAAAAATGCCTGGCAGGAAAACCGGATGCAGATTCTTGCAGGGCTTACCCGCCTGAGACAGATCTGCTGCCACCCTGGTATGTTTATTCCCGACTACAATGGAGGATCGGACAAGCTGGAACGCCTGATGGAATATACAGAAGAAGCCCGCCAGAACGGGAGGCGTATCGTTATATTCAGCCAGTTTACAAAAATGCTTGCGATTATGAAAAAGCGGTTTAATGAAGCAGGAGCTGACTACTTTTATCTTGACGGCAATACCCCGTCCCAGGAGCGGCTGCTGATGGCTGATCGTTTTAATGAGGGAGAAAAAGAGATGTTTCTCGTTTCCCTGAAAGCAGGAGGGACAGGTCTGAATCTTACAGGCGGGGATACAGTAATTCTCTTTGACTCGTGGTGGAACCCGGCAGTGGAAGATCAGGCAGCGGACCGCGTATACCGTTTCGGTCAAAAACGGGTCGTACAAGTTACAAAAATGATTACTGCAGGAACGATCGAAGAGAAAATTCACGAACTGCAGGAAAAGAAGAGGGATCTGCTGGATCGTGTCGTACATTCCGGAGAAACGATGATTTCTTCACTCGGGAAAGAGGAAATAGAAGATCTCCTGGAAATTCAGTAGAAATCCGGCAGGAAATTAATATTTCATACAAAAGTGCCGCCCGGTATAAAGCCGGGCGGCACTTCAGGCTGTTGAAAAAGTCGCCCGCGGGCGGCTTTTTTTGCTTGATTTTGCCTCGGTTCGGCGTATGATAAAAGAAAAAGGAGTCGATTCCCATGATGGGCCACTGGCAGGACCGACGACATGTTT
>NZ_PZJJ01000052.1 GCF_003044065.1 Alkalicoccus saliphilus
CGCGACATATTTCCGGAACACCTTGTCGTAATGTTTCTTCTCCTTCTCCATCCACTCGTCCTCCTCCGGTTGCTTTCGTTAGCTGTATTCTATCACTTTGATGTGTCTACTTTTTATACTAACTTCATATTCCTGCGAAAGTTGGTAGAATTCCTGGGTAAGATGGTAGAAATCCCCGGCTGCCTTACCTCCAAAGCCTCTCTTCACGAAAAAAACATTAAAAAAAGGTTCAGGATACATGCCCTGAACCTTATTTGGCCGTAATACCTGCTGTTTCGTGCGGGGAGATTTACGGATTGTACTGGATCGGAGAACCTGGCCCGAGATCGATACCGAGCGTCATCCAGATGATGAGCATAATTGTCCAGGCGACGGTAAAGATAATGGAATAAGGGAACATAACAGATATGAGTGTTCCGATACCCATTTTCTTATCGTACTTCTGGGCAAAAGCGATAATGATCGCAAAATAAGTCATCAGTGGCGTGATGATGTTTGTTGTGGAGTCGGCAATCCGGTAGGCCATCTGCGTCATTTCCGGCGAATAGCCGAGCTGCATCATAATTGGAACGAATACCGGGGCCATCATCGCCCATTTGGCGGAGGCACTTCCGATAAACAGGTTGATGAAGCCGGCAACGAGAATAAATCCGAGTATGAGCGGAATGCCTGTCAGGTTCATCGCTTCGAGTGCTTCTGCACCGTACACGCCGAGTACAAGGCCCATGTTGGATTCAGCGAAATAGGCGACAAACTGGCCGGCGGTAAAGGCAAGAACGATAAACATTCCCATTGCTGCCATCGTGTCGGTCAGATGATTCGCCACGTCTTTGTCGTTACGGATGTTGCGTGTAGCAATACCATAGGCAATACCAGGCAGGAAGAACATAATCGTAATGATCGGAACGAGCGAGTCCATAAACGGCGACTGGATAATGCCTCCGTCGTCTGCACGGAGCGGTCCGTTTTCCGGGACAATTGTAAGGGCAAACAGTACGGCTCCAGTAAGGAACGCCATACCCGCCCAAAGAAGTCCTTTTTTCTCTGTGGAATCAAGGCCGTTAAGCTCTTCACGGTACTCTCCTTTGTATTCTCCAAGGCGCGGCTCAACGATACGCTCTGTCACCCAGGCACCTACAATGGTAAGTACGAAGACCGAGGCGACGATAAAGTAATAGTTCATCGCAATGTTCATGCCTTCTGCATAGGCAGGATCAATAATGGAAGCAGCAGAAATAGTCAGCTCCCCGAGCATTGGATCTGTTGCCGATAGAAACAGGTTGGCGCTGAACCCGGCAGAAACACCGGCAAATGCTGCGGCAAGTCCTGCCAGTGGATGTCGGCCGAGAGCGGCAAAGATCACAGCTCCAAGCGGAGGCAGAACAACATAGCCGGCGTCAGAAGCAACACTGGACATAATACCAGCAAATACAAGACCACCGGTAATAAGTACTTTAGGTACAGACAGCACGAACCCGCGCAGGCAGGCGCTGATCAGTCCGGTACGTTCTGCGATGCCAATTCCAAGCATTGTAGCAAGCACCACGCCGAGCGGGGCGAATCCGATGAAGTTATCCACCATGCTTGTAAGTATGTACTGCAGGCCTTCCGCATTCATCAGGTTGGTGACACTCACCATTTCTCCTTCTTCCCCGGGATGTTCCACACTGATTCCGAGGTTCGCGACGATAGCAGACGCGACGATAACGAGCAGTGCAAGAATAGCAAAAATCGTAACAGGATGGGGGAGTTTATTTCCGGTGTATTCTACACCATCGAGAAACTTTTGAAACCATCCTTTGCGTTTTTGTTCAACAGCCAAAGTAATTCCCTCTCTTCATCACGTTCATAAATAAAAAACAACATTCTGAAAATTTCGGAAATGTTTGTTATTATGAACCGTATTTTAGTTCCTCTAACAGTATAAAGGGAGGTAAACTAAATTTGAATACAACTGAAAAAAGTAGAAATAATGACACATTTCAGGTAATTGGCACGAATAAGCGGTGCGGGAAGGTGTGTCAGCTTTTTAGAGATGATGACTAAGGTGAATAAATGATAAAATAAAATAAAAGCGCTTTAGAAGGGAGGGAAGCAGATGGAGCTGTGCGGAAAGATACAGGAAGACGGGACGAAGTGTACGAACGCGGCCGGGGCAAAAACAAAGCATGTAGGCTTCGGATACTGCTATGAGCATGACCATACGCCGGAAGCGGAAGCTCAGCGTGAGAAAATAAAAAAGCTGCTGGAACAGCACGATGCCGCTGAGCTGGAAGAACTGCTTGTTTCGGAAGAGGCACACCCGGACATATCGGTCGGTGGATTTCCTACCGTACTTCTTTATGCTATTTATTTAGAGGACGCTCCTGCAGTCGATGTACTGCTCCGTCACGGGGCCGATCAGCGTATCATCAGGCGCCGGGATTACAGCCAGAATGATATCATCCGTCTTGTCCAGCAGGGGAAGTCCGGGAAACTGCTGGAATATGCAGATCTCACCGAAGAGGAAACGGAGTTTTTTAACGCTTCCTCCAGCCACCGGGCACTTATGTGGTGGCAGCAGTACGGGATGAGAATGGCTCTCGGCGGAGCGGCCGTGCTTATTATCAGCTACGTTACGGGACTCTGGGAACAGATCGGCACGCTGTTGACGATTGCAGGTGCTGCCTGGGGAGTATATTTATTCGTTATGAAAAAGAAATACACTGTGCTTCCGGATTACAGAGGTCCGGTCTGGGTGTTTATTGCCGGAGGATTTTTCATTTTGTTTTCCGGTGCGTGGGAAGGGATGCAGGATGCGCTTTATACAGCAGTGTTTCTGCTGCTTCTCGGAAATACTGTTTTGTGGATTAACTCTATCATACGAAAAGATGATTCCCGCCGGAAGCGGGGAATCATTACCGGTATCCTGTTCGTTCTGACTGTTTTTCTTATATAATACGCTGAAGCGCTGTTGAGAATGGGAGAACATTTCTGAGGGAAGCCGCTGACGCTTCTTATTCAACACGGAAGTGCTTTAAAAGAGCCATATAATAAAAAAAGGCTGGCCCATTAGTCGACGGGACAGCCTTTAGAAAATGGCGTAATATTAATCACCGCTTAAGTCGTCATCCAGGTTGTTCGTATCGATCCCGTCCTCCTGGGATTCTTCTCCGCCGTCGTCCCCATGTTCCCATACCCAGTCCGTTACGTTTTCCTGTACTGGAAAGTCGATGGAGAGACGGTAAAATGCTACATCATCCTGATTGAAATCAAAAGTTTCCATGATTCCATAAGTTATTTCTTCCTGGCTGCTTGCGGCATCGATATAGAAAGTACGCAGATAATTCTCCATCTCTTCCACTGCTTCTTCGTCCTCGAGTTCAAGGTCAGTACCGGTAACGGAAGCATCCGGCATTTCGCCTTCTTCTCCGGGATTATAAGTAAACACCCACTCGCTTTCGTCCATCAGCACAACATCAAGGTTAAAATATTCTATGTCCTGGTTAAAGACGCTTTCCGCATCCTGGTCCGCTTTTTCTTCGTACTCGACGTTATTTTCAGCCATGTTCACGTCGGGTTCTTCTCTAACTTCCTCTGTGCTGTTCTCATTGTTATTGCCGCACGCTGTAAGAATGAGGAGGGCAGCAGCAGGTACTGCAGATTTTTTCATTTTGCTTCCCTTCTTCCTGTTGGTTCTTTGTATGAAAAAAATACCCTCTCTTTCTATGCGTTAAACAAGGGCTGTATGCTATCGCATAAGTAACTTGAAGCATCCGGCAGAAGGTTTTCAGCTTCGTTTTTTCATTCTTTCCAGCGATAAGTCATCTGCTTATATAATAGAGCGCTTCTTTCAACAGTGGAAAGCCCGCAAATGCCGGAAGCATCTGCGGGCTGGGGTGGAAATGATATCGAAGCAGAAAGGTATTATCCGTTATTTTCTGTGTCGTTGTTCATTTCTGCATTGTTTTCCGCTCCATTTTCTTCCTCTTCATCCCAGCTCCATTCAACCGCATTGTCCTGTTCTGGGAAATCAATTGTCAGGTCATAGCTGGAGATATCTTCTTCACTGAAATCAAACGTGTCGGCGATTTCAGAGAGAATTTCCTGCTCATCGCTTGCAGCATCAATATTGAAGTCGGAGAGATAAGCTTCCATTTCTTCAGCGCCTTCTTCCCCTTCAAGGTCAAGATCATCTCCGGAAATGGCAGCGTCCGGCTGCTCATCTTCATTTTCTGCCGGTGTGTACGAGAAGTTCCACTCTGTATCGTCAACAAGCGTAACGTCCAGATTGAAATCCTGAACATCCTGGTCAAGAACAGCTTCTGTTTCTTCCTCTTCATTCATTTCTTCATTGTCAGTGTTCATACCGTTATCATTATCGGCATTCAGGTCATCTGTTTCCTCATTATTTTCTTCATTGTCTTCTGCAAGATTTACATCCGGTTCTTCATTTACTTCTTCATTCTGGTTGTTTTCGCCTGCCGGGTTGTTTCCGGTGTTATTTCCTTCGTCGGCACCGTTACCGCACGCTGCTAGTGCCAGTACGGCTGCTGTTGTCGTAATACTTATTGTAAATTTTTTCATAATTTATCCCTCTTTCGTAAAAATTGTAGGTACGGGGGAAAAATACCCGGTTATGGAAGGAATTAAACAAAAAAGAGAAATTTTATATAGGTATTTTAACAACAGGGGGAGTGTGTAAGTGTAAAAAAATTATTGAGAGACATCTATTTCAAGAGGACACTTTTTAAACCAGCGGCTGTGTTCAAGCATTCGTTGCTGGCTGCGGAGGACGGGTTTATAATTCATAGTGCCATTTTTCATCTGAAAAATTCCTGCAATGAACTAAAAAAGGGGCGGGGAGGCTGCTTTTCGTTGAGTGGACGAAAACAGCCTCCCCGCAGGTTGAGCAGCTGGATTTATTTCATTATACGGCACACATCATTTGTAAATGCTACCGGATCTTCCACCGGAAGTCCTTCAATCAGACGGGCCTGATTATAAAGAAGGTTTGTGTACAGCTCGAGAGTTGCTTCATCATTATCCGCATAAGCTTTTTTGAGGGCATTGAATACTTCATGCTGATGGTTGATCTCAAGCACTTTATCAGCTTCGACGCCCTGGTTCTGAGGCATCTGTGCAAGGATTTTTTCCATTTCGATGGTCACTTCGCCTTCTGCTGTTAGGCAGACCGGGTGCGACTTGAGACGCTTGGAGAGGCGGACTTCTTTCACTTTGCTGCCAAGCAGTCCTTTCATACGGTCAAACAGCTCTTTGTGCTCGCTTGCTGTTTCTTCACTTTCTTTCTTTTCTTCTTCTGTTTCCAGGTCGAGGTCTCCGCTGGATACCGATTTAAATTCTTTTCCGTCATATTCCTGCATCATTTTAATCGCAAATTCATCGACTTCTTCTGTGAAATAAAGAATTTCATAGCCTTTGTCCTTCACAAGTTCCGCCTGAGGCAGCTTTTCGATGCGGTCAATGGAGTCGCCGGAGGCATAATAAATATACTTCTGATCTTCCGGCATGCGTTCAATATATTCAGCTAGGCTGACGAGTTTTTTCTCCGCAGAAGAATGGAAAAGAAGCAAATCTTTCAAATCCTCTTTATGCTGACCGAAATCATTGTAGACACCGAATTTCAGCTGGCGGCCGAACGAAGTATAAAACTTTTCATAATTTTCCCGGTCGTTTTTCAGCATGCTCTGCAGTTCTTTTTTAACTTTGCTTTTAATATTTTTAGCGATCAACTTCAGCTGACGGTCATGCTGGAGCATTTCCCGGGAAATGTTCAGGGAAAGATCTTCTGAATCGACCATGCCTTTCACGAAGCTGAAATAATCCGGGAGAAGATCCGGACATTTTTCCATGATCAGAACACCGCTTGAATAAAGTTCAAGCCCCTTTTCAAATTCACTGGAGTAGTAATCGAAAGGAGTCGTTTCCGGAATAAACAAAATGGAGCTGTAGCGGATCGTTCCGTCAACATTAATATGCACATGTTTAAGCGGCTGGTCGAAGCCGTAATGTTTTTCGTGGTAGAAATTACGGTAATCTTCGTCTGTAAGATCGGCTTTATTTTTGCGCCAGATCGGGACCATGCTGTTGATCGTCTGTTCTTCCTGTACCTCTTCGGTTTCCTCACTGTCTTCTTTCGGTTTTTGCACTGTTACGTTCATTAAAATAGGGTAGCGGATAAAATCCGAATATTTTTTAATAATCGTTTTCAGGCGATTTTCCTCTAAAAATTCGTCGTAGGAGTCTTCTTCGCCGTTATCCTTCAGGTGCACCGTAATCGTTGTTCCGGCTGCCTTTTTATCGGAAGGTTCAATTGTATAACCGTCCACACCATCCGATTCCCAGCGGAATGCCTGATCGGAATGGATAGATTTTGTTTCGACAGTAACGCGGTCCGCAGCCATAAAGGCGGAATAAAAACCGACGCCGAACTGACCGATAATATCATGCCCGTCTTTGACTTCGTTTTCTTTTTTAAAGGCGAGCGAGCCGCTCTCTGCGATCGTTCCGAGATTGCGCTCGAGTTCGTCTTCTGTCATGCCGATTCCTGTGTCTTCAATTGTGAGGGTGCGTGCAGTTTTATCGGAAGAAACGCGGATAAAGAAGTCATCCTGGTTGAAGGAAATGCTGTCATCTGTCAGCGCTTTGTAGTACATTTTATCAATAGCGTCGCTCGCATTGGAAATCAGTTCACGAACAAAAATTTCCTTCTGGGAGTAGATGGAGTTAACCATCATCTCGAGGAGTCGTTTGGATTCTGCTTTAAATTCTTTTTTTGTCATTATGTGCAGCCCCTTTGCTAATAATAGTGCGGTCTTTTAGCACTCGTGACAGCTGAGTGCTAATCCATTTATTATTTTACTAAATTTCATCCTCATGTCAATTCCTCACCTGTAAACAGATATTCATATATGAATATTTTTTTGCTGAATGGAGCAAAAAGGTCCATTTACGGATAGTATTGGGCGGACATAGGCGGAGAATGCAAATACATTAATCAAAAAGATGCATTATAATTCAGTTATATCGAATGAAAGAGGCTTATACGAAAACTGCAGCAGCAAGTTTTCAACCCCCTTGTAAGCCCTCTCTTATCCATTGTCCAACCCTATATGGGAAGCGGTCATGTCCAGGCCGCTCCCCCTTGACCATTTAAGCCGGCCCAGCTTGAATGGTCCTTTTTTTTGTGACTGCACAGCGGCAAAGAATTACATAAATATCCAAATGCTTTCTTTCAGGCTCTGTTAATGCTCCGAATTGTTTATGAAGGCTGCCTGCAGCTCTTTACACCTGCCGCGGAGAAAGTATGGGGCTGTCCCTTCCGTCCGGGAGGATCTGCGCGCTTCCGCAGGTGTCTCTGCCCGGGCATCGATTTTACAGCGTAAAGAGCAGTGTTTATGAAAAGCAGAATTTTTCTTTTTCTGTGAAAAAAACGAAGCGGAAACCGGTGGACGCCAGTGGAAGAAGGAGATTGGAAGGTCCCGCAGGGCGCAGCCCGAGGAAGCTGGAGATCTCCTCCACGGCAGGCCGGCTGGAAGCGAAGTGTTTCTCCTGGCATCAACAGCGAATTTGGTTCTTACGTACGTTTGGTGAAAATATGTTATATCTTACAAAAAAGCTGATTTAACCCAAAAAACCACTATCGTTTGAGCCCGCCCCACCAGCTTTTTAAGTAGAGTTTCCTTGCATAATCAAAAGCTGGAAAGCCAAGTTCCCTTTCTTCACGTAAGCACCGCGAATTTTATCATAGCTTTCGTGTAAGAAATATAAACAGGTGCTGGGTCTGACTTTGATATAATATCGGCAGAGGAGGCGGTGGTAATGACGAAACGAATCGGAATTGATATTGGTGGTACGTCGATAAAAGCGGCCTTGATTGAAGAAGGCAGAATAATAACTTCCCGTGAAAGGAAAACTCCGGAAACAGGAGACGAGGCGCTTGAAGTGATCGGTGGTATAACAGAAGGGTGGCTTGAAAAAAGTACGGGAGCTGTCGGTATCGCTGCCCCCGGCCCGCTTGATACAGAAGCAGGGATATTTTTAGATCCGCCGAACCTTCCGGGATGGCACGGCTTTCCTTTAAAAGAAAAATTGGAAAGTATGATTGGACGCGGGTGTCTCGTGGAGAATGACGCGAACGCAGCTGCGGCTGGAGAATTTACCGCAGGTGCCGGCAGATCGTGTCAAAGCCTTGTTTACATAACGATCAGTACAGGAGTCGGTGGAGGGATCATTGCAGGAGGCAGACTGCTTTCCGGTGCTTATTTTAATGCAGGGGAAATAGGAAATATGATCATTGCGGACGAAGGTCCGTACCAGAAAGGGATGAACCGGGGCTCCTGGGAATCACTCGCTTCCGGTACTGCTCTTGGAAAAGCAGCGGAGCTGGAGCTCGGTCTTGCCGGCGGAGCAGAGGAATTTTTCAAACTTGTAAAAAAAGCGGATAACGCGGCGGCTCAGCTGTACAGAAGGTGGTTGGAATATACGGCACGTGGAACGGCAAATATCATCCATACATTAAATCCGGAAGCAATTGTCTTCGGCGGGGGCGTTATGAAAGCTGCAGATGTTTTCTTTGAAGATCTTCACCAGGAAGTAAAAGGAAAGGTGTATGAGAGCCTGCGGGAAAAAGTGGATATCCGCCGTGCGGAGCTGGGAGCAATGGCGGGAGCAGCAGGAGCGGCTGCGCTGCAAACAATGGAAAGAATATAAAAGAGGCTGTCTCAAAAGATTCATTGAGACAGCCTGAAAAGCACGAGTGGAGCCGGACCGGGATTTATGTGACAGGGTTTGGTCCGTGCGAAGCCGTGCTCCACCCGTTATGGGACCTCCCCCAAGGTGGCCGGGGAGGATAAATACGTCCTGCCTGTATCAGGACATCAATTAAATACAGCCCGCATCAGGAAGTTTGACGCGGTTCCGGAATTGGGTCATTTTCCAGAATGCTGCGCAGTCGAGTACCGAGTCCAACACGACCGCCGAAGTTTTTGAGGAAAGGACTTACATACATGTGACTTTCTCTTCCTTCTTTCATACGGGGATCGTTTTCTGGGATCCACTCAAAGACGGGTTCTTCTCCATCACGCAGAAGTACGCCGGAATAATAAACATTTTGATCTGTGGTGGTTTTTTCAATATCCAGAATGACGAGAGTTCCATCGTAGAAGTCTCCTCTGAATGACCTTAATCTAGCCACTGGATTCATCCCTTTCCTGAACTGTTGTTCACTATACTTTATTCAGACTGCAGACAAGTTATTTTTGGGCCATCCGAAAACTGATGCCTTTTTGAACATATGGCTGAAGCCCGTTTACTGCAGAAACAATGCAGCGGATAATGTGTCTGCAGAATGCATCACAATTCTATTGTAACATTGAAACTTTACAGCAAAGTTAAAACACACGGCTAAAAGTATATATTTTGTGTAAAAGTGTGGGGGCTTTAGAGATGGCTTACAGCTTAAGACCTACATTTGTTCCGGGATAAACAAGTCTTTAGACAGGAATAAACCAGCTGCAGTACTTTTCGAAAAGATGCAGCCAGCCGGTCGATACTGTTTCTTTTCTATTATATCCCCAAATAAAAGAAAAAGGGTATAATATGCTTCTTTAAAGAAAGAATCTGCAAAATGTTTTTGAAGCAGCAGAAAAGAGCTTTACAATAGAAATAAGCTGTCGTAAGCGGCAGCTGTGGAGCAGCTCATTTTTCAGGCAGTTCCGCTTTACTGACTATTTATTATGAAGGAGAGATTTATTTGATTAGAAAAGATATACAGGAAGCGGTGGATTTAATTAAGGAACTCGTGGAAATTCCGAGCCCTTCCGGAAATACGAAACAAGTAATCCAATATGCTGACGAATTTTTCACAGAGCTTGGCGTAGAAACCATTAAAAACAGAAAAGGCAGTCTGACAGCCGTCATTCCCGGGAAGCAGGATGATCAGGAAAGAATGCTGACAGCCCACGTGGATACCCTCGGGGCAATGGTGAAAGAAGTTAAGCCGAACGGGCGTCTGAAAATTGATTTGATCGGGGGTTTCGGTTTTTCATCGGTGGAAGGGGAATACTGCCGGATTGAAACGTCGAAAGGGGAAATATTCCACGGAACTATTCTCATGAAGCAAACCTCTGTCCACGTCTATAAAGATGCTAAAACAGCAGAAAGAAACATGGATAACATGGAAATACGCATTGACGAAAAAGTGGCTTCGGCAGAGGAAGTGAAGGCACTCGGTATCAACACAGGCGATTTTGTTTCGTTTGATCCGCGTGTGCAGCAGTTTGAAAACGGCTATTTAAAATCCAGACATCTGGATGATAAAGCGAGCGTCGGACTGCTCATGAGACTCGTAAAGGAAATTGTTGAAGAAAACATGGAGCTGCCCTATACAACGCGCTTTTTAATTTCCAACAATGAAGAAATCGGCTACGGAGGTAATTCAGGCATCCCGCCGGAAACGGTGGAATATGTGGCAGTCGATATGGGGGCTATGGGAGACGGCCAGGAAACGGATGAACATACGGTATCCATCTGCGCTAAAGATGCGAGCGGTCCGTATCATGCCGGCCTGAGGAAAAACCTTGTGCGTCTGGCAGAGCGTGAAAATATTGGATATAAAGTAGATATGTACCCTTACTACGGATCGGATGCGTCGGCCGCGATCCGGGCCGGGCATGATATTATCCACGGCCTGATCGGGCCCGGTATTGACTCGTCCCATGCCTTCGAACGAACGCATGCCGAGTCACTGGAAGCGACGTACGATCTGCTGAAAGCTTACGTGACGAGTCCAATGATCGAAGTCTATTAACGATTTCGCACTCCAGCTCCTCCCGCAAGCGTGAAATTCTCCATAAAACAGAAAAATGTGTTAATCTTACTGAAGGACAGAGTAATACCACAGTATTAAAATAGAAATACTCTGTTGTAAGGAGGAACAACAAGCATGTCATTGTATGATGGATCTTATCAGGAGCTGCGTGAGGCCGCGGTGTCTGTGCTGCACCGGCTGAGCGATTTATTGAATATAAATACTGTCTATATTGCTGAAAAAGTCAAAGACAGCGTAAAAATTGCCCACGTTTATAATCATGAGCGCGAGCTTGTGGAAGCAGGCTATCAGACTTCCTACGAAGATTCGTACTGACAGTATATTGAAGCAAACGGCCGTGAGCCGTTTATTGTCGAAGACCTGCAGACGAATGATCTGACAAAAAATATGGAAGTAACAAAAGCACTGCAGGCAGGCACGCTGCTCGGTGTACCTATCCTCGTTCAGAGCGGTGAAAATTACGGGACGCTCTGCGCACTGGATGATACTTCCCGTTCGTTTACAGATGAAGAAATGAAACTTTTCAGCATGATGGGAAAACTGCTCGGATATGTTATCGATGTAGATATCGAAAGGTATAAAACCCAGACAGCGAACGTCCCGCTCGTCCCGCTAGGTAAAGGCGTAGTAATCCTTCCTTTAACGGGAAGCGTGAGCGAAAAACGCGCAGAAGCGATTCTCGAGCGCGTGCTCGCCTATTCCACCGACGAATCACCCGACTACATGATTATTGATGTGTCCGGACTTATTGAACGGGAAGAAGCGATGACTGAAAAGCTGCTTTACGTAGTGAACTGTTTGGAACTTGTCGGCACAACGGCAGTTATCATCGGCGTGCGCCCGGACCAGGCATTAACGCTTCACGCCAGTCAGATGATGTCCAACGAAGTAATTATTAAACCGTCGATGCCGGAAGCACTGCATTCTATCGGCCTGAAGCTCGACTGGCGGTAGGAAATAAAGGTACGATTTTCATGCAAAAAGGCATCCTTCAGGGTGCCTTTTTTGCGTGAACGACTGTTTTCCGGCATAAAAAAGTCGGTACCGGTCTTCTCCTCTCCCGGAATGAAGACTTATACGCAGAAGTGGATTACTTTGGTGAAAGGTTATGTAAAGGTGTTTATCAGGAGTTGGGTGGTAGAAAAACGGGGAAATTTGGTAGAAATCCAGTGGTATATGGTATAATAATCCTTATTTGGAAGAAATAAAGTATCGTTTGGTAGAATTTGTGGTTCTGTCAATAAAGTAGACAAAAGTCTATCAACTTTTTTCCCTCGCTCCGCCTTTTTTTCCTACTCCTGCAGGCCTTCGTGCCATCAGCCGGCCTGCGCCCTGATAGAAGGGGCTATCT
>NZ_PZJJ01000053.1 GCF_003044065.1 Alkalicoccus saliphilus
CGTTCCCATGCCGAACACGGAAGTTAAGCTCTCCAGCGCCAATGATAGTTGGGGGCTCTCCCCCTGCAAAAGTAGGACGTCGCTGGGTCACTACCCGCACGCTGCCCATGGCAGCGTGCTTTTTTTGTTTGGAAGTAATTTTTAAGATCACCGGTTATTGGCTTCGGGAGAGCTTTCAGATGAAACGGGGAGCAGAGCGAGTCTGTCGGTAAGCTTTCTGATTTGTTTATCCCGGGTCGGACGGGACCAGTTGATGATGCCACTGTCGAGCAGGGAAACCTCCTTTGCTTCCAGGAGCTTTGACATGCGGTCGACAGCCTGCCTGCCTCCCATATAGGAAAACGGAAAAAACTCTGTCACAAAACAGGCTGCTTTTTTATGGTGCAGCGTCGGGATTTCCTGCAAATAAGCAGCCATGACAGGGGAAAGATTAAAGCCCCGGACAGGTGCTGCAAAAATGAGAAAATCGAACTCATCCGGATCCGGTACGTGTTTTAGTTTCACCGGGCCCCCGGCCTTCGGATCTTCATTAACAGCTTCCACTTTCCGCATTTCCACTGTGCAGCCGTTATCCTCAAGCTTCTGCAGAAGAATTTCTGCAACGCCTCTTGTATTACCGGTATGGGAATGAACGATAATGCCCGTTTTCATTTCAAATCGTCTCCCTTCTTAATCAGCTCTGGCAGTGTGAAACATCTCCGTCTAAGATAAAAGTGCTTTTCCGTTCGATGGATGTCCGTCTCTGTTTTTAATATCTCTTAAATATATTCCATCATCCAGCAGTAATATCCTTCTTTTGAGTTATTTTCTGGAAATAAAATGGACGTGTGAAGTAGAGAGAGGATTGTTCATTCAGCGGAAAATAAGGTATGATAGTAAGGCAGTGTTTTTTATAAAGGAGAGATGATTATGCATTTTCATACACAGAATGTCCATTTTCCAGCGAAGGAAAAAGCGAAGGAAATAAGCAAAACAAAACCAATTTACCAGACTTCGGCTTTTACATTTTCAGATTTCGATGATATGGAGCAGTACTTCAACGGAGATAAATCGTATTTATATACGAGAATGGGGAATCCTAACAGCGATGATCTCGGCCGGGGGACGGCAGAACTGGAAGGCGGGGAGGCAGGAGTAGCTTCCGCTTCAGGGCTTTCAGCCATTCTTGCCGGCGTCCTTGCCTGTGCGAAGTCCGGGGATCACATTATTGCAACTCAGGATCTCTATGGCGGCACGTGGTCACTGTTTTCATCGGACCTGCAGGATTTTGGAATTGAAGTCAGTTTTGTTAATATGGAAGACCGCGCAGAAATTGAAGGAGCCGTAAAAGAAAACACAAAACTTCTCTATTCTGAGTCAATTACAAATCCGCTGCTGCGGGTGGAGGATATCGAAGGGCTGGCACAGATTGCTTCGTCTTTCAATATAAAGCTGATGATCGATAATACGTTTGCAACGCCGTATTTGATCCGTCCGCATGAACTGGGGGCGGACATTGTAGCACACAGTGCGACAAAGTATATCGGCGGGCACAGCGACGTAACAGCAGGGGTTGTGACGGGAAGTGCGGAACTCATGCAGAAAGCAAAAGCGAAGGTGTCCATGCTCGGCAGTAACATCGGACCGTTCGACGCGTGGCTCGGTGTACGGGGACTAAAAACGCTCAGCCTCCGCATGGAAAAACAGTGTGCAAATGCGAAAGCTCTTGCGAAAGCCCTCGGCGGGGCAGCAGGAGTGAAAAAAGTATTTTATCCTTCCGCAGCCTCTGCCCGGGGTAACGGTGCGGTAGTAACGATTGAGCTGGAAGACGACCGGGATGTCATGGCGTTTTCAAAACATCTGGACTGGGTAAAAGTTGTTCCGACGCTTGCAGGCCTGGAAACGTCCGTCACGTATCCTGTTGCAACATCCCACCGGCCGCTTCCGGAAGAAACGAGGGAAATGCTCGGTGTGACGAAACAGATGATCCGTATTTCTGTTGGAATAGAAGATGAGCGGGACATTATCGAAGTATTTGAACAGGCACTTAAAAGCCGGGGAGAATAATAGAGAAAGGGGGCCGGCAGCGGTCCTCCTTTTTCATTTCCTTTTCTTTCCCGACTGCAGTTGATATAATGAAAAGCGGTAAAAATTCGGTGAAAGGCGGACGTCCTGTATGAAAAATGAGTTTGAATGGATCCGTTCCATCTCTCCGGGTTTTCATTATCATAAAGAAGTGATAACGGGAATCGGGGATGATGCAGCGGTCGTCCGGGAAAAAGCAGGGTACGATACCGTCCTTGCGGTGGATACGATGGTGGAGGATGTCCACTTTACAAAAGAAACGATGCCTCTAAAGGCAATCGGCAGAAAAGCACTCGCTGTGAATGTCAGTGATCTGGCAGCGATGGGAGCTGTGCCGCTTTATTTTATCGTATCGATCGCTGTTCCGAAAAGCGGATGGACGCAGGAGGAAATCGGTGAAATATATTCAGGAATGAAAGGTCTCGCTGAAAAGTATCCAATGGATCTCATTGGCGGGGACACCGTCTCTATTAAAGAAAAGCTTGTCATTTCGGTTACGGTGACAGGCCGGGTTGAAAAGGACCGGGCTCTTCTCAGAAGCAGTGCAGAACCGGGAGACCTGCTCTTTCTCACAGGAAAAATAGGATACGCGGCAGCCGGACTCGACCGACTGCTGAAGGAAGGAAAACAGGCGTGGGATGACGAAGACCCTTTTATACAGGCTCATCAATCTCCGGACCCGCATGTGAAGTACGGACGGGGCTTTGTAGAGAGCGGAAAGCGGATTGCTGCGAATGATGTCAGTGACGGAGCAGCGCACGAATCAAAGGAAATTGCCGAAGCGAGCGGAGTCGACGTAAACATTGAATGGGAAAAGCTCCCGGAAGTTGACCGTTTTGCCTTCCTTTCGGACGAAAAGCAGGAAGAATGGCTGCTCCGCGGCGGGGAAGATTTCTGTCTGATCGGCACCGCTTCACCAAAAACGTGTGCAGAGTTAGAGGAGCGGAATCTTCCGCTTTATATTATTGGCAGCGTGGAAGAAGGCAAGGGCCGGGTCTGGCTGGAGCGCAGCGGACGCCGGAGTGAACTGCTGGGCGGCGGCTATACGCATTTTTAAATAAAATGGAGTGGACGATATGAAATACGTGTGGACAACAACCACCGCTGAAGAAACAGAAAAGTTGGCAGAACAGCTCGGGAAGATGCTGCAGCCGGGAAATGTCATTACCCTTTCCGGAGACCTTGGAGCCGGGAAAACGACATTTACAAAGGCGCTGGCGGCTGCTCTCGGCGTAACGAAAACAGTAAACAGTCCGACATTTACCATTATGAAGGAATACGCTGGGCGGCTGCCGTTTTATCATATGGATGCCTACCGTCTTGAAGATACGATGGAGGAACTCGGTCTGGAAGAGTATATGGAAGGGGACGGGGTGCTCGTTATTGAATGGCCGGAAATGATTGAAGACCAGCTGCCGGAGGAGTACCTCGCGCTTCGTCTTTATTATAAAGGAGAAACAACTCGTGAAATTGAAGCAGAAGCGTTCGGCAGCCGCTGGGAAGAATTACTGGAGGAGTGGAAAAAGGCATGAAACTATTAGCAGTTGATACGTCCACGTACGTGATGGGGGCAGCCCTGACGGAAAACAGCCGGCCTGTCGCGGAATACATTACGCATGTGAAGAAAAACCACTCCATCCGTCTGATGCCGGCGGTACGTTCCATTATGCAGGAAACCGGATGGAAGCCGGGGAACCTTGATGCTGTAGCGGCAGCGGAAGGACCGGGCTCCTATACAGGTGTCCGGATCGGCGTCACGACGGCGAAAAGCATGGCCTGGGCGCTTGGTATTCCGGTGATTGGCGTCAGTTCCCTGGAAGTCCTCGCCTTTAATGGCCGGTATACGGGGGGAATAATCAGTCCTTTTTTTGATGCCCGGCGCGGCCAGGTGTTTACCGGTCTTTACCGATGGGAAAACGGGAGGCTCGTGCAGCTGAAGGAAGACCGGATCATCCTGCATGAGGAGTGGCTGGAAGAAATCCGGCGTCTCGGAGAACCGGTGACTGCCCTCAGCCCGGATGTGGAAAAACATGAAGATCTTCTTCAGGAAAAACTGGGGCCGCTGTACACGCCGGCAGTGCCCCAGGATCACCTGCCGAGACCCTCTTCCCTTGCCTGTCTTGCCGCAGACAAAGAAGGAACGGCCGCCCACTTGTTTTCACCAAACTATCTCCGCCTTGCAGAAGCGGAAGCAAAGTGGCGGGAAAAGCAGAAAGAGCAGCAGCATGAAAGAAAATAAAGTCCGTATCCGGCTGATGGATGTTATTGATATTGACGGTGTGATGGAAGTGGAGGCCGAAAGCTTTACGACCCCGTGGACACGGGAAGCTTTTCATCAGGAAATAAAGAAAAATCAGTTTGCGTATTACTTTATTGCCGAGTCGGGCGGAAAAGTGATCGGCTACTGCGGCCTTTGGGTGATTGTAGGCGACGCCCATATTACGAACATCGCCGTCCACCCGGAAGCAAGACGGATGGGCGTCGGAGAAGGTCTCATGGAAGCGGCGGTAAAAATGGCCCGTATGCTCGGGGCCGATACGCTGAGCCTGGAAGTAAGAGTCTCCAACGAGCCGGCACAGACGCTGTACAGAAAATTTGGATTCGAAAATGGAGGCATCCGCAAACGGTATTATACTGACAACAATGAGGATGCACTCGTAATGTGGGTGAAACTGACATGAAAAAAGAAACTATTATATTAGGCATAGAAACGAGCTGTGATGAAACGGCAGCGGCGGTTATTCAGGGAGGAAGCACGATTTTAAGCAGTATTATTTCCTCCCAGATGGAAAGCCATAAACGGTTTGGCGGTGTGGTACCGGAAATTGCTTCAAGGCATCACGTAGAGCAGATCACACTTATTGTGGAAGAAGCAATGGAAAAAGCGGAGGTTACGTTTGAGGACATTGACGCGGTAGCCGTGACAGAAGGGCCCGGTCTTGTCGGTGCGCTGCTTGTTGGAGTGAATGCGGCGAAAGCGATCGCCTTTGCCCACGACCTGCCGGTTATCGGCGTGCATCATATTGCCGGCCATATTTACGCCAATCATCTCGTGAAGCCGCTTGAGTTCCCGCTGATGACACTCGTTGTATCCGGGGGCCATACAGAGCTGATTTATATGAAGGAACACGGCCAGTATGAGCTGATCGGGGAAACCCGCGACGATGCTGTTGGAGAAGCATACGATAAAGTAGCCCGGACGATCGGACTTCCTTATCCAGGCGGGCCGCGGGTGGATAAACTCGCGCAGACCGGAGAGGCGGACATTGATTTTCCGAGGGCGTGGCTTGAGGAAGACAGCTTTGATTTCAGCTTCAGCGGCTTAAAGTCAGCTGTAATCAATACGCTCCATAATGCCCGGCAGAAAGACACAGAGATTGCTCCGGAAGTAATTGCGGCAAGTTTTCAGGAAGCGGTGTCGGACGTGCTCGTTACAAAAACGATGCGGGCGGTGAAGAAGTACGGGGCAGACCGGCTGCTTCTCGCCGGTGGTGTTGCTGCAAACAGCGGACTCCGCGGGGCGCTCCAGGAAGCGGCAGACAGGGAAGGCATTCAGCTGACGATTCCACCGCTTTCTTTATGTACAGATAACGCAGCGATGATCGCATGTGCCGGGCACTTTTTATATGAAAAAGGCCAGTTCGCCGACGACCGACTGAACGGTGTGCCCGGGCTGGCGCTGGAATCTTTTTAAACAATAAAATTAACAAATGATACCTGCACAGCCTGGGACACTGTGCAGGTATTTTTTTATTAAGCTATGTTAAAGTTCGCAGACGGCTGATAAAACATTTCGCTTTCAACCGGCAGGCCGTGGAGGAGATTTTCGGGTAGGCTGCGCCCTATCCTCCAATCTCCTTCTTCCAAAGACCGGTTACCGCTTCGTTTTCGTAAACGCTGCTCTTTATTTTATAAAACTACCACCCAGGCAGCCTTCAAAAACAACCCGGAGCTTTAACAGAGACATTCATGCAGAATCATTGCACTATGAGAAATAAAAAAATCCCTTTCCAATAAGGGCACCTCTTATCCAAACAGGTGGAACGAAGCCTGTTTTATGCTTGGTCCTTTTTACCGGAAGCTGTAGTGGACATGGAGGGGCTCCAGAGCGATGAAGGACGAGCCCCACTCTGACTGACAAAAGGAGGACAGAATCAGCTGAGGCCGGCGCGCTTGGAAAGCTTCTCCATGGAAACGAAAGCAGAGCGTCGTTTTTAATTTTCAAGGCAGCCTTTTATTAAGCAGATTATAACGTTTTTAGGGAAGGGAATTCGTACAGAAACTAAGTGTGAAAATGAATATTTTTCATATGTGGATACATAAAACGTTTCTTATGATAGAAAAGTTGGTGCTTCGAAGCATATGCTCCTTCTTTGTGGATAAATACACGAAATAGTGTGAATAATTAACCGAAAAAGTAATGTTAATAACAGGCTGCGCACAACCTGTGGATAATGTGTAAAAACTCCGGGGAAGGCTTCGCAGAGGGATAGAAGTTGTTAACAGATAATCTGTGGATAAGTGAGGTATTTTGTGTATAACCTTATATGAAAGCGGGGTTGAGGCTGTTTATATGTGTATAAGTCTGTTAGTAACCAGTATTCATCAAAAAACAGGACTAATCAATGATTGACTTTATAACTCGTTTTTGATCAATAAAAACCCTGTGGAAAAGACACTTTTCCACAGGGTTTTCCACTACTCCTGAAGGGACTCCCATTCTTCCATCCAGGATTCAATTTTCTGGCCGCTTTCGCTCAGTTTTTCGTTCAGTTCAAGCGACTTTTCGTGATCCTGAAAATTTTCCGGAAGACAGAGATCCTCTTCGATACCGGCAGCTATTTCTTCTTCTGCTTCTATAAACTGTTCCAGTTCTTCAATACGGCGCTGTTTCTGCCGTTCTTCCCGCTGTTTTTCTTTATTCCGCTTAAAGTCACTCTTCGCTGCGGGTGGGGATTCTTCTTTCTGCTCGGTTTCTTCGGCTGCGAGCCGGGCGAGTTCTGCCGTTTCCGCCTTCTTTTCCACGTAGTAATCATAGTCTCCGAGGTAGCTCGTAGCGGCATCCGGAGTAAGTTCGGCAATCCGGGTGGCCATCCGGTTGACGAAGTACCGGTCGTGGGAAACGAAAATAATCGTTCCCGGATAGTCGATCAGCGCGTTTTCGAGTACTTCCTTACTGTCGAGGTCCAGATGGTTTGTCGGCTCATCGAGAACGAGCAGATTGGCCTTCTGCATCATCAGCTTGGCAAGAGCGAGCCGGGCTTTTTCCCCGCCGCTTAAATCGAGAACGTTTTTTAAGACGTCGTCCCCGCTGAATAAAAAGTTGCCGAGCACGGTACGGATATCTTTTTCATTCGTCTGTGGATACTCATCCCACAGTTCATGGAGGACCGTTTTATTGGACGTGAGTTCGGTCTGTTCCTGGTCGAAATAGCCTATCGACACGTTGCTGCCGTAGCGGATCGTTCCTGCGGCCGGTTTTAATCGTCCGGTAATCGCTTTAAGAAGCGTGGACTTGCCGATCCCGTTCGGACCGATGAGTGCGACGCTTTCGCCGCGTGAAAGGTCCAGGGAAATGTTTTGGATCAGCGGCGGCGAATCGTTGTAGGCGACGGCCACGTGATCCAGCATGAGCACATCGTTGCCGCTCTGGCGGTCAATATGAAACTGAAAAGAAGCCGATTTATCATCGTCTTTCGGGCGGTCCATTTTATCCATCCGCTCCAGCTGCTTCCGGCGGCTTTTCGCCCGGTTGCTGGTGGAGGCGCGGGCAAGGTTTCTCTGGATGAAATCCTCCATCTTTTTAACTTCTTCCTGCTGCTTCTCAAAAGCTTTCATTTCCTGATCCATCATCGCAGCTTTTTCTTCAAGATAACGGGAGTAGTTGCCCGTGAAGCGCTTTGTCTGATGGAAGGAAAGTTCGTAGACCGAGTCGACGACTTTATCAAGAAAATACCGGTCGTGGGAAACAATCAATACCGCGCCGTCATAGCTGGAAAGATAGTTTTCCAGCCAGGTGAGCGTGTCGATATCGAGATGGTTTGTCGGCTCATCGAGAATAAGCAGATCCGGGCGCGACAGGAGCATCTTACCGAGTGCGAGCCGTGTTTTCTGTCCCCCGCTTAAAGAGGAAACCGGCGTTGTATAATCAAAGCCGGCAAAGTTCAGCCCGGACAGAATGCTGCGGATATCCGCTTCATACTGAAAGCCGCCGCGCTGCTGGAATTTCTGCTGCAGCTGGTCGTAGTCGGCAAGCACTTTTTCATCCCCGCCGGCCATTTTTTCTTCCAGCTTCCGGAGTTCCTTCTCCATTGTGCGGATCTCTTCAAACACCGTCAGCATTTCCTCCCAGATCGAGCGGTCGGAGTCGAGCCCGCTGTCCTGAGCGAGGTAGCCCATGGAGACGCCTTTAGGTATCATCAGTCTTCCTTCATCGTACGTATGCTCACCGGAGAAAATTTTTAAAAGCGTCGATTTGCCGGCGCCGTTCCGGCCGACAAGTGCCACGCGCTCACGGTTTTTAATTTCCATCTTCACGTTGGACAATATTTTTTCAGACCCGAAGTACTTGGACAACTGGGAACATTGAAGTAAAATCATGCTAAACATCCTTCTTTCGTATAAATTCCGTGCGTTTCTCTGACTCAAGTGTACACGAGGGGACGGAGCGGGAGCAACTTGGAGATAAAGCATTATGCACAAACATCTGTAATAGTGTACAATGAAGGATGGTAAAGGGGGTCTCCAGATGAGTGAATTCACACACTTTAACGAGCAGGGCCGTGCGAACATGGTGGACGTAAGCGATAAAAACACGACGTCGCGTACAGCACGTGCGGCATCGAGCATCCGCGTAAATGAAGAAATTTACGAAAAAATCCAGGCCGGCCGGATCGGCAAAGGGGACGTTCTTGCTGTAGCGCAGGTTGCCGGTATTATGGCAGCGAAACAGACCTCTACGATTATCCCTATGTGCCACCCGCTTCCGCTTTCCGGTATTGACATTTCGTTCGACTGGAATGTGAAAGCTCAAACATATACGCTGGAAATTACCGCCGCTGTCAAAACGACAGGTAAGACCGGTGTGGAAATGGAAGCGCTAACATGCGTGTCCGCCGTTGCTTTAACGGTTTATGATATGTGCAAGGCTCTCGACAAGGGCATGGTCATCGGACCGACGTACTTAACAGAAAAAACCGGCGGAAAAAGCGGGGATTTCATCCGCCCGCAGGAAGAAAACTAATTCTGGCAGAAACGAGGACAGGGGGATATTGAATGGATATCGATCAGGCAAAGATTCCACAGGCGACAGCAAAGCGTCTGCCGCTTTACTACCGCTTTCTGGAAGGTCTTCAGGCATCCGGCAAGCACCGGGTATCATCATCGGAACTGAGCGAGGCAGTGAAAGTTGATTCGGCGACGATCCGCCGGGACTTTTCCTATTTCGGCGCGCTTGGAAAAAAAGGCTACGGGTATAACGTTAATTACCTGCTGTCCTTTTTCCGGAAGACGCTCGACCAGGACGAGCTGACGAAAGTGATACTCGTCGGTGTCGGTAATCTCGGAACGGCTTTTTTAAAGTACAATTTCAGCAAGAGCAACAATACGCGCATCGAAATGGCATTTGATGTGGAGGAGTCGATCGTAGGAGAAATGATCGGGGATGTACCTGTCCACCACTTTAAGGATTTAAAGGAGCACGTGGAAGGAAAAGTCGACGTGGCCATTTTGACGGTGCCTGCAAAGTATGCCCAGGGGATCGCGGAAGATCTCGTCAAAGCGGGGATTAAAGGAATTTTAAACTTTACCCCGGCGCGGCTGTCACTTCCGGACGACGTGCGGGTTCATCACATCGATCTGTCGGTGGAGCTGCAGTCGCTTATTTATTTCTTAAAGCATTATCCGCTCTCCGAATCATAAGAAAAGCCGCCGCGGCAGGACTGCGGCGGCTTTTTTTGGATCTTTAAACCTCCATTCCGGACCCTGTTTAACGTTGTGACTGGAAGCAGGAGATGGCGGAACGTGGTAAAATAGACAGTATTATTCGTGAATCGAAAAAATGAAGGTGACACTATGGGGAAAATACCGGAGAAATGGCTTGTCGTAATAGCTGTTCTTCTTGGAACATTTACAATTGTATTAAACAACAGCATGCTTAACCCTGCGGTTCCGCATTTCATGGAGCTGTTTGATGCGGATGCGGTTGCTGCCGGCTGGGTAATCACCATCTTTATGGTTACGATGGGGATGACGATGCCGCTCACCGGCTATCTTGGGGATAAATTCGGTAAGAAACAGCTGTTTATGAGCGGGCTTGCTGTGTTTCTTTTAGGGTCTATCCTCGGGTCGCTCGCCTGGAACCTTCCGTCGCTCATCTTTTTCCGCGGACTGCAGGGAGTAGGGGGAGGAGTCATGATGCCGCTCTCCCTCGCCTTGATTTTCTCCGTTTTCCCCCGCAACGAGCGGGGAGTGGCGATGGGAGTCTGGGGGATTGCGGCGATGATGGCGCCGACGATCGGGCCGACTCTCGGGGGTCTTATTATCGAACTCGGCACGTGGCAGTGGCTCTTTTTAAGCAATCTGCCGAGCGGCATACTCGGACTTGTATTTTCTTATTTTTATTTAAAACAGACAGACACAGTGAAGGACATCCGCTTTGACCGCTGGGGCTTTTTGACGGTGACACTCGGTGTCGGTGCCGTACTTCTTGCACTCGGGCGTATGTCGGAGCTTTCGCAGCTGTACAATCCCGTCAACCTCGTACTCATTGTTTTCGGGGCAGCGGCGCTGATCATTTTTGTTAAAATCGAAAACCGCGTCGGTCATCCACTCCTCGATTTGTCCGTTTTCCGGGCAAAAGCATATTCCTACAGCGTCTGGGTGGCCATGATCAGTTCCATCAGCCTGTTCGGTGGTATATTTCTTATTCCACTTCTTATTCAGACGGTATACGGTATGGGGGCGATTATGACCGGCCTGACGTTTCTTCCGGCAGCACTTTTAGCCGGAATATTTATGACAATCGGCGGGAGAATGCTTGATAAGAGGGGGCCGGCACTGACGGTAACCCTCGGATTATCTATTATGGCCCTCGGAACAGCAGCACTCGGTTTTATGACGTTGGAAACATCCATATGGACGATCATTATTTTTAATGCGCTCCGAGGTGTTGGTATGGGATTAAGCCAGATGCCGGCCACTACGGCGGGCATGAATGCCATTCCGGAGGATCTTGTTTCCCGCGGCTCAGCGATGAACAACGTGTTCCGCCAAATGAGCTCGGCACTCGGTATCGTTTTTGTATCCATCTACTTTGAAGTGCGCCGCGGCCAGATTTTCGCCGGAAACGGTGGTGCCATCGAAGACGCGACTCTGACAGCGATTAACGAAGGGTTTTTGATCATAGCGTTCCTCTGTATTATCTCCATTCCCGCCGGCCTGCTGCTCGGCCGGGAGCACCGGAAGCAGGAAGCCGTGCGCCAGGAGGAAGAAGAAAACGAAGAAGAAGCAGAGGCTAGGTAGTGTAAATGTTCACATTACCCACGAGCCGGGATGCATGTTTATTACAGACTGGACCTATGAGGATCTACAGAAAAGAAAGAAGCAGGGCTTATAACTGTCCAGGGAGTTATTACCGGAAAAAAGCAAGCCGCAGCGTGAAGCTGCGGTTCTTTTTTTCGTCATGGAGCAGTGGGAGTCATTGCCGAAACGGTCGCTGTCCTATGTGAACGGGTATTTTAATCATTATAGAAAGAGGTATAAACTTTAGCGGGGCTGGTTTAATCATTATAGCCGGCTGTTTAATCATTAAAGGAACTTTTAATCATTACAGCCATCGATTAATCATTATAGGCTCTTTTCCAGGGCGGATCTCTCCGGCCCCCTAATTCCTTTGGACAAAGTAAGACCAGTTCCTTATACTAAGTAAAACCAAAGGAGGTGAACCGGGATGGGGGATAAAGAAGGAGCGATCGAAGAACTCAAAAAGAAATATGTCC
>NZ_PZJJ01000054.1 GCF_003044065.1 Alkalicoccus saliphilus
ATTATACAGGGAGGTTTCTTATTAACCAGATGAGGTGGTGGCTCCCTTTCCGCATCAGGTGGCTCTATGTTCCGCAAATGCTGGCTCAAAACTCCGCACAAGTGGCTCAATCTGGTCGCAATATTCATGGATCAGGGAGTTATTGATAACATGTTTAAATACGAATCAAACCAGGCAGAGAAAGCCCCTGATAAAAATTCCAAAACACCGTTACCGAAAAGTATCGATAATTTAACCCTGGACAGGATTCTCACCGCCGTCCAGACATTCGATGACAGTTTTAACGCGGACCAATTAGCTAAAGCAGCCGGCATCAGCCACTCCACAGCGAGACGTTACCTTGAATACTTAATTACCTCCAACAAAGTAGAAGTTTCCATGCATTACGGGCAGGTCGGCCGTCCGGAAAGAAAGTATAAAAGAACAAAAAGATAAGCAGGATTTAAAATTACATTATTAAAAAGCTGGTTATCCCTGTACTTGAAACCAATAGGGATAACCAGCTCTTATTTGTATATAGTGAGTTTGTTTGTTAGTTGTATGGCGAGATCTCTGAATCAATACCAGTTTTACACATGCTACTTCTGCGTTTTTATGTGCTTTTTCCATATTGATCGCTAATTGCCTAATCATTTAACTTCTTTTCACCTAACAACCTACAGGATTTGCTGCTTTTTTGAAATCTGGATTTGACTCGAATAACTTGTTACTATACGAAAAATTATAAAATCCCCCAATGTTCCCCTTTGAGTAATTCTGCAATTTCATCTGCATTCATTTTCTCTTTATATCCTTTTACTTCGGAGAGATCCAAATACCGCACGCCGGCTATACCGCCTTTGGATGTTTTTATATATTCAGTTTCATAGTATTCGTCCACCACAAAAAATCTTCTCTCATCTTCCATTGAGTATCCGTGGAATGCTTTGGACTCCTTTGTGATCTGTTTTATTTGGTCTTTTACTGTTTGAGAAGAATGTCCCAGGATATCTTCGTAAGAAGTGAAGTCCTGGCTGTTTTCATCATATTGCGCATCTACAATACCGGTTATTTCACCAATTGCCCGGATCGCTTTATCTTTATACAAACCGATGTACTTTGTGTTTTGGTATCCCCGGTCCTGAGGATGAAAATAGATTTTATGCTTTATATTTTCATCAAAGGTATTCCCCGTTAAAACAACGCGGACGGTGTTGTTTAAATTATCAATGAGCCCCGACTCGTGGCAGAACTTCTCATAGTCATCAATCAAAGCAATCATTTCCAAATCAAATTCCTGGAGAATATCTTTAAATGAGTGAGCTATCTCTTTAAATGTCGTGGAAGCAAACTTTATATCTGTTTCGTTATTTTTATTATAAACAAGTAATTTATCGTTAATTTGCTTTTTATAGCCTGCTGTAATTGGTTCTTTATCGATCCAAAGAAAAATTTGATTGTCTTCTTTTTCAAAAGCATCCCAATGTCCTGTAATCTGATCGATATTCTGTTGGCTGTAAAGTTTGGTTTCAATCACCACTTTAAAGCTTTCCTGGCTTATAACCCCGTCCGCTACCCGACCGCTGCTGGATCGTTCCTGCTGCTTAAATTGAACCGACGTGTTCAGCTCTTTTTCATTGTCTTCCAAGATAGAATTAATAAACAATGAGAACTTTGCCGGGCTGTTCTGGTATAAGCGGCTGAACAGCAGCAAGGTATTATTCGTTACCATGTTTTCTTTCTGCGAGTACCTAGGGAAATAATGTACGTCTGTCATGGAAAGCAAACCTCCTGTGTTTTTACTATAGTGAAACTACAAATTCAGATAAAGATATTTCCCCTTCGCTATCCTTCTGCCTCCTCATCCATATACTCTTTTCGAATCTGACTTAAGCTTTTCCCCGATTCTTTGTGAACAACAAAAAAGTAGGTCTGGATGCTGGACAACCCGAATATGTTATTAAGCCAGGCCTGCATGGAGATTTCTTCTCCATTCACTTCCACTTTTTCACTGGGAAGAAGTGCAGCTTCATCCGCTTTCCCTTTTGCCTGAATAATATCCCCAGATTTTACGACACCCCACTCCAGCATTGTTTGAATTTTTGGAAGTGACCTTCTCTTTGTCTTTGGTTTTTGCCGGGGAGGAACCGCTTGAGTTTGTGTGCTTCACTTCCAAATTCACGTAATAGTCTTCGTATTCAACAGAAGGGATCAGTTTATCCACCTGTATGTATACATCATTATTTATGAGATAAGGAATCAATTTATAACAGCTGATATCAATGCCGTTCTGACTAAGCCAGGCAACAGTGGACAGCGTCTGCTCGTCATAATCGGAAGCCACCAAAATAATACGCTGCTTTTGATTAAATGTTTTTTCCGCATGGTTCTGAATTAAAAAATCATCCAAAATACGATGACCCCATTCATTGAACGTCGGCTCTCCCTTTTTGGAAATATACCATATTTATCCAAATAAGGTGCGTACACCTTCGATCGTCTTTCGTTTTAATAGTGGCATAGCTCGCTGCATAGCGGGCAGCCTGAAATTCAAAAGGCTCTTTTCTCTGCGCTATGTCCTGCCGGTCCCTCTTTATTTCTATTAAGACAATATTTCCATTGGCATCCACAGCTGTTAAGTCGCTTCTCTCCCTGCTGTTCATTCCTTACCTGCTTCCCTACAATAAGTAAAGATACTTCTCCACCTTCAAGCATTTGAATATCTGTTCGGAGCATTTCTTCCAAATCATTTTCAACCATACCAAGCTCGGAAAACGTTGTTTTGTTTCTTCCATTTTCCCGCATTTGATCTGTCTGCAGATAATTGGTGCATCAATCGCTCTCCCTCTATATTCCGTATTATAACAAGTGATTTCATTAAGGTTAACAATATTTTCAATAATATACCATTTAAGGAATGACACCCATCTATTTAACAGTTCTACAAAATATTCGATTTTGGTATATTTTTCTTCCTTTGCTTTAGTTAGAGGTAAGACAAGGCTGAAGGATGAAAAAATGAAAACTATACATGCGAACGAATACGAGATGCTTATTAAGCTGCTTAAACAAAAACGAAAAGCCGCCGGTGTAATCATACGGTTTTTTCCTCTGCTTCTATAAGTATTTCAAGATGGAGCTGTTATTTAAACCCAATCAATGGGTTCATTCATTTTATGTCAGTTTCATAGAAATTTCTGTAAATATTCGATTTTGGTATATTTTTTATCCTTTGCTTTAGTGGAAGTAAGACACGGCTGAAGGATGAAATGATGAAAAGCATACATATGAACGAAAACGAGATTTTAATTGAACTGCTTCGGTAGAAAAGAAAGTCCCTCCATCTCAACCAGGAGGACCTGGCAGAGAGAATTGGGAAAAATTATGTGTACGTGAGCAAGCACGAACTTTGTGAAAGAAGAGTTCCCATGATCGAATTTCGTACTGTTTGCCTTGCCGTATAGCTGAATCTGGTAGAATTGTTTAAAGAATATTAATAATTAATTAAGGAGAAATTATGACAATTATAGAGTATACGCCCAAAAGAATCGCTTCATTCAAAATGGTGGAAACTGACCCTTGTCAAACGCTGGAAAGAGCAGAACGCAACCTCTGCCTGTATCAGGCGATGAACAAATTAACCATACAGGAACAGCGTGTCGTCACACTTTTATATGGCTTTCTTGCTAAGGGATCTTTATCAAGAGTGGAAGTGAGTGCAGAGCTGAGTATTTCACCACAGAGAGTGTATCAGCTGGAGAAAAGTGCTTTAAGAAAGCTACGACTACATATGAAGATTAATTATTAAATTACTTCAACTCTCAATGTCTATAAATTTTTACGAACTACAGTTAGACCTAATATCAATACTCGAAAATAAATATTCTCCTTACGTTCTACCTAGTTCTCTTCTTCATAAAATATTCCTGTCCAGTCACATGTCTTTTTAAAAACCCGATCTGGCTTACCAGTCTCATTCTGAAGAAAAACTTTAGGATCTAGTAGCAACAAATAATGAACTTCCTCACAAATGTAGCATTTCCATAAATCTAATATATAAATTTTTTGAATAGTTCTACCACATTCCACCTCTACCATTATTTCAGCCTTATTTACTTTTTATAGGAATCCGATCTTAATCCACTTTTTATATTTTTTACATAGGTATATTTACATTAACATTTATTCCCTTATCTTTTATAATTTGATAAGATAAAATGTGGAGGGCTAGTTTGTAGAAGGAAATGTACAAACTATAGAGAATATTTTTAAGATACGAAGTTCCCTTCTTCTATATGTTACAGCTATTTCTATTTATATTTTAAATTTAACCTAATTTAGATATTTTCAACTCAAATAATTTAGAGACGCCTATTAGTGTCACCATTATAAAAATAAGAAGAGTAAAACTAAATCGATTAGAGAAAAAACCCTGAGGATGTGACGTATGGATGCTCAAACTTTTAATAAAATAAAAGAAATTACATCTGTTGGTGAATGGAGAGAGGTTGAAGGTTACCCGAATTATATGGTGAATACATATGGCGAGGTGTTAAATAAAAATAATGGTAAAATAATTAAACAGCATAATAACACTGGAGGGTATAAATTTGTTTGCTTAAGAAGTTATGGCAAACCTAAACAATTATTAGTTCATCGACTAGTCGCTACAGCATTTATACCTAATCCCGATAATCGAGGAGTTGTTAACCATATTGATTCTGATCGAGGAAACCCCCAAAAAAGTAATTTAGAATGGGTGACTCATAAAGGAAATTCTGAACATATGGTTGATAATTTTCGTAGCCCTAATCAAACTATGACAATTTTGTTAGATAAGTTTGAGTATGAGATATTTTTTTTCCATCGAAAAGGCGATGTTTAAATTATATATATAAAGAATTTCGCATTAAATTTGGATACAGTGAAGGTGAGGAAATAATTGGTACGGATATAGAACTGTATACTGAGTTATCTCCCGTATCAAGAGATGGAAGAGCAGCAAGACGTCTTAAACTTAATTTCTAGGAAAACAATCTCCATTGCAAAATGAATATTTCCATTTTGTATTAGATACTTATAATTAATATATGTAAATTAGCACTACACAAAGCATAATAAATAAGAGCCACTAAAAATTGAGTTTGTGAAATACGGTATTAGCACCAGGCCCATAGACGCCATAGACCAAGTAATCACTGACTCGTCTGAAGGATCATAATTCTATTTAATCACACAGTTTATTGATATACCGGAAAATATTTCGTTGTAATGCCATACTACACCACTTAAAGTTTACTTCTTTAAGTTATTAAAGAACGGTAAAAATCTTTGGAAATTATGGAGTGATTAACATTGATGAGAATTAATAATTTAATTGAAGAAGTTATTAAATACATAGAAAGTGAACATGACTTGTCTTCCCAACAAAACGGCACAGATTTTGAAAATTATGTAGTGGAGATGCTAAAGAAAATAAATACTGATAAAGGATATGACTTTATAATCGAGCAAACAGGAAAACAGACGTTTCCTGACATAATTATTAACAATACATATGGGATTGAAGTTAAATTCAGTAAAGGCACCAAATGGGAATCTACTGGAAATAGTATTTTCGAAGGCACATTGAAAGCCGGGCTAGAAAATCAAATCTTCTTGTTATTTGGAAAGCAACATGGTGATCAAATACAAGTAAGATACAAAAATTACGAAGATGTTTTATCGGATATTAAAGTAACTCATTCTCCTAGATTCTATATAAATATGGATGTGAACAAAAACCAAACCATTTTAAGTAAATTAGATATGGAATATAATGAGTTTAGAGTACTAGATCCACCTGAAAAATCAAAAAAAATTAAAGAGTTCGTACGTAGGAATTTGAATGAAGGCGAAGCACTTTGGTGGATAGATGAATCAGAAAGTTCTCCAAAAGTTCAATTATTTAGTAGTCTCTCGAGCAGCAAAAAAGACGAGTTGTTATCGAAATGTATGGTTCTTTTTCCAGAAATTTTTTCTTCCTTGCCAGATAAATATGCGAGAGCGACTTCATACTTGCTTCGTGAACATCAAATAATGACCTCTTCATTAAGAGATAACTTCTCTGCCGGAGGAAAATTTTTATGGACGAGGGGAGAATTCACATTCAATTTAAGCCAAATTTATAGACGGTTATCGTATTTAGCTCCTTTAATACATCACCAACTCTCATCATTTGATTTGGAAACACTAAACGATTCATGGCAATTAGAAGATTTTCCACCTGAAGAAAACACAGAAGGTATTTGGAAATATTTAATAGATAATGCAATTAATAATAACTTAAGCTATCGTCACCAACGTATAAGAAGTAAAGACTCACATAAACCACCTTTACCTTCCGAAGTTTATGAAAAATCCTTATCTAATTATTAACCAATGGAATCAATTTCATAAGTGCCCTTTTTGAATAAATAAACGAACAATCTGTGTATTTTATATATTAAAAGTCCGCTTAATCAGAAAGACCGAAGTGGAAGACGGCGACTCCTGGAGGAGTCAACGCCGTCTGACGATCCACTCAGGCGAGTGTTTTTTTCGCATAAGTTAGATGAAGACAAGCCCTTTGGAAAGCATCCCTCTGCAAGGGAGGACTTATCTATCATTCGTATTTTCCGATTTTGGTTTTTATTACGAAATTCTCTCAATGGTATAAACTATTCATACTTTCACTGTATTTTTAAAAAAATAGCATACATCTTGTAACTACTTAAAAACCTTATCTCTCCTTTTTTTAGACAACACCACCGTTGAATATGAAATTTATGCGGCTAAAGTAAAGGGGAATTTTTTTTATATACATAAATTAAAGGGGGATAATAATGGAAAAAGTCGAGCCAACCGGTTTTTGGACGTTTTTCTGTAATCCGAAGAAATGGGCTATTGATGATTTTTTGGCTTCAGGTAAACTAGAAGACACCTTTTCAATAACCCATTGGCAAAAAAGCTGGTTTCAAGAAGGCCAGCTCGGTGTGGTGAGAGTTGGCCATGATCATAGAAGTAATGAGCAACTGGATGGAAAACCAAAGTTGAAGCGAGGAATTTATGCGGTGGTGGAGATCATCGGCAAACCAATATATTCCTTAGATAATAATGAATTTTACTATGAAAAACGCCATCAAAAAAATTATCGAGTACCTATAAGATATATAAGAAACTTACTGCGTCACCCTTTGCTGATTGAAGAACTAAGCATTAAAGATGAAGAATACGACAAATATTTATTGGAAGGATTTCAAGCTTCTTCTATGCCTTTAAACCCTAGAACCTTAATAAAGATTGAAACATTACTTCAAAAAAGCACCAAGTTAGATTCAAAACTTTTTGAAGTCGGTAGAAAATACTCTAGAAAAGATGTTTATAGAATTTTTGATGTGCCTGAAGAAAAACAAGGAGGTAATTGGAACACCGGTTACACGACCTTCAATGAGGATGTTTTTGTATTTGTGAATATAAACTCTGCCGGCAGAACAGGACACGATTACGACAACAAATTTATCGGGGACGACTTACAGTGGTTCGGTAAAAGAAATCATTCTTTGGCCACTCATGCCATTCAAGCCATGTTGAACCCTAAGGGGAAAGTTTACGTCTTCACTCGGGAGGATAACAAAAATACTAACTTTACGTATCAAGGAAACGCCACAGTTAAAGAATACCAAAATTCCAAACCTGTAAAAATCATTTGGGAATTTCGCAATGAAAAAGAAGAGCTTTTTAATAAAGCCACTGAAGAGGTAACCACTCCCGAAAAATATGTGGAAGGAGCAACCAAACAAATATCTGTAAATGTTTATGAACGAAATCCAGTGGCTCGAAAAAAATGTCTTGAGCATTATGGATACAGCTGCGTAATCTGCGATTTTAATTTTGCTGAAATCTATGGAGAGATAGGGGAGAATTTTATTCATGTCCATCACTTAAAAGAGTTGAGTACTGTGGGGACAGAATACGTAATTGATCCCGTTGAAGATCTTAGACCTGTATGTCCTAATTGTCACGCCATGTTACATAAAAGAAAGCCGGCTTATTCTATTAACTTTCTGAAAAAAGTTTTAAAAGAAAAAGGATTTAATAAATAATGAAAACTGTATTATTGCATTTTAGAAAACCCAAAACTCGTGGTGATTTATTTGTGTACAGAAAAATTATCTTTTAAAACGGCTTAGTGAATATATCTATTGTTATTAATTTCTTTTCAAGAGCTTGGCGTATAAAAACTATTAAACTAATTCATCCAAATACTATAGCTAAAGTTTTATATCTAATCACCTTCCTCACACCTTTTAAATTTTATAGTGAGACAAATTATATCTTCGCTTATTTTTAAGAAAGCTTGGAAATTTAATCACCAAGCTTTCTCTAATAAGTCACTGTAATTTTTTAATGTATTCATATTAGTTCCTTAATCAGTTTAGCAAGACTAGTAAGGCTTAAAAATTGATACAATATTACCCTTAAAATAAAGTAAGGGCTTTGTCACTGTGGTTGGTCAATGCCAAACGATCGTTTTTGAGTAAGACATTTTGTACGGCTCTAGCTACGTGCCATCCTAAAACCGGTGGTACGGCATTACCAATTTGTTTGTAAGTCTGTGTCGCTGATCCTAAAAACACGAAATCGTCGGGGAAACTTTGTATTCTAGCGCATTCTCGTACAGTTAACCTTCTCCACCCCCTCATATCCTCTTCGTTCTCTGAATTGTAAGTGTTATAGTGCGCTTCTATATTGCCATGGTGTTCAGCTCTAATCGTTACTGAAGGCTTGTCCGCTTTAATTCTAGAGTTTCCTTGCATTCGTCTACCGGGATAGAACTTGGCTCGAGATATTTGGTTGTGGTTTGGAATTGATAAATCCTCTTCTTTCCCCCATAAATCCTCAATCGCCTCTTTAGCAGTTTTCCATTTGTTAACGTGAGTGGGTTTAGGGAGCGTGAATTCCCCTGACACATCTCTTCTAACGCCCACAATGAAAACACGTTTCCTGACTTGGGGAACACCATAATCCGCAGCATGTAATAAAAAGTGTTTTACATCATACTCTACTTTATTGTCATCATGTATAATTGAAGACAAATCATTTTTAATAGTGTTTAAAACAACGCCTCCATTCATATTTATCAATCCTTCAACATTTTCCGCAACAAATATTTTAGGAGCCGTTCGTTCAATGACTCTTTTCATTTGCAAATAAAGCCTACCCCTTTTTACTGTGATTCCTTGTCTTTTACCAGCCACACTAAAATCTTGACAAGGAAAACCTCCAATAACAACATCTATATCCGGGGGGAAAATCTCAGTAGAAGAATCCAAAATGTTTTGAATGTCTCCTTTTACCATATGGTCACCAAAATTTTTCTTGTAAGTTTCAATTGCTTGTGGAAAAATATCATTAGCCCAGACAGGATTTAACAGGTTCCGTTCATACTTTTCACCAAAAACACTGAAACCTCCTTTAAATCCTAAATCCATACCTCCACATCCACTAAATAAAGAGATAAATTTATACATATAGGTCACCCTGTCTATTAATTATTAGAAAAGATAAATCGAATATCCAGTATAAATTATATAACTCCTGTAGTTATAAGTCAATTATAAGGAATGATTACATGATTAAGTTTAACTTGCACTCTTTGTTAAAGCAACATAACTATTCCCAACATGAATTTTCCGAAATATCCAAAGTGCGACCCAACACAATTAACGATATGTGCAATAATAAAACCAAAAGAATAGAGCTGGAAACATTAAATAAAATCATGAAAGGATTACAAATTATCACTAAAAAAGAAGTCAGTATTGAAGACTTGATTAGATACGAAGACGAGATGAAATAGCAAATAACTATATTAATAGTCTATATAATCCGTGATTTTTGAAACCACCGCTTCTAAATCTTCGTTTATTTCATGTTCCCATACTCTAACAATGTTCCATCCTTTTTCCAAATAGTAATTGGTTACTTTTTTATCTCTTTCTTTATTTCTCTGAATCTTTGCTTCCCAAAAAGAAGTGTTGCTTTTAGGTATTCTTCCATGAAGAGGACAACCATGCCAATAACATGAGTCTATAAAAACCACCAATTTGTATTTCTTCACTGATATATCCGGCTTTCCATACAAGGAGGAATTGTTGACTCTATATCGCACGTTTCTATTCCACAAAGCTTTTCTAACACGAAGTTCTAGAGTGGTATTTTTAGACTTAACAGCTTTCATGGTTTTAGACCTTTTATCATTTGAAACATTGTCCATTGATTATCACCACTTTCATTATCAAAAGGTTTTCTAAAAAATAAAGTTGAAATAAATTATGGATCATTAATGAAAGTTTGACGATTTTTATAAAAGTAAGTGGTTAAAGTTAGGGAACCTAACCGAGCATAGGTAAAACCATTCTCCTCATGCACTGAAATTTCCTAAGTCGAGTCTAATCTATCGCCTATCGCACATGATTTATAACTTTTTGTACTTCTGACAAATGTTCTTCCAAAATGACTGCTTTTAAAGGATCTATTGCTGTACTTTTGATTTTTTTCTTTAGGTTACAACAGTATAACCTCATATGAGGCGCATCTTTTTCGTTGTAATCCCCTGAATTAGTCACAGATAAATACAAATGGCGTAAATATGAATTTAACTGTGAAATTTTCTTATTAGGAAAACAAACAATTTGATCCCAGAAGTTAATTTCACAAAGATACTTGAAAAAATCACCTTCGAATGTGAAATTCTCAATTTCTCTTGCCATCTTTTCTATTCCCTTTGAATCGTTCATTCTTTTAACAATATCTTCAATTTGGTTTCTTTTTATTTCTTTTTTAGCTAGGTCAGTCCTTTCATTCAAAATTATAATTAACTGTTGAACCTCATGTTCTTGGTCATTACTTAGTAGTTGCTGATCTAAAGTGGTTTCTTCTCTAATCAGCAGCTCAACATTTTGATTCAAAGAAACTTCTAGCCCCTTTTTGAACCTTTCTAGAAGGTTATCATCACATTTTAGAATGTTTTTGTCTATTAAAAATTTAATGAGTTTAAAAGTTTGGATATAACTTTTTGGATCATAATTCCCAAAGTCAATATTATGCATTACTTTTAAAAAGCTCAAATTTAAATCCTCTAATTCGTGGGAATCATAATTACGTAAAATCCTCAAAGCCTTAAGTTTTTCATCCTCTTTTTTATACTTCTCTTTTATTTCACACAAGAAAGTTGACTCGTTAATGTATCCTTCAAAAATAAAATCTGCTACAGATGTATAAAATCTAAATCTTTTTGAAATAAAAACGTTATTTTGAATTAAACTTTTAGCACCTTTGTTCTCCTTTTTCCCTTCGATAAAAGGAGAATAATTTAGATGTTTTTTTGCTCGAAGAACACTGGTGATTTCTCCATTTTTATAGCTAGTACTTAGTACTAAAGCAAAAGTAAAAATATCCATTAACTCTTCTAAATTATCAATTTTCCCAATATTATTTTCATCTTCACTTAAATTATTCTTTTCTAAAATTGAATACACATCTTGTACTATCTCAATAACATATTGTATGGTTCTCAAATTCAAATCTTCTATAGCATTTAATATAGAATTTATTTCGCCTTGGTAACGATCATAGAATAATTGTATTGACGAATATTTTTCAAACATACTATTCACAACTGTATGCTTCTCAGGCTGATACTCGACTGTTCGTCTTATAATTTTTTCACTCGTTTTCTCAAAGTCATTTTTATTATTCTCGGTGAAATTAGATTTATCAGAAACCAAAATTGTCTTTAAATTATTATGCTCTATATAGTTTGAATTAATATATCTGATGCTACTCTAAAAACTGGACACAGCTAATTGGGGGAAAGCATGTATAATGATCTGTACATGGAACCCACATTAGAGGAGTGTTCAAGATGGTAAAACGAAAATATGATAAAGAGTTTAAACTA